>NZ_QDAH01000003.1 GCF_003075415.1 Microvirga sp. KLBC 81
CGCATGAAGCCGAGTTCGGAGTGCGAGCCGTGGACCTTCGGCCTCCGCGCTCTCATGAGCAATTTGGCATCGCGTGGGCTGCTGAAGGCTCACTAATCTCCTTGTTGAGGGACGCATGTTGAGAGACACATGGGCTCGGCAGCCCATGTGTCTCTCAGCAATGAATATCGTTTCGGTGCTGATACGAATTAACTCCGTTTGCAAATCACTAAGAGCTTCCTGGTTATTCCATTGAAGTTTGCCTTGGGAACGCCATCATAAGCACTCACTGAGTATTGCTGGCTCAGAAGAACCAAGCTGCCTAGCGCCGGAATGTTGTTGTGTGTCGAGCCATGCTTGCTCAGCATGGTTGACATAAACCGCAACTCTATTCCGTTGAGTGTAGGCGCAGCGAGTTTTAAAGCCAGCAAGTATTCTGCGCATTGTATCAGAGAGCTTAAAATGGTCGCTTACAGACGTTATCTCATTGCCTCGTCTCTTGCTCGCTTGATAAGAAAAGAGAGAGGTGGCAACCGCGTCACGGAAGGCCATTTCCCCAATCAGGCTGACCGAAGCTCTTTCGTGATCGTGGATGGCGATAAAGGAAGCCTCGTCCTGGTGCATGCAGGCGCCAACGGACCTGTCGAGGAACGCACGGATGTGCCGCGCGCCCATGCGGAGGCGCTGCTCGATGTGACGCCGGGCAAGCTCGATTACCTGCTCACGCATCTGACGGTCGGTACCCGTGACATTCAGATCGCCCGCTTCGTTACGCCAGGTCCTCTCGACATGATCTCAGTGTCGTTCGAGAGCGAGGAAGAGGCTCGGGATTTCCGTCCCCTGTCCTGGTTCGGCCCCGACGTCACGGCGGAGGAGACCTATCAGAACCGTGCGATTGCGCTCAACGGCCCACCACAGGTGCCGGAAGTTCCGCTCTCGAACGCTGCGCTCAACAGCCTGCTCGACACGCTTGAGAACCGCTACAGCACGGGCCGTTCCTATGCGCCCCAGCAGCAGATGAGAAACCCTGCCGAGGTCGAGCTCGTGCAAAGTGGCGCAGCCTCGGGTGCCTCCGAGAGAGCCGCTCCCGCTGCACAAGGCAGATCGCAAGCGCAGCCGACTCCGGCGGTGTCGACCGATGTCGAAGTTGCTGAGGACGAGAACAATGATCTCAATCTCAGCATCGAAGACAATGTCATTCGCGAGCTGGCACGCTCTCTGCGGCCTCAGCGGCGATGAGATTTCCAAAAAGCCTGGATTGCACGATCCAGGCTTTTTCTTTAGCTCGTCTTTAGCTCGGCAAGACGATGCAATTGCCGCCGAGAGAGCGAATTTTTTGACAGAGACCTTCTGCGCTCTTGCGCGATTCCGCAGGAGCACGCACCCGATAGAAAGTTCTCGTGCCGCGATAGCGCAAGCGTGTTCCAATGATCATGGGGCGTAAATCCTTCAGCACGGAAGCGTAGGTCTGACTCGCGCGCTTGTATGAAGACAGCGCCAAGGCTTTCGAGAAATTGCCGGCCAGCTGAACGCCCCAGGGTGCGAACGGGGCTTCGATATCGCTGCCGCGTCCGGGCTGACGCAGAGCCGCGACGATCTGCCGGCAGCTTTCCGGCTCAGGCTTTATCTGATCGTGTTCGTTTGCCCTCTCGGCGCTCTTCAAGTCATCTGCCCAGTCTTCTGCCGCACGTCCTGTGATGGCGGCGACATAGTTTCTCGTCTCCTCGGGCAAGTCCCCGCGCCCTGCAAGCCACGACGATACCCGGGCCGGCCCACCGTTATAGGCTGCAGCCGCCAAACCGAGATTGCCGAATTGATTCGACAGATCGGCAATCAGTTCTGCGGCTTTAGGAATCGCCTGCTCAGGATCGAACGGATCCATCAGACCGCGCTCCTTTGCGGTTCCCGGCATGAACTGCGCCACCCCCTGTGCGCCTGCGGGGCTTACCACGCTCGTGCGGAATGAACTTTCCTGCCAGATGAGCTTCGTCAGGAAGTCACGTGGAATATCCTGCCTCTGCGCCGCTCCTTCGATAAGACGACACAATGCTTGCTCGACTGTTTCTCCGGATGCTCCTTGAGAAGCTGAAGCCGGAGCGCAAAGCAGGAAGAATCCGCAAAACAGTGCCGGCCAGATGCGCATGGGGACCTGAAATGAAGGGACGTTACAAACAGCGAGGGAAGAGTAGGGCTAAAGATAGGCGATCATTCGTCCAGCCAAGAGGACGACGATCCATGCGATCAGGGAGACGAGAGCATAGACGCGAGCCTCCGGAGGCAGAGCATCTGCGCGTAGGGTGGCGTTGAAACGGGTATGAAAGAGAATGACGTTGGCAAACCCTACGGCGATGAAGACGAGTTTGGTGTAGAAAGCCGGGTTCACTCCAAGGGCTCGTGCTTCGACGGCCAGGAGAAGAATTCCCGAAGGAATCTGTATTGCGAGCCCTGCCGCCGCGAGAGGAATGGCATAACGGCCGACCTGCCGCGCGTTCTTTCCGTGCTCGGCCAGGACCTTCAGGTCGAAGACGGCAATGCCTCCCACGAGGAAGGCCGCTCCGAGGACATGGAATAGGTTCGCCAACGTGTAAAGCCAAGCCGAATGACGTCCGGCATGGCCCAGCCAGGACGATTCCAGAGCGGCGAGCATGTCGAGATACATTAGCGGAGTTCGAATGTCTTGCCGCCGACGGTGATCCTCTCCGCCCTCATTTCGTTCTGGATCCGTGTTGAAGGATACCCTTCAACGGTTACCTGCGTGCCCGGTTTGATCATGTCTGGTTCCAGGCCGCGGGCGCCCATGCGGAAGGGAGGAGCGAGAACGGCTTCCCAATTCCTAGTGGCATGGGTCACGACGATCATCACATGAGGATTCTGCCAATCCGCTCGCTGGACAGCGCTGGTAATGAAGAACGGCTTGGATGCGTCGTAGCTGCCCCAGCCGTGGTGAGCAAAGGCAATGCCACCGGTCAGCAATGTGCCGGACAAAGATAGGACGAACAGAGGATGCTTCATGGTGAGATCCCTGTACCTGATCCAGGCTCCTTTGAGCCTTTCTGCACATCAAGGTTCACGCGAAGAGCGTCCTCGTCAAGGCGCACAGCCTGATTTCCCGCTTGGATCAGTGACTTGTGATCAAATGCAACAGGGTTGACCCTCCGGGCATCTCCAAGGATATGCTGACCCCTGACGAATCATAATTCTAATCCGGTGACGCCATGGCCTCATTCTTCAACGACCTTTGGAACCGCTTCACGGGAGGCGAAGCCCGCGGCGTCACTGAACCTGCGGCGGAGGCCGTGGAGTACAAGGGCTTTCGGATCAGGCCTGCGCCTTACCAGTCCAAAGGGCAGTATCAAACGGCAGGTATCATCGAGAAAGACTCCGACACGGGCCTGAAGGAGCATCGCTTCGTGCGCGCCGAGACGCATGCGAGCAAACCGGATGCAGAAGCCTTCGCCATTGTTAAGGGCAAACAGATTATCGACGAGCAGGGCGAGCGCATCTTTGACTGATTGCGAAGAGCCTTTCGGAATTCGCCTTTTCCCTTTCTTGCCCCCTGCATCAGGTAAGCTCTTTCGCCGTATCCGAACGAGGCTGCGAAGCCGAAGCAGGTGCTGACGGATGATGGAAGCGCCGGCTGCAGAATTTGGGTAAGAACGGCGACAAGATCGACGAGACCGTCTGGGGCAGTGGACGAGTTCCGTGAAGAACTACAAAGCCTCGGCCGAGGAGGTTTTGGACGGAATGCGCAACGCCCCGACGACCTTAGCAACGCGTCAGGCGGCCGAATAGAACGGATGAGTTCGGGCAAAGGCGGGCCGGGTTCACCGCCCCGCTTCTGCTTCACGGGCTTTTTCGCTCACGCCACTTCGGCTCCCTCGGCTTTCGGCATAGGCCTTCGTGAACTCCGCGCCGAACAGCAGGATCAGGGCGGAATAATAGATCCAGAGCAGAATCGTGATGATGGAGGCGGCGGCGCCGTAGCTTGAGGCGACGTTGCTCTTGCCGAGATAATACCCGATCAGGAACTTGCCGATCGTGAACAGGAGGCCCGTAACCAGCGAGCCGGTCCAGACATCGCCCCAGTTGATATCCACATTCGGCAGCACCTTGAAGATCATGGCAAACAGAAGAACAGCAATCGCAAAAGCGACGAGGCTGTTGAGGAAGCGCAGGATCGCCGTCGCACCGGAGAAGTTGGGTTCGATGTAAGCACCTACGGCAGACAGCCCGGCATCGATGATGAGCGAGACAAGCAGAAGGAATCCTATCCCCAGCACAAGGGCGAGACTGATAATCCGTGTCCGCAGGAAGTTGAGGAGGCCCGAACCTTCCGGCGGCTCGGCTTTCCAGACGATATTGAGACTGTCCTGCAACTCGACGACGGCGCCGGTGACCAGCAGCAGGAAAGTGGTGATGCCGATTGTCGTGCCGATGATACCCGAGCCCACATTGCTGGCGCTGGCGATCATGGTCTCAAGGGCGGAGGCCTCGTCCGTGCCGATCAGGCTGCCGAGTTCGGAGACAATGGCACCCTGCGCCGCCTCCCGACCGAAAGCCAGCCCTGCGACAGCGATGGCTGCAAGCAGCATGGGCGCCAGGGAGAAGACGGTGAAGAAGGCGATCGAGGCGCCGAGGCTCATGGCGCGATCGTTCCACCATCCTTCGAACGCGGCCCTGAGAAGTCGCCCTGTTTCGGAAAACATGCCTGCGCCGTTCCTCTCCGCCGATAGGGCAGGCGAGGTATCAATGAACTGCCTTGGCCGTTAACTGGCAGGAACTCTGTCTTGTTCCTCGTTGAAGCCAAGCCGGTCCGGATGCTCAAGCTGGTTTCGCAGCAAGAGGCCATATCGCTCGACAGCAAGGCGCAGGCGGTTCTCTTCTTCATTGCCTTTGAGGGCATCAGCCGCCATCGCGTGAGCGCCGATCTGAAAGGCGAGATAGCAGGGCACAAGGAAAGAGTGAAGGGCAGGGGAAACGGGATGGCCGCTCTCTTCCTCAACGATGGTGCAAAGGAGATCAATGTCTTGAGCCGACAGGCTGAACTCGACAGCGGCTCCGGCAATATCCCATGTGATGTCCTGACAGCCGACAAGGTCATGGGTCGCACAATGATCCAGGGCATCGGTCTTGATCAGCTGATCGCCGATCACGAGCCACTCCCAAGGTTGCATGCGGTTATCGGTGAAGACACGACGGACATGTCGGCTGAGACCATCGACCCTCGGTAAGGCCTGATCAAGGGTGGATGCCGTCTGCTCCCCTAGGGCCTGTCTCGTGTTGTAGTGAGCCATCTCGCGAAGCTCGGCCAGAGATGAACCCTGATGCGGCTCGGCTGGAAAGTGGCGCGCCCGGAAGCCGAGATAGGCGCCGATCTGCCTCACCAGCTTATCTCGTTCGACAGGCTGCTGGTCGAGTGAGAGTGCATCGCCATGCCAGCGTTCCACGAGAAATCCATGGCGGTAGCCTGCGACCTCCGGCGTGAAGCCTGCATGATGGAGCTGCTGGGCGATCCTGTATTTCCGAGATCCGCTCTCACCGAGACCGGCAAATTTGACCAGCCATGTCGCGTCCTCCGTCCGCGCCAGAAACTTTCGCCGCTCCTGCTGAATATTCGCGGCGGGCCACCAGTCGCGCTCTCCGTACCGCAAGGCACGCCATGAACCGCCAGAAATGTCCTCGAGCCCATTTTGCAGAGCTCCGGTAAGGCTTTCCACCCAGCGGGGGAGGGCGCGGCTTTCATCACTGAGAAGAAGCTCGTCCATACTGACGAAGTGGCGCGAAACGCTGCTCCATCGCTCGCGATGGTGTGGACTGGCCTGCGGTCCCGGAGGCCCGGCATGACTTGGGAAGAAGTGGATGCGCTCGCGAGCGACGCCGGCGCCTTCCAGCCAATCTGCAACCGCACCAAAGGAGCTGCCGGACAGGCCAGGGCCCTCATCGACGATGGCAAATGCAGCAGCCGCATCTCGGGTCAGCATCGCGGTCACTGCAGGATCGACCTTCACCTCGCGGCGGAACGGGTGACCCATGGGGCGAACCGTGAAAGCGGGAGAAGCGGTGATGGCCGCGGCGACAATGGCACTCAAGCCTGCGCCGATGCTGCGGATGCCGATCACCCTAGTGTTCGAGCCGAGGCCCGAACGGCGGGCGGCTTCCACGTAGCTCTCAGGATAAAGCGCATAGAAAGCGTAGCCTTCCGCCCTCTTGGTGCGAATCGTCTGGTCAGGATCGAAGCTCAGTAGCTTGTTCCGGAAAGACACAGGCAAAGAGGCTCGGGAAAAGCCGCTCTGCCAGGATCGTAAGATGGCCTGTGCCAGAAGCGACAGGCATTCCATTCCGCTGACGTGAACGGGGGAGAGGGCATCGAGCCCGCGCATCCGGGAGTCAGTATCAATGAGCCCCTGAACAAGTTCGCTCGTGCCGATGAAGGCCGAGACGAGGGCTGCATGCCGTTCGCTTCCCGGCGGCAATGCGTCCATCTCCCTGAGATGGTTCGCGATTGCCGTCTGCCTCTCGCCAACCGTCTCGACGCACTCCACGTCACCATAAACCAGCATGAGAAGCCCGTTATGCCGCCGCCTCCTGCTTCAACGAGGCCATATCGATCACGAAGCGGTATTTGACATCGCTCTTGAGCATCCGCTCGTAGGCTTGGTTGATGTTCTGGATCGGGATCATCTCGATCTCGGCGGTGATGCCGTGCTGTGCACAGAAATCGAGCATCTCCTGAGTCTCGGCGATGCCACCGATGAGGGAGCCTGCGATCTGCCGCCGCTTCATGATGAGGTTGAAGACCGTTGTTGCGGGGTGCGGCTCGGCGGGAGCGCCGACCAGCACCATGGCACCATCGCGGCCCAGCAGCACGAGATAGGAATCGAGATCGTGGGGGGCTGCGACCGTGTCGAGAATGAAGTTGAAGCTGTTGCGGTGGGCTGCCATGGCTTCTTTGTCTTTTGAGATCACGACTTCGTGCGCACCCAGCGCCAGAGCATCTTCTCTCTTGTTGGGCGACGTGGTGAAGAGCACCACATGTGCACCCATGGCGCGGGCGAGCTTGACGGCCATATGGCCAAGACCGCCCAAGCCTACGACGCCGACCTTCTGGCCAGGCTGAACCCGCCAGCGGCGGAGCGGAGAATAGGTGGTGATGCCGGCGCAGAGAAGCGGAGCGGCGGCGGCAGGATCGAGACCGTCCGGAATGCGCAGGACGAAGCTCTCGTCCACCACGATCACATCGGAATAGCCGCCATAGGTGTTGGCGCCTGTGCCCTGCTCGGGCCCGTTATATGTGCCGGTGAAGCCAACTTCGCAGTATTGCTCCAGGCCCTCGCGGCAGCTGCTGCAGGCCCGGCAGGAATCCACCATGCAGCCGACACCGACCAGGTCGCCGACCTTGAATTTTTGCACGCCGTCTCCGACTCGTGTGACGCGACCCACGATTTCGTGACCTGGAAGGCTGGGAAAAAGCGTGCCGCCCCATTCCTCACGGACGGTGTGCAGATCGGAGTGGCAGACCCCACAGTAGAGAATCTCGATCTGAACGTCGCTTTCCCGCGGCTCGCGACGTTCGAAGCTGAAGGGAGCGAGCGGGGTCGTGGCGTCCTGGGCGGCGTAGCCAAAAGCTTTGATCACGGGACTCTCCGTTGCAGGGATAATAGGTGTGGCACGACTGCGGATATCAGCCTTCTGCTGGAGCAAACGATAGGTTAGGCGGGGTCGGCGTCAATGCATGTTGACTCCACCATGACATGTCTCCTTCCAAGCGTATCACAGGGCAGCAATATAACAATATATCATCAAAAAATATTCGCCTGCTTCTGGTTTTCGCTGCCTGACGAACTAACTGACAAAGAGAAGATTTGATGCGCTGTGAAAGAGCCGCAGCCTGAATTGGGATGCCGGCGAAGTGGTCCATCAGAATTCGGTGGTTGAGAGAAACTTTAACTTGCCGATCCAGCAGCAATCCGCGAGGCTAGTCGGGAAAGACGGCTCGCTATCTCGATACAGACGCTCCGCTGCAGATCCAGGCTTCATGATCGCATCGCGAAGGCCGCAATGGAAAAGGGGAAAGCTGCCATAGGCACGTTCTGACGCATCATCGCACGGCATGGTCTGGGCAACCTTAGCGGTGCAAAGTCGTTATCTCTGAGAGGGATCTGATTTCGGTGGCACCATGCATCATTCCGACGACCTGTTCTCGAGTTTCCTGAAGTCCTACGAAACCCGCCGTGAGGCGGAGATGTCCCTTGCGGAATACCTGGAAGGGTGCCGCGACAATCCCATGATGTATGCCAGCGCTCCCGAGCGCATCCTGGCAGCGATCGGTGAACCGCAGCTTGTCGATACCTCCAAGGACGCACGTCTCGGCCGCATCTTCATGAACCGAACGATCCGCGTCTATCCAGCCTTCTCCGAATTCTACGGTATGGAAGAGACGATCGAGATGATCGTGAGCTTCTTCCGGCATGCGGCTCAAGGGCTGGAGGAGCGCAAGCAGATCCTCTACCTCCTCGGCCCCGTCGGTGGCGGCAAATCCTCCCTCGCCGAGCGTCTCAAGGCGCTCATGGAGGTGCATCCTATCTACGTGCTGAAAGCCGGTGACGAGATCAGCCCCGTCTTCGAGAGTCCGCTTGGCCTGTTCGACTCGGAGCAGATGGGTCCGGTGCTCGAGGAGCGCTACGGGATTCCGAGGCGGCGCTTGACCAATCTGCTCAGCCCCTGGGCGATCAAGCGGCTCGACGAGTTCCGCGGCGATATCACAAAATTCCGTGTGGCGAAGATCAACCCCTCACGGTTGCGCCAGATCGCAATTGCCAAGACGGAGCCTGGCGACGAGAACAACCAGGACATTTCTTCCCTCGTCGGCAAGGTGGATATCCGTAAGCTGGAGACGCTCTCGCAGGCCGATCCGGACGCCTACAGCTATTCCGGCGGTCTCAATCGCGCCAACCAGGGCATTCTCGAATTCGTCGAGATGTTCAAGGCGCCGATCAAGATGCTCCATCCTCTCCTGACGGCGACGCAGGAAGGAAATTATGTCGGCACCGAGAATATCGGCTCCATTCCGTTCAGCGGCATCATTCTCGCCCACTCCAACGAAGCCGAGTGGCAGAGCTTCAAGTCGAACAAGAACAACGAGGCCTTCATTGATCGCATTTATGTGATCAAGGTGCCGTACTGCCTGCGGGTGACCGAGGAGCAGAAGATCTACGAGAAGCTGATCCGAGGCTCCGAGCTGGCGACTGCGCCCTGTGCTCCGGCCACGCTCGAGATGCTGGCCCGATTCTCGGTGCTTTCGCGGCTGCGCCCGCACGAAAATTCGAACTTCTACTCGAAGATGCGGGTCTATGACGGCGAGAGCTTGCGAGAGGTCGATCCCAGGGCACGCAGCCTGCAGGAATACAGGGATGCTGCCGGCGTCGACGAGGGCATGGACGGGATCTCCACCCGCTTTGCCTTCAAGGTGCTGTCCGCGACCTTCAATCACGACACCATCGAGGTGGGGGCCGACCCGGTGCACCTCATGTATGTGCTCGAACAATCGCTGCGTCGCGAGCAACTGCCGCAGGATGTGGAGCGCCGATATCTCGAGTTCATCAAGGGCGAGCTCGCGCCCCGCTACGCCGATTTCATCGGTCACGAGATCCAGAAGGCCTATCTCGAATCCTACCACGACTACGGCCAGAACCTCTTCGACCGTTACGTGGCCTATGCGGATGCCTGGATCGAAGATCAGGACTTCAAGGATCCGGATACCGGCCAGCTCCTCAACCGTGAACTCCTCAACCAGGAGCTCACGAAGATCGAGAAGCCGGCGGGCATCGCGAACCCGAAGGACTTCCGCAACGAGGTCGTGAAGTTCTCGCTGCGAGCCCGAGCCAGCAATCACGGGCGCAATCCCTCGTGGACAAGTTATGAGAAGATCCGCGACGTCATCGAGCGCCGCATGTTCTCTCAGGTCGAGGAACTGCTGCCCGTCATCAGCTTCGGCTCCAAGAAGGACAGCGAAACCGAGAAGAAGCACGGCGAGTTCGTGCAGCGGATGATGGAGCGGGGTTATACCGAGCGGCAGGTGCGGCGCTTGGTGGAATGGTACATGCGCGTGAAGCAGGCGGGCTGACAGAAAGCGGAGGCGGAGCAGGCGTTCCAATGTACATCATCGACAGACGCCTCAATCCAGGCGGCAAGAGTCTTGCCAATCGCCAACGCTTTCTTCGCCGTGCCAAAGCACAGATCCAGCGAGCCGTGCGCCAGACGGCCGGTGACCGTGACATCACCGATCTCGAGAGGGGCGGAGAGGTCTCTATTCCGGCCGATGGCGTGCGCGAGCCCAGCTTCCGTCGGTCCGGTGAGGGGGGCGTGCATGACCACATCCTTCCCGGCAACAAGCGCTTCATCGAGGGTGACACGATCGACAGGCCTCCGGGTGGAGGCGGCGGAGGATCCTCTGCCGGGACAAGCGGCGAAGGAGAGGATGACTTCCGCTTTGCCTTGAGCCGCGAAGAGTTCCTCGACCTCTTCCTGGAGGATTTGGAACTGCCCGATCTCGCCAAGCGTCGCCTTGCGACGGTAGAGGTGCAGGGCATGCGCCGCGCAGGCTATTCTGTCACCGGGTCGCCGATCAATCTTGCGCTCCTGCGCTCCATGCGCAATGCCATGTCCCGCCGCATTGCCATGCGCCGACCAAAATCCAGCGAGTTGTCGAAACTCGAAGAGGAAATCGAACTTCTTGAAAAGGAGGGCGAGAGCGAGAAGCTCGTGGAGCTCCGGCAGAAGCTTGAGAAACTGAGACTTCGGACGCGGAAGTTTCCGTATATCGATCCGTTCGATCTACGGTATCGCCGCTTCGAGCCGGTCTCGCGGCCGGTGGCTCAGGCTGTCATGTTCTGTCTCATGGACGTGTCCGGCTCCATGACCGAGCACATGAAGGACCTCGCCAAGCGCTTCTACATGCTGCTCTACATCTTCCTGACCCGGCGCTACAAGCATGTGGAGATCGTCTTCATCCGCCATACCCACGAGGCGAAGGAGGTGGACGAGGACACCTTCTTCCACAGCCCGGAAACAGGCGGCACAGTGGTCTCGTCGGCGCTGCGCGAGATGCAGCGGATCGTGGCCGAGCGCTACCCGCCGGAGAACTGGAACATCTATGCAGCGCAGGCCTCCGACGGCGACAACTCGCCCAATGACGGGGCAACGAGTGCATCCCTGCTGCGGGATGTGATCCTGCCGGCCTGCCAGTACTACGCCTATCTCGAGGTCGGCAGCGACCATGACCGGATGCAGGCGGGGTTCATCAACCACAAGACGGCCCTGTGGCAGACCTACGAGACGCTGCAGGAGGATGGCGCCAACATCGCCATGCGCAAGGTCAACCACCGGCGCGAAATCTATCCCGTCTTCCGTGAGCTGTTCCGGCGTCGCGATGCTGAGGCAAGGGTGCCATGAGCCTGATCGACGAAGACACCCTGCTGTTCCATGGCGCCGATTGGGACTTTGGCGCTATCCAGCGTGTCTACGATGCCATCGAGCAGATCGCCGTCGGTGAGATGGGGCTCGATGTCTATCCCAACCAGATCGAGGTGATCACGGCCGAGCAGATGCTCGATGCCTATGCCTCCATCGGGATGCCGCTGTTTTACAAGCACTGGTCCTTCGGCAAGCGCTTTGCCACCCATGAGGCTGGCTACAGGCAGGGGCTCATGGGTCTCGCCTATGAGATCGTGATCAACTCGAACCCGTGCATCTCCTACATCATGGAGGAGAACACGGCGACGATGCAGACGCTGGTGATCGCCCACGCGGCCTTCGGCCATAACCACTTCTTCAAGAACAACTATCTCTTCAAGGAATGGACGGACGCGGACGGCATCCTCGATTACCTGGAGTTCGCCAAGAGTTACATTGCCCGCTGTGAGGAGCGCTACGGCCAGAGTGCCGTTGAGAAGGTGCTCGACGCGGCCCACGCGCTCATGTCGCACGGCGTTCACCGATATCCGCGCAAGAAGCGGCCGGATCTGCGCTCCGAGGAACGGCGCGAGCGGGAGCGCCAGATCCACCAGGAACAGACCTTCAATGATCTATGGCGCACCGTCCCGTCCAAGGGAGGCGCTGCCAAGCCCGCTCTCAGCGACGACCGCCGGCGCGCTCTGCTGGAGCTGCCGCAGGAGAACATCCTGTACTTTCTGGAGAAATCCGCGCCGCGCCTCCAGCCGTGGCAGCGCGAGATCCTGCGCATCGTCCGCCAGATCGCGCAATATTTCTATCCCCAGCGCCAAACCAAGGTGATGAACGAGGGATGCGCCACTTACTGTCACTATCGTATTATGACCCGGCTGCACGAGACGCGGCAGATCAGTGACGGCGCCTTCCTGGAATTTCTGCAGTCGCATACCAATGTCACGCGGCAGCCGGAATATGATGACCCGCATTATGGGGGTATCAATCCTTATGCCCTCGGCTTCGGGATGATGCAGGATATCGAGCGCATCTGCACACAGCCGACAGCCGAGGACCGGCAGTGGTTTCCAGATATCGCAGGATGCGACGACACGATGGGCGTCCTGCGCGACGTCTGGGCGAACTACCGGGACGAGAGCTTCATCTCACAGTTCTTGAGCCCGCACCTGATGCGGCAATGGCGCATGTTCCATTTGGTGGACGATCCGGACAGGCCGGAACTGGTGATCGAAGCGATCCACGACGAGCGCGGTTATCGGCGTCTGCGCCGCTCGCTCTCGCACCAATACGATGTGGGTTGGAGCGACCCGGACATCCAAGTGGTCGATGTCGATCTCACGGGCGATCGCCGCCTCATTCTCCATCACAATGTCCTCAACCGCACTCTGCTTCACAAGGACGATGCGCAGCGCGTCCTACAGATGATCGCGAACCTTTGGGGCTACGACGTGGTGCTCAAGGAGGTCGAGGCAACGACGGGAGCCATCTTCCAGGAGCATGTGGCTCATCCTCATGAGACGCTTTTTTGACCGGTGTTGACGTAAAAAAGCCTATGACTCATTTCATCATCACTCTTCCAGGGCTAGGCCTTGGCTTCAGGGCCGGCTCCCATTGCGGAGAACACCGATGGAACACAAGCCTGTAGAGACACTGCGTGGCGTTGCTGAGGTACATGAGTTCAAGCAAGGTTTCCTGTCCCGGCGCGAGCGTCTTGAGCGTTGGGCCGAATTGTTGGAGCGTCAGCCAAAACGGCGGCTGCGCTCATTGGGCGAGATCGAGTTTACGCCCGAGGAAAAACGACCCGAACTGAGATCGGACGAATCCCCCATCACGGTTGCATACGAAGACCCTATCCTCCGTGCGGATGGTCTCAAGGGTGACAGGCTGGGCGACGCCATGGAGTATTTCGACCTCTCCGAGCGCTCGGCTCATCGGCTCCTCTGCTCCTGCATGAATGGCTGGAGCATGGAAGCGGGCGTGACCGCAAGGAAAGTCCGCCGCATTGCCAATCCCGATCATCGCCTGATGTTCGTCACCTCCGTCAGCCTTCTGGCCGCGGCTCCTGCGGTGCTCTACCTTTTGAGCTGATGATGCAAGACTGCATCGAACCCTTGCGCCTTAGCAGGACGCGAGGGCTCGATGCCTGCTGTTTCACGGAAAAAACTTGCGTGCAGGAAGAGAAACGGAAAATCGGTCTGCCGTGGTATAGCCGCCAGGATTATCCTGATATTCGTGAGATGATGGCAGACCGCCACAACCTGGCTCCGACTTACGAGCAATGGCTCGTGGCAGCCGAGAACAACGAGAATGTTGGTCGGCAGGCCGGCCTGGAGATCGTCCGCATCCTGATTGAGCCATCATCCTTTGCGCGTTGGTGTGCTGCGCAGGGCCTGGTGCCTGATAGCGAGGCACGCATGCGCTATGTCGCTGAAAAGCAGAGGCAGGAAAACTCTGACGCCTGAGCTCTCATCGACGCTCGAAACCCGCACCCAAACAGCCAAGCCTTGAAGTCTCGCACCCTGTCTCTAGTTGCTCGGACATAGAGGTGGAGATGAAGACTTGTTGAACGATAAGCCATTGAACAACGACGCATTTGCCGCTTCCGTTGACCCCGGCGGGAGCGTTGCGGGCCGCCGGTCCCGCACAACTGCGCTCACCATGCGGGCGGCCATTCTCACCGGCCCCGGCCAAATGGAAATCAAGGAGGTGGCGCTGCCTGAGCCCGGTCCAGGGCAGGTGCGCCTTCGCCTTGAAGGATGTGGCGTCTGCGCTTCGAACCTCACACCTTGGGCAGGGCCGGACTGGATGCAGTTTCCCACCGAGCCAGGTGGGCTCGGGCATGAGGCCTGGGGTATCGTCGATGCTATCGGGGAGGGAGTCGGAGCGTTGTCTGTCGGCGACAGGGTCGCCGCTCTCACCTACAAATCCTATGCGGAATACGACATCGCCGATGTCGATTCCGTTGCGCCTTTGCCGGCCGCTCTCTCCGGCCAGCCTTTCCCAGGCGAACCTCTCGGCTGCGCCATGAACATCTTCCGCCGCAGCGAGATTGAGGCCGGACAGACAATCGCGATCATCGGGATCGGCTTTCTCGGCGCGATCCTCACCAGGCTGGCCAAGGATGCCGGGGCGCGGGTGATCGCCATCTCGCGCCGGCCTTACTCGCTTGATCTCGCTCGCCGGATGGGTGCGGATGAGATGATCCCGATGGAGGACCACTCCACCATCCTTGAGAGGGTGAAGGAACTCACCGGTGGCGCATTTTGTGATCGCGTGATCGAGGCGGTGGGCAAGCAATGGCCGCTCGACCTCGCTGCTGAGCTGACGCGAGAGCGCGGCAAGCTGATCGTGGCCGGCTATCATCAGGATGGTCCACGGCAGGTCAATATGTGGCTGTGGAACTGGCGTGGGCTCGACGTGATCAATGCTCACGAGCGAGATCCCCAGATCTATATGCAGGGCTTACGCGAAGCGATTCACGCCATCGCGTCGGGACGGCTCGATCCGAGTTCGCTCTATACGCATACCTACCCCCTGGAGCGTCTCGACGAAGCGCTCAACGCGACCCGCGATCGGCCGGATGGATTCCTCAAAGCGCTGGTGACCTTCTGATGACACAGCAGGCTCTCTTCAAGTCATCTCCAGAGACGGCCTTGGCTCGTCCGCGCCTTGGCTTCCTCGGTGTCGGCTGGATCGGCCGGCATCGTATGCAGGCCATCCTCGGCACGGGATCTGTCGATGTCGCCGCCATTGCCGACCCTTCAGCTGATATGGCGGCAGAGGCCGGGAAGCTTGCGCCGGAGGCGAAGCTCGTCTCATCCCTCGATGACATTCTTGATCTTGGTGTCGATGGCGTGGTCATCGCCACACCCAGCGCCATGCACGCCGAGCAATCGATCCAGGCTCTCGAACGTGGTGTTGCCGTCTTCTGCCAAAAGCCGCTGGGGCGCAACGTGGCAGAGGTTCAGGCAGTGGTCGATGCGGCGCGCAAGGCCGACCGCCTGCTCTGCGTCGATCTCTCCTACCGCTTGACCGAAGGCATGCGCCGCATCCGCGAGATGATCAACTCCGGTGAAGTGGGCCGGATCTATGCGGTTGATCTCGTGTTCCACAACGCTTATGGCCCGGACAAGCCATGGTTCTATGATCCCGCGCTCTCCGGCGGCGGCTGTGTGATGGATCTCGGAGTTCACCTGGTCGATCTTGCCCTGTGGGCGTTGAACAATCCAGGCGTGGGCTCTGTCTCGGGAAAACTCTTTTCGGGTGGCGCGCCGCTCAAGGACGTCACATCCCAAGTTGAGGACTACGCGGTTGCAACCATAGAGCTGGAGACTGGGGCCGTGGTTCAGCTCGCTTGCTCCTGGAAGCTGCAGGCTGGGTGCGACGCCGTCATCTCCGCAACGTTCTACGGGACGAAAGGCGGTGTCTCGATGCGCAACGTGAACGGCTCGTTCTATGACTTCACGGCGGAGCGGTACCGGGGCACGTCGCGCGAGACGCTCACGATGCCGCCGGATGAGTGGGGTGGACGCGCTGCAGCTGATTGGGCATCCCGATTAGCGGCCGGTGAGCGTTTCGATCCTGCTGCAGAGGAGCTCGTTGCCGTGTCCCGTGTGCTGGATCGCATCTATGGCCGGTAAGGGACTTTGAAGAAGCGCAAGTAAAGCAAAGGCGGCTGAACTTTCAGCCGCCTTTCTCTTTGGCCCGCATTCCCGTTGTGATCAGCCGTGAAAGAGAAAAATTTAGAGCGCCTCAAGGACTTGCTGCGTGGAGGAGGTCCCCGTATGAGGCGCATAGCGCCGGATCATGCTTGCGCAGAATTCCGCGAATTCCTCTTTGACCTGCGGCGGACTGGTGTGATGCGGCGCGATCCCGCGATGCTCCGGCGTGAAGCAGAAGGTGACCGTCACATCGAAATCCGCGAGCGCTTCCATCTGGCGGTCGAACCACTCGAGGGCATTGGGGCGGAAGCTGTCAGCCCAGGAGAGACCCGTGCGCAGATACTTCACGCCAAGGCGCTTCATCCAAGCGACGGCATCGTCGAGGCGATGATCCTCGAAGTGAAACCACTGGCAAAGACCCATCTGCGATGCCGTTTTCGCATATTCCTCAAGCGCTGGTTTCGGCGTTCCGTCTTCACGCAGAAGACCCATGTAGAAGTGCCGGTAATAGGAGGAGCCTTCAGCCTCGCGATGGCGCGTCGTCGCTTCCCAGGCGCGGGGGAGATCGTAAAGGCTGTACCAGTGAATCTTGGGCACCTGGCCAACGAGCAATTCCGCCGTCCGCTTCAAGCCCCAGACCTGCACTTCCTCGGCACCGAAGGTGGAAATGCCAACCTCCGTCACCCAGATCGGCTTGTCGGTAACAGAGCGGATTTCATCGATCTTTGCCGGCCATTCATGGATCTGCCAGAGATTCCAATCGAGTGGGAAGCCGTGGACAGCCACCACATCGACGTGATCGAGAACGCCGCGCTTCTTCAAATTGTCAATGAAGCCGGGATCGATGGGAGAGATACCGCCGAGCACGCGCGGCAGGTTGGGGTTTGCCTCCCTGATTGCTCGGCCAGCGGCAATTGCCATCTCGGCAAAGAGCCGCCAATCCGGATCGATTTCCGGGTCCCAATGGGACTTGTTGTTCGGCTCATTCCAGATCATTGCAGCTTCAATCATGCGGTTCTCCCTTGGGCCGGGTAGACTGCTCCCGCTCCGGGCGGTGCGTCGATACGGCGACAAATGTAAACTTCAGCTTCCGGATGCTGGACAATCTCGAACCCCGCGCTGCGGAGCATGGCTTCAACGCAGGCCGCATTCGGCGCCCACCAATTCGTGGGATCTTCCGCATAGCGATGCTCGATGAAATGCATTTTCGGATAGCGCGGATCATCGAAATGATCGGTCTGCCAGAAGGTGTAGTTTTCATCCACGGTCATCGTCTCACTCGAGCCGCGTTGCATCGATTGAAACACCAGCATGTCCTTGGCCACATGCTCATGGATCAGATCCAGCGCGAGGAGGGGATGGCGCAGGTGATAGAAGACGCCCATGAAGATCACGACGTCGAACTTCTCGCCGAGCTGGCCAAGGTCGTAGACCGAGAGCTTGCGGAATTCAATGTCGTGCCCTGTCACCTCGGCCGCGAAGCGCGCCTGGGCAAGATAGGTGTCGTCGAAATCAACGCCGAGAACGCGTTCGGCACCGCGCTTCTTCATCTCGATCGAATAGAAACCGCCATTGCAGCCAATGTCGAGGACACTCTTCCCCGCCAGATCCTGAGGGATCGCTTCGGAAAAGTTCCTCCACTTGATGGCAGGGTAGTTGCCAAGGAAGTGGTTGGGCGCTGTCCATATGCCTTCTCTGATTTCCATGTTGTGGAACCACGGTCCGAGCGCTTCGGCCTTTTTACGGATCTCGTCGGGAGATAAGGGGTCCATGGCATTCATTCCAAAAACTACTCCCTGCTCAAATCATGAAGGCCGCGAGGCATGCGCCCCGCCGGCCAACCAAGGGCGACGCGTGCACCGGTGATGGTGTCGTGCTGGGCGGCTTCGCTCAGGAGGCCGATGGCGGAGCGATAGCCGTGCAAGGTTCCCACATCGACATAGGATTCTCCCGCCTTGATGCCGAGAGCCTTGCCACCTTGGGCCAGATAAGCGTTGACGAGCGTACCGAAATACTCGTCCCGGCAATCGCGAGAGAGCCAGAGCTGACGCAGCGCTTCAAGGATGTGCCCAGGCATCTTGAAGGCACCCCAGATCCATTGGGACGAAGCATCCTCCCGCTTCACCTGGATTTCCTGAACCTGCATGGCCTCGTCCAGAACGACGGCATCGAAGACTTGCGGATTATCGACAGGAAAGAGGAGGAATGAGAGTTGGCCTTCGGGCAGCTCCGCCAGGGCTTTTTCAGGGAACCAGACGGTATCAGGCAACCCGACGATCACGCTCTCATTCGGCGGGATGAGCGGCGCTGCCTGGAAGATTGCATCGCACAAGCCGCTGGCTTGGGGTTGAACGACATAGGCAATGGAGGCGCTACCATAACTCGCGCCGTAATATTCCATGATGTCGGATTTGCCGGGGGAGATGACGAAGCAGATCCTGTCCGCTCCCCCATAGATCATGCGCTCCACGAGATATTCGCTGACCGCGCAGGGGCGCTCCACGCCGTTGTCGAGGCGGCTTCCGACAGGCAGAAGCTCCTTGGAGAAGGCCAAAGGCTGAATGCGGCTGCCGAGTCCGGCTGCGGGTATGATGCCCCACATGTTCAAGCCTCCATCATAGCTGTGGATCTTCCGGTCGATGGCGGGGGAGAGCTGGCGCTCGCCAGCAGGGCCTCAAGCTCCCGGGCGCGATGTTCGGACGTGTGCTCCGCCATCGTGCGTTCTCGGCTCGCGCGTGCGATGCGCTTCAGCTCGGCATCGGACAGATCGAGCGCAGCGACTGCATCCTCGGTCGTGCGTGCGATGAGAATCTCGCTGCCAGGTTCGAAGAAGCTGTCGAGACCCTCCCAATCGTCGGAGAGGACAGGAACACCACAGGCCGAGGCCTCGAAGAGGCGTCCCGAAGGGCACCACCCCATCTCGGCCATGGCCTGGCGCGTGATATTAAGGGTCAGTC
This sequence comes from Microvirga sp. KLBC 81, assembly GCF_003075415.1. GTDB lineage: Bacteria > Pseudomonadota > Alphaproteobacteria > Rhizobiales > Beijerinckiaceae > Microvirga. Next base: position 19,061 of record NZ_QDAH01000003.1, read on the forward strand.
GTGACGACGAGAAGAAGGCTGGGTGTTCCGATGGGGGCAAGTGCCGTACGAAATGGATGTTCGACTGCCAAGGGAAATCGTCCGGATACTGAGCGCCGCCGATCAAGAAGCGCCTTTGCGGGCGCATGCCAGCCGGGTCGATGAAGAGCCGTTGCAGAGCAGTCTGCCGGTCGGCCGCATAGGTGCCGAGATAGGAGAGATCGGAGATGTAATGAGAGATTGGAGAGATGGGGTGATGAACATCCGGGTCCACATGCCCATACAAAGGCGCCACGCGCTGCGCCCCAAGCTCCGATTGCAGCTTGTCCAGGGCACCTCCACCTGTGTAGCTGAGGACCAAATCGAACGCGCCCAGGCCACGCGAGCCGATATAGGTGAGCGGCTCCTTGGCTTGAAGCTTTGAGAAGGTGACTGGCGTATCGAGATCGTAAAACGTTCGCACCACGCGCGGCGTATCCAGGACAAGATCCGTAGCCTCGATCCCATCAGGACAGTAAGAGGTCACCATCGCCGCGTCGGCATCGGCCAGCTCGGCCCTCGCACGGTCTCTGATCGCGTCCCAGCTATCGTAGAGAATGAGTTCGCCGTTCGGGATCACGAAAAGGTCTCGGCTCGAGGCGTAGTAGGGCACATCCTTCTCGAAGAAAACGACTCGGTGCCCCTGACGTGCGAGCGATCGGCACAAGCCGCGCCAAAGGGTGGCATGGCCGTTGCCCCAGGAGGAGGAAATGGTGAGCCCGAACACGACCAGCTTCATGCGGCGATCACCTCGTTCATGCGAAGAACTTTTGAGCCCCAGTCGCCGACGACGAGCGTGCTGATGGAAGCGGGCGAAATTTCGAAACGGGAATAGGCGTCAATCGGCATGCCAAGATGGTACAGAAGAGCTGCCTTGATCACGTCGCCATGGCTCACAAGGATGACGGAGCGCTCGGCATAAAGATTTCGCAGCTGCTCCATAGCATGGATGACGCGTGCCTGCGCCTCCAGCATCGTCTCGCCCTCGGGTGGGCGGCTCGTGCTGCGACTGCTGTTCCATGCATGCCAACGCGGGTCGTCGGAGAGATCGTCGAAGCTCTTGCCTGACCAGCCACCGAAGTCGATCTCAGCGATGCCTTCAGACTGCTTGAGAGGTCTGCCGAGACGGGCCGCTATGGGTTCTGCCGTCTCGACGGCTCTTTCGAGTGGGCTTGTGCAGATGCACGCCACCTTCTCGTTCTTCTCATTCGCAAAACGTTCCGCAAGGCTGCGCGCCTGCGTCTTGCCCAGATCGCCGAGCGTCACACCAGGTATCCGGCCGCACAATACCGTTCCCACTCTGTCATGGGCAGCATGGCGCACGAGGAAAAAGGTGGTGGTCACGCTGGGCGTCTCCTCAGGCCTCTTCGTCAACGCCTTCAATGAAGCGCAGCGTTCTCTCACGCGCCTCGCTGTCCGTGAACTGTCGCGGAGGAGACTTCATGAAGTAGCTTGACGGTCCGGTGAGCGCTCCCCCGATTTTGCGGTCCATGGCGAGCTTGGCGCAGCGCACGGCGTCGATGACGATGCCGGCGGAATTGGGCGAGTCCCAGACTTCGAGCTTCAGTTCCACATTCAGCGGAACGCCGCCGAAGGATGTGCCCTCCATGCGGATATAGGCCCACTTGCGGTCCATGAGCCACGGCACGTGATCGCTGGGTCCTACATGCACATCTTCTGGAGGAAGAGGGATATCGAGCTGACTCGTCACAGCTTGCGTCTTGGAGATCTTCTTCGATTCCAGACGCTCGCGCTCGAGCATGTTCTGGAAGTCCGTGTTGCCGCCGAAATTGAGCTGGTAGGTCCGGTCAAGACGCACGCCACGTTCCCGGAACAGGTTAGCGAGGACGCGATGCACGATGGTGGCCCCGACCTGACTCTTGATATCGTCACCCACGATCGGAAGGCCGCGATCCTCGAAGCGCTTTCGCCATTCGGGGTTCGATGCGATGAAGACAGGGATGCAGTTCACAAAAGCGCATCCTGCCTCCAGAGCGCGCTCGGCATACCATTCGGTTGCCTTCTGTGATCCGACCGGAAGGTAGGAGACGAGCACATCCGTTTTGGACTGGCGCAGAACTTCAGTGACGTCCGCTTCGTCTTCTGGTGATTCCTCGATCTCGTCGCGCAGATACTTGCCGAGGCCGTCAAGGGTTTTGCCGCGATTGACGACGATGCCGCTTTTAGGGACCGCGGCGAAGCGCTGCGTGTTGTTGGGTTCGGCAAAGATTGCCTCGGAGACATCCCGCCCCACCTTCGAGGCATTCACGTCGAAGGCTGCGGAGATCTCCACATCGCTGACATGATAACCGCCAAGCTCGGCATTCATCAGGCCGGGGATGGGTTCATTGCTCTTGGCATCCTGATAATAGGAGAGACCCTGCACGAAGGATGAGGCGCAATTGCCGACGCCGACAATTCCGACGCGGACCTTTCGTGAGCTCATAACGGATCTCCTTGATGAGGCCTTCGCCGGCTCCATTTCCGGTCGTATTCCGGTACAGGCGGCAGGCAGGGGGCCCGGTCACTTTCCCGAAGCTTGGCCGTCAACGCAGCAAAAGTGTTTGTTGTTCCCTGAACGATTCTTGGCTTGAGACTCTTGTCCTCGGGAATATGCGCCCGAACTAGAGGTGGGCCTGAACGGCCAAGGCCCAGGCTTAAGGAACAAAGATGATGATGGAGCGTTTGCTCCGTGAAATGCCAAGCTATGAGAGGGATGATTAGGGCGGCCGCCACGCGCCGTGCTCTGCCCTGAAGCCCTGCGTCCGCCTGGAAAATGCGCATGTCCCGCGTCGCTTCTCCAGCCGGAGGAGCAGGATTCTCCATCTCCAAGTTCTGGCACCGTGCCCTCAACCGATCCGGAGACCTCTCGTGACGGATACGATCCTCATTACTGGCGGCGCTGGCTTCATCGGCCGTTATGTTGCGCGAGCCTGCTTGGAGCGTGGACATCGTGTTCGCGTGCTCGACAGCCTCATCGAGCAGGTTCACGGCGACAAGACGCAGGCCGATAGCCTCGACCCGGAAGTGGAGGTCATCGTCGGCGATGTGCGTGACGAGACCGCGATCCTGAGGGCGCTCAAGGGAGCCACGAAGGTGGTTCACCTCGCGGCCGAAGTCGGTGTTGGTCAGAGCATGTATGCGGTCGACCGCTACGTCTCTGTCAACGATTACGGAACGGCGGTTCTTTTCCAGCAGCTCATCGACAACCCCGTAAAGCGCGTTGTCGTCGCTTCGTCCATGAGCATCTATGGGGAGGGGCTCTACCGTGATGCCGACGGGAACATCATGGAAGATGTGGTGCGTGTCCCGCGCACCAGTGAGAGCGATCCTTGGGACCCGTTGGATGCGCAAGGACGTCCGCTCGTTCCGGTGCCGACGCCTGAGTGGAAGAAGCCGGCGCTCGCATCCGTCTATGCGCTTTCCAAATATGTGCAGGAGCGCCTGACGCTCACCCTCTGTCCCGCCTATGGCATGGAAGGTGTGGCGCTTCGACTCTGGAATGCCTATGGCCCGGGCCAAGCCTTATCCAATCCCTATACCGGCGTCCTCGCCATCTTCGCATCGCGACTCCACAACGGTCAGCCGCCGATGATCTTCGAGGATGGTCAGCAACGCCGCGACTTCGTGCATGTGGAGGACGTGGCGCAGGCTTTCGTGCTGGCGCTCGAGCATGAAAAGGCTCCGGGGGGTGTCTTCAACGTGGGAAGCGGCGTGGACCGCACGGTCTCGCAAGTGGCCGAGTTTCTGGCTCAAGCAATGAACAAGCCGATTGCTCCCGAAATTGCCGGCAAGGCACGCATTGGCGACATCCGTCACTGCATTGCGGATATCACGAAGATCAGCCAAGAACTCGGCTATAAGCCAAAGAAGGATTTTTCGGAAGGGTTGTCCGAGCTCGCCGAATGGGTTGCTCATCAGGAAGCCAAGGACCTTGTTCAGGAGGCCCGCAAGGAGCTCGAAGCACGGGGTCTCGTCGCATGAAGGACGCGGATTCAAAGATTGGCGCACCGGCCATTCTTCGCCGCCACCCCGTTCTGGTGACAGGCGGCGCGGGATTTATCGGCTCGAATCTGGCAGATCGCTTCGCCAGCGAGGGCCATGACGTTCTCGTCTATGACGCCCTGGCGCGTCCTGGGGTTGATCGCAATCTGGATTGGCTGAAGAAGCGGCACCCGGCGAAGATATCAGCCGTCACCGGCGATATTCGCGATGAGACGGCTGTGGCCGATGCGGCGTCTGATGCGCAGGCAGTGTTTCACATGGCCGCTCAAGTAGCGGTCACAACCAGCCTTGCCGATCCTCGCGAAGATTTTGACATCAACGTTCGTGGCACGCTGAACCTGCTCGATGCTCTGCGCAGGCGCAACGGGATGGTGCCTCTCGTCTTCGCGTCCACCAACAAGGTCTATGGCGACCTTGCTGATGTGGAGCTCGACATGACAAACGATTCTTACGTGCCGCGTGATCCTGCCATTCGCGACACCGGAATCGGTGAAACACGTCCTCTCGACTTCCATACGCCGTATGGCTGCTCCAAGGGTGCGGCTGACCAATACGTGCTGGATTATGCACGCTCCTACGGCATTCCCACCTGCGTTCTGCGCATGAGCTGCATCTATGGCCAGCGCCAGATGGGAACGGAAGATCAGGGGTGGGTGGCCCATTTCCTGATTCGTGCCCTGGAGGGGCAGCCGATAACCATTTACGGAGATGGCTGTCAGGTTCGTGATATTCTTAACATCTCCGATGCAGTCGATGCCTATGTGGCGGCTTGGAAGCACATCGACGCTGTTCAAGGGCGCGCCTTCAATCTCGGTGGCGGCCCGTCGAACGCAATCAGCCTGCGGCAGCTTCTCGTTTATATCGAGGAGGTCATCGGCCGTCCCGTGGAGACACATTACTCCGATTGGCGCGCGGGCGACCAGCGCTATTACGTGTCCGACACGCGCCAGATCGCGCGTGTGCTTGGGTTGAAACCGCCGACGCCGTGGCGCAAGGGCGTGGCTGCTCTGGCGCAATGGCTGCAGGAGGAGAGGGGGCTTGCCGGCGCGATTCGCCCAAGCTCACGCCTTCAGGAGGCAGCCGCTCTGTCATGAGAGGCGCATCGAGCGTCTCACTGATCGATCTTAATCAGGCCTGCTCGTTCTGAGGGAGCTGGAAGAGACATGTCTGTATCGACACAGGGCGCATCCTCTCTTCGCGTGCTCATGACAGCGGACGCGGTCGGGGGCGTCTGGCAGTATGCCCTGGACGTTGCCGAGGGCTTGCGCGCGTACGGCGTCGAAACAACTCTCGCGGTGCTTGGTCCTGCGCCTACTGACGATCAAATAAGGAGGGCTGAGGCTGCGAGCATTGATCTGATTACGACAGACCTCCCTCTCGACTGGACGGCGGACAGGCCGCAAGAGGTGGAGGAGGCCGGGCGGGCGATTGCGCGTCTCTCTGCACGGATCAAGCCAGACATTGTCCACCTCAACAGCCCGGCACTTGCCGCGAGCGGCCATCATGACTGCCCGGTCGTTGCCGTCTGCCATTCCTGTGTCGTGACATGGTGGGAGGCCGTGCATGGCGGTTCTCTGCCGGACGAGTTCGTGTGGCGGGCGGACTTAGTGCGCAAGGGATATCATGTTGCCGACAGGCTTCTGGCTCCAACGGCAGCTTTCGCGAATGCGACAGCTCGTACCTATAACCTCGCAGTGGCACCTACGGTCGTACCGAATGGGCGTCGAGCCATGCCGGCAGGTGAGTGTCTACCACGCGATGTCTTCGCATTCACGGCCGGGCGATTATGGGACGACGGCAAGAATTTTGCAGTAATCGACCGTGCCGCGGAGCACCTTTCACTTCCCTTCCTTGCAGCAGGTCCGCTCAAAGGCCCAAACGGAGCGAAGATTGAAGCTCATCACGCTGTTTCGCTTGGGCGATTGAGCGACGATGAGATTGCCCGATATTTGAGTTCGCAGCCGATCTTTGTTTCAGCTGCCAAATATGAGCCTTTTGGGCTCGCTGTGCTTGAGGCCGCACAGGCCGGCTGCGCCCTCGTGCTTTCCGATATCCCGACCTTCCGAGAATTGTGGGATGGTGAAGCTGCCTTCGTGGTGCCTGACGACGATCAGGCTCTAGCGCAAGTCCTTGATCGTCTTGCATCTGACGAATCTACTCGCCGCCAACTGGGAGAAGCCGCCAAGAAGCGAGCGGCTTCCTATAGTGTGGAAGCCATGAGCGCGGGCATTCTGGAGGCCTACCGGTCGCTGCTTCCGTCCCGACCCGAACTGATCTCCCCGGAGGGGGCTGCTGCATGAAGTTTGCCTATTTTACGCATTCTCTCGCGTCCTGCTGGAACCACGGCAATGCTCACTTCTTGAGAGGCGTTCTGCGTGATCTCATCCATCGTGGGCATGAGGTCGTAGCCTATGAGCCTCAGGGGGCCTGGAGCCTTGAGAATCTCCTGAAGGACCACGGAGAAGCGGGGCTGGACGCCTACCGTAATCTTTATCCCGAACTGTCCTCAACAACGTTCGGTGCAGATGCTGATCTCGAAGAGATGATATCTGATGCCGATGTGGTGATCGTGCACGAGTGGAACGATCCGTGGTTCGTCGCCGCCATCGGCAAGTTACGACGCCAGGGTGCACGTTTCACGCTTCTCTTTCACGATACGCATCACCGGGCCGTCAGTGATCCAAATGCAATCCGACAGTTCGACCTCAGTGGCTATGACGGCGTGCTCGCTTTCGGCGAGACGCTCGCAGAGGTCTATCGGCGATGGGGCTGGGGAGACCGCGTTCACGTCTGGCATGAGGCCGCTGACACCCGGCTTTTTCATCCACCTGCTGTCGAGACAGAGCGCGAGGGGCTGGTCTGGATCGGCAACTGGGGCGATGACGAGCGCAGTACGGAGCTGGAAACGTTCCTGTTCCGCCCCGCTCAAACCCTTGGCCTGCCGCTTGAGATTTACGGCGTACGGTATCCCGAGCACGCCCTTGAAACTCTTTCCCGCTACGGCGTGACCTATCGCGGATGGCTGGCGAATGCCCGAGCGCCGGAGGTATTCGCCAAGCACCTGGCTACCGTGCATGTGCCGCGCCGCTTCTATGTCGATATGCTTCCTGGCATTCCCACGATCCGTGTTTTCGAGGCGTTGGCCTGCGGCATTCCTCTCGTCTCTGCGCCGTGGAATGACTCGGAGAGGCTCTTCAATCCCGGTACTGATTTTCTCGTCGCACGTAATGAGGGCGAGATGGTGCGCCATCTCACGGCAATCCGTCAGGATGCCGACCTTCGACGCTCGCTCGTGACCAATGGGCTCGCTGCCATTCACGACCGTCATTCCTGTGCGCATCGCGCAGAACAACTCCTCACCATTCTCGAAACCTACGGCGCTACGGCGCCGATGGAGATGTCCGCATGAAGATCGCCTTTTACGGCTCCAGCCTTCTCTCCTCCTATTGGAACGGCGCGGCAACCTATTACCGCGGCATGCTGAGCGAGCTCGCCCGGCGTGGCTACAGCATCACCTTCTACGAGCCTGATGCCTTCGATCGCCAGAAGCATCGCGACATCGAGCCGCCGGAATGGGCGGAGGTAAAGGTCTATCCTGCGACCGAAGAGGCCATGCGCGCTGTCGTGGCCGAAGCGGCAAAAGCCGACGTCGTTGTGAAGGCCTCCGGTGTCGGCGTCTTCGACAACGAGTTGCTCGAAGGTGTTGTCGCGGCCTCCAGGCCGGATGCCATCCGCATTTTCTGGGATGTGGATGCGCCGGCAACGCTCGCGGAACTGCGGGAGAGCCCGGATCATCCCTTGCGGCGCACGCTGCCCGCTCTCGACTTCGTGCTGACCTATGGCGGCGGCCCGCCGGTCATCGAGGCGTATGAAGGTTTCGGTGCCCGTCGGTGCATACCGATCTACAACGCGCTCGATCCCTCGACACATCATCCGGTTCCAGCCGATGAACGCTTCAAGGCGGATCTTTCATTCCTCGGAAATCGCTTGCCGGATCGAGAGGCACGCGTCGAGCAGTTCTTCCTGGAGCCGGCTGCGCGCCTGCCGGGGCGCAGCTTCCTGATCGGCGGCAATGGCTGGGAAACGAAAGGCATGCCGGCGAACGTGCGCCATATCGGACATGTCTATACGCGCGACCACAATGCCTTCAATACGAGTCCGCTGGCGGTGCTCAACATCGCACGCGACTCCATGGCGACCACGGGATACTCCCCCGCAACCCGCGTGTTCGAGGCCGCCGGTGCGGGCGCGTGCTTGATCACGGATGCCTGGGTTGGTCTGGAGCTCTTCCTGAAAGCGGGGGAAGAGGTTCTCGTCGCCCGCGACGGCAAGGACGTGGCCGATCATGTGGAGACCCTGACGCCCGAGCGCGCCAGGGCCATCGGCGCTGCCGCCCGCCGGCGCATCATGGCTGAGCACACCTATGCCCGCAGAGGAGCCGAAGTCGATACCATTCTGCGCGAAGCCGCCTCGCAGAGGCGGGAGAGGAGCGTCGCGTGAGCGGGCTGCGTGTCATCGTTCTGGGCTTGAGCCTCTCATCCTCCTGGGGCAACGGGCATGCCACGACATTCCGAGCCCTGCTGAAGGCCTTCGCGGCGCGTGGGCACGATGTGCTTTTTCTGGAGCGCGACGTGCCTTGGTATGCGGCGCATCGGGATCTCATGGATCCGGAGTTCTGCGATCTTGAGTTCTACGCGAGCCTTGAAGACCTTGAGCGCTACCGGGAAACGATTGCTGCTGCCGACGCGGTGATCGTCGGATCCTACGTGCCCGAGGGTGTGGCCGTCGGGCGCTGGGTGCAGAAGACGGCAAGAAGTGTCGTCGCCTTCTACGATATCGATACGCCGGTGACCCTGGCGAAGCTCGAGAGAGGCGATTACGAATATCTCTCACCCCAGCTGATCCCGAACTACGACGTTTATTTCTCCTTCACCGGTGGTCCGACGCTCAGCCTGTTGATGGACCGGTACGGCTCACCTGCGGCGCGGGCACTCTATTGCTCCGTTGATCCGGAGCTTTATCCCGTTCTCGATCAGAAGAAGCGATGGGACCTGAGCTATCTCGGCACGTATAGCCCGGATCGGCAGCCGACCCTCGAGCGGCTTCTGATCGAGCCGGCCAGGCGGGCGCCGCATCTGCGCTTCGTCGTGGCGGGACCTCAATATCCTGCCGATATCGTGTGGCCGGAGAACGTCGAGCGCATTGATCACGTGCCTCCCAGCGAACACCCTGCCTTCTATGCCGCGAGCCGCTACACCCTGAATGTCACGCGCGCCGACATGATTCGCGCGGGGTACAGCCCTAGTGTGCGCCTGTTCGAGGCAGCAGCCTGTGGAACGCCGATCATTTCCGACAGTTGGGACGGGATCGAGACCCTCCTGGAGCCTGGATGTGAGATCGTCCTCGCTCAACAAGCGGCCGAGGTTGTTCAGGTGCTTGAGGGTTGGGATGAGGCGCGGCGCTCCACCATGGGGCAGGCGGCGCGGGAAAGAATTCTTGCTGAGCATGCGGCTTTCCATCGGGCTGCTTCCATGGAGCGGGATCTGATCGAGGCTCTGGGACGCCGGCAGCAGGAACTTCGTCTCGCGATGGAAGTGGGGGCCTGAAGGTCGTGAATAGATTCTGAGCCTGGCAGTGAACCAAGCCAAGCTTCGGACGTTGGACCGATAAAGGTTTGTACCTCCGGACCGTTGTTGGTGGTCCGATAAGGAGATCGTCTTCATGAAGAATGGCAAGAGCAAGCTCGTCCTTGTCGCGGGTGGAGCCGGGTTCCTCGGATCGCATTTGTGCGACGCCCTTCTGAGCGAAGGCGCTCATGTGGTAGCTCTCGACAATTTTCAAACGGGTCAAAAGCAGAACCTGAGGCACCTTGAGCGTGAGCCTCGTTTCGATCTGGTGGACAGCGATATCATCAAGCCCGTGCCGTCCCGCTTGCGCTCCAAGAAGATGAAGTTCGATGAGATCTTCAATCTCGCATGCGCTGCATCGCCGCCTCATTATCAGGCGGATCCTGAGCACACAATGTTGACCAGCGTTGTGGGAACTCACAATCTCCTCACGCTCGCTGAGGATATCGGAGCGCGCTTTTTCCTGGCCTCTACCAGTGAAATTTATGGTGATCCCGAAGTTCATCCGCAGACAGAAAGCTATTGGGGGAACGTGAACCCCACAGGCCCGCGCGCCTGCTATGATGAAGGAAAGCGTGCAGCGGAAACCCTAACGTTCGACTTTGCCCGGGCTGAGCGTGCCGATGTTCGCGTAGCGCGGATTTTCAACACCTATGGACCTCGCATGCGCGCGGATGACGGCCGCGTCGTCTCCAATGTCATCTGTCAGGCGCTGGCCGGTGACGACATCACGATTTATGGCGATGGAAGCCAGACACGCTCCTTCTGCTACGTCTCGGATCTCGTGGATGGATTCATGCGTCTCATGGCTTACAAGGGACCTTTCCCGGGTGCCGTCAATCTCGGCAATCCGGTGGAACTCACGGTAGGCGATCTGGCGCAGAAGGTTTTGACAATGACGGGCTCATCTTCGCAGATCGTCACACGTCCCTTGCCGGTAGACGATCCCCGGCGGCGGCGGCCTGATATCGCTCTCGCCAAGCAGCTTCTGGGATGGTCCCCGAAGACTTCTCTCGATGTGGGATTGAGGGAAACCATTGCCTGGTTCGCGGATGAACGCTCCGGCAGCACCAAGGCGGCTCGCGCTCCAACGATGCTTCAGGGAGCCGTCGCGGCGGGGCAGGCTTAGAGTAAAGCACCTCTCTTATGAAAGCATTAGGCGCCGGTATGAACCGGCGCCTCTTTTATTACTCCAGACATTGCTGCTCTTTTGAAGAGATCGACCTTACGTGCGAATGCAGAAAGGCGCCCCTTAGAGGGGCGCCTGTCCTAAATTGTTCGAGGACGGTTCAGGCCTTTGCGACGCCAACCGTGTCGGCCATCTTCGCGCCGCGCGTGCCCATGGGTTGTTGGGCGCCCTCGGTTGTGTCCTTCACAGTCTGATGTTCCATCTCGGCATTGATCTCGGCTCCTAGCAGCACGACGATGCTCGACAGCCAGATCCAGGTCATGAAGCCGATAACTGCACCCAGCGAGCCGTAAGTTTCGTTGTAGCTGCCGAAGTTCGAGACATACCACGAGAAAAGCATCGACACGGCGATCCATAGAACGGCGGCGATAAGGCCGCCGGGGGTGACCCAGCGCCATTCGGCTTTGTCGCGGCTCGGCCCGAAGCGATAGATCAGAGACAGGCCCAGCGTGACGCCGATGAGGAGAACCGGCCAACGAATGATGGCAAGGAGCCACTCCGTTCCGCTACCAAGACCGATGAAATCGAGAATGATCGGGAGGACGACGATGCCGCCGAGGGCAAAGAGAATGAAGAGGATCGCACCAAGAGTGAAAGAAAGTGAAACCAGATTGAGGCGGATAAAGCTGCGCTTTTCTTCTTCGTCATTGACGATGTTGAGCGCATCGAAGACGGCTTTCATGCCGGCATTCGCGCTCCAGAGAGAGAGAACAAGGCCGAAGATGAAGCCAAAGCCAAGCGCGCCTCCACCTTGAGAGGAGATGCGCTTGACCTGATCGCTGATGATCTCGAGTGCCCCACCCGGAAGAACACCGGACATCGCATTCAGATGGTCCTGGATCGTAGCCGGATCGGCAAAGAGGCCGTAGATGGAAACCAAGGCTGCAATGGCTGGGAAGATGGCCAACAGCGCATAATAGGTGACGCCTGCCGCAACAGAGGTGACGCGGTCCTTGCCGAACTCCTCATAGGTGCGCCAGAGAATGTCCTTCCAGCCTTTCGCAGGAATTTCCGTCGGCCTGTCGGCCTCACGTCCGCGGCCTTTCTCCGCTGCCGCTGCGTGGGGATTGGCGTGCTGCTTTTCGGAAAAGCCGGTATCAGGCTGTTGCCGAGCTTGGCCCGTCTGCCGATCCATAGGCCTGCCCGAGACAGGCGCGGGATGGCGCTCGCCACCGGCGACCAGCCTGACGAGAGCCCAGCCGACAACGACCGCGGCCATGGTCGCCATTGCAGAGGGGGGGTGGGATGAACCTGGTTGCTGAACGGCTGGATTATTCGCCATCGTCGGACTGGACCTCACTTATCACTCGCCAACCGGACAAGGCTTGGCTCACCCGTAAACCTCGTCGCGAAGTCACGAGTTCCACAACCCGAGGATGGGTGTCCTCGCGGGGGCTGGGCGCAGCAAGGCACGGCGCTAGATCCAGCGGCTCAGGTTCTCTTAGTCGGGATAGGCTGATGACGGCATTCGCACGTTGGGCTGCTAATGGACTTGTTCTGCTTCTCGCCTTACTTGCGATCCGGTCCGAATTCCCTCGTATCGCCTATGGAGATGGCCTGTGGGATTTCGGTTCCTTCGTGGCCTCCGGCCGGGCTGCGGCTGAGGGATTGGATCCTTACGGAATCTACCCGCTGACCCTGAGAGTCGAACTGCCAGGCTTCGAATCCTGGAATCCCAATCTCAACCCTCCCATCTCGGCACTGCTCTTTCAGCTATTCGACGTGGCAGATCCCGAAACAGCGTTCGAAGTTTGGCGGTGGATCTCGATCGCTTTCTATGCAGCAGCCGTACTCCTCCTCATCCGGCGTTTCTGGAATCTGCAGGCTCCTATCCTCGCCGTGTGGGCCTTCGCCCTCGCAGGCTTTTGGGACACGCTCTTTCTCGGGCAGATCTATTTGCCTTTAGTGTTTGCAGGCGTCGCAGCTTGGCTGTTGCTGGAACGGAGCCGTGCTGTTGCTGCTGGGATCCTCATAGGAGTTATCGTCTCCCTGAAGCCGAACTTTCTGGTCTGGCCTGCTTTGCTGTTTCTGTCCGGCTACCGCGTATCAGCGCTCGTATCCGTTGGAACCGCGACGGTAATCAGCGCCATACCCCTCGTGCTGTACGGTCCGGAAGTCTATCAGCAATGGTTTGCTTTGATCGCATCTGACAGCGCGCGGGCCTTCTTCCTGACCAATGCGTCCTTCTTGGGCCTTGCCACCCGTGCGGGTGTGCCGATGCTCGGTATGCTTGCAGGATTAGCCCTCTTGAGCGCCCTGGCGGTGTGGGCTTACTGGCTGCGTCCTGGCGTGATGGCAGCTAGCGCTCTTGGCTTGGTGGCATCGCTCCTGGCCTCGCCTCTCGGCTGGATCCACTACACGCTGTTTTTGCTGCCGGTGATTTGGAGCTACTGGCATAAGCCGGTGATGCACATCGTTGCCCTGCTGCTCCTTGTGCCGGTGCCGTTCGTCATCGATCAGCTCACGGAGCCGAGATGGATCCAACTCACCACCGGATCCGTCTACGGCTGGGCCATGGTGCTCTGCCTTGTCATCCTTGTAGCCAATGAATGGCGGGGACGGCGTATGGGCTCGCAGGGGAAATTGGCTCTGCCTCGCTTGTGCGGTGTTGCTGCTCCTTCGTAAGATGGTCAGCCCCCATCGGGCAGAAGCCTGACGTTCGGATCGTCGGGTGAAAAGCCCCGGTATCGACTGACCGTCTCGGCAGGTGGCGCGCGCAGGACATAGACCTTCCAATCCGCCGTTTCCCGCGCAAGCTCATAGCGATCTTCGAGATATTCGGCGTAGATAGCCTTGAGGCCTTCTGCCGTGGCGCTGTCGACAGGCCACTTGGGCTCCATGACGATCCGAACATCGCGGAAGAGCGCTTTTGCGGGCGGGTGGCTGTCCTCATTCAGCGTGCGCCCCCAATGATGCCAGGTGCTGTCTCCTTCAGGCGCGGCGAGGCCAAGGCCGGCAGAGAAGGGGCCCACGAAGTCGAGAACCATCACGTGATCCCTCTCGTGCTTCAAGTTCGACAAGGCGTTCGCGCCATCCGCAATGCTGGCGAGATAACGGGCGAAGGCGCCATAATCTCCCTCATTCCAAAGGTGGGCCAGCTTGATCTCGCGGAAGTGCGGAAGAGGTACGGCCTCTCCCTGATCCAGGCTCGATAATCCGGTATGGAGACCAAGGGCAGCCGCATTGTGGAGGCTCCCCGGAAGGACGAACCCAAAGAGGAGGAGCTGAGCGCCGACAGTCAAGGACGATCGCCACTTGTCCGCAGCCGGACCGCCGGCGCGAGCCAACAGCTCCACCGCAACGGCAGCGCCAGCTGCAAGAGTCATCACACCCCAGTTCTGATAGTTCTGCATGATCAGCAGATAGCCGGATCCTGCACAAAAGCCGAAGAACAACAGATCGCGGATGCTTCTCGTGCGCCAAAGGACAAGGCCCGCGAAGAGAGCGAAGATTACGAAATCAGCCAGGTTTCGAAACAGAACCTGGGCTATTGCATCAAGGGTCTTCAAGCTGCCGCTCACCTCTCCGGCGAGAAGGAGATCGGCGATATGAGCTCTCGTCCCCTGCCAGAAGACTTCAACGGCGAGGCAGGTCGCCATCACAAGGCCGAGCGCGGCAAGCGCCCACAGGCGCTCGCGTGTACCGAGAAGGAGAAGGATGAGAAAGCCTATTCCGACGATCCCGTAGCTGATCTTGATGTACAGCATCAGGACCACGAGGAAGGCCGCGCTTAAAGCATCGAGGCTGCGCTGATAGCGGTAGGGGCGCTCAGGACGGAGATACATAACGAGCAGAAAACCAAGTGCTGCCCATCCAATGCGATTATAGAACATGGCGAAGGAGAGGGCGCCGATGCTCTCGCCAAGATTGATCGGCGCTGCGGCAACCAGAATAAGGCAGAAGGCCAGCGGAAAGGCGATGGCTGGTCTCAGGCGCGAGCTGAGAATATGAGCCGCCGGTAGCGCGAGGGCTATGACGAGGAGTGCCATGCCTACCGGCATGGCGCCTCCGAAGCTTCCCGAAAGCCAATAGCCGGCAGCGGGCGCATAATAAACGAGTGGGCCAAGAGCCGTGTGAAAGTCACGGTTGGGAACTTGGCCAAGCTGGATACGGTGAACGCCGTCAAGGAAGATGAAGAGATCGTTCACATACTTGGTTGTGACCGTTTGCCCAGGCCAGGCGAGCATGAAGGAGCAAACTGCAGCTATGGCAATCACAAGCAGCGCGACAGAGACTGAGCGTTGCGTCCAAGCTGTCATGGTCAAGGTCCACCCCCAAGCCACAACCAGGAACGCGCGGTCATGTTCCCCTAGAAAGGAGCCTTGGTCGCGACTTCCTGGGTCTTACGGCGGTAGATAATCCAGCCTTCTGTATCGTGAAGAGGCTCGAAATTTGCATCAATGTAGGCTTGGTATAGCTCACGCAGCGGAGCATGGTTGATGCCCCATTTCGGCAACATCAGGATGTTCACATCGGAGAAATATTGTTCCGGTGGAATGAAATGACTTGCGTTGACATTCCTGTTCCAGTGCAGCCACGCACTGTCACCACGGGGTGGCGGTAGTCCAAGCCCGACAGAGAAAGGGTTCGCAAAATCGAGGACAGATACTTTTGTCAGCGCTTCTGGAAGGCTCTCCAGAGCGCGGGCGCCACTCTCGATGCTTTCGAGATAGACATGCATCAAGGTTCTCTTCTCGGATAGCCAAGGAGCAATCAGCCTGACCTCTGCGAACTTTGGAAGATCGAATGCCTTGCCGGAACGCGCCACCGCCATCGCAGTGTGCAGTCCAAGAGCCATGAAGCAATGGAGAAGGGTTGGCAGGATCATCGCCATCAGAGGCAACGGAGCTCCTGTGGCAAATGACGAGGGCGGAAACTCTTGAGAAGAGTGCTGCGCTCGCAAGCGTAAGATCATTTCCGCGGCTACTGCCGCACCGGCGTGAATGGTCAGAATTCCCCAAGGCTGGGAGTTCTGGTTCTGGATCAGGAGGCCAGGGACAGTGCAGAAGCCAAAGAACAGGAGATCCCGCAGGCTGCGAGTCCGCGGAAGAACCAAAGCAGCGAAGATGCCGAGCAGAGTGTAATCGGCAAGGTGTCGGATGAACGTGCCGGTGAGATCGGCTGGGCTTCGCGAGCCGCTCACCTGGGCGCTCATGACGAGGTCGGCGATGTAAGCGGGCGTGGATCGCCAGAATGCTTCAATCCCGATGCCAGAGATCAGAATGAGAGCAATGGCAGCTGCTACCCACCGGCGCTGGCGAGAATCGGAGAGGAGGAAGGTCAAGAAGGTGAGAGCGACGAGACCATAGGTGATTTTCGTATAAAGCATCACCAGTGTGAGCACAGCAGCCGAGACAGCATCGATGCCTTCCTGCCATGGACGGCATCGCTCCGGGCGCAGATACATGATGAGAAGCGCCCCTAGGGCGGCCCAGCCAATCCGGTTATAGAACATGGCGAAGGACAGCGCCGTGATGCTCTCGCCAAGGTTCAAGGGAGCAGCCAGCACGAGAAGCAGGAACAAGCCATAAGGAAGCGCAAGAATAGGGTGCAGGCGGGAGCTCAGGACATGGGCGATCGGCATGGCGAGGACGAGGGTGGCCAAGGCCATGCCTGACGGCATGGCTCCACCCATGGTTCCAGACAGCCAATAACCCCATGCCGGGATATAAAATGAAAGAGGCCCCAAGGCTGTATGGAAGTCTCTGTTCGGGATCTGCCCCGAAGCGATACGGTGTGCACCATCGAGAAAGATGAAGAGATCGTTCACATAGGATGCGGTGATGGTCACGCCCGGAGCGGCGAGAAGGACAGCAAAGACGATTGCCCCAAGCAGAATGGCTCCTGCCGACCAAGATGATCCATTCTGCGCCAGTCTCATGAGGGCCCCGTATGGTTCAAAACGGCGTCGGAGCCGGGCTGAGGGCGGCGGCGGTAGACCTTCCAATGATCCGTCTGCCGTGCAATCTCGAAATGCTCGGCGATATAGCGGCCGTAGAGGGTTTTGAGCCCTTCTCTGTCGGGCTCAGGTTGAGCTGCATCTCCGACAGGTTTGGGCTCCATCACGACAGTGACGTCGGTCATAAGGGTTTCGGCAGGGATGAATGTCGACGTGTTGAGAGTGCGCTCCCACTGCAGCCAGGGCATGTCTCCCTTTGGAGGCGGGGTGTTGAGGATCATGGGGAATGGATTGGCGAGATCGAGAACAAAGATCTTCTCACCGCTCGGGTTCATTTCTGAGAGCAGCCTGGTGCCGTCGCGTAGCGCCGTCAGGTACAGGTCAGCCTTATCGTATTCGCCCCACGTCCATAGGTTTGCTAGTCGAACTCGCTCGAGATGGGGAAGCGCAATGGACTGCCCGGCGCGGGTGCTCGCTGAAATCATGTGAACTCCAAGGGCCGCCACACAATGCACGATCGTAGGCAGGACAAGAGCCAGAAAGAGGAGTTTTGCGCCTCCACGAGTAGACCAGTGACGCTCGATAGGACTGTCGACGTCTTTGTCCTCGAAACGCAGGATGGTTTCTGCCGCGACCGCGGAAGCAGCATGCAGAATGATGATTCCCCAGGCCTGAAAGTTCTGATTGATGATGAGGAAGCCTGTGACGGCGCAGAAGAGATAAAACAGGCCGTCACGCAAGCTGCGGCTGCGCCCGAGAGCGAGTCCGGCGAATATGGTGAGAAGCACGTAATCGGTCAGGTTGCCCAGGATGTGATCCGCAATCTGTCCCCATGTGCCGCGCAAGCGCCCGCCGACATTGAGAGCCAGACGAACATCGTCGAGATAGGTCCGGGACGACTGCCAGATTATCTCGACCGCAATACATGTGATGACAAGCAGTCCTAGGGTTGCCAAGACCCAGCGCCTTTGGTGCCGCTCCGTGAGCATGAAAATGAGAAAGGCGATGGCAGCGACGCCATAGGTCAGTTTTGTATAGAGCATCACCAGGGTTAGACCTGTGGCGCAGAGCGCATCCACCAGGTCCTGCTGCTCATGCATGCGTATGGGACGTAAGTACATGATGAGCAGAATGCTCAATGCTACCCATCCGATCCGGTTATAGAACTTCGCGAAGGACAGAGCGGTGATACCCTCGCCAAGATTGATCGGCACAGCGAGGATGAGCAGAAGAAAAACACCAAAGGCAACCGCAAGGATGGGATGCAGCCGCGAGCCGAGGATATGGAGTAACGGCACGGAGAATGCGGAAATCGCGAGTGCCATGGCAGCCGGCATGGTGCCGCCCAGCGTACCGGAGAGGGCATACCCCGCGGCCGGAAGATAATAGGCCAGAGGCCCCAGGGGCGTATGAAAATCGCGGCTTGGAACCTGGCCCGAGACAACGCGGTAGGCGCCGTCGAGAATGACGAACAGATCATCCAGGTAGCGTGTGGTGACGGTCTGTCCCGGAAGAACGAGCAGGAGCGCGCATGAGGCGGCTATAACGAGCAGGAGAGCCCTTACTGGTATGCGTCGATCCGAAGGGGCTTCCATCGGCTCCACTGTCCTCCTGTGGCTAGAGCTGTTTCCATTGGCATGGAATCAGCTCTCTCGTTTGCCGGGCCGCATTTTTGACGGTGAACCGGAGCCACTTCACCGGAAAATGCTCTAGAGCATCGGAGCCAAAAGTAGACGCCACTTTTGGGCCGGTGCTCCCTTGTTCAGGCGGTGCATCGTTCGGCGCGGGAAACCGGGTCCGCTTTTCCGCACGATCCGCTAGAGGCGCAGACGTTTGAAGATGCGCTCCGGGATACTACCTATAATCATCATGACCGGCCGCCAGATGCGGCGAACATAAATTATATCACCGCCCCCTTTTTCGGCTGCCGTGAAGATGGCGCGTCCAACTTCTTCGGCCTCTGCCGTGAGAATGGGCGGCAGTTTCATGCCTGCCGTCATCTGCGTGCGTACGAAACCGGGTTTGACGGTGATCACCCGCAGTCCTGCAGGAGCGAGACGGTTGCGCAGGCCCGACAGGAAAGCCGAGAAGCCCGCCTTGGCAGCCCCGTAGAGATAGTTGGAACCGCGCCCGCGATCGCCGGCCACCGAGCTCACGCCGACGATGGTGCCGGATCCGCGTTCCAGGAAGCGCTCGGCGAAAAGACCGAGGAGCAGGGCTGGGCCTTCGAAATTGGTGCGCAGGACCTGCGTGGCGTGGGCGAGATCCTTCTGCCCCCGTGCCTGATCGCCCAATTCGCCGACCACGCACACCATTGTATCGGGAAGCTGGGGCAGGCCATCGATGAAGGCATCGAAGCTGTTGGTCTCCAGAATGTCGAGCCGATGAGTCGTGACCTCGGTACCGGTGCGAGCGGCGATATCGTCCGCATTGCGGCGCGCCTCATCTTCCCTACGGGCTGCCAGCAGCACATGCCATCCGGCTTTCGCGTAGCAGAGTGCGGTTGCACGCCCAATGTCGGACGTGCCGCCGACGAGCAGAAGAGTTCTGGAGGAAGTCATCAGATGCCAAGCCTGGTCGAGAGACGAGAAGAGATCCGGCCGGTCGCCCCGATTGCCCGCCGCAGATCGCGGAAACGGGTCAACCCGGGATAGCCGGCCTCAAACGTGGAAGCGGATTGGCGCGCGTCCTTGGCGAGATACAGCCGGCCGCCGGCGTCAACCACAGTCTTGTCGAGTTCGTCGAGCAGCGGAAACGCCGCGTCGCTGACGGGCATGTCGAGAGCAAGCGTGAAGCCTTCCATGGGAAAGGCGATATCCCCGTGACTCGGGCCCATCTGCTTGAGAACGGCAAGGAATGAGGCGATGCCCCGGTGCGAGATGCGATCGAGGATGCTGCTCAGCGCAGAGCGAGCGTGAGCCGTGGGGACGACGCATTGATATTGCAGAAGCCCGCGCCGGCCGTAGATGCGATTCCAATCTCCAACCCCGTCGAGGGGGAAGAAGTAAGGATTCCAGTGCACGAGGAACGGGTATCCCGCCTTCATGGCACCTGCGCGAAAATACATCTCGTTGAAAGCCGCAACCGAGAGCCGGTTGAGGGTGAACGACGGAAAGTCGACAGGCACGGACAGCCGACCTGTCTGCGAAGACGGAAAGTGCTCTCCTCCGGGGCGCAGCGCCTCGACATCCTTCCGCGTGGCGTGCTCGGCGGCGAAAACGAGGGAGCGGCCCATGGATTTACCCCGGGCCAGGCAATCGATCCACGCGACCGAATAGGTTGCGTCATGACTCGCCTGCAAGGCCTCGAGTGCGCTCTCGAGATTGGGAGCAACAATCGTCTGCTGGCGCATCCATCCGGTTTCGATGGGGCGGAGCTGGAATGTCGCCTCGATAATCGTGCCCGTCAGGCCCATGCCGCCAATGGTGGCGGAGAGAAGTTCGGCATGCTCCGTTCGTGAGCATGTGAGAATGCTGCCGTCGGGCAAGGCAAGGGTCAGCGACTCCACGTGATCGCCGAAGCCGCCATCGCGGTGATGATTCTTGCCGTGCACATCCGAGGCGATCATGCCGCCGATGGTCACGAATTTCGTGCCGGGCACGACGGGCGGAAAGAACCCTCTTGGCACCATCACGTCCAGGAGATCGGCGAGAAGAAGGCCCGCCTCTACGCGAACGCGGCCTGTCGTGGGATCGAAGGCGCGGATACGATTGAGCCCACGGGTAACGAGAGTCGTCCGCTCGCCGATTGCCGCATCCCCATAGGCGCGCGCGTTCCCGCGAGCGACGATTCCTGAATGCGAGGCCATGAGGGGCGGCAGCGCCGTCGGAGAGGCGGGATTGAGAACCTCTGACGGATGGCGGGGATAGCGCCCCCAGCCGAACAGTTCCATCATGCCCGTCGCTCCTTGAACACAAAGCTCCGATCGAGCATGAACTTTGCCGCATAGCCGACGGCAAGACCCAACACGGCACCACTGTATTTGGCAAAATCTGTCTGCCAGATAGCCCAGAAAGCAATCTCGAAACCCCAGAAGACCAGCGTCGTCAGAACGCTGAAGGCCCCATAAAGGGTGATCTTCTGCAGTTCCTGCCTATGCCCGTCGTACCCGTCGTCGAAGACCCATTTCTTGTCCAGCAGGTACTTGAGAATAAAGCCTGCCGCCGTGCCCATCAGGATCGAAAGCGTCAAAGGAGCCACCGGGGCCAAGCGTATTGTCACCTCCTGCGTCAGCAGATTGGCGAGCGTCGCGAGGACTGCAAACAGCACGTAGCGAGTGAACATCCCAGCGGTATTGCCGGTGGAGCGAGAGGAGAGGCTTACACGAGCCGTATCATGTTTATTGTGTTGCGACGACATGGATCAGATCGCCGCGATAATGAGAAGAGCCGTGAGACCAACGATCGCCAGACTCACCTTATCCCTGATGGCAAAGACCACGGGATCGTCGTCCATCAGGCGGCGGCTGGCCAGCATCAGGGCACGAGCGATCCAGTACATGAGCAGCGGTACGACGAACCATAAGATCCTCGGATGCGTGTAGAGCTTGTCCACGGCGTCGCTCGAAATATAGAGCGTAAAGATCGTGATGGCATTAAAGCCGGCTCCGGCGGCGAGAGCCGCGACGATATCAAGGTCGCTGTTCTTGTAATCCCGGCTGGTCGGGTCGGGCAGATTGGCATCGCGCCGGCCTGCAAGCTCCACATAACGCTTGATGAGGGCCAGCGACATGAAGATCATCATGCAGAAAGCCAGAAGCCATTCAGAGATCACGACGCTCGTGGCGACAGCTCCTCCGAAGACCCGGACGGAATAGAGTCCGGCCAAGGTGATCACGTCGACGATCATCATGCGTTTGAGAGCAAACGAATACGCCGTCGTGAGAGCGAAATAACCGAGCAGCACTCCGAGGAAAGGAAGGGACACGGTGGCCGCAAGGGCGATGGCGCTCAGGAACAAGAGCGGGATCGCAATAACCCCATGCATAAGGGGAATGGCGCCGCAGGCCAAGGGACGGTTGCACTTCGTCCGATGCCGCCGGTCATCCTGCAAGTCCACCAGGTCGTTGAGGATATAGACGCTCGATGCGCAGAGCGAGAACGCGACGAAGGCCGTCAGGGCATGAGCAATCGCGCCGGCAGTCAACAGATGGGAGGTCAGCAGGGGCACGAAAATCAGAGCATTCTTTGCATATTGGTGCACGCGGAGCATCCTTGCCCAGGTGCGCCACGTCGGGCGTGTATGGGGCAGATGCTCGATTTCACCGTCCCTGCCAACGAGCTTCTTTCGTACGCCCGCGGGTGCACGAATAGCAAAGGCCTTGGCTGCTTTCTGCCAGACCGGCAGGTCGGCCGCGTCATTGCCGACGTAGTCGAAGCCTTTTTCCCCAAAGACCTCGACCAGCTGCTCGGCCTTCTTCTCGCCCGCCAAATTGGTGGTCTCGTTCGTCGCGAACCAGCCGTCGAATTCCCCGAGATGGTCGGCGACACGGCCAACGAGTTTCTCGTGGCTGGCAGAGGCTAGATAGACCTGGCGGCCCTCCGCCTTGGCCTGCCGGATGAGGGCGAGAACCTCAGGATCGTAGGGTAGGGTGCTCGGGTCGAAATCGACAGGTTCGGACAGCCGATGCTTGAGCGCAGCCTTGCCGCGCTTGAGGGCCGCCAGTATCTCGACCAGCGAATGGGGGCGCCGGCCCAGCTCAGAAAAAGCGGTTTCGATCAGGAGATCGGATGCGACGAGCGTGCCGTCGAGGTCGACAACCAATGGCCGGCTCTTGCCTTCCAGTGCGGCCTTGCCAGCGTACATCTCTATCGGAAGGCTGGAAGGCTGGTGTGCTTCTGCCAGTTGCCGTGAGTCACTGTCATCGAAAGTCGTGCCGTTCTGGAGCTGAGAATGGGTTTCAAATCGAGCCAAGACTCCATGCTCCTTCAAACGAACGTGAGCGTTTTTCCGAAAAGCCTACCGCTAAACTAACCATGAGACATGAATGCAATCCGAACGTTCAGTTAGCGCTCAGGGGGGCATCAAATCTGCTACATAATCCTGCTGACTGAGATGAATGGGCCGGCACAAGAACATGTGGGCCATGAAACGATGCCTCCACTCACCACACAGGCACCGTAATATTGCTTCTGTAAAGCTCGGGCTCAAGTCTCGTGAGTGCTACCGATACGTTGATACCAATAAGTCTTGGCGCGGGCAACGTTAATTGATAGTTTATTACGTTTGATTGCATGAGGGTGGCCGCTGTAAATCTGGAGCTGCGACGCTTCAGGCGAAAGCTGACACAGGTGTTGATGCCGATTGTTCCAGCTCACTCTGCAGAGTGGGAGGAATGCCGCTAATGGTTTGGGCCTTACTGCCCTGCCGTAATGGCTATCCTGGCGGCAGTGGGCGGGGACGGGAGCCGCTATCGATAGCGACGAACGTGAACACGGCCTCGGTGACCTTGATCTGCTCATCCCCATCACGGGAGCGGCGCCAGGCTTCGACCTGGAATTTCATGGATGTCCGTCCTGTCGAGATCAGGTCAGCATAGACTGAGACCTCGTCACCCACATGGACCGGGCTGTGAAAAGTCATGGCGTCAACGGCAACCGTCACGCAGCGTCCCCGGGCGCGTCGGGCCGCCGCATTGCCGGCTGCCAAGTCCATCTGGGACATCAGCCAGCCACCGAAGATATCCCCTGCGGGGTTCGTGTCGGAAGGCATGGCGATCGTTCGAATCACAGCCTCGCGCTCTTCAGGCCGATCAGCACTCATGGACATCCTCAATTTTTGAGCAGATCTCAGGATCCATGCCTAGTGGGCCTGAGTTTCGTGTGGTTTTCAATAGACTTGAGGATCGTCGCAGTTGAGAAGCCCGAGCGCTCAGAAGCCGTAAAGGCGTGCCGGGTTGTCGACCAGGATCTTCTGGCGGTGATCGGGCGTGGCCCAGTCCAAGAGAATGTCCAGAAGAACGGCGTCATCTGGGTAGCGATCGCGCGGAACGCCCACATGCGGCCAATTCGACCCCCAGATGATACGGTCCGGCGCATGATTGATGACACGCTGGGCGATGGCCGCAACATCCGCGAAGTCCGGCGCTCCCGTGAGGCTCGTCTCATAGCAGCCACAGATCTTGAACCACGCATTGCCTCGGTCAATCAGGCGGAGGATCCCGTCCACGCGTGGGTCATCGGCAGGAACCGGGTCGATGAATTTGCCGATATGGTCGATCACATAGTCTGTCTCAATCGCGCGAAGCGCATCGATGTGCTGGTCGATCTCCCGGCCGTTGAACTGCACGATCATGCTCCAGCCAACGGATCGGCAGAGCCGCTCGACAGGCCTCATATCGGCGATCTTCACCGCTCCACCGGGCAGGTTCATGATACGTGCGCCACGAACGCCGCGTGCATGAAGGCGTTCCAGCTCCGACACCGTCATGTCGGGCGAGACGGCAATGACCGCTCTTGCTCGCTCCGGCCCGATCTGTTCGAGTGCCGCCAAGGTCGACCCATTGTCGAACTGGTATGCGTTCGACTGGGTGAGGACGACACGCTCCAGCCCCAGCCGTTTCTGGACCACGGCGTAATCCTCCACCGCGGCCAGCTCTGCGATCGGAGGGCCTCCAGGCTGCGGCTCGAAGCCTGGGAGGTAGAGATGAATATGGCAATCCGTTGCTCCGGCTGGAGCTTTCAGGGCGGGGGGCGGCCCGGTAAGAGGTCTTGTATTGGGTGGGATCGATCCCATGATCATGCGTCCTTCAACGCGAATTCCTCGAGGGCTGAACGGTTGATCTCAATGCCGAGACCAGGCCCATCTGGGATGCGAACCACGCCGGATTCAGGCTCGATGGCTTGAGTCAGCACTGCCTGCCGGAAGGGATTGTGTGTGCGGTCGAATTCGAGGATGGGTTCAATCGGGTTGACCCGCTGAGGGTTGGGGGGGAGGGCTGCTATGAATTGCAGACCTGCCGCAATCGCAACGCCGGTTCCCCAGACATGCGGCACGCACCGCACCCCATAGAGAGCGGCGAGATCGGCGATGCGCCGCACCTCCGTAAAGCCGCCGGTGCCGCAGATATCCGGCTGAATGATATCGACAGCGCGCGTGGCCAGCGGCTCCAGCATGCCATAGCGACCATGCCAGGTTTCACCACCAGCGACGGGAATTGGTTGGCCTTCGCGCACGGCCCTGTAGGCGCCGAGCTGCTCCGGAACGACGGGCTCCTCGAACCAATCGACCTTGCAGGCTGCAGCGCGCTTGCCGAGCTCGACCGCCTCCAGGACATCGTAGCCATGGTTGGCATCGATCATCAGGCGAATCTCCGGGCAGAGGGCTTCGCGCAGCGCCTCGATGGCCTTCAGGTCTTCCTCGACGTTGAAACCGATTTTGATCTTGACCGCGTGAAAGCCTTCTTTCACGTAGCGAGCTGCCTCCTGCGCGACATCAGTGGCGCGGTCAACGCCGTCTTTTCGGAAAAAGCCTGTCGCATAGGCTCGCACCGACTCGCGAAAGCGTCCGCCGAGAAGAAGCGAGACGGGAACGCCCAGATGCTTGCCCCTGATGTCCCAAAGCGCGATGTCGATGCCGCTCAGCGCGGTCACCGTCAATCCTCGCTGCCCCTGATCCCGCAGAAGATTGTAGAGCTCGCTCCAGATGACCTCCGTTTCCAGCGGATTGCGTCCGATGAGCGCGGAGGCATAGGCCTTCACGACAGCGGCATTGGGCAGCGCCGGGCCGAGACACTCGCCCCAGCCGACCGTGCCGTTCTCGCAAATGATCTCGACGAGGCAATGCTGCCTGCGGTCGAAGCGCATGGATGCGCTCTCGAAAGCCTGATCGAGACGATGATCAAGGATATGGGTTCTGACAGCTTCGATCTTCATGCGCGGTAGGGTGCAATGAGATTGGCCAGCATTTCAACTTCAACTTCGGTGAGATCCGTCAGCGGCGCGCGGACGGGACCGGCATCGAAGCCGACAAGGCGAACGCCGGCTTTGATGGCGGAGACGGCATAGCCCTTGCCGCGGTTCCGGATCTTCATGAAGGGATAGAAGAACTCCTTCAGAATGGCCTCAGTGCGCTCGCGGTTGTTGGCTCTCAGAGCCGTGTAGAACTCCTGAGCGAGTTTCGGCACGAAGTTGAACACGGCGGACGAGTAGGTGGAAAAGCCCGCGCCGAGATAAGCCTCTGCGAACAGCTCTGCCGTCGGCATGCCGCCGACATAAGTGAGGCGCTCGCCCATGGTGGCCGTGATCTGGCGGACAAGCGCGATATCGCCGGAGCCGTCCTTGAATCCGACGAGGTTGGGGCAGGCCTCGCAAAGGCGAGCCAGCGTCTCGGCCGAGAGAATGGAGTTGTCGCGATTATAGACGATGACGCCGATCTTCACCGCATCGCAGACCGCCCTCACATGGGCATAGAGCCCTTCCTGTCCTGCGTCGATGAGGTAATGGGGCAGAAGCAGAATGCCGTCCGCGCCCGCTTCCTCGACGGCCTTCGCAAGGGGCACGGCAATGCGGGTGCCATACCCGCAGCCGGACACGATCGGCGTCTTGCCGGCAGAAGCTTTCGCGGTCCGGATGATGGCGGGGATCTCCTCGGGCGCGAGCGAGAAGAACTCTCCCGTGCCCCCGGCGGCAAAGAGAACGCTCGCGTCAAATCCCGACAACCAGCCGACATGCTCGGAATAGGCCTTCTCATTGAAGGCCCCGTCCTTGCCGAATGGAGTCACGGGAAAGGACAGGAGGCCGGCTCCAAGAGCCGCCTTGAGAGCATTCGGTTCCATGAGCGGTGGGTCCTTCGCTGGTGGGAATATGCAAAGGATCATAGACAACATCATATCTCTGTCAACAAGAGATATGATGAGCTGGATGTCAGCTGCCCCTGATGAGCCGGCGATAGCGCTCCTGGCCGTGCTTGAGGTGGGTGCGGATGGCTTGGCGCGCGCCTTCCTCGTCGCCGACCGAAATCGCCTCGGCGATCTGCTTGTGCTCGGCCTGGAGCTGCTTGAGGTAGTCGGCGGGCGTGGGCTCCGGGTTGCTGTCCTCCAGCTGAGCCCGTGGGATCATTGGGCGACCCATCATCTCCAGGAACTCTCGGAAGCGCGGGTTATTGGCGGCATCCGCGATGGCAAGATGGAACGCAAAATCCGCCGCCGTCGTCGGTTGTCCGCTGGCGATCAGGCGGCTCAGGTCGTCATACCGCTCCCAGATCGCCTCCTCCTGGGCCGGAGAGCGCCGTGTCGCGGCCAGGCCTGCAGCCTCCGTCTCGACCCCCATGCGCAGCTCGAGCATCTCGATGATGGAGGAAATCTTAGAAGGTTCAATACTTTGGAAGGGTAGGGCCGGCTGGGCCGGTGGCGTGCGGACGAAGACGCCGACGCCGTGGCGCGCTTCGACGAGCCCATCGGCGCGCAGGGACGCAATCGCCTCCCGGACCACCGTGCGACTCACGTCATATTGCTGGGTCAGGCCCGCCTCGCTCGGCAGCTTGTCTCCCGGCCGGAGATCTCCGCTCAGGATGGACCGCCGAAGCTGATCGCTCACTGTCTCGACGAGGTTCTTGCGGCCGCGCGCAAGGGGTTCACCGCTTTGCATGGGTTGGCTCTGGTCCTGGCTGGATGGGCTCCGCATAGAAAACTCCGGGCGTCCCAACGGCTGATGCTCCTTGCTCTATCCGAGCGCCTTGAGGCTGCGCAATGCTGGTTCGACAAAAGTTGTTGACGGGTTGTCTTGCCATTATATGATGACATTGTATAAACATAATACAAGTCTTGGACAACGACAATCGGGAGGAGGCTCATGGCTCGCCAAAAGCTCGTGCGCAGCTGTTTCTTTCTCTTCAAGCGGCCCGATTAGGCCGAATGGGTCGGGTGGATGCGCATGCTAGGAAAGCTTCTTTTGACCGGCGCGGCCGGTGGTGTTGGCAAGGCTCTTCGGCCGCTGCTGCCGCGGATCGCGCAAACCGTCCTGCTTTCGGATGTCAACGACATCCAGGATATGGCGGCTCACGAGAGCTTCCGGCGCTGCGATCTCGGTGACCGGCGCGCCGTGGACGAGCTTGTGAACGGAGTGGACGGCATCATCCATCTCGGCGGGATCTCGGTCGAGAAGCCGTTCGACCTGATTCTCAACGGCAATATCGTCGGCGTGTACAATCTGTTCGAGGCGGCTCGCCACCACGGCAAGCCGCGCATCATCTTCGCCAGCTCCAATCACGTGGTCGGATACTACCGGCGCGATCAGTATCTCGACAACGGAGTCGTGCCCCGGCCGGATTCCCTCTACGGCGTTTCCAAGGCCTTCGGCGAGAACATGGCGAGCTTCTATTTCGACAAGTTCGGGCAGGAATGTCTGTCAGTTCGTATCGGCTCCTGTTTACCGAAGCCTGTGAACCCGCGCATGCTCGCAACGTGGCTTCATGTCGAGGACTTTCTCGATCTCTGCGCCCGCGCCTTCGAGGCTCCGCGTCTGGGTCACACGGTCGTCTATGGTGCATCCGACAACGATGAAACCTGGTGGGACAACCGCCATGCGGCCTTCCTTGGGTGGAAGCCTAAGCACAGTTCAGCGCAGTGGCGGGCCGAGGTGCTTGCCGAGGCAGGTTCGGAAGATCCGTCTAACCCAGCTGTGATCTACCAGGGTGGTGCCTTCGTGACGATCGGCCATCCGGCGGACGAGGCATAAGGATTGACGACGAATTGCACCAGAGCGACGCAACAAGAAGCGCCTGGTTGCCAAACCGGCGAGACGGCAGCGATCCAAGCCGTGCTCTCGCCTTCGAAGCCTAAGTCGGACCAACACGACACGGCAAAAGACACTCTGAGGAAACCAAGGAGAGCTCTATGGTCACGAGACGAACTCTGGCGGCTGCCGCTTTAGGCTTGCTGACCGCCTTCGCAGCCGGTGCTGCGAGCGCGCAGACGGTTCTGAAATCAGCCGACGTCCATCCCGATGGATATCCGACCGTTGAGGCGGTCAAGTATTTCGGCTCCCTTCTCGAGAAGAGAACCAATGGCCGCTACAAGGTGCAGGTTTTCCACTCGTCCCAGTTGGGAGGGGAGAAGGACACGATCGAGCAGACACGATTCGGTGTGATCGAGCTCAACCGGATCAACATGGGACCGTTCAACAATCTCATCCCTGAAACGGTCGTTCCATCGTTGCCCTTCATCTTCCGGTCGGTCGATCATATGCGCAAGACCATGGATGGGCCGGTCGGCGACGAGATCCTGAAGGCCTTCGAGCCGCACGGCCTCGTGGCTCTCGCCTTCTATGATTCCGGTGCGCGCTCCTTCTACAATTCCAAGCGCCCCATCAACACGCCTGCGGATCTCAAGGGCATGAAGGTTCGCGTGATCCAGTCGGATCTCTTCCTCGACATGGTGAATGCGCTTGGCGCCAACGCAACACCGATGCCGCCCGGTGAAGTCTACTCCGCCATTCAGACAGGTGTCGTGGATGGTGCCGAGAACAACTGGCCGAGCTACGATTCCTTCCGCCACTTCGAGGTCGCGAAATACTACTCGTTGACCGAGCACTCGATGTCCCCGGAAGTGCTGGTGATGTCGAAGAAGACTTTCGACAAGCTCTCGCCCGAGGATCAGAAGGCCGTGCGGGAATCGGCCAAAGAGTCGGTCGCGAAGATGCGCGAACTCTGGGAGGCGCGCGAGAAGGAAGCCGAGAAGAAGATCCGGGCGAGCGGCAGCCAGATCAACACGGTCGACAAGCAGCCCTTCATCGACGCGATGAAGCCCGTCTATGACAAATACGTGAAGGGCGAGAAGGTGAAGGATCTCGTCTCGCGGATCCAGGCGACGAACTGATCTCGATTGTGAACGCAAGGTCGGGCTGGTGAAAGACCAGCCCACCTCTTTTCTTGAGGGAGATTGCCACCGATGCGCGCCCAGCTTGCCGCTTTGTCTCACATCCTCTCCATCGTCAACAGGGTGGCTCTGTGGTTGTCAGGGGCCGGTCTTGTCCTGATGACCATCTTTATCGGCTGGCAGGTATTCGGCCGTTATGTCCTGAATCAGTCGCCAAGCTGGACGGAGCCGGCCTCGCTTCTGCTCATGAGCTGGTTCATTCTTCTGGGATCGGCAGTTGGCGTTCGTGAAGCCAATCACCTCGGCTTCGAAAGCGCGCTTCACCATGCGCCACCGTTCTTGCGTCAGGCGATGCTCATTACGACAGAAGTGCTGGTTGCAGGATTTGGCCTGGCCATGACGTGGTACGGCGCGGAGCTGGCGATGGAAACATGGTCTGCGGCCATGCCGGGCCTGCCGATCCCGCAAGGCATGGATTATGTGCCGCTCGCGGTTGGTGGACTCCTCATCGCGCTGTTCTCGCTGGAGAAGCTCGTCAGGCTCCTGCTCGCCGGAGAAAGCGTTCCCCTGGTTCGAATCGACGAGCCTCACCTCGTTGTCGTGAAGGAATGATGCCATGACGATCTGGGTTCTCTTCGGCGTCTTCACGCTGCTGCTGCTGATCGGAACGCCGGTTGCGTTCTGCCTGGGCATTGCTTCTCTCGCGACGGTACTCTACATGGGGTTGCCGCCCGTCGTGGTGTTCCAGCAGCTCAATTCCGGCATGAACGCCTTCGCCATGATGGCGATTCCCTTCTTCATCTATGCCGGAGACCTGATGATGCGCGGCGGCATTGCCGACAGGCTCATTCGCCTTGCGGCTGGCTTCGTCGGCCATCTTCGCGGTGGTCTTGGACAAGTGAATGTCGTCGCTTCGACTCTGTTCGGTGGTATTTCCGGCTCCGCAATTGCGGACGCATCGGCCATCGGCGGCATCATGATCCCGCAGATGGAAAAGCGCGGCTACGCCAAGGATTACAGCGTCAACGTCACGGTGAATGCTGCGATCATCGCGCTGCTGATCCCGCCGTCCCACAACATGATCATCTATTCAATTGCGGCCGGTGGGACGATCTCCGTAGCGGATCTGTTCACGGCGGGTGTGGTGCCGGGGCTGCTCCTCGCGGCAGCCCTCATGATCACGGCCTATTGGGTCGCGGTGCGACGCGGCTATCCCGCCGATCCGTTCCCCGGATTCCGGATGCTGGCCTATTTCTTCGTCTCGGCCGTTCCTGGTATCCTGCTCATCTTCATCATCTTCGGCGGCGTTCGCTCCGGCGTTTTCACCGCCACGGAGAGCTCCTGCATCGCCGTCTTCTATGCGCTCCTCGTGACGCTCCTTGTCTACCGCGAGCTGAACTGGAAAGGCTTCGTCGAAGCAACGCTGGGTGCAGTTCGCACGACCGCCATGGTGCTTCTCGTGATTGGTACAGCGAGCGCCTTCGGATGGCTCATGGCGTTCCTGCAGGTGCCGCAGGCGACGATCGACTTGATGAAGTCAATCTCGGACAATCCCATCGTCGTCCTGCTGCTGATCAACGTGATCCTGTTGGTGCTGGGCACCTTCATGGATATGGCACCGATGATCATCATCTGTACGCCCATCTTCCTGCCGGTGATCAAGGCCTTCGGAATCGATCCGGTGCATTTCGGCGTCATCCTGATCCTCAATGCGGGCATCGGCCTCAATACGCCCCCGGTCGGATCGGTTCTGTTCGTCGGCTGTGCCGTCGGCAAGATTTCGATCGGTGAGGCCATGCAGACGATCTGGCCCTTCCTGGGCGCGAGCATCCTGGTGCTGCTGCTCGTCACCTATATTCCGGGTCTGTCACTCTGGCTTCCGGCTTTGTTCCGCTGAGAGGGAACTGAATGACGTCCGCAGAATAATCCTATGCAGTTTGAAGCCTGCATTCATGACCTCCATGAATGCAGGCTTGGCACAGTCTTTCGAAGTTCTTGTATCATTCGCTTTCCTCCACAGGAGGCGTTCCATAGGTGTGGAAGGATTCGACGGTCTTCAAGCCGGTGAGATCGAGTTGAGATCGATATAGATCTGGCCGGGTTCGAGAGAAAGCGCCGCCTGCTCGGCAGCCGTGACGGCGGCATCGGCCGTGACCGCTGAGATGATGATATCAGCTCCCGCGCAGGCCTCGCCAATGCGCGCGGCAGCATGAACGTTGCTGTCTTGCGCGCGCTGCCGTAGCTCTGGTCCTCGCTGCGCATCATCGAATAAAATGTCATATATTGAAACACGCACATCTGGCTTTGCGGCGAGGGAGCGCGAGAAGAGTTGCCCCACCTCGCCATAGCCGATGAATGCAATCTGAAGGCTCATGGATCCCTGCTGTCTGTCACGGACTGACGAGTCGTCAGTCCTCGTCCTTGTACCCGACGTAAGTGAGACCTGCTCTCGCAAGCGGCTCGCGCATCTTGTAGAGGTCGAGGCCGAGAACGCCGGAGGCGAGAGCCTCGCGCTTCGCACCTTCGTTCGCCACGCGCGCCTCACCGGCAACAGCGACAGTTTCCGTCTCGCGGCGGGGCACAACCACGACGCCGTCGTCATCCGCGACAATCACGTCGCCCGGCTGCACCAATGCGCCCGCACACACGACCGGAACGTTGACCGAGCCGAGAGTCGCCTTCACCGTTCCCTTGGCCGAGATGGCGCGCGACCAGACGGGGAAGCCCATCTCCGTCAGAGTCTTCACATCGCGCACGCCGGCATCGATCACGAGGCCGACCACACCCCGTGCCTTGAGGGATGTGGCCAGGAGATCGCCGAACATGCCATCGGTGTTGTCGGTGGTTACGCCCACGACCAGGATGTCGCCGGGACGGCATTGCTCGACGGCGACATGGATCATCCAGTTGTCGCCCGGCTGCGCCAGCACCGTCACGGCGCTGCCGGCGACTTGGGCACCCGCCCAGATGGGGCGCATGTACGGCTTCATCAGGCCGACACGCCCCATCGCCTCGTGGGTGGTAGCGGTGCCGAGTTCGGCCAGCCTGTCGACAATGCTCTGATCGACGCGCGGCGTGTTGGTGACGACGACGGGTTTCATGCCAGTTCCTCGACAATCTGAGGGAAGATGCGCTGATAGGCTTCGCCGTAGGTCATGGCGCGACCTGAGTTACGGCCGCCCTGCATGCCGCGGTTCAAGGCCACCCGGGTGTAATATTCCCAGAGATGCTTCTGGGCAGCGAGGATCTCGAACGCCTTTCGCTTGGTGTCCCAGACCTCGTCGATGTTGAGGATCACATTCGGCCTGTAATTGCACTGCTCGGGTTGATGCGGCTCGAACAGGAAGACCGGGGGCGCGCTATAGGTGAGATCCGGATTCGGTTTATGTCCGGCGGCCTGCGAGATGATGCGGGCCTCTTGTGCGAAGCGCGCCGCCTCCGGGTGGTCCACGTTATAGGGGTCTTCCAGGGAGTGCGTAAGCACGAAGGAGGGTTTCAGCTCTCGATAGATATCGACGAGCCGGTCAAGCATCTCGGGGGCCGTATGCAACGGGTAGTCGCCTGCATCGAAAAACTCGATCTCCGCACCCAGCGTCTCGGCGGCGTGCTCTGCTTCCTCGCGCCGCTGCGCCTTCACGTCGGATAGCAGCACATCGCCTTTCTTCCAGGCCCACTGGCTTTCGCCGCGCTCGCCGAAGGACAGGCAAACGATCTTCATGCGGTATCCCTTGCGGGCATGGAGCGCGACGGCGCCGCCTGCGCGCCACACGAAGTCGCCAGGATGCGCGGTGACGACAAGTCCGGATTTTCCACTACTCATATCGGCCTCGAAAGAAAGAACATGTGAGAGATGATGTTGGTAGAACGTCAGGCAGCATCGCGGCTATCTTCCGGAGCATGCGCCAGGGCCTCGTGCGCGAAGGCGTGGCCCTCGAAGAGAAGGCGGGCCGTTCTCAAAAGGCCTGCGCGTTCCACGACGGGGGCCGCCTCGGTTCCGCCGACCTCGATCATCACGCTGAACTCACCGGTCGGATGCTCTACGGACAGCGTTTTCTCGCGTCCCGGCGGAATGCTGGCGACGCGGGCGGCGGGCGATCCGGGCAGCACACAGGCGGTGGCGACGGTGACGGCGGCAAAGACTCCGATAGAGGCGTGGCACTCATGCGGAATGAAGCTGCGCGTGCACACATGACCGCCTGCAACGGGAGGAGCCACCAGGGCCATCTTGGGCACGACCTTGCCCGAGACATCGCCGAGGCCCATGAGCCTTCCTGCCTCAAGGCGGATCTGTTCCAGCCGAGCCTTCAGCTCCATATCCTTGTCGAGCACGTCGCGCAGCTCGTATCCGGTCCGGCCGACCGCAGCAGCCTCCAACACAACAACCGGCATGCCGTTATCGATCAAAGTCACGTCGACGCCTGCTACGCGATCGACATTGTTGCCCGTCGGCAGAAGCGAGCCGCAGACGGAGCCGGCTGCATCGACAAAGTCGATGGCGATAGGTGCCGAAGTGCCCGGCACGCCGTCGATGCGGGCATCGCCACCATAGGCGACATGGCCATCGGGTGTCTGAACATTCAGTTTTGCAATTGTGCCTGTGTTGACGGTGTGCACGCGGACGCGTGTGATCGGATGATTGACCTTCACCAGCCCGCGCTCGATAGCGAAAGGCCCGACACTGGCGAGAATGTTCCCGCAATTGGGCGTGACATCCACCTTCGGCTCGTCGACGACGACTTGGCCGAAGAGAAAATCCACGTCGCAGTCGGATCGTTGCGACTTCGACACGATTGCGACCTTGCTCGTGAGCGGATGAGCGCCGCCGATGCCATCGATCTGGCGTGGATCCGGAGATCCCATGATCGATAGGAGCAGCGCATCGCGCCGCATCGGGTCTGTCGGGAGGTCATCAGCGAGGAAGTAAGCGCCCTTGGAGGTGCCGCCTCGCAGAATCATGCAGGGAATGCGCGGTTGAATAGTCCTTCTCCCACCCAACGGTGAACAGGTGCCATCAACGTGCCTCAGCCAGTAGGGTGCAACAAATGGTTTGTTTGTGACTTTCCGTGAATTTAGTTCATGAGAGACCGCGCCCGCCAATCACTTTCAGATCCGGCTATCGTCCCTCACGCGAAGGTTCGAACGATGATCTTGCGCAGTTCTTCGGCGAGAGGCGACAGGGGTACACCCCGCTTGGACACGATTCCGAGTTGGCGCGTGACACTCGGGTTCTTCAAGGAGATGAGCTTGAGCCCCCGCTCGTCAAATGTATCGAGAGAGAGGCGGGGCAC
Source organism: Microvirga sp. KLBC 81 (assembly GCF_003075415.1). GTDB lineage: Bacteria > Pseudomonadota > Alphaproteobacteria > Rhizobiales > Beijerinckiaceae > Microvirga. Next base: position 53,901 of record NZ_QDAH01000003.1, read on the forward strand.
GACGGTCAGCGCCACGCCGGACGGACCAGGGCGATCGCTGTTTGAATATGCTGGGCTTCGAAGCGCCAGCACAGGGATTCACGTCGGCTTCCCAATGCGTCGTCGATGATGATCCTGTTGCCGGCGCGGGAGCTGATCCTGATCAGGGGTTCTTCGGCAAGATCGGACCAGCTTAGAGACGATTGCGAGGCCAACGGGTGATCTTCCGGGCACACGAGGACGAAAGAATCTCTGATCAGCATCTCGATGTCGAAATCCCAGCGATGGGCTGCCACCATGGTAATGCCGAACTCCACCGTGCCGGCCTGGACCAGATCGGCAATCTCGGTGGCGGAGTTGTCGTAGATCCGGACGAACACATCCGGGTGCTGTTCCTGGAAACGCTGCAGAGCGCGCGGCAATCGGCCTGATGCGATAGTAGGCAGGCAGCCGATGGCGAGCGTCTCCTGACGGCTGCGACCCTCCCGTCGAAGTTCATCTAGGGAGACCGAGAGGTTCTCGATCGTGTCCTTGACCTTAGGCAGCAGATTGAGGCCCGCCTGAGTCAGGGAGACCTCCCGTGTGGTCCGCGACAGCAGTTTGACCCCGAGGTCTTCTTCCAGCTTGCGAATGCGGTGGCTGAGCGCTGTTTGCGACAGGTTCAGGTGCGCGGCAGCGTGCTGGAAGCTACCGCGTTCCGCGATCGCGACGAAGGCGTGCAGGCCGAGAAAATCGATGCGCATTCAAAGCTCCAGCAGGGATTCTGCCCCTTGCATGGGGTTGGTCCAGCCTCTCTTGCATATGAGATATATTCATTAGTCGCGCAAAACAAACCATTTGCTTCAGGTCTCATTTGCTGGCGTCCTAAAGCCGATACCGCTCAGCTGCGAATTGGGCGGATGCTGGGGAGGAGATTGGGAATGCCTGAGTACTTGTCCAAAGGCTCGATACGCTCGGACGTCACACGCCGTAACGTCTTTTTCGGAGCGGCAGCAATGACCGTTGCGGCTGCATGTCCAGGACGGGCAGGGGCTCAAACCTATCCGAGCAGAAACATCACTCTGGTCGTGCCTTTTACGCCGGGCGGGTCGACCGACATCCTGGCGCGCCTTCTGGGGCAGAGGCTTGAGACCGCCCTGAAACATCCTGTGATCCTTGAATCCAGGCCAGGTGCCGGCGGTTCTGTCGGCGTGGGATCGGTGGCTCGTGCTCCCGCGGACGGCTATACTTTGGTGATGGGACATATCGGCACCTTCGCGGTCAGCCCCGCTCTTTATCCGAAGCTGCCCTACGATCCTCAAACGAGCTTCGAGCCCGTCAGCGGGATCGCGAATGTGCATAACATGCTCGTTGTTCATCCGGAGGTTCCAGCGAAGACGCTCCAGGAGTTGATCGACTACGCCAAGAAAAATCCTGGCAAGCTGAATTATGCGTCCGGTGGCATTGGCAGTGCGGCTCATATTGCGATGGTGGCGCTCGCTGACCGGGCGGGCATCACGATGACCCATGTACCCTATCGCGGAACTGCTCCTGCCGTGACGGATCTGCTCGGAGGACGCGTGCAACTGACCTTCACGGGTGCGCCGAATCTGGTTCAGCATGTGGAAGCTGGAACGATGCGGGCTCTTGCCGTTTCCGGATCGTCCCGCCTCAAGGCTGCCCCCACTGTCCCGACGGTCGCAGAATCCGGCTTTCCTGGGTTCGAGGCGTCCCAGTGGTATGGAATCATGGTCCCGGCCGGCACTCCGAAGCCGGTCGTCGATCAGCTCAACACCGAGATCAGAACCGCCATGGCGGCTCCCGAGATCTCCGAGCGCTTGTCTCAGGAAGGGGCCGAAGTCTGGACGAATACCCCAGGAGAGTTCCGTGAACACATCTCCAAGGAGATGGCGCGGTGGGGAGACCTCGTGAAGCGAACCGGGATTAAGCCTGAATAATCCGCGGCAGAACGGCTTGGGCCTGCAGACTCCATGGAAAAGCCAGCGGAACACGCAATCTTATCAATGGATGGGCCTGATACCAGATCGCCCATCGCCAGTGTATCGCGAGATGCATCAGAGCTGAATCAAAAGGCATGAAATGCCGAAAAGGGAAGGAAGAACCATGCGACGTAGGACTGTTCTCACTGCAGCCGGCGCTGCAGTGGCCATGCTGGCCCTCAGAGGGGCAGCATCGGCTCAGGAGACGATGAAGATCGGCCTGATCCTGCCGATGACGGGCTCCTTCGCTTCAACGGGCCGTCAGATCGAGGCGGCGGCGAAGCTCTACATGCAGCAGAGCGGCGATACGGTTGCGGGCAAGAAGATCCAGCTGATCGTCAAGGACGATACGGGCGTTGCCGACGTCACCAAGCGCCTGGCGCAGGAGTTGATCGTCAATGACAAGGTGGGCGTCATTGCGGGCTTCGGCCTCACACCGCTCGCGCTCGCGCCCGCGCCGCTTGCCACCCAGGCGAAAGTGCCGGCCGTCGTCATGGCGGCCGCCACCGCCACGATCACGGAGGCCTCGCCCTATATCGTCCGCACCAGCTTCACGCTCCCGCAGGCCACCGTGCCGATGGCGGATTGGGCGTCTCAGAACGGTATCAAGAAAGTCGTTACTCTCGTATCTGATTACGGCCCCGGCATCGATGCGGAGAAGGCGTTCTCCGGTGCCTTTGGTGCCAAGGGTGGACAGGTGGAGAGCCTACGCGTTCCGCTCGCCAATCCCGACTTCTCGCCGTTCCTGCAGAAGGTTGCCGATGCAAAGCCCGATGCGCTCTTCGTATTCGTTCCTTCGGGCGTCGGAGCGCAGTTCGTGGAGCGTGGTCTCGACAAGAGCGGCATCAAGCTCATCGGCCCCGGTGACGTGACCGACGACGATATTCTCAACGGCATGGGTGATGTGGCTCTGGGCGCCATCACGACGCAGCATTATTCGGCAGCCCATGACAGCCCGGAGAACAAGGCCTTCGTCGAGGCGTTCAAGAAGGCCAACAACGGAATGCGCCCGAACTTCATGGCGGTGGGCGGCTATGACGGCATGCACTTGATCTACGAAGGTCTGAAGAAGACGAACGGGGCAGGGGGCGAGGCGCTGATCAATGCCATGAAGGGCATGAGCTGGATGAGCCCGCGCGGGCCGGTTTCCATCGATCCGCAGACCCGGGACATCATCCAGAATATCTATGTGCGCAAGGTCGAGCGCGTGAACGGCGAGCTCTACAATGTCGAGTTTGCCACGATCGCAAACGTCAAGGACCCGGTGAAAGCCGCCAAGTCCAACTGATCGAACCAAAGCTCCGGAAGCGCTGTCCGCATGGCAGCGCTTCCTCATGCATTTCTGGAGAGAACGGTGCTGACTATCCTCTTCGATGGCGTCGCTTATGGCATGTTGCTGTTCGTCCTGGCCTGCGGATTGGCCGTGACGCTCGGGCTGATGAACTTCGTCAATCTGGCGCATGGCGCCTTTGCTATGGCCGGCGGCTATGTGACAGCCGTCTTGATGAACCGCTACGGCGTGCCGTTCCTCGCAACGCTTCCGCTCGCCTTTGTCCTCCCCGCGTTGGCGGGCCTCGTGCTTGAGCGGACACTCTACAAGCAGCTCTATTCGCGCAGTCATCTCGATCAGGTTCTTTTCTCGATCGGGATGGTCTTCATGGCCGTTGCCGCTGTGGATTACAGCATGGGCTCGCAGCAGCAGCTGATCCAGCTTCCGAGCTGGCTTCAGGGGCGTGTCGCGGTGCTCGGCATCCAGGTTGGCCTCTACCGCAGCTTCATCATCGCGATTTGCGGCGTGCTCGTCGTGGCCCTGCAGCTCATCCTGACCAGGACCCGTTTCGGCAGTCGCCTGCGCGCCGCCGTCGATGATCCGCGCGTTGCCCGCGGGCTCGGGATCAATGTGAGCGTGATCTTCGCCACGACCTTTGCGGTCGGCTCAGGCCTTGCCGGGCTGGGCGGCGCGCTCGGCGCGGAAATCCTGGGGCTCGATCCCACCTTCCCGCTGAAGTTCATGATCTATTTCCTGATCGTCGTGACGGTGGGTGGAACGACGAGCATCACCGGTCCCTTCCTGGCTTCCCTGCTTCTCGGCATCGCCGATGTGGCGGGCAAATATTACGTCCCGAGTCTTGGCGCCTTTGTCATCTACACCCTCATGATTGCCGTTCTCATTCTTCGACCGCAAGGACTCTTCGCTCGTGCGCGCTGACCTGATTGGAAAAATCTCGATGCCATCGAACACGGCAGATCTCGTCCGCAAGAGCTTGATCCGGAAGGCTCGATGGGGCATTGCCGAGATTGCTTTCTGGCTTGTGGCGGCAGCAACGCTGTTCTTCCTGCCCGGACGCCATCTGATCCTCAACGAGATTGCGATCATTGCGCTGTTCGCTCTCTCCCTGGATCTCATCCTCGGCTATGCAGGCATTGTATCACTGGGCCATGCGGCCTTCTTCGGGTTTGGCGCATACGTTGCCGGTATCTTGGCAAAATATGGCTTTGCCGATCCTCTGCTCGGATTGGGAGGAGCAGCGATTGCTGCCGCACTTCTCGGTTTCGCTACCAGTTTTCTCGTCCTTCGGGGAACGGACCTGACGAAGCTGATGGTGACATTGGGCGTTGCCCTCGTTCTCGGCGAGATCGCCAATCAGGCCTCCTGGCTGACAGGCGGCGCCGACGGTCTTCAGGGTGTCACGATGGGGCCGGTCCTCGGGTTGTTCGAATTCGATATCTTCGGAACGACAGCCTACGCCTATAGCCTCACGGTGACTTTCGTGCTCTTCATTCTCGCGCGCAGGATCGTTGTCTCGCCCTTTGGCCTTTCGCTGCGCTCAATCCGCGACAATCCGCTGAGAGCCCGCGCGGTCGGTATTCCGGTCAACCGCCGTCTCGTGGCGATCTATACGCTCGCGGCGGCCTACGCGGGCGTGGCCGGTGCTCTGCTGGCGCAGACGACACAGTTCGTCTCGCTCGACGTGCTCGCCTTTCATCGCTCCGCCGATATCATGCTGATCCTGGTGATCGGAGGCGCAGGCTATCTGTACGGCGGACTCATCGGCGCCGTCGGCTTCAAGGTCTTACAGGACATTCTCTCGGCCTGGACGCCACAATACTGGCAGTTCTGGATCGGGTTGATCCTGGTGGTGCTCGTGCTCGTGGGTCGTGAGCGGTTGACGGATAGGGTCAAAGCCTTGTGGCCGCGATCCAGAGGTCGTGCAGCCGACCACGCGCAAACCCTGCCGGCCACGAAGGCGCAGGAGGTCTGACATGGTAGCAGCTCTTGAAACCAGGGGCCTCGTGAAGCGCTTCGGCGGACTCACCGCGACCGACAATGTCACATTCCGGCTGGAGCAGGGTGCGCGTCATGCCCTCATCGGTCCGAACGGCGCGGGCAAGACGACCTTCATCAATCTTCTCACCGGCGTGCTGGCGCCAACCTCTGGACAGATCCTGCTGGAGGGAGCCGACATCACGAAGATGCGACCTGAACATCGGGTTCAGCGCGGTCTTGCCCGGACGTTCCAGATCAACCAGCTCTTTCCGGCCATGACGCCGCTCGAGACCATCGGTCTTGCGGTGTCGGAGCGCATGGGGGGAGGGCGTGACTGGTGGCGTGTCACCGGCAGCAAGCGTGCTATCGTGGACGAGATCGTCGAGATCGCCCAGCGCTTCCGCCTCACGGATGTGCTCGATGAACGCACCGCGAACCTTGCCTATGGCAAGCAGCGGCTTCTCGAAATCGCCGTGGCTTTCGCATGCCGCCCGCGAGTTCTGCTGCTCGACGAGCCCGCCGCCGGCGTGCCGGAGGCGGAGCGTCAGGAACTGCTCGCGACCGTGGCGGCTCTGCCGCGCGATGTCTCGGTGCTCCTGATCGAGCACGACATGGATCTCGTCTTCAGCTTCGCGGACCGGATCTCCGTCCTCGTCAACGGTGCTCTCTTTGCGGAGGGCAGTGTCGAGGATGTTTCATCCGATCCCAAAGTGCGGGCGGTCTACCTCGGGGAAAGCGTCGATGAGTGAGCTTCTCAATCTGCAGCAGGTCTCCGCAGGTTATGGCGACGCCATCGTCATCTCCAAGGTCGACCTGCGTCTGCAAACGGGCGAGTCGCTCGCGGTTCTGGGGCGGAACGGAACCGGAAAGACCACGCTGCTCAACACCATCATCGGGGTCACGCGCCACAGAGGCGGCACGATTGCTCTGACGGGAAAAGATCTGACCGGCGCGCGCCCTGATAAACGAGCGCTTGCCGGTATCGGCTGGGTGCCGCAGGAGCGCAATATCTTCAAGTCGCTGACGGTCGAGGAGAACCTGACGGCTGTCGCCCGCCCTGGACCCTGGACGCCAGCACGAGCCTACGAGATGTTCCCGCGCCTGAAAGAGCGCCGCTCCAACATGGGCAATCAGCTCTCGGGTGGCGAGCAGCAGATGCTGGCGATTGCACGCGCGCTCGTGCTCAATCCGAAGCTCATGTTGCTGGATGAGCCGACAGAAGGCTTGGCGCCCATCATCATTGAGGAATTGCTGGCTGCCCTGAAGCGCATTATCCGCGATGAAGGCATGTCCGCGATCGTCGTAGAGCAGCATGCCCAAAAGATCCTGGGCGTCACGGATAGCGCCATCATCCTCGATCGCGGTACGATCGTCCACGCGGGATCGAGTCGATCCCTTATCGAGAACCCAGCCCCCCTCGAGCAGCACTTGGGAGTGACGGCCAAGAAGAAGCCACGCCAAGCTGCCAGTCGTTAAAACAAAACAGTCGGAGGAACAGCCCATGCAACGCACCAGACCACCTTTCCGGGCCGATATGGTCGGCAGCCTTCTGCGGACGGAGAGGCTGAAGGAAGCGCGGCACAGGCATCACCAGGGCGCACTCTCTGACGCAACCTTGAAGGAGATCGAGGATGAGGAGATCCGCAAGGTCATCCAACGTCAGGAAGACGTCGGCCTTCAAGCGGTTACGGACGGGGAATTTCGCCGCGCTTATTGGCATTTCGACTTCCTGGAGCACCTGGATGGGGTGACCTCGATCGAGGCTGATTCCGGCATGAATTTCAAAGGAGGGATCGGGATCACCAAGGCGCTGAGGATCACGGGAAAGATCGGTTTTTCCGGGCACCCGATGATCGAGCACTTCCGCTTCGTAAAAGATAATACGAGCCGTGTTGCGAAGATGACGATTCCAGGCCCGAGCATGCTCCATTATCGCGGCGGCCGGAAGATGATGAACGCGGGCGTTTACCCGGACATGGATCGGTTCTATGCCGATGTCGGCGCAGCCTATAACAAGGCCGTTCACGCCTTCTACGATGCCGGCTGTCGTTATCTCCAGCTGGATGACATATCCTTCGCCTATCTGTGCGATCCCGAACAGCGCGAGATGCTTCGCCAGCGAGGCGACGATCCGGAGAAACAGCCCGCCATCTACGCCGGCATGGTACGCGAGGCGCTGAAAGACAAGCCTGAAGACCTGACGATCACGATGCATCTGTGCCGGGGCAATTTCCGCTCCACTTTCATTGCATCGGGCGGTTACGAGCCTGTCGCCGAGACGCTGTTCAACGCCATGCCGGTCGACGGGTACTTCATGGAGTGGGACACGGACAGGGCAGGTGGCTTCGAACCCTTGCGCTACCTACCCAAGGGCAAGACCGTCGTCCTGGGCCTCGTCACTTCCAAGACAGGCACACTCGAGAGCAAGGACGACATCAAGCGCCGGATCGACGAGGTGACCAAGTATGCCGATCTCGACCAGCTTTGCCTCTCCCCTCAATGCGGGTTCGCCTCGACCGAGGAGGGCAATATTCTCGCAGAGGAAGAACAGTGGGCGAAGCTGCGGATGATCGTCGAGGTCGCCAAGGAGGTCTGGGGCTGATCTGCCGCGAGAGCCGAGTGTGCTGCCACTAAAGCATCGGACGTGAAAAGTGGACTTGCACTTTTCGATTGATCCGATGCTTTCTCCTTCAATGAGAGCATCGTTGGGCGCGGAAAACCGGATCCACTTTTCGCTGACGCGGACCTTCGGTTCCGCACGATGGACTAGAGAGAGCGCATCGCTTTGGGCGGAAAACCGGGTCCACTTTTTAAGCACGATGCGCTAACGGTCCCGGATCATGCCAGGTTTGAGATCGCGCGTTGATGGGCTTCAAGCCGCGAAGGGGAGAAGCTTTATCGGCCCATGCTCTTCTTTGATCGAAATCATTGACGTCATCTGCTCAAGACGGCCTTACTTGATACACACTATCAGTCAATCATCTCTGGCCTGCTCTTCGTGCGGATCTCTTGATGCCCGGCTCCGAGAAAACCCAATCTCCCGCCTCGCCAGGGTCTCTGCTTCTGACTGGCTTGGCGGGAGCATCCTTGCAGAGGCTCCATGGGGTTGTTCGCCCGGTCCTGGTGATTGTGCCTACCCTCGGGCTGCTCGCCGGGTTCGCAGCGCGTCTTGCCGGCACCGGGCAGTGGTCCGGAACGATCTGGGCCGTGGCGACAATCCCGGTCCTGGGTGCCCTGCTGATCGAGATTGTAGCGAGCCTCAGGCGGGGAGACGTCGGTCTGGATATCGTCGCGGCTCTGTCGATGACAGGCGCTCTCGTCTTCGGAGAGCATCTCGCCGCTGTCGTCGTGGCACTCATGTACGCTGGCGGTCAGTATCTGGAGAGTTTTGCGGAGCGCCATGCCAATCGCGAGATGACCGCCCTCCTGTCCCGTGTACCACGCACTGCCATCCGCCATCGCAACGGCAGGCTCGAGGAGGTCGGGCTCGATGCGGTCGTTCCGCAGGATCGCCTGCTCGTGCGCCAGGGCGATGTGGTGCCGGTGGACGGCGTGGTGACGGAGGGGATGGCTGTTCTCGACCAGTCGGCGCTGACGGGCGAGTCGGTTCCTGTGCAGAAGGGAGTCGGAGAGCCTGTGATGAGCGGTGTGACGAATGTCGGCGGTGCGTTCGATCTGTCCGCCACCCATCGCGCTGCCGAGAGTACCTATGCGGGTATCATCCGCCTGATCGAGGCGGCGCAGCGCTCAAAGGCGCCCATGGCCCGCATGGCCGATCGGTTCGCGATATGGTTCCTGCTGTTGACGATCGTTCTCGCCGGCGGAGCTTGGCTTTGGACCGAAGATCCGATCCGGGCCCTGGCCGTGCTCGTGATCGCGACGCCGTGCCCGCTCATCCTCGCTGTGCCGGTTGCCATTGTGTCGGGCGTGTCGCGCGCCGCCAAGGCCGGTGTGTTGGTAAAGGGCGGGAAGGCATTGGAGACGCTTGCCCGTGTGCGCGCTCTCGTCATCGACAAGACAGGCACCCTCACGCATGGGCGGGCCGAGCTCGTCGAGATCCGCCCGCTCGCCGATGTGCACCCTGCGGAGATCCTTCGACTCGCAGCATCACTGGATCAGGCCTCCAAGCACGTCATCGCTCGTGCTCTCGTGCAGGAGGCGCGGGCCCGGGGACTCGATCTCTCCGTTCCCGCGAATGTCGAGGAGATCCCCGGAGAGGGAGTGGAAGGAAATCTCGATGGCCGTCACGTCGCAGTCGGTGGCGTTCACTATGTGGCCCAGCGGACCCTCGGCGCCGGGCAAGCTCTGGCGAATGGTGATCATCCTGTGGGGGCGGTGCTGGTCGCCGTTGCCGTCGATGGCCGCATCTTGGGCCTTCTTGTGCTGGCCGATCGGTTGCGGTTGGGGGCGGCGGAACTGATCGAGGACCTGCGTCGACTTGGGATCAGGCGAATCGTTCTGGCTTCCGGCGACCGTCAGGAGGTTGCCGAGGCGGTGACGTCCGGGCTTAACCTTGACGCTGTTCATGCCGATCTGACTCCCGACAGCAAGATCGGGATCGTGCAGGCGGAACGGCGACGCGGGCCCGTGATGATGGTCGGTGACGGAGTCAACGATGCCCCGGCGCTCGCAGCTGCGGATCTCGGAGTTGCCATGGGCACCAAAGGTGCCGCGGCCTCCGTGGAAGCGGCCGATGTCGTTCTGCTCGTTGATCAGTTGGACAGGATCCTGGGTGCGATCCATACGGCGCGTCGATCCAGACGCATTGCCCTCCAAAGCGTGTATGCCGGGATTGGCCTTTCCGCTGTCGGGATGGTCGTGGCCGCATTCGGCTACCTGACACCTGTACAAGGCGCCCTGATACAGGAGGCAATTGATGTCGCTGTCATCCTCAACGCCTTGAGGGCGTTGCGCGGGTAGAGCTTTAAAGCAGGTCGAGGATGAGGGCTATGCGATCTACGCGCCCTCCACACGCGGTGTGAACAACAGCGTTGTCTTCCATCCCGACAACCTGCTGGTGACGGATGTCCGCGTGCGTCGCGTATTGCTGCATGCCACCAATACCGATGAAATCGTCTCGACCTTGTTCACGACCCATTACTCGAAGGCCACGTCGGTCATTGCCAAGACCGCACTCGGCTATGTGGATCTCTTCTCGAAACTCACTTGCGACCTTGAGGAGGCGAAGGCGCCCCTCGACGAGGCCGGCTGGAAGGTGGGAGCAGAACGGTCTGCGCCGGAAGGACGGGCGCCCTGCTACGGGATCGGTACCGTCGGGCCTAGAGCCCACACCATTGAAGCCGCAGAGAAGATCCCTGTCAGGAGCAGAGTGCTCAGCAGAATTGTACCGACAGGGACGTGCATGCACTTCCTGGCAAGCCGCATGGCTTCCCGGTGGTCGGACGCGCATGTATCGGGATTAACGGCCATGGTTTGTCCCCTCTGCTTTTGTCCATCGGAGCAGGGCCAAGATCGGTCGATCATCTTCTACATGGTCGGAGAACCGCGTGCGTTCATCCAGGTTAAACGTAGCTGCAGTTTTCAGCACCTAACCACATGTCCGGAGTCCACAAGTTAACCTACTTGATGGCGCAGCCTCCGGAACAGCCGCAGAGAAGGCCCGGCACGAGGAGCAGAAACCATGCCGCGCTACGTCTTCAACGCATACAGTGGAATATGCTATGCGCAGGACTTCGAGGTTCACGATCTCCCTGACCTGGAGGCCGCCCGCGGCAAGGCCCGGACGATAGCGAAGCATTTCTGGGCTTACCTGCCAAGCAGCCTACGGCGGGAGGCTCTGACGATCGAGATTGTGGAGGAGAAGGGTCAAGAGTTTATGGCCCTTCGTTTCGCATCACCGCATTAGCCTCCTTCTAGCGCATCGTGCGGAACCGCAGGTCCGCGTCAGCGAAAAGTGGATCCGGTTTTCCGCCTCAAACGATGCGCTCTTCAAGAAAAGGAGCCTCGGGCCCGCTCGAGGAAGTCTGCCTCGAATGGTTGGGCTGCCGTCGTGGATTGACTGCGCCGGCGAGATGTCATTGGCCTTCAGGCGAATGCCTGCTCACCGACATTGCCCAAGCTTGGCCATGCGCGATGACCTATTCCGTACCGCACAGCGCCGTGACCTTGTCTACGGCAATCAAGAGCCTATGCTCGTCATTTCCCCCATTGGTCTCTGAACGGGCTCAAAAGTATCATCCTCCGCAATTGCCAGTAGAAATGCACGGCAGGGCCACAATGCGATTCCGTAATGGATCGCCGTCAATGTGAGGCACCGAAGCGGCACATTGCAGCTGCGTTCAGGCTATGCGTCGTGAGCCATAGCCATCGCTGTAAAGCATGAAGCGACCAGGGATTTCCTATGGTTTGGCAAAGGAAGCAGCACTCTCGTGCGACACATCGCGAGAGGATTACCCCAGCTACCTCCGGAGGTACGAGGTGGTGGGGCATGGTTGGCGCTCTGGTTGCAGGGGGCGTCATGGTGTCTCTATTGCCCGATTTTGCAGAGGGCAGGCGGAAAACGGAAGAGCGCTCCTCGAGTTCGACAGATGCGTACTCCAACACCGACGGAGCCCATATTGGGATCTCGGATCCGCCCATTTCGATTCCCTCGCTTGCTGGCAGGTGGCAAAATCTGCCTCTGCTCGCGTCACAGGAACCTGATGATATCGCCGTGGGTGGCGAGGTTGAGGCTCTTGTACTTCAAGTAGCGTTTGACCGGGAGAGAAATCGTGCCGACGCTGCACAGTTGCAGGTAGCATCCCTTCAGGGACAGATCGCCAGCCTGAAAGAAAAACACGAGGTGTTACGGGAGCAGGCGGAGAATGCATTGCTCAAGGCAGCCGAGTCGCATGAGAAATTGGAAAACTTGCGAGCGAGTGTCGTTGAAGCCCAGAAAGCAGAAGAGAGCGAGAGGGAAAAGGCTAGTGCCGCGCGTGAACAACTAGAGGCCGTAAAAGGTCAGCTGGCTGCCACTAGGCAGCAGGAGGACGAAAGAACTCTCCGGGAGCAGCTTGCCCGCCGAGCAGCAAACGAAGAGTTGATAGCTGAGTATCGAAGAGCAGCTCTGAAGGAGAGGGAGGAGGCTGTTTCCGCGCGTGAAGAACTAGAGTCCGTAAAGGTTCAACTCGCTGCACTCACAGCGCAAGTCAGTGATGGGATGAAGACCAAGGGCCAATTGGAGATGAGGCAGGATCAAGATTCTGCTGATCCTCTTTTCAAAAATCGCGAAGAGCTGCCTTTAACAACTCCGAATCTCCAACTGCCTTTGGAGACAAATACACCTCCAAAGGCGCGGGGGGAGGATGCACAGCATGGTACTCGTCAGGATATCGATAAAAGCGGAACAAACGGCAGGGCCCGGCAAGTCTCTCTGCAGCCTGGAGCAAGATTACGGGCGAGACCGGACAGTCCAGACAGTAATGCAGCGACTGCGCGAGTTCTCAGCCGCAAGTACCGGACGGAGCCTGAGGCAGCAAACGTGGCCAAGTGGAGGCGGGAGTCTCCAGGCCAGCGCTTACAGTCAACCGAGAAAGCTTCGCCCAAAGCAAGCCAGCGACCTCGTTTGCTCACCCAGGATGTTCTTGTTGTACGCAGTCCTGGCGCCCTTAGTCTGCCGAGTGCCCTGCTGCCCGACGATGGACTTTGGTGAAGCCCGATCAACTCCCGGTCAAGGTGGCGGCACCAATGATCCAAGACATGCAAGAAGTATATGAATTCCGGAAATTACTAGAACGCGACCCAGTCCGAAGCGGATCCCTTGAGGCATTCCAACCGGCACCTTCCAAACGTCATCTTCGCGGCCTGTGCGCGAGCAGGGCGTCTCCGGGAGAAACGTCAAATCAGAATTAGGCGATCGAGACCTGCGCGGGCGTGTGTGTCTCGGGTAATTACCAGGAGGAGCCATGCATCGCGTATCAATCGTTTCACTCATCGCGATCGCGATGCTGGCAGCTCAGCCTGTCTTCGCCAAGGGCGGAGGAGGTGGAGGCGGCGGTAAAGGCGATCGCGGAAGTCAGGGCAATGGCGGGGATGGAGGAAAAGGAGGTGGAGGCCAAGGTAATGGAAACAGCGGACGCAACGGAAGCAACGGCAACAGCGAAAGAAATACTGGAGGAACTGGCAATCAAGCCGGCGCGAATAGCGATAGCAGAACAGGCGGCCGTAGCGCTGGTGGTGAGGGAAGTCAGGGTATAGGAAAAGGCAACAGCGGAAATAGAGCTGGCGGCTTGAACAGCCTCAGCACCGGCGGGGCAGTTATCACCAACAGTGCCAGGACATCCGGGGGAGTGCCCGCCGCAGCAACCAATCATATGACAGGCGCATCTGGTGTGCAGGCAGCTCCGCGTGCGACGACGCTAACAAGCGCAATACCTGCATCGGCATTGCCGACAGCGCCGGCGGGCAGTGCCAACTTGAGTTTGCCATCTCCTCTTATCCCGCGCTTCGAGCCATCCGGTGCCGAGAGGACCGGCTTTGTTGACCCGCTTGCTCCGCGAGCTGGCACCCCAAGCCGAATGGTCCAAGCCTGTCGCGCCTCCATCGTGACGGCAGCGCTTCCTTATGGAGCGATAAGGGTGGAGGCGGCGAGCGCCGGGCGAGCCATCCGTATGCCAGACGGAGGATTTACAGCACCAATCGAAGTGCGTGTCATGTACGCGCGGGCGAATGCACGTCAGATCCGCCAGTCTCAGGTCGCATGTCGGCTGAATGCCATCGGAACGGTCGTGGCTCTTAGCTAAACTTCGTTGGCAGGCTCCTCGTTATGCGCAGTAGAGTGTTTGTGTTGGGCGGCCTGAAGAACTCGGGGCTAGAACCTCGGACGTGAAAAATGGAATCCACTTTTGGGATCGAGCCGGTGCTCCCTGCATAGAGCAGCGCATCGTGCATTCTGTTTTCAGCGGGGGCGCGCTGCAATCTCTCGCTTTCAACACTTGCGCGAAGCATCAATGCCTGTCCGTTGGCACGATGCCCAAGGAGAACGGTTCATCACTTTTTGGCGCAAATCGCCCTAGCGCGCATGCCGCCTTCGTTCTCACTCACGGAGAAACAAAACACACTGTTCTCATCCATGGCTAACTGGTCGCCACGGTTGCATGTACCGCCAACGGGATATTCGTCATCATCGCATCGGACTGTGCATCGTCCTCCTGGCGCGCATTGCTGAACGAGAACCCGAAGGATGGTGCCTGTCATCCCGGACTTGCCCTCAGGTCCCATAGGACCGGGAGGTCCAGGTGGACCCGCCACCCCGGTGGGACCCGCTGGGCCCAGAGGGCCGGGCGGACCTGCCTGTCCCTCAGGCCCCTGTGGTCCATCTGGGCCGGGCGGACCGGCTGGTCCAGGAGCCCCCGTCGCGCCAGTTTCTCCTCGGGGGCCAGGAACACCCTGCGGCCCCTGAGGTCCCTGGTGACCTGCAAGCCCTTGGGGCCCCTGCGGTCCTGGCGGTCCAGGAGGTCCTTCCGGTCCAGGAGGTCCCGGAGGACCAGCGGGTCCAGGTTGTCCGTTGGAGGTCACCTGCCCTGGCGGGCCTGGTGGCCCATCGGCCCCGGCCGGACCTGCGGGCCCCTGAGGCCCGGGCGGACCTTGCGGGCCAGGAACACCGGGAGGCCCTGGGGGACCAACTGCAGCAGGCTGCTCGATGGATGCCTGTCGAGGCATGGCCTCGCCTCGCTGCCCTTCAGGTCCTCTCTGGCCGCAGAACCCAATCACGGCCTCGCGCTGCTCATCGTCCGCCCGAAGTGTGATAATGCAATCGGCAGGATGGTAAATGACACGGAAGGCAAAGCGCCCGCTCGCATCGCTTCTCGTCTGATGTTCGCTGTCGAGGGTTAGCGCAGTCTGACGTGGCCTGCTCAACCGGCCAGTAACACGCAGTTCGCCCGCCGTAATCATTGCTTGATCCACAATGATATCCGCCATTGCCGGACCAGTGCTTAGGGCAATTGCGACTCCAACGAGCAGGCGCTCGAGCATGGTCACCTCCTCCGCCTTCCTGGAGCCTCGGACCCAAAAGTGGATTCCACTTTGGGGATCGATCCGATGCATCCTCTTTCAAGCCGAGCATCGTTGAAAGCGACCCGAAGGGCCGCGCTCGCGAATAACCGGGGCCGCTTTTTAAGCACGATGCTCTAGGTGAGCTTTGCTTGGGAGTGACCCGTAGTCAATTCTCGAACCAGGGTGCAACAGCAGTATGCCCATAGCTCAAAAGACCTATTGGCGGCGGTCATCTCTTGGCTCAACGAAGGCAAGCACAAGGTCTCTGGAGAGTTTGAGGAACACGAGAGTGCAGGGACGATGAGCGCAAGCAGCTTCGGACTGCCATTGCTCTCTGCAAGAAACGAAGGGCCACACTCGTCATCGCAAGGATGGATAGCTTTCTCGCAATCTTGCGTTCATTGCGAACTTCATGAAGAGCGGCGTGGAGTTCGTGGCCTGTGCAACCCACAGGCCACTAAGCTCACCATCCATATCCTTGCTGCTGTGGCCGAACACGAATGCGACATGATCGCTAGAGCATCGTGCGGACCTCCGGTTCCGCTCTCAACGATGCTCTCATTGAAGGAGAAAGCATCGGATCGGTCCCAAAAGTGCAAATCCACTTGTGGGTCCGAGGCTGTAGACTACCCACCCCCAACCTTCAAAAGGGCTCAAGCCCCACGAGGTTGGTGGGGGCGATGCTGTGCAGTGTAAGCGGTTTCTGAGGGCCCCTCGATGCCGCAGACATGCCTGGGTCCCATCTGCGACCTGTGATCCAGTGGGTTCCCGTAAGGACCGGATTCCTCAGGACTTCCAATCGGCCGCACGAACATCGTCTCTGCGACTGACTTGGGGCGACGAGCCAGCTCGTCTCAAGAAAGGGCCGATCTCCTGGCAGAGAAGCCGGATTCCTTTACTGCTTCTCGGGCGAAGTAGCGCAAAGAGGCCTCCACCTCCAGATTTGGGAAGTTGACGTGCGGCCCGTATTCGGCGCGGAGCCCACGAAGCATCATCGCCCAACTATACTTGGTGCTCCCGCGAATATTCCGGTGAAACGTGTCGGGTCGCTCCGGTCGTGAGGACAGAGCTGTTCGGTTGTGCCCCGAGAAAGGGCGCGATCTCAGTTCGCCGTTCAGAAAGGGGCGAAGCACGAAGCAGAAGTGCCGCTCTTCGGCTGCGTGTGGGATAGGATGTGAGACAGGCGGGCCGCGACATTGCCTTAAGCATCTGTAATACTCACGGATTTTGTCGCAAAATTAGGTGGCGGAGGGAGAGAAACGGGGCTCGAACATTCTCCTGAAAGGAGCCAAATCGCTGGCAGGCTCTGGAGAATACTGCAAGCTCCAACTTCTGCTGGGGGAGGGTGAGCGGACCTTATAGCCGCGACGGGTTGCGTTACGAATCCGAATGGGCGCTAATTGAGCTGCTCCTGCCTGAGCCGCACGCCCGCGGACGCACACGGCGTTGTCCGCCCGAGAGATCCTGAACGCCATCGTCTACGTGCTGCTTTGCCTTCTGATTTGCCGCCCAGGAGCACTGTCTTCCGCTGATTTAGCAGGTGGCGTGACCCCGGTCTATTCGAGGCCATCAATCATCTTCTTGTTATGGCGTATCGCGAGCGAGACGGGCGGGAGGCCTCGCCCACAGCCGCTGTGCTTGACTGCCAAAGTGTAGAGACCACTGAGAGCGGCAGCCCAAGAGGCAATGAACTGCTAAGAAGATCAAAGGCCGTAAGTGTCAGGTGACGATCGACACCAACAGACGCAGACCGGTTCTGTAGACGCAGCCCGCCGATATTCAGGGTCGGGATGGCGTACCTATGATCTTTCGCGTGTCGTGGCGTTCATTTCCGTTCACTGCCAGAGCGTTCAATGAAGGCGGCTATGCTGGCGAGGCCCTCGCCCAGCTCTGCCGGATACGACTCCGATGAACGTATTGCTGGAGAAGCGTTCCAACATGCACAACCGCCTTCAAATTTCGGCAGATCACGAAGCAAGATCTTGAGGGACGTCTTACCGTCATCTGCTAGAGAAAGCCCAGCCGTTAGATTGTTGTTCCCTATTCACGCGACCGGAAGCCAAACATCGTCGCGACCTCATGCTCAATAGATAAAATTATCATGGACATTCTAAGCTCAAAAATGGGACAGCGCCCTGGCTGGTAAGCTGACGAGGTCGTACTTTCGTAGCAAACCCGGTCTGCGGTGAATCTTACATCGACTTGGATGAAGCCACATCCCAAAATAGCTGTGATGTTATCCTCATTTCCAGTTCAAAAGGGTGAAAGGTTGTCGAAATCTACGCAGACCAATTTGTGCTAATGAGATCGGTTGAGCTTGATTGCGTATTAAGCACAGGTCAAACGAGAGAATGAGAGAGTGTTGCCTCTGAGATCAAAGACTGACTGCCCGCTTGGTTGCGGCCTAGTTGGAAGCTGCTCGCCACCGAGGCCCATAAGATTTCTTTATATTGTCAATATAGTCGGAGGTAACCAATGGAGACTATCCGCGCTTTTGCCGACTATCTTGAGAAGCGGATCGGGTCAGTCCCGACTAATCGCTGGGTTATCGAGTATTACTCACGTAATCGAACGCCAAATTTTAGCGAAGTTGTCGGGTTGTGGACGACTTTCTATCTTTTTGTTCAGCCAATTGCAGATTTGTACACCGCAAGAGGCTCAGCCTTGCAGTATACAATTGCACATAACTTCTACGTATTCTTCAATAATAACGGAAACAGATTCGAGACCACAGTGCGCCGACTTCAGGAAGCGTACAAGACTGGTGGAGATCTGATCGCATATGAGGAGTATCGGGAAGAGCACCTTAGAATTCTAGCACTTATTGTAGAGGCAAATCGGTCATATGTCGTAGTGAAAGCAGCTCTAAGGAATTTGCTTCTCTATGTGAGGAGGCACGGTGGCGACTTAAATACGATCCTAGAGAAGCCAATTGATACGAAGGTTTTTGCTTCCCTTTCCGCCTCCTACTCCCTTATTGGCAAGCCGGATGGCGACCCTAAGATACAAGCTCGGCTGATCCAGTCGATCGGAAATACGCGACGCGCGCGCTTATCCGACGAAGCGCCTGTATATAAAGTGTTGGGTGTACTGACCAAGATGGCGCAGCTTGGCGCTGAGCCGGGCGGCTTGGATCGATCTGTGATTTTCACTGAATACAGACCAGCCACAAACCGCACGTCTGAGCAGGACAAAGATGATGATGGCTTGGATCTTCCTTGGGATATGGAGATCGATCCAGAGCGTGGGGGAATCAAAATCCCTATTGATGAGGATTGGGGCCTCATTATCGGAGGAGATCTCGAAACTCTTGAGCTGAACATAAGTGCAGTATTTGACGTTGATTGGGACGTAGCGATTGAGGCTGCAATCGAAGCAATCCTACAGGCGGTCAACGATGCTTTCGATTGCTACTAGAGGCCTTGTTCTTGCCTTCACCCTAGCTCTGTCCACCAATGGCGCTATTGGGCAGAATAAGCCCACAGAAAACAAACAGCTCTCGATTTTCACGATGCCCGATTGCGAGCCGAGCGGCAGTACGCCCGCCGGGGTTTATTGCAATAGTCTTCAGGACTGGCAGAAAACCTTTGAAGCGAATCTACCTCTAGCTAGGACCATTGAGGAGGTCTTGGTGCGGTCAGACGTGACGTCTATTGACGGCGCCTCATACTTTGTGCGCGAGGCTCTCCTTCAAGCACTTACGAAAGCTTACGACCTTTCTGCTGCTCCGATCCGGTTTACGACCGATGCGGGCAGTGCAACTGCAATGCATACACGTTTCGTGGCAAGATTTGGTTTGGCCGATACAAATACAGACTTGGCCGTCTTTCCCACTGGACAGCCCAACAATCCCGAGGACGAGTCGGCGCCAGACTACGTTTTTCATCCCAAGATTCTATTTGTCGAATATGCCGGTGGAGTTAGTTATGGAATCATATTTACCAGCGACAACTTCAAAATCTCAACAGAGTTTATTTCGGATCCAAGTAACAACCAAAACACAGCGAACTTCGAGAATTACAACTTCGTTGTGGCCAGTCCGAAGGCGGCTCTCGTCCAACGGCATCGGTGCTTTTTCGATGCCCTACATGGGCGATCGACCGGTGAAGCCTTCGACCTCAGAAGTGTCGGTGCTACATATTCCCTATGCCTTTTTCATCGCAACGCGACCCACAACGTAGCCGATCCAGTTCGCTTCTATACATTGCCGTTCGAAATAGACACAATAATTGCCGAACTTGCCTATGAGGCTGGGTCAGCTACACAAATCGACGTTGCTGGGTACAACGCGGGAAGCCCTTGCATCAGTACAATTCTCCGAAAAGCGCTCTCAAACGGGAAGCGGGTCCGCATAATCACTGATGATGATGTTTGTGGCACAAATCTCTCGCGAAAAGATAAGCATTGGTATGCAGAGTTAGAGAATGCCGGAGCCGAAATTCGCTACATGCAGACGAATGCAGCAGGTGCCCTTTCACACCGATTTCACCATAAATTTATGGTATTCTTAGGCTCTGGCACACCTAGCGTTTTGACCGGATCAGCTAACTTTACGTGTGGTGGTTTCGGTGGCAATGTTGAAGCTGTTTACTTATTGAATCAGCCGAAGATGACTTCGACCTACCGCTCTTCCTTCGAACATTATTGGTCTGATCTTGCTAAACCTGCCGGTGAGATACCCTTATGCGGAAACTAGAACTCGCGGGACGGACCCGTCTTTTGCTCTTCCTGCTTCTCAGCCCTCTGCTGAACGCTAGAGAGGCTAGAGCTGAAAATTTGGTCCGAACCGGTCAATGTAGCATTGATTTCGTTGAGAATAGCGGACTTTCTGCCGCCGCATTACAGCCGAACGCTCTCGTGCAAGCGATTGCGGACTTTATAGCGAACACAAAAGCCAACTTGGCCGTGGCGGCCCATGACCTAGACCATCCGGTCATCGTCACTGCGCTTCTGGACGCGGCGGCAAGAGGAGTTCTAGTAAGAGTATTCACCGATTCGAAGGATAGCCTCTCGGATGTCCTAAATGGCAGTCGAGGCGAAGAATATTATCGAGCGCTATCGAGGCGTATCGTCTTAGAACAGTTACGACGGGGTCTAGACGGTGCAATTGGTACTGCAGACGATGTTTTCTTGCAGGCCGACGCGCCGATTGAAGCGCTCGAAGGGCCGACGAAGATCCGCCTCCGGAATCAACTGCCAAGCACTGCTAGAGATGTTCCTAGGCATACATACTATTCGGGGCGCCGTCTTTTCAATGACACGGCAGTGCTGGCCAGAGGAATGTTAAAAGAACCGCTTCAGGCGAATAACATTCCAGAATATTATGCGCCTGGCTCAAGCCGAATGCACCATAAATTCATGGTGGCTGACGGAAGGTCCGTACTGACGGGTTCGTATAATTTCACAGTGTCGGGTGCGGAGGGGTCGACGTTCGATAGGGCAGTTGGGGCCGAACTGGGACACAGACAGCATCTTCTCACAATCGAGAACGTCGAAATTGCTGGCGGGTATTTGCGCGCGTTCGACTCACTCTGGGGCGGAAGCGGTAGTGCTTCGGACGACGCAGCTCGGCTTCGGGAACCCGTCGCAGGCCATTTTGACTTTATGAGCTTGAGTTGCGGATTCCCTATTAGTGTGGCGTTCCTGCCCAATCCTACAGCTATCCACTACGTCTCCGAACGTTTGAGTCACGCGAGACGCAGCATCTATTTCGAGTTTTTTTCGTTTACCCATGTAGAGCTGATAAAGAAAATTTATGAGCGCGGGGTTGGAAGTGGTGTCGGTGTTCACGGTCTTATTGATGCCAGATTCTATCCCCTGTTTCGTGCGCAGGCAGAAAGCCTTGGCGGGGACGTCTTAGACTTCTTTGAGGGCTCTTCGACAGACGATGCGCGGATCGAGAAGTCACGGTTATATCGATTGCTACACACGAAAACCTTGATCGTTGATGGCCTAGAAGCAGAGGCGGTCGTCATTACTGGGAGCGCAAACTTCTCCGAGACGGCGTTCGAGAGCAACCGAGAAAACATTCTTTTTCTTAATAGCCAAGTTGTTGCGCTTGCATTTACGAAGTCTGTGCTACGTTTCGCGGCAGCAAACCGCGTAAATCGCGAGACATATTGCCCGGCTGTATGGGATCGTGGTGTGGAGGAGAGTGAGCATGCATCTGCAATCGGCGTGTCTGAGGAGGATTGAGGAAGGCCCTATCGGAGAAACTGACCAGTGGTCGAGCGACAGTGCGAAACACCGCGGTTTTGTGGCAGCACTAGCACCGAAGTGAATGCCCCAATCACTAACAGCTGATATCGGCGACGGGTGCACGAGGCTAATCTGCCCTAAGTGGGCGATCCAGTTACGCCGTTAATTCAGCGTTGGTGTCCATTCAGACGCCAGCTTCAGAGCCGCAGTTATGGCAGCATACTAGGTACGCTGAGCAGAACCACTCGAATATGCAATCCGACGGCCCGCCCTGGAACAGCCCAATCTTCACGCGAATGGGGAAATACCGGACTTTGTATTGGGATCGTTATGCTGTCGGCATAAGGAACGCACGATGGACGGCACCATCGATAAGCCCATCACCAACAAGATCGACAAGCGCCCAATCGCCGTAGATGCGAACCATTCGAACTATCGTTCCGGCAATCAACAGCTGCTTAACTTGGAACTCCAATCCGGGTCCCTCGTGCAATCCAACGCCACCGCGCTTCACAACAGATGATTGTATGGCGACTTCGTCGAAGCTCTCAGGACCTAATTCATGGAAAGCACCTCTTCTGAACGCAGTCCAGACGGGAGAAAGAGGATTTTCGAGTCTGTCGAATGATCCAAACTCCGACAGCCTGGGGTTGAGGTCGTCTATGTCGACATCAAGCCCGCAGAGCTCCGAAGGCATATTCTGAAAGAGAGACCAGCGGCCCGACGCTTTGAATTCCCTATGGCCATGATGTCCGGTTGACTGCGACAGCCACGTATGTGCCACGAGTCCGAGGTCAAGCAATGTCTGGCACACTAGTCCGTTTCCGTAGACACCAACTCGATGGTTAGTCATACCCGCAGCAAATTCGAACGCTTCCTTCACTCCTATAAAATATTCGACAATAAGATCTCCGACGTCGTCTGCCCCGGCATCATAGTCGACGGCGAAGTAAATCACTGATCCTTCCGGTTGCCCGATAACATCAACTGCATACTGCCGGGCATATGCACCGTCGAGCCTGCCGAGTGGCTTTGAAAACGAACTCGGCTTATTGCCCTTGCCCTGATGAACAACAGCGATGCTTATTCCAGCTTCAATGAGGCGCTCTGCCTCTCGGCGTGTGAGGCGCTTCGACGGCCACGAGGTATCACGTGCATAGTATCGGATGACTGTTTTGACATCACGGGCAGAGAGACATGGAAGTTTTGCTGTGGTCTGTTCTGGAGTGTCAATGATCACCGCATGCCTCTCCTCAAGCCAAACAATCCGGCTAGTTAGCTCCACTCTGGTCTCGCGATCGCCACATGTATCGCCAAATACTCTGGTAAGTACTATGCTATTCCATAGGTAAGCCAATGGGCTATCATTTGTGAATTATCCGACCACTTTCCGGTTGACGAGTGACAGAATTATCTCGCCGAATTTGGTTGCGGGTTCACCGAGATCAAATGGCCACTAGGTCGGAACCTTGTAGGAAGCGGTTCATCAGCAAGCGTCGGACATGCCCCAAGTGTTTACCAAATGCATCGCCTCTCGGTGGACCAGCTTATCCCATTGTACGTAGCAGTTGCCGAGACGCAGCTCTGGCGGCAGCCTGCGTTAAACTCTTCCTCAGTTCGAGCGCACCATTCCGTGTTCTCGCAGGCCTTGTCTTGATGGTTTCCACCAATAGACGAATGCAAAACTATCCGGTTCACCGGTATACGAGAACCTTCTGGAGACCCTTGTGTGACGTAGGCTTCGTGCTCATGCTTTGCATAGTAGTAAGCACACGTACCTTTTACCCGAGAGTGAAGATATAGGACTGGAGTTTCTAGAGGCTTTCCAGAGAGCATATCTAATATTTGTTGAGAAGATTGCGGCAACAGTGGCACGACGGTCCTCTGCTCTTCCACTGTCGGCGGCAGTCGCTTTTTTATCTCAGATATTATTTCTTCTGTTGAGCCTTGCCCAAGTGCAGGTGAGGTAACGAGCACTAGCGTAGCGAGAGCTATAGAAGCAGCTATTCTCATGAGAATCAGCCTCTTAAAAAAGTTCATATATCTGCGATTTTATTCCACGACTTAGCAATTATGCAAAAGGGTCTGCTGGACAAAGCAGTATTAGTTCTAAACCTCGTAAGTATTAGAGCGAATCAGCAACATTTCTTCGCTAATCGCATTCTAATCGTCAGGGGTGGGTACTGCGTCAAAGAATGGAGCTATTTATAGTAATTCTTCCATGGCTTCGGAGGTAACGCGGCCCTGCTCAGAATGGATTCGAGATCCTCAAGTACTCACCTGAGGAGGGGAGCGTTATTCATCTGAACCGTAGCGAGCCCACTTGTCGCTAACTACAAGAGAAATTTGCATTCGTCGGCACATTCTCCTGCCTGAGCGCCGCGTGTAGATGAGAATGCTAGAGCCTTTTCCGGCTATTCCGAGTCAGAGGGATTCCGCTCTGAGATCTGATGTAGCTTGCTTGTCTCCGGACATTGGGGGCACGGCATGGCACGCGCTTACAGGCGGGACCTGCGGGAGCGGGTCATTGGGACAGCCCTGGGCGGCACCTCGGTGCGGCAGGCAGCTGCCCACTATGGCACTGGTGTCTCAACCACTATCCTCTGGGTGCGCCGCGCCCGATCCGGTGAAGTGACGGCGCGCCGGCAGGGTCAGCCCAAGGGCTCCAAGCTCGATGCGCATGCAGCCTTTCTCCTGGAACTGATCGATGCCCGTTCTCACATCAGCCTTCACGAGATGCAGGCGAGGCTACGGCAGGAGCGTGGCGTCTCGGCTGGCATCGGCACGCTCTGGCGCTTCTCCACGCGCGGGCGATCACGGTCAAAAAACCGCCCACGCATGCGAGCCCGGCA
The DNA here is from genome assembly GCF_003075415.1 of Microvirga sp. KLBC 81. Lineage (GTDB taxonomy): Bacteria > Pseudomonadota > Alphaproteobacteria > Rhizobiales > Beijerinckiaceae > Microvirga. Next base: position 78,173 of record NZ_QDAH01000003.1, read on the forward strand.
GGAATGGCCCGCCTCCACGAAGGCTGCAACCCGCACCCGAAGATCGAGAGAATAGCAGTGACCCATGATCCATCTCCCGTCCGACGAAGTGCATCACAGGTCACATCAGCCCAAAAGCCCAGGAGTCTAGTTTCCAGTCCGATGCTCTAGCCATGGAGTGGCTGTGACGTACCGCACTGTCGCGCCTTGGAAGCCTTCCGACGCCGTCGCCGGGTCGGCCTCCAGCGCGTCGAGAAGGTCGAACCACGCGAACAGATCCTGACGCCTTTGGCGCCCCGCGGACGTATTCGTAGTGGAGAAGGTTGCGCTCGGGCGTGTTGTCTCGGGAGCGCTGAAGGTCACGCCCGCTTACTTAACCGTTAGGCGTCCAGCAGCACATTGGTAGCGAGTCCAGTCTTTTGGTCCCCTTATCAATTGTACACTAATCCGGCTTCCGGTCACATCAGTTGGAGGATCACCAACATTGATTTGCATGCTGAAGTTATTCCCATCTTCTGTGTTGCCGGAAACGAGCACGCTGGGCCGGCTAGCCGGCCCGGCGCAATCGTCTCTCATGATCGACAGATGCAAATCAACGGGTCCGTCGTAAACGACCGCATTCGCAGTCGGCTCGTTCTGCGGGGCCTCCACGAACCATACACCTCCAAGCAGCATCACTTTCGAAAGGGCCGCTTTCACAAAACCTGGTATTCGTTTTTCGATATCAGTGCACGCTAGCAGATTTATTGCAATTGGCGATAAGGTTTTCAGTAAATCATTGACATCGGCAGTGTGGCGCACGGCAATTGCCCCAAATGCTACCGGATCATTGATGTTAAGCTTCGCCACGTCGTCCTGTATGGTCGTTTTGTTGCTAATCGGATATGTGATGTCCATCAGACTTGCATTGAGATGCTCCCAAACATGAACTAAATTTGGCGCGACATTGAAGTCCCCGTTGTTGTACGACTTCCTAAATAGGTCAGACGTCACGTCATGCGCGCGTATGAAGTCAAGCCCGATTGGACTCTGTTTACACGCCTTGATGACATAGGCGCTAGAGGGCCAACATTGTTTTGCCTGGGGCGGAAAAGCGCAATTGTACCACTGGGTTATATTCGTATGGTCCCAATAATCCTGGAACCGGTCACAGCCTCCAGGTGCTGAGGCCGAGCAGGTCAACGGAAATTTCGTAGAAGGAGCTTGTGCAAAAGCGGGCAGGAGCAAACAAGCGAGTATGGATGCCCCGAACACAAATGACCAAGCGAACCGCTTCATGCGAGTGATCCCTCAGCGCCACCCTAAGAGCCTACTACGACCGAGCGTAGTCTGGTGTCCCGTGCCCCGACGAAGTGTTCGGGGACCCTGCTCAGGTGGAGAGTTCCTCTGATCGAGTCTGACCTATTTGACTTCGAGCCCTTTCACTTTCGGGTAGGGCGACTTGCGTTTCACCGCTGCGGCACTCGCAGCACAACTTGAAGTCGATAACCCGAGCAGATCGACGTTACCGCATTTGTCGGCACATTTGCGGTAGGCTTCTTCAGGAGTCCTACCACACGCCTCGGCATAGCACAGACCCGTAGGGCTCTGGCATCTTGCTAACCAGTTTGCTGATGCCCCGGACGGTGCCAGGCAAAGCAGAGCGAGCCCCACTGAAAAACCAAAAGCTTGCATCGCGACCTCCGTCAGAGCGGGCTCGCGCGATTTTCGTCATCCGCCGCGGCCGACTAGTGACAAAGGCCAGAGTAGTTGTTCGGCTGAAAGCGTGGCAATAGCCAAATAGGCTAGAGCCTCGGACGCAAAAGTGGCAATCGGTTTTGCGTGGAAAGAGGCTCACAATCAAAAGCCTAAAGCATCCGGCGTGAGTTCGAATTCACGTCCGATGCTTTAGCTATTGCAATTTGAGTTAGGGATTTCGTCTTCGGCATCCCACTTTGTGTCAGTCTAATGAAACTCCTAGTCAGTATGCAACTGAGCCATCTGAATGGCTGACAACCACGTCGAACCGCGCCTCAAAGCCTTCATCGATATTAGAGACCTGTCTCGTGGTAACGTTGAGTTTGTACTTTACTGGCTTTTGACCTGGTATCGAGATGGAGCCCGTCTCGCTAAAGAGTGGGGATAACTTTGCTAAGAAAAGAGGCTCGGCGAAGTGAGGGGCATCAACAACAATTGGAACGAACGGGATCGGTAAGCCTCTTACAGCAAGCAATAACAGAATGCTACGAGGTCCCGTAAGCTTCAGTGACAATGAATACTGACCTTGCGTCACTTCAGTAAGGCTCATTACGCCATTCAAAGTGATTGTGGATGAGACTGCTGCCGCCTCCCCATCCCAGCCGAAACCTCCTCCGATGCATGGATCCACATGATAGTGCAGATTGCTACGGGCTGAAGCCCAAACCGGAAGATTGATCGCAAAACCTTGATTATCCTGCCACGCATAGGAAGCCTTGCCGATATTTAGTGTAAAATCGTGCCCGCTGCCTCCTCGTGGTGCAACATACCAACTTGCTCTCCCGAAGATACCGCAGTCTCCTTCGTCTCCAGCGTACCGTCCCGACGCCGCATAAGACGTAAACTTTACACGCCTATGGGAACTAGGAATCGCATTGAAGTCATCAAGAAGACGGGCAACAACCCGCGACGAAACCCAAGCTTGAAGGTCAACTCCCGGGCGACGAATGTCTAGGGTCTTAGAATCCAAGTTCGTAGCGAGCCTTGCATTCTGTGCTTGAATTTCGCGGATCTGAGTAGCATAGGGCTCAGGATAACTGATCGGTAGATTTGTTGTTGAACATCCAGATATCAAGATGCCAAACCCGCACATGATAAGGGCGCGCCCAGAAGTTTTTTTCGGAATCATCTTACGCTCCGATTTGGCCATATACGTGGATACCATCTGGGAGAACTAACCACTTAATTATGCGAACTTGATATTTCTTTCGTAACTGAGGAGTACTCAACCAACCGTCAATCGATCCTTGTTCAATCGGAATTCGAACTATTGTGGGCGCGCTGCCAAGATTCATGTCCAAGGGGATGAATAACGGGACGCGAATTTCCGGTAGCTTCTCTACATACTCCTGCGCGTTCACTCTCAGAAGTTGAGCCACGAATATTCCCAACGGCACATCGATGCCCCACGTACGAAGTTCAGGCTTAATTTCGGCTACGTAGAGTTTTATTTTGGCTTCATTGACGTTGCGATCAAAAGAAATGTCAAAATTCGCTCTGGCTCGGAGTTCAACTTCAATTTTCCAGCGTGTGTGCGAGGCAATTATTTGTAGATCTATCTCTGGGAGCCCATATTGAAATCTCGATCTTATGGATCTTACCTGGATCTGAACATCGGGGAGAGTATTGATAGCGAACTTGTACCCGTCAAAGCGACTGAGTACCTTATTGAAAGCTGTGGATCCTATGAAGAGCTCGATGTGACTATCTGATCGAGGTAGAGGGCTTGATTGTAGAAATGCTAATGTTTGCTGTAGTGCTAAATTCTCTGCTTCCAGGCGATTTCGCTCTAAGATTGCGATGCTCCTAGACGTGTCGCAACCGCCCAGTGTGCAAACAAGAACCCCCAACACAGCTTTGGCCGATCGAGACGTGAAAAAGTAGCTCATTGTCCCCTCGGCGTACTATTTTTACATTCGGCCGTTACGGAACGAAGCATCGCTTCGCTCATCCTGTTGCCCCGAAACCCGCGCACCTCTACTCGCGTTCTTGTCACGCTTGAAGATCTTGAGAGAGCTGAAACTACCAAGGACTGCGTTCGGGGGCCGCTAACTAATCCAGCGTCGGCCTCTATGAAACTACTATCAGTCGTAGCCACAGGGTTGGCCAATACTGTACCTGGGGGCACTTCAAAGACACGGAAGCTGCCTCCCATCCTTCTCTTGCAAGTCTGAAAGCGTCTTGCGGCAAGATCACTTGGGACTGACGATACCGCGGTTGCGCTGCACTGATCGACATCAGACCTACTGATGTTTTCTGGGTAAATCGATAGGTCATAGGCCTCTGCGAAAGGCTGAATATTCTGATAAGTCTCAATCTTGTTTCGAATGCATGACGAGAATTCGCGTAATCCGCCGTCACTCGTGGTCACGATCCGGCCTTGGTTATCGCTCGTACAGGCCGAGAGCAGGAGCAACGTAAGACACGAAATCTGCCGTGCCGCAGGAACAAATTCTCGCATTGAGACCACCCGCCAGTTAACGCTAAGGTGCACTCTCCCTTAGAGACGTGCAAGGTTCTAAAAGTAGTAATTGTAAATATAAGTTGGAAATGTCTCACACCGACGAACTATTAGCTCAACCGAGGTGGACAGCAGGGCAGTACACGGCGTGCCGGTCGGAGCTAGAGCGTTTTTGAGTTTGGTGAGCTCAGTAGGATTAAAACAATACCGACCAACGCTTCGCCCAAAACTGCCGTTTACAGGTCTTGCATCGCCGTAGATCCAAGTAACTCGAAAATGCTCTAGTGGTAACGCTATTATGATTGAGGCGTAAGAATAATTGGCTCGGCGGTTTATTGCAAAGCTGTTGACCAATTGCGTTCTCTAGATCAAGATTTCCCGCGAACTTGACGGGAGCATAGAATGCAATCTGTGGAGGAACGGCTTACAGAAAGTTCCCTAGTATGCGATGTTCATTTCATCAACAAAATGACTGATGGAACAGTTATAATCGGAGCGGCGTCTGACTTCGGTTATATTGATCAATCTAGCTCTCAATCTGATGCACGCAGAATATACGTGCGGTATAATGAAGAATATCACCTCTATAGCCAAAACAATCGCGCCAAGAGATCATCTGTTGCACTGAGCACTAGACGGCCGGATGGAACTATTGAAATTGTGCGAGAGCAAGACCCGACTCCCTCGCAAAGCAAGTGCCGGATCAGATCCGTTTGGGTCCTCCGGCCTGCATCATTTGTGGAAGAGGGGAAGATGCTGTCGGGATCAGTACCAATGGAACTGGTCCTCAGCGATTAGTACTGTCCCTACCAAGTTAGAGCCGTAACAAACTGAGAATATTCTGCACAGTATTTTGGAGGAAACGTATGCCTGTCGTTAATAGAGATCCTTGTTTTAGGTCTTTGAAGATAAGTAATTACTCTCCAGGTAAAGTCAGCAATATTATAGTCAGATACAGAACGCTTGAAGAGCCGAATATTTGGAGGGCGTTCGGGCTTGTTCCAGAAATACCCCAGGCGGATTTCTTATTGATCCCACTACGAAAATTTAATCTTAAAATCAAAGATATCAATTTGATTTATAAAATAGGTGGAAATGATATCGGATCAAAAACCTATTCTGCACTCGACGGAAAGTATTTTCGATACATTAACTTTGTTTTGATCTCTAGTGGCGAGATCGTCGGGGGAAGTCGTACGCAGTCAATCTAGAGGGGATGAGATGATGGCTCAGGAAGAAGCAGAACTTGTCGTGGATGCATTTGGTCGAGCGGAAACTGCAACTGATCTAATCGTGGATATGACAGAGGGTCTGATCGACCAAGATGATGTTATTCGGAAAATTACTTGGTGGATTGAGGTCTATAACCAATCTTACGATGAATTGGCTGACGTCAAATTAAAGGCTAAAACAGTAGACGGGGCCTCTATCACTCTGTTTCGAAACGAGAAGCTAAGCACAGACCGTTTTATAGATGTGGATCTTGAACAAGATAATTTAGTCATAAGGAAATTTAAGCTGCAATGGACCTTCCAAGGGAAAGGGTATTACAGTGAGACGGTCGTCGGGCCGAATTCCTACTTCATTCATGGAGATGTACGCGTATTGGGAGAGAAAGCATTGTGGGGCGGGTCTAGTGTTCAAAGTTGAACGGAATCGCGGGATCTGACTCGATGGCGGTCAGGAGTGTGAGAAAAGAGACTTGCCGTGACCACACCGTTGTCCCAGGACTTGCGCCAGCGCATTGTCTGGGCTGTCGAGAAGGGCAGCTCAATCCGCCAGGCTACCGCTCGTTATGAGGTCAGTCCCTCGGCCTCCGTTAAGCTCATGCGGCGGCTGCGCGAGACCAGCCCTCCGTGCTTTTCTTCGCAGACATGGCTTTGCCCCAGACGTGCGGATCGAGAGCACGGGACGTGAGATCGCCGAGGAGCTAAAGCCCAAGGCAACCTCGATCCGCCGCAGGATTTCCGAGGAATGCCTCATCGATGGCCTCACGGTTAGGGAGGTCAGTCGGTGGGCAAAGGGTATTGGGGGAACCAGTGTTCGGAGGGGCGCCGACCTCCTAATCGCTTTGCTCGTAGGCCATGTGCGCCTGTCGAAACAGCACCACGATTACATTTCCGGGCTCAAGCAACGTCGGGCAGCCGATTCAGCTGAGTCAAAATGCCGAGGGTAGTCCCATGAGTGCAGGATCCCCACACCTGCTGAACAGTTCGAGCAACCCTGGGGAAATCTTTCAGTACCCAGAGGGGGACATTCGGATCACGACCGACGCAAAGGGCCTCTTTGTCTCGCAGCACGGCCGCTCCTATCTCGCTCGGGAATGGCGCCTGACCTCCGAAGTTCTGGAGGTCTTACAGACCGCTCTTGAGTTCGGGCTGACGCACCTGTGGCAAGAAGGTCATCCGAGTAAGAGCGAGAGCCATCACATCAGCTTCTCATTTTCTCATGCCCCACAAACGTGGGTCTTTGTCATTGGGAAGGAAGCGAAGCCCCCGAACGTGCGTTGGGTAACCTTTCACCAGAAGTTCAAAGGCTACCTGAGAGAGGGCGGGTTCCTCGATGAGGGTAGCCGGAAGGCGGAATGGGAGAATTCAGGGGGAAAGAACATTCTCGTACGACCGGAATACCTACATCCGGTTCTATCCTACCTGCCTTTGGATGACATCAAAGCCGGCCAGCTTCCGCAGATTGACAAATCTGGCGTCCTTGACCCCCACCGCACATACATCAAAAGGGAGAAGGACCTAGAGGACGAGCTAGAAGCAATGCTGAGGGCCCACCCAAAGGTCAGAAGTGTAGCTCGTCAGAGACAGTACCTGCCCAACGTGACCGGAGATCCACGTTGCATCCCAGACTTGATCGTAGACATCGGCAGTGAGGTTCTTGTCCTCGAGCTCAAGCCTGGAAACACCTCCGAGGCTGATGTCGCGCAACCTTGCCGCTATCGAGTGAACAAAGCTCTGGTTGCAGAGTATCAAGGCAGGTCCGTAAGAGCCGTTTTAGCCGCTGCGAATTTCCAGCAGAGCGCAGTAGAGACAGCGATCTTGAGAGATGTGAGCTTGTACGCTTACGAGCAGAGAGGGCGCGTCACTTTGGAGTTGGTGCGGGGCCAACCAGTCCTAGACTTCCTGCTAGACTGAAGAAGTTTGGCGCAAACTGTTCGATAGGCTGTTGCTAACTTCATCATTCGCACGTTTCGCAAGACGAACCATGCGAGCGGTCCAAGGTAGTTCGGCAGACCCGTTTTCAACGTAGTCCGAGGCATTGCAATGGGTGTTATGAAAGAGGTCCTTATCGGGTTTGATTCCGCTTGGACCGACAACACGAAAAATCCGGGTGCGATTGCAGCATACGTGGTTGAGGATGGCGTTCCCACGGAGTTTCACGCACCGCGACTTGCTTCATTTCGTGAAGCTGAGGAGCTCGTCAAGGAACTAACACAGAACCATACGTACGCTTTGGTCGTCATAGACCAGCCAACGATTGTGCCGAACGTTGAGGGTTGTAGACCCGTTGAGCGAGTCGCGATGAGTTTGGTTAACGCGCTTGGCGGCGGGGTGCAGCCGGCTCGGCGTGGCGGCGGCGGCGCGGGTATGTTTGGGGACCAAGCCCCAATCTGGCGCTTCCTTCGGAATATCAACGGCACGCAAAACCCGTTTGAGGCGCGAACAGCGGCATCGGGCTTTTACGTTATGGAGGTATTTCCCGCACTTGCACTCCCCGCGCTTGTTCCCGAACTTTGGGAACGCGGGAGGGGCGCGAAGTATAATCCAGCCGCGCGGACATTCAGGATAGAGGACTGGCGGCTCGTTGCATCCGGCGTTGCGCGTTATGCGTCGCAACTCGGTGTCCTATCCCTTAGTTCTTGGGCAGATGCGGAGGTTACCCGTGCCAAGCCCAAGAAGGAGGATCAAGACCGGATGGACGCGGCCATCTGCCTCCTCGTTGCTTACGGATGGCGGCATGGCCCCCGCGAGCGAGGAATGGTGGTCGGTGATCCCGCTACTGGCTACGTCGCTACCATTGCCTCAACAGCCACTCGGGAGGTGTTGCTCAAGTCAGCAAGTGACCGGGGTGTTCCGGTTGATGTTCCATGGTCAGGCAACGGCCTTCCCATAATGACGGAGCCGCCTGAACCATTCGTGCCCGCCTCGGTGATCGAAACGTTTGTACGGGAAGAAAAGAACCAAGCTAATCCATCGAGACCAACTCGTAAGAAGCCGACACGCCTTAACCCGGACGACTTGCGGGCTTTCTTGATTAGCCGAGCTCAAAAAGCACAAATCGTAACTTATGGTGAGGTTGCGGATGCATTTGGACACGCATGGTCACAGGGCTTCGGTTCTTCGTTGAAGAGCGCCTTACGAGTCGTTAGTGAGACGAACGCAAGGAACGGTGAACCTCAGTTGATGTGCCTCATCGTGAACAAGGAATCCCGTTTGCCGGGCGATGGGTTCTTCGAAAGTGCAGGCTTCACAAGCCACGATAAGGATCACAAAGAAGAGTTCTTACGTGGTGAGCTCGCCCGATGCTGTAAATGGAATTGGGATTCGGACTGAAGCTCCCGGAGCACTTTCTGGCTGTCTATTCGTAGCGGCAGGGGAGGGCAGGCAATTTCTGAGAGTACTCATCTTAGTTCAAGGCCTAGGGCTGCTGATTGCTGATAGTTCCGAGGCGCTGGTTCTCTGCTTGCACGAGCTCTGTCAATTTCATCTCGCCCCTTTGCCAGCTTTTTGCCCGCTCACTCTCGATAAGGTCATGGCACCGCCGACAGATAGGCACGAGAGGCGAAAGGTCCTCCCCGGCAAGAACTCGGGGCCGGTAGTCGCGATGGTGGACTTCGGTCGCCCTGCTTGGGCAGCAAGCGCATTTGTAGCCTGCTTTCTTGAGGACCTTGCCGCTGGCGTCCTTCCAGACGGGTGTTCTGCGGTATGCGTCGTAGTCGAAAGAGGGCCGAATCGAGCTCACAAACGGTACCAAAAAAGTGTTCTTGTCCCGCTCGACGAGAGCATCTCGCCACTTTACTTGGGCAAGAAATCGATCAAGCTCCGGCACACCAGAACCACCAGTCAGATAAGGCTTTAGCTCGTCATCCGTGGGTAAGGGTAGGCGGGATCGCATCTAGAATGAAGGGCGCTGATGATCTCGGGTTCGACCTATTTGAGATCGGTGAGGCAACCTGCACAGGTAGAACTGGCTGATTGCGCTTTCTCTCCCACTCCTCCCACCTAGTGTTCCATCTGAGGACGGCCGCTTCATGGGCACGATCACGATCCTCAGCCGTCCTGAAGTGGGGGACACCGTTGAGATTTACATGGCCGATCTCAAGCTCCGCTATCGCGGCGTAAAGCACCCCCTTCCAGAATGGGTCCTGCTTCCCACGACCTATAGTGCGCTTTGGCTGTTTTGGGCGCTCGCGAGCCCGGACAGTGAACTGCTCAATGGTGGCCTGCATCGATCGGGCAATTTCCGCCCTGATCTGGTCGTCTTCTGGCAAATTGCCGAATAATATACGCTTGCTTAAGCTCATGCCTTCCGACTTCCCCACGTTTGGTAGAAACCATTATGGTTACCGATATGTAGGCCCGCAATCGGTACTCTGGAAAGTAGGCCGCGAGCTTCCAGGTTGAACCGTGGCTCCGCAAGCCTACCCTTCAGCAGTCACCGACTTGCTTATATACTAGTGGCACCGGAAAGCGCTCATTCAGTCGTCGCAGATACTCACGACCGTCGTTATCAAGAGGTGGCTCTCCGACGACAATTAGGCGAGACGCTTTCTGCGCTCCGGGCCAAAATGCATACTCGAGCAACTGCCCTATCGCTTCACGGATGCATGCGCGGGGAGACCCCGCTGTTTTGATTTCGTAGAAAGAGTATCCATCAGCACTGCGCAGAACTACATCGATTCTGGCGCCGTTCCCACTGACTAGCTCAGTGCCAACGCTATCTGCTCCATGCTTCGTAACTAGGTGCTCGTAAAGGGCAGTCTGCAACTCATTGTGGCGTAAGCTTACATCGAGCTGTCGCTGCACTTGGGTCGCAGCCGTCGTAGATGCCTTCGGAGAACAGCCAGCTTTGAATTTGAATACAGTACCTGTAGGCTCGATGGTCGGTTGCGCTCCCTGCCCACCCTCTACGTACTCATAAAGCGGCAGTAGTCGGTCGAAAGTCCGCAAAACACTATCATAGTCCAGCGAATCAGCCTCCTCACGACGGCCAAGGAATATGAAAATACCGGGTTGGACCAGCTCCGGTAGTATTATCGTTGGCGGGTAATCTGAGCTTCGATGGCTCCGCAGGTAGTGCCACATGCGCATGTCATCGTAGAGGTCGGGATATAATCGGAGGAATTCATTAAACCGAGCCGCCTTCGGGACGAGTAGGTCAATAGATGGCAGGCTTCGGCTCGGCTCGAAAGAGAATGCGACGCCATACCTGATCGTAGCCTGCCCGTGAACACCCTCTATTCCAATGTTGAATTGAAGCTCTGAGCGTCCTCCGACGTGGAAAGCCCACTCGTCAAAGATCGTTTGGTGACTAAAGATCGTATTACCGGGTCGCCTCTTTAGACTCTTTAATCTTGTCCGGAGCTCCTGAAGCTTTCCGATGCGAAAGCTTGGAGCTCTTCGGTTGAGTTCGAGGGCGGCAATTTCTACTTTGCTTGGTGAGGGCATCGGCTTTGAGATGTGCGATAGACGGGGCGTTCAGTTTCCAACAATACGGGATAGGGGAATCATACATACTGTAGTTTTTATAGTCTCTACCTCATTGCAGCCTTAAGCCAATCCTCGCGCCCGCTTCTCATCGAGCTGCTTCGCCAAGTCTGCCCATCTGTGCATTTGCGCATCGGAGACAACTGGCGCACGGCACATGTCCTCCCAGGACAACGGAGCTCCTCCTTCAACTTTTATTGGGTAATCTGCTGACCGAAGTACGACGATCTCATCCTCACCCCTGAATGGTACCCGGCCGTAGACCGCGCCTCCGGGCACCCTGAGGCCCGTCTCCAGCTCAGGTGCCAGGACAGGGCGCGCATCGGCCAGGAGGGCTGGACAACATAGGCTTAGTATGAGCGTGGGGGCGCCCGCGTGGCGTGGTCGATCAGCGCTTCGAAAGCTTGTATCTGTTCGCCGCCTGCCGGCCCGGCACGGACGAGACCTTCGCGCTGGCTCTGCCGCCGGCGTCACCCGCGCTGAATCCAGTGGAGCGGGTCTGGCTGTACCTGCGCGAACGCTACCGCTCGCATCGGATGCTGGATGGCTACGAGGCAGTGCTGGAGCCGGTCTGTCGGCACTGGAACAGACTTCTCGACGAGACGGGTCGTCTCACAAGCCTAACTGCCTACCCGTATCTCACTGCGTCAGGAATTCTCTGAACAGGTATAAAGTGGCTATCTGCTGTTAGACATTCAGTTCTAACCAGTCGGCTGCGTAATCTCGCCCCATAAGGCCGGCAAACTTGCTCGTCTTCTGTAGCGCGCGAGCTTCGACTCGCGTGCGGGATGTAGGGGATAGACCAAATTCAGCCAGGTACTTATGCATGAGTTCCAGCTGCTTATTGGCAACGGCCAGCCACGGGCTCTGCTGGATGTAGCCGGATGGCAACTTGATCAGCAGCGGTGTTTCTTTCAGCTTGCGCTCGGCTTCGACCCAGCGGCCATAAGCCTGGCAGTAAGCCGCAAGGGCAGCCCGGTCCATTTCCGTCAGGAGGCCGAGCCGGTGCAGGTCTGTGGGTAACTGTCGTTTTCACGCGTCATGTTATTAAGTATTTCTCTCCTGTGCGGGATTCTCCGCTCACTCAGAGGTTGAGTTTAGTTTCTGATTACCGGCAGCCATTGAGCCCTCAAGCAGTGTCTGCTGAAGCATCGTCAGTCACTCGGCAACCATTATTACGTCCGCTTTGAGTAAGGGTCCTGGTCCGCCGAACGATATCGTTGACAATAATGTCAACATCAATAGCATCCTAAATGTAGACAATATGGTTGCCACTCTCGAGCTATCGCGGCGACCAATGAGTAGGAGCGCGACCGTGGCAGCCGCGAGACAGAGCAAGAAGGAGAGCGTGAACCTCGAGGAGATTCTGCGGCAAAGGATCAGTGAAGGCGAAATCTCGCCTGGGACCAAGCTGCGTGAGACTGCTCTCGCGGGAGAGTTCGGCGTGAACAGAGCTCGGGTCAGGCAGGCGCTCGGCGCCCTTGAACAGCGCGGCCTGATCGAGCGAACACCCAACCAAGGTGCCGTTGTTTCCTCCCTCGATGCCGCAAAACTCTTCCAAATCTACGACATCTTCGAACTGCTAGAGGGGCTGTGCGCACGCCTCGCGACGCAAAATGCGGAGCCCGAAAGTTGGGACGATCTCGTCGAACTATTCGATAAGCCTCTCGGTGAGGCAGTGGCGAGCGGCAATTACGAGACTCTGTTTAACGGAATCGAGACCTACCGCTGTCGGGTGATTGAGGTAGCCAATAACCCAATGCTGGCCGACTTTCTCGCTGGTATCTACGACAAGACGCAAGTCATTATTCGTCGAACATTGATACTGCCCGGAAGAGCAGAGCAGAGCTTGCGCGAGCATCGCGCCATTATCTCCGCAATGCGAGCTGGCGACCCGTATGAAGCCGAAAGGCTTAAGCGCGAGAACATGAGGACAGCACGCATGTTTCTGGAAAAATACCAGAAGTTTGTCCTTTGAGCTGGCCACTCCGGCTGCACCGAATGAGTACTCTCACACCTAAAGGATCCATATGACCCTTTCACGCCGCCCGCCGCTGCTCGAACTGCTCAACCAGCAGGGGACTCTATTCATTCCCGGTTGCTACGACGCATTAAGTGCAAGACTCGTCGAACTTGCCGGGTTCAAGCTCGCCTATGTTGGAAGTTATGCGACCGCCGCTTCCGGCTTTGCTTTGCCTGACGTTGGCGCACTGACGCTCGATGATTTGGCGCGACACGCGAAGACGGTTACCGATGCCGTTAATGTTCCCGTGGTCGCTGATGCGGAGGGTGGTTTTTTCGCCCCAGCCAACATTTGGCGCACCATCCATGCGTTTGAGGATGCTGGCGTCTCGGCCATTCACATCGAGGACCATGCCGGTGGGAAGCACACCAACCTCCCTCAGGAACTCATTCCACTCGAAGATATGCTTCAGCGGCTCAGAGCCGCTTTGGAAGCACGCCGCGATCCAAACTTCCAGATCATCGCCCGCACCGATGCGATCTGGGCGAAAGGCGATGTCGGCGAAGCGATCCGGCGGCTTCGTGCCTTCTCCGAACTCGGCATTGAACTCGTGTTTCCGACGGGTGCAACCCCAGAAATGTTGCGTGCTGTTCGCACCGAGGTCCCTGACAGCCGGATCGTTGTCATTGATTTGCCGGAGGTCCAACAGGTTGGCGAATGGAATGGTCTTGCCGATCTCGTGATCAACTACGGTTTCTGTCTCTACGCGGCTTCCAAAGGTGTCAGGGACGCCCTTGCAGAGCTCGGAAAACATCAGTCCGTTCCCAAGCTCACCAACCTTCTCGAAGATCCGGTCCAATTTGAGCAAAGGCTGGGCTACGACACCTTCACGGCCCGCAGCATTCAGTATCAGGCACACTCCAAGTAGGCATGAGGCTCTGGAATAAGTGCTGCACCCTCGGTGCCGGAAGGCCTTAGCCGCACCGAGAATACTAACGAGGCACAAAAGGAGGAAACAATGAAAAGACGAGATTTCTTGACATCGGCGGGTGTAGGAGCTGCTGCTAGCGCAATAGCGATGCCAGCGATTGCCCAAGCTGCCCCGGAGATTCGGTGGCGGCTGCAGTCAGCCTTTCCTAAGACACTGGATACCGTCTATGCCGCCGGTGAAGCATTCTCGAAATATGTTGCTGAAGCCACGGACGGCAAATTCCAGATCCAAGTGTTTGCTGCGGGTGAAATCGTTGGATCCTTTCAGACGCTGGACGCGGTAACGAACGGGACGGTTGAAATGTCCCATACCGTGTCGTCCTATTTTGTCGGCAAGGATCCCACTTTTGCGCTTGGCGCTATTATCCCGTTTGGGATGAACACCCGGCAAATGAACGCATGGCTCTACGAGGGCGGCGGCAACGACCTGCTGAACGAATTCTACAGCAAATACAATGTTTTTGCCCTCCCGGCGAGTAGCACTGGCACGCAGATGGGCGGTTGGTTCCGAAAGGAAGTCAAAACAGTCGCGGATCTCCAGGGTCTGAAGATGCGGATCGCCGGACTGGCGGGCGATGTGATGGCAAAGCTCGGTGTCGTGCCGCAGCAGATCCCGGCCGGTGAGATCTATCCTGCGCTCGAGCGCGGCACGATCGATGCGGCAGAGTGGGTTGGGCCCTACGATGACGAGAAGCTCGGCCTCCAGAAGGTGGCGCCGTACTACTATTATCCTGGTTGGTGGGAAGGCGGTACAACACACCACTATTTCATCAATAAAGCAAAATGGGACGAGCTTCCGAAGGCTTACAAGACGATCATCCAATCAGCGGCTGAATCCACGAACCTAAAAACGCAAGCGAAATACGACGCCAAAAACCCTGGTGCATTGCGGCGGCTGGTGGGAATCGGTGCGCAGTTGCGGCCGTATAGCCCAGAGATCATGGATGCGGCGTTTAAGGCTTCCAATGAGCTCTACGACAGCATCTCGGCAAACAATGCCGAATTCAAGAAGGTCTATGACTCCTACCGCGCGTTCCGAAATGAGGAGTACTTGTGGTTCCAGGTAGCAGAATATGCGTTCGATAGCTTCATGATCCGCGCCCGAAGCAAAACCTAAGTCTTGTCAAACTCTGATCGGCGGACAGGGCTCAAGCGTAAAAGTAGAGGGTACCAATCGCTCGTCCCGGGCCGCAGGTGACTGGGCCATCGTCGTTCGCAGGGCAGGGAACGCACGAGCGTCCGGGCGCATTACGGAACCCGCTCGTTACAGACTTCATGCCGGCGCAATCGTAACCGAACCTCGGATTCTGCGATTGCGCCGAGCGGTCTCTCCAACGGTGCAGGTATCCTTGACTAGGCCTGTGCAGTCGACCTGGTACGAGCGCTACCGTGGATCGTGTCCGTACCAGATAGATCACTATCTTTCGTTTCGCATTTCCATCCACTCCGACTCGCTGTCTCGCCCTAGCAGGCCCGCAAACTTGCTCGTCTTTTGTGGCATGCGAACTTCGACTCGTGTGCGGGATGCCGGTGACAGGCCAAACTCCGCCAGGTACTTGTGCATCAGCTCTAGCTGCTTATTAGCAATAGCCAGCCACGGGCTCTGCTGAATGTAGCCGGACGGCAGCTTGATCAAGAGTGGTGTTTCTTTCAGTTTGCGCTCGGCTTCCACCCACCGGCCATAGGCCTGGCAGTAAGCCGCAAGGACAGCCCGGTCCATCTCCGTGAGAATGCCAAGCCGGTGCAGGTCGGACGCTAACCGCTTCCACTCCGCTTTCGCAGTGGGGTTGAGGTGAGACGGACAGGTGGGAGCCTTTGTTGGGACCTGTGGCTCGTGCGGATTGAGGGGCCGCTTGCCAGGATTTCCCTCGATCAGCTTGAGACGGGTAGGTTTTGGTTTGCGCCCGCGCATTATTGCTATCCTAGATCTGGCCTAGCCACTCGAAGGCTCGCCGCAGTAGGTAAGAGCGAACAAACGAGGCAAGTGTGAACACCGTCGAAATCATGGAATCGGTGGCAAACGTGGTTACGATGCCAAACATTGGATAGATCACGGCCTGGATCACGAGAGCCACGAAAAAGCCGGTCGAAACATTGAGGCTTGCTTCCAGAAACGAGATGCTGGGTGGCTGGGTGGGACGCATCATCAGATCACCTCTTCTGTGTCAGCTGCAACGACTGGTGAGGCGAGGAGCTGGCTGTAGCTCAATCCATCCTTGCGCAGAGCCTCCTGGCCGGTTGCCTCCTGCCAACGTTGGATGATCACATCGCAATAGCGGGGATCCAGTTCCATGAGCACAGCTCGTCGGCCCGTTGCCTCAGCAGCCATCAGGGTGGCGCCCGAGCCGCCAAACGGGTCCAGCACGGTATCTTTTGTTTTGGACGAGTTGCGGATCGCCCGCTCCACCAATCCGACCGGTTTCATGGTTGGGTGAAGGTCATTGCGAGTGGGCCGGTCATGCTGCCAGACGTCGCTCTGGTCGCGATCCCCGCACCAGTAGTGGTCGGTGCCCGCAGGCCAGCCATAGAGGATCGGCTCATACTGGCGCTGGTAATCCGAGCGTCCCAACGTGAAGGCATTCTTCGCCCAGACAATGAAAGTTGACCAGTGCCCGCCGGCTCGTTCGAAGGCAGCCTTGAGGGTGCCGATCTCGGACGAGGACATGCAGATATAGACAGCCCCTTTACACACCGTAAGCATGGCCCGGCAGGCGGCCTCGAGGAAGCCGGCAAACTCTGCTCCGAGGGCATCGTTCTGGATGCGCAGCCGCTGAGCGGTCTTGCCCTCGTAAGCCACATTGTAGGGTGGGTCCGTGAAGACCATGTCAGCCAAGCCGCCGGCGAGAGCACGCTGGAGATCCTCAAGGCGCGTGGCGTCGCCACACAACAGCCGGTGCTCACCAAGCCGCCACAGATCACCAGGGCGAGTGACAGGCTCGTCGGGTGGGGTAGGGGCCTCGTCAGGGAAGCTAGGACCTTCACCCTGGCCGGTCAGCAGCTTCTCGACCTCCATAGCCTCAAACCCGGCCAGCTCCAGGTCCACGCCCAACGCCTGCAGGTCCGCGATCTCAGCGGCCAGCAGAGCCTCATCCCAACCCGCATTGAGGGCTAGTTTATTGTCTGCCAGGATGTACGCTCGTCTCTCCGTGTCTGAGAGGCCGGCGAGCTCGATGACCGGTACTGTCTCGAGCTTCAGCTTGCGAGCTGCGAGGACCCGCCCATGGCCCGCAATGATGCCATTGTCACCGTCGATCAGGACTGGATTGGTCCAGCCAAACTCCCGGATAGAGGCTGCGATCTGTGCGACCTGTGCCTCCGAGTGAGTGCGAGCATTGCGGGCGTAAGGGATCAGATCGCTAAGCGCACGATGCTGAATGGCGAGGTCCAGGCCAGCAGCTGCACGGCTCGTGTCGGACTTGCGACCATCTCCGGAGTTAGTCGACTGTTGCGACGTCTGCAGCGGAGGGATATCGCTGCCATTGTCTTGTGTTTCCGGGAAACTTGAGCTGTCCATTGTGCTGGATACCCCCTCGGTAATTTCGCGGAATTTCACGCGAAAGGACCCGCGCCGGTCCTAATTTGAAGGTTGTCAACTTTTGACCCGCCCCCTCCCTCCATCGATGTAGCGTAGGAGGAGAAGTGTCATTGCTAACGAGTGTGACAGATCTCATCAGATCAACAATGACACTTGTTTTCGCTCTGTTACGAATGCTTGCGATCAGTACGAGTTGGCTAGATAGGGGGAGCTTGAAAAACTGCGGTATGCCACCAAACAGCGGCATGATCCTTACTCAGCAGCCACGGATCACGGACCACACGGAGCACTTTCTGTAGAGGTTCCATAATGGCTGTGGAGCGTGCTGTGTGGCTAGTGCAACCAGAAGCCTTTTATACACCTCGTTAGAGAATGATCCGTAGTGATCCGTGCTCCGTTGCCAAGGGTATTTACTGCTCCCGGCGCCAGGCAATCCGGCCCTGAGAGTTCTTCCCGCAACTTCTCCACCCCAATCTCTCCATGATAGAGGTGATGCGACGATTCTCCCTAGTTCCAATACGATGAGGTTCTAATCCAAGCGCCCAGATAGCGACGTCTCGAACCGTTGTCTGTCGCTTGTCGTCGAGGTATTTGACAATGTCCTCCTCCCAAACATCCGCTTCAAACCGGCTCTCTTGCTGAGGCTTGATGTAATCACGCTCAAAAACTTCATCAGGCCACCATGGCACACGTGCTCGGTATAGCTCTACAGCTTCAGCGAAAAGTTGATCCCTATTGCGGGCCAGCGCTTCGGTATCGATCGTTCCGACCGTCACAGGCCAGAAACGACGACCTCCGGTTTCGTCTTTTAGGTAGACCGATTTATTCGTCGTTCCAATGAACACGCACTGACGTGGCTGTATGACCTCTTTGCGCCCATAGCTCGGCCTGTAACGCTCGACAGGTCTGCTAATGAAGGCCTTGAGGGCAGCATTCTCTGCTTTGCTCATCGCGGACATCTCTGCAATCTCGATGAGCCATTTACCGGCTAGATGCTGTGAGACATCCTTACCAACCGCTATGTCCGGCAGATTATCCGAGAAGTATTCTCCGCCAAGGATGCGGCAGGCAGACGATTTGCGAGCACCCTGAGGACCCTCAAGAACCATCATGTAATCGGCTTTACATCCAGGGTCGAAGATGCGTGCGACCATCGCTACCAAGAACATCCGGCCGATGCCTTCCGCGTAAGGACTTGGCTCAACCCCCAGGTAGTTGCTCAGCCAACTCTTAACCCGCTCACACTTGTCCCATTTAAGGGAGTTCAGGTAATCACGCACGGGATGGTAGGCGCGCTCCTGTGCCCACATATCGATCGCCTGATGCGTGAGGTCCTTCCCAATCCTGTAAAGTCCTGCAACTTGAAGCCACTCCTGCAGTATTCCTACGTCCGTGTCTGTGACCGGCCGCGAGGTGAACGCATCAGACTCTTCTAAGGATGGTCGACAGGACGGAACAGGGTGGAGGAGCATCGGAGCGCTGAGCATCTCATCGAACGCGACCATTGAAACCAAAGCAGGGTCGTTGCTAAGGGCGACCATAGCATTGTGGAGGATGGGGAGAGGCTTACCCTCTTTGTTCATTACGCACTTTCCAAGCCACCTAGGTTGGGTCCGCCCGTTATCACTTTTGTCTCCATTTATGCTGTGTTGAGACTTTTGCTTGTTGTCCCTACGGGGGCTGGCGCAGGTGGTTCCTTGCTTTTCGCTCATGGGAACCCCCTTAATTTGCTGACGTCTTGCCCTGAAGCGGGGTACGTGAGGCCGTGCTCGCTTGCATACGTTCAGCCTCGAACGTCTCGATATCGTCCAGACGATAGACCACCCGCTTGCCTACCTTTAGGAAGCGCGGGCCTTCACCTGTCCAACGCCAGCGCTCTAGAGTGCGAGGGCTCATGCTCCAGCGGCGGGCGAGATCCAGTTGGTTCAGATGCTTCGTCATCATCGCCTTTCCTTTCGTTTCAGTCCGAAGTGATGCGATGCTGCCGCTCTCGGAACCGATGGGCAAAACTGGCAAACTGGCCGCCAGATTAATTCGGCCAGTTTCTTATCCCATTATTTCGGAGGCGTGACTCTCGTCGGTAGATCATCGTATTAGAGCGTAAGCTCAGGTATCTTAGCGAGGAGGGATCTTGGGACACTCAAGAGGCTCAAAGAGAGCTAACAGGCCATCAAAGTTCGGCGGTCTACTTGGAGGCCAGGATGATCCGCGGCCGGTCTGGAAAAGGGTTGATCCTAAGAAGGGTCTGACGCTTCATCAGGCGATGCTCTTTTACGCCCAGCGAGACATGGCTGATCTCGCCTACACATTGGAGCTCGCAGGGTATGATGGAGATCCTCCGGCACCGATTGATGAAGAGGGGTGGCCCGCTCCCGAGGAGGAGCTGGCAGATTTTAGAATCAATTCCCGCCGGCTGAGGGACACACGCGGTGATCTACAGCGGCACCTCCTGGAGGATCTGCAGTCCGGCAAATTGCGAGCTTCGGGTTTCACTGTTACAGGGAATATCGATGCTGGTGCACTTTCCATAGCGCCAGAACTCTGGCGGACGCTTCAGGCTGACTTCGCCAAATCAGAAGCGACTGGGCCAGGTGGCTTGGTTATTTTCGGGATTCGCGTCTTCCAAAGTGGCGCCGAGCAGGAGGACCCAACGGCACCTCGAGCTTTTTCTCGGGCAAGGGCTAAGCAATGGTACAAAGACTGGATCACGCGATGCGAACAGAGCGGCGACACTCCCAGCCGAGACAAGGATTGGGAGGCTGCCAAGAAAGAAGTAGGGGAGATAACACGCGAGGAAGTGCGGGCTCTCAGGCGCGAATTAGCTCCTCCTCATTGGACAAGCTTTGGTCGCCGAAAGAAAGCACTTTGAGAGCGGGTTAGCATCAAAAGGGACAGCTGCGGGTGTTGTCCCAACGCGCCAATTGCGCATTATTACGATGATCTGCTTTTTTAGCCGCCCTGTTGCGGTAATAGATTGTTTTTGCTGTTCAATTTGGTTGGGCGAGATCACCATGGACAGGTGATGAATGCTCTCCAACCTAACCTTATGACCTCAGATGAGCGCCTGTCCGAGCTCTCGGATTTACTCACCCTGGGGCTTATCCGCCTCCAGAAGCGCTCTTCCAGTGCATTACCTGCCGATACCAGAGAAAGTTCGCTCGACTTCTCGCCCAACCAGAGCGGTGCTGGGTCTGTCCGCAACTCACGCCGGAGACAGGCATGACAGACCCCATTCTGACCCAGGTGGCCGCGCTTAAAGCAACACCAACACCTGACCTCAAGCGGCGTTGGCGTGAGCTATTCGCTAGTGAGCCGCCGCTCTACAACCGCCGCTTCCTCGAGAGCCGGTTGGCCTATCGGATCCAGGAACTCGCCTATGGCGGTCTCAAATCGGAGGCGCTGAAGCGCATCGAGGCATTGGGAGAGAAGCTGGATGACGGCAATCCCATCACCCGCCGAACCCGAGTGGATGACAAGCCCATTACAGGGACACGCCTGATCCGGGAGTGGCAGGGGATTGAGCACTGCGTTACTGCCCTCGATGATGGTTACGAGTATCGGGGCCGGCCTTACAAAAGCCTGTCGGCCATTGCCCGAGCGATTACCGGCACCCGCTGGAACGGCTGGATCTTCTTCGGTCTCAAAAACCAGAGGAGCTGCTGATGATCAAGCCGGTTGTGCGCAAGGTCCGCTGTGCGGTCTATACCCGCAAGTCCTCCGAGGAGGGGCTAGAGCAGGAGTTCAACTCACTCGATGCTCAGCGCGAGGCCTGTGAGGCCTTCATCCAGAGCCAGAGGTCAGAAGGTTGGGTGTTGGTCCCAGATCGTTACGATGATGGTGGAGTATCAGGTGGCACGCTGGACCGGCCAGCCCTCAAACGCCTGCTGAGCGATATCGAGCGTGGGCTCGTCGATGTGGTGGTGGTCTACAAGATCGATCGCCTATCTCGCGCGCTGATGGACTTCTCCAAGCTGGTCGAGGTGTTCGATCAGCACGACGTGACCTTCGTCTCGGTCACGCAGGCCTTCAACACCACCACCAGCATGGGCCGGCTCACCCTCAACATCCTGCTCTCGTTTGCGCAGTTCGAGCGGGAGGTGATCGGTGAACGCATCCGGGACAAATTTGCCGCCTCGCGCCGCAAGGGTCTGTGGATGGGCGGCTGGGCGCCACTCGGCTATGACGTTCAGAACCGCAAGCTCATCGTGAACCAGGCCGAGGCCGCAACCGTGCGGATGATCTTCGAGCGGTTTGTCCGAACGGGCTCCGCCACTATCCTAGCACAGGCTCTGATCAGAGAAGGGATCACCAACAAACGCGGTAAGCCGATCGACAAAGGAGTTCTCTACAAGCTCTTGAACAACAGGGTCTATCTGGGCGAGGCGGTGCATAAGGGCACCGCCTATCCGGGCGAGCACGAGGCAATCATCCCGCAGGCTCTCTGGGATAAGGTGCACACCATTCTTCAGGAGAGCCCGAGAACACGCGCCAGCCGAACACGGGCTCAAACGCCAGCGCTCTTGAAGGGGCTGATCTTCGGCCCCACAGGAGTCGCTATGACCCCGAGCCATACAAGACGGCGTGGACGGCTCTACCGCTACTACGTCTCCCAGGATGTGCTGAGGAGAGGAGCGGGTGCTTGTCCGGTTGGGCGGGTGCCAGCCGGTGAGATCGAGCGAGCGGTGGTTGATCAGATCCGGGTTCTCCTGCGGGCCCCAGAGATCATTGTGTGCACCTGGAAGGCTGCGCGAGAGGCCCAAGGCGACGTTACAGAGCATGAGGTTAGAGAGGCGCTAAACGCCTTTGATCCTATGTGGGAAGAACTCTTTCCAGCCGAGCAGGCGCGGATCGTCCAGCTTTTGGTGGAGCGGGTGGATGTCCAGTCTGAGGGTGTCAGTCTCAGTCTCAGAACAGAGGGGCTGGCGAGCCTGGTGGCGGATCTGAAGGCGGCTCAGCCGAAGGAGAGGAGAGCCGCATGAGAGAGCAGGCCAGCGTCAGCCTGGATGGCAGCAGGCTTCAGGTTCACCTGCCACTTAGGTTCCGGAGGAGGGGAGGGCGCAAGCTCGTTGTCGCGCCACCGGGCGAGGGCGCTTGGATAGCTCCGCGAGCGCGCATCGACAACAGCATGGTCAAAGCGCTGGCACGGGCTTTCCGCTGGCGCCGGATGCTCGAGAGCGGCGCCTACAGTACCATCGAGGAACTCGCTCGCGCTGAGAGGATCAACCCGTCCTACGTCTGCCGAATTTTGCGTTTGACGCTGCTCGCACCTGACATCGTTGAGGCGATCCTGGATGGCCGACAGCCGGAGGAGTTGCAGCTGGAGCGGCTGCTAAGACCATTCCCTGTGGATTGGCCAGCTCAAAGAGACCTTCTGTTGGCGGTATAAAGAGCGGCAGAGTTAGCTGCCACTTGAAGCTTAACCTTACCTATGCCCAGAATAGTGCGGGAATAGCATAGATCGGCGGTTTCGGGGGGCAGGTGAGCAACGATGTATACGCGTGTCGGCGGCATTGCACTTGGTGCTATGAGCCTTATAGGTTGTGCTCACCAAGCAGTTCCGGCGCATACAGATCAGCTAGTTGAAGTGCCGGTTGTGATTGGCGCATTGAAGTGCGCCTTCGCCCAGGCTTTGGTCCGAGAAGCCGAGCCCGGCCAAATCCAGCGGCTGCATGGAAGAGTGGCATCGGGTGTTTTAACCCTGAAGATAGTACACGATACAAGGGCAGGGGCTGAGGTGGCGGGGAAGCCAGCTGGTCCCTTTCTCCTCTCGTTCCAAGGAACCAGCGGGAGCATCCTACCGTCCCTTTCGGGATCTGTAACCCGCACAGATACGGTTTCGACCGACATTTATTTCCGGTACTTGCTAGACGGGCGAGATACCCGCGCATGTGAGATTATCCCTGAGGCTCAGCGGGCAAAGTACGGCTTCTCGTCATGGCTCGCGCAACTTGTATCAGGTCTCGACGTGCATGCTGGGGTCACGCCTCTGGGGCAGGTTGACAAGATCAGCTATAGCTCTGACTTCGCCGTAGTAAACGCCGGCAAAGCGGGGCTTGATTTTGATGTTGTCTTTCTTTCGGCGAGTGCATCCGCTGCATGGACGCGGAACGACGTGCAATCAATCAAATTCACAATTGCCCCAAAGAGCAAAGAGAATCCTCCTCCGGTCGTTGGCGGCGCAGGCGGAGTTGGGCCGGCATTCGTTCCGCGCGCTCGATTGCCTGATCCACCGCCAAATGTAGGCCCGCTGCATCGAAGCCCAGATGAGGAATGATGCCCACATCATGCTCATGTTTGAAGCCTAAGCTCCGAGTACTCTGAATGGCAGTGATGCGGTCTTATTACGATGCGTCTGCGAGCATATTTGCTGTTTCTGACCCACTTGCCATTCTTGGAGCCCTCTCGGCCCAACTTCCCTTCGCCGTGGAAGCGAGCCAGCGCGAAGCGTGGACTTACCAGATTCGGCATCTACAGCAGATCGCGCCTGCCATACCAGATGCCCATATCTTCCTAGAGTTCAGGATCCCACGTATGGGGAGACGTGCAGACGTTGTCCTCCTTCACCAGGGCATCATCTTTGTCATCGAGTACAAGGTCGGTGAGACTTCCTTTTCAAGCCATGCCATCGACCAGACCCTGGGCTATGCGCTTGATCTCAAGAACTTTCACGAGACGAGTCACAGTCGGCGCATTACTCCAATCCTTGTTGCGACTGAGGGATCTCATGCCCAGCCTGTCGCTCCTCTCTCCCAGGATGACGTCTCAGCACCCGTCCTGACCAATAGCAGCCACCTTGTCGAGGTCATCACGAGCTTCGGAAAGCGTTTTGCCGACACCCCTGTCGATGCAACGAGTTGGGCATCCGGCCGCTATAAGCCGACGCCCACAATCGTGGAGGCTGCTCAAGCTCTGTATCGAGGGCACGATGTTCAGGAAATCTCACGCAGCGAAGCTGGAGCTGAAAACCTATCTGCGACCGCAGCTTATATCAGCCAGGTCATCGACCGCTCGAAGGCGGAGCATAAAAAGTCGATCTGTTTCGTGACCGGCGTTCCAGGATCCGGCAAAACTCTTGCGGGCCTCAACATCGCAAATGAACGAATGAAGGCTCATGAGGATGAGCATGCGGTGTTTTTATCCGGGAACGGTCCGCTCGTGGATGTCCTCAGAGAAGCTCTGACGGATGATGCCCTGCGGCAAGCCCGAGAGAAGGGGCTACCGCGACCGTCTCGAGCATCTGAATACCAGAGAGCCTGCGCCTTTATTCAGAACATTCACCACTTCCGCGACGACAATCTCCAGACTGCTCGGCCTCCAATCGAAAAAGTGGTCGTCTTTGACGAGGCCCAGCGGGCTTGGAATATGGAACAGACCAGCCAGTTCATGCGTCAGAAGCGTGGACAGGTCGGATTTT
Source organism: Microvirga sp. KLBC 81 (assembly GCF_003075415.1). GTDB lineage: Bacteria > Pseudomonadota > Alphaproteobacteria > Rhizobiales > Beijerinckiaceae > Microvirga. The sequence continues at coordinate 102,968 of NZ_QDAH01000003.1, forward strand.
CGATGTCTGAACCCGAGTTTTTGCTCTCAGTCATGGATAGACATCCCGATTGGTGCACGGTCGTGTGTCTTGTTGGAGGAGGGCAGGAGATCAACACAGGAGAGGCTGGCATTAAAGAATGGCTCTCTGCGCTTACAAGCAAGTTCCAAGGCTGGGACGTTCATATCTCCGACCAAGTACTTGGACGGCAATATCTCGCAGAAGAGGAGGATCAAGCTCTCCTTAAGCAGCTTCCGCTTCATACAACATCCCATCTTCATTTGGCTGTTTCCGTGCGCTCGTTTCGAGCTGAGCACGTCTCGAATTTCGTCGGAGCGCTAATCGATGGCGATGTTTCGCGGGCACGGGAAATTGCAACGACCCTCACCGATTATCCAATCTATGTGACCCGAAATCTCGACCGAGCGCGTGCCTGGTTGCGCAGTCGCCGACGTGGAATGGAGCGCGCAGGCTTGCTCGCGTCCTCGAACGCTCTCCGCCTCAAGCCTGAAGGGATCTATGTCAAAGCGAAGATTGATCCTCCTCTCTGGTTTCTAGCACCACGCGGTGATGTACGATCATCAGATGCATTGGAGGATGTAGCCACAGAGTTTGACGTTCAGGGCCTCGAGCTTGATTGGACCTGTGTGTGTTGGGATGCGAATTTCCGTTGGGTCGAGCATAAATGGGAGGCTGCAAGCTTCAAGGGCACAAAGTGGCAGAGGGTGGGAGATCCAAGCCGAAAAGCCTACCTGGCTAATGCATATCGGGTTCTTTTGACCCGGGCGCGGCAGGGGATGGTCATCTTCGTGCCTCTAGGCGACCAGACCGATCCGACCCGGCCTCTTTCCTTTTATGACGACATATATGAGGTTCTGCTCAAGGCCGGCATTCGGGATCTTTCGGATTTTGCGATCGGTCCGGCAAGACAGCGAATGTTCGGCACGAAAGATGCTAATTCATAGGCCGTTTTGGCGCGATCCTTAGATAGTCGATCGCGTTAAGGGCATCATAATTGTGCTCTGCTGAGTTCGGTTTGCGTCAAAGAGTGCTGGTGCTCAATGTATTTCCGTTCGCAGCGATAGTGAGGTACGACGCACCCTGCACGGACAACTGTGCATTATTGCCTATGCTCGACAGCAAGGGCATTGCGCAAGAACACAGAATGCTACTCAATTGATACCAAAGTTGGGCAGCGCAGGATGGCGACTGCCCTTGCCGGGGGTTATTGAATGTCGCTTAGTCTACTTACCTCTCCCGAGGCCGTCCACCTCGCACTGGACGAGTTCGACAGTCTTGGCGAAGAAGAATTCTTGCGCCGTTACGGCTATGGGCGATCGCGTAGTTATTTTATCATTCGCGACGGAAAAAGATACGACTCGAAAGCGATTGTGGGAGTAGCTGTAGGCAAGCAGTACCCTCAACGAGGTCCTCTTCGCGCGGATGAATTTTCGGGAGGCGAGCAAACCGTCCAAACAAAGCTGAAGCAACTCGGCTTCGAGGTGGTCAGCCCTGGTGCCGCCGATAGCTCGCCTAGGGCGGAATTCAGTTCCAACGAAGCTCTGCTCGTTATCACCGAGATCTGGGGGGAGCCTGTTGTCCCCCCTACAAAATACCTGGCGGTGTGGCGCACCAAAAGCGGGCGTGAACTAGCGCTGCAGCTCGACCAACGCAGCGCCCGGGTCTGGATCGAGGCTCCTCCCCCATCCTTGCCCGGTGTTTCAGTCCAAAGAGAGTATGGACCGAAGGACTCGCGCAACTCTAACTTGAAGGCCAACGCACCGTGTCTCGCCCAGCCAAACTTTGCTTGGTATACCGCATTATCCAACGCGGAAGCTTTAAGCTTACTCTTGGACTGGTATGGCAATCTTCCCTCTCTTGTCCTGAACCAAGAGGAGCTTGAGCGCCTGAGGGTAGCCTTCCTGCGCGAAATGCCCGACTTCCAATCGTTCGCAGATTCGGGCCACACGTACCTCGAGCATGAGCGGGACTACAAGGACGAACTCCGCATGCTGTTCCTGGCGGATGTCTTACCGTTGGCTGAGAAGGCGAGGCAAAGTTCAGATGCTGCGCATGCACTCACGGCTGCGCTCCATTCCATTTTAACGCGGAAACTTAAGTCAACCGGCCGCCCCCAGAATCTTATCCGTTGGCAAGTTGTCGATCGGCTCAAGCCTGGCGATAAATCCATGACCGAACGTCTCGGTCGCGCGCTAGCCGACCTCCTTATTGAAAATGACAATCAAATCTCGCGGCTTGAGCGGTTCATCACTGTTGTCGGGCTTGAACTCCAAAAGGCCGGTGTAAGTGGGCCCAATGGCATCGCCCGGCTCTTAGGCTCCTGTGCGCTTATGCTTATGGATCCGGAGACTTTCGTTGCCATTCGTACAGAGCTGTTTGAGAAATCAGTCAATAGTCTCACAGGAACGCGTTTCCCAACCTACTCAGATGAACCGGGGCGGGTTCGGGTAAGTATGGATCTCGCTGAGCGCCTCCGTAGCTACCTGGCCGATGTCTGGCACTGGAGGCCTAAAGATCTCATTGATATTCAGAGCTTCCTGTGGGTCTCCCAGATGTATGATGCTCCCAATCAAGAAATTGATGATACCTCCGCCGAGCCGCCGGAGCTCATTGCTACGGAGGTACAGATCCCAGCCTACTCTATCGATGATGCGATGAATGGTCTTTTTATGGATCGCTCAAAATTCGAGCGAATTCTTGCGGTCTGGGGCGCAAAAAAGAACTTAGTCTTGCAAGGGGCGCCGGGAGTCGGCAAATCGTTTGTTGCTCGGCGCCTGGCTTACACCCTATTGGGTGAAAAAGACCCTTCACGGTTGGAAACCGTCCAGTTCCACCAGTCCTACGGGTACGAGGATTTTGTGCAGGGATACCGTCCGACCGAGAGCGGGAGCTTCGCTCTCCGAGACGGCGTCTTCTTTCGCTTTTGCCGAAGAGCCCTGAGCGACCCTAATCGACGGTACGTGTTCATCATCGACGAGATCAACCGCGGGAATCTGTCCAAAGTGTTCGGTGAGCTGATGTTGCTCATTGAGCCCGACAAACGGGGGCCCGAATGGGCAGCCCGGCTTGCCTACAGCAGCGAGGACGATGCTCCTTTTTATGTGCCCGATAATCTCTTTATCATCGGGATGATGAATACCGCGGACCGGTCGCTCTCCCTTGTCGATTATGCGCTACGCCGGCGATTTGCGTTTGTCACGCTTGAGCCGGCATTCTCCGATCCAAAGTTCCCCGAGCATCTCGCTGCCGCTGGTGTTACCGGATCTTTAATCGGCCAGATTGTTGATGGAATGATGCAGGTAAATGCCGCGATTGCTGAAGACAGGCTGAACCTCGGGCCAGGGTTCTGTATCGGGCACAGTTTCTTCGTGCCCACAAGCAATAGCCCGACGGTCGAGTGGTACCAACGCGTGATCGATACGGAGATCAGGCCGCTTATTGAGGAGTACTGGTTCGACGATCAGTCAAAGGCAGCAGCCTGGTGTGAACGGCTCCTGCGAGCGCAATGACAATCCCGATCCGTAATCTCTACTATCTCTTCACGTACGCTTGGGCGCAGTTTCCGGGAGGGGTAAGCGTAGCCGCCGGTGTCGATGAGGCTCCTGACCTCCCGAATCTGTTGGCTCAACTGCTGATCAGCGGAGCGAACCGATTACTGCGTCGTGGATTGGATTGCGGCTATCATGGCTTTACCGAGGATACGCGGGCACCACGCGGGCGGCTCCAGCTGGATCGCATCATCAAGGAGCAGACTCTCCGTAGAGGCTCGGTTATCTGCAGCTATGATGAGCTCACCGCTGATGTTCTGCATAACCAAATCATAAAGGCCACTGCCAGAGCCTTGGCACGGGCAAACAACATAATGCCTGAATACGCACATGAGTTGCGGATCCTCACCAGGCAGATGGCAGCGGTCAGCGATATACGCGTGAGTCCAGACCAATTCAGGCGCGTGCAGCTGTCCCGCAATACCAGCCAGTACCTGCCCCTCCTAAAACTCTGTGAATTAGTATCTCGATCGCTGTTGCCTGATCGTCAGGGATCAGAGACGCGCTTCGTTGACATCCTTGAGGATGAGGCGACGATGTCTGCCGTTTTCGAGGAGTTTCTTCGAAACTTCTACTCATTTGAGCAACGTGCCTTCAGGGTCGCCAAGAAGATTATGAGCTGGGACGCAAATGCTCTGACCAGCAATAGCGCCGGCTTTCTCCCTGTTATGGAAACTGATATCACACTGAGCTCGCCCGCGCGGACAATTGTGATCGACGCTAAGTTCTACAGAGAGGCTCTGATTGCGCGGCACGGCTCCAAGAAGGTCCGGTCGGGTCACCTTTACCAGCTTTTTGCCTATCTGGAACACGCGGGGCTACACGGGTCGGCCATGCAAGTCGACGGAGCCTTAATTTATCCTGCTGTTGGGGAGCCAATCGACCTGCGTTACCAGATCCGCGGGCATGAGGTAATCGTGCGGGCCGTGGATTTGAGCCGGCCATGGCGTGAGATTCACGATGAGCTGCTTGAGATCCTTTCCCAATTTGGAATGAGTGGAAGTCCCTCTCAGACACAAGTGGCCCAGGCGACCAACCGTGTGGCGTCTGACAAAGATGTTCTAGGCCAAATAGCCTAGCTTGGCAGTCGTCGGCTTGCGCCGTACCCTTCATCCTTGTCTTCAAGTCGCCCAGTCTTCCAATTTCTAACGCACCGTTTATGCGTAGGCATCAGCAATCCTATCACTACCCTAAAGGTCCCTGGCGGGTTCCGGCGCCCAGACAGGCACGAAAGATGTTTGGGGTCGCAGTGGTCGGCTGGATCTTTGCAGGGGCGATGCTTGCTTACGAGTTCTTGGAAAGAGGCACATTCGATCCAATACGGTTTTTTGCGGCCGGAGGCTTCTTCACCTTCGCCGCTGCATTGAGTTGGGTCTTTTCCGCTCTCATGGCCGTCAGCCTTCGCAGACTACGACCTGAGTTTCCAAAGCTCAAAAGGATGCCTGCAGAACCCCTTCGCTCGGGTCTTTGGGGCTCGCGGAGCGGATCTCAGTCGGGCCAGGTGCGCTCTTTGAGGGCACGCGTTGGAGAGTCGATTAAACTCCAAATGAAGCGGGACAAGCTCCCAAGCGCTGGGTTGATTGGATTAGCCCTCGCCATCGGCGCTTCGATTGGGGGCTTGGCTTTCGTAGTCTATCCCCGTCTCACACCGGGCGCCAACACCGTCGCTGCCTCTGCAAACTTCCACCTCTGCGGCTCGTTGAATGGCCGGAACTGCATCATTGACGGCGACACGATCTACCACAACGGGGTGAAGATCAGGCTTGCCGATATCGATACTCCTGAGATCTCTCGTCCAAAATGCACCTCCGAGTTGGAGCTCGGTCAAAAAGCCAAGCACCGGCTACTCGAGCTGATGAACGCCGGGCCATTTGAGGTCATCTATAATGGTGGCCGTGACGAGGACGTCTATGGACGCAAGCTCCGCATCATTAAACGTGACGGGAGATCTGTTGGGGATGCACTCATTGTTGAAGGTTTAGCCCGGCGCTGGGATGGGGCACGACGCAGTTGGTGTGGATGAGCTCCATATGCATCTTAGCCCGGGAATTGGCGCCTGATGAAGGAGAAGCTCGCTATAAGGCCACTCAGGGGGCCTGAGATACGGGGTGGCGGCCTTGCAAGCCGAGCGTGCCATTCTCATCTGCGGGCCAACTCCACCCTCTGACAACACGAGCCTGCCAATGCCGGATCAATGCAGTTCCTATCCGTCTGTTCGCGATGACGCTGCCGCTATGGATGACGCAGCCCTGGAGGAAGCGTGCCTTGCCGATGAACTCGCGGTCTTAGCCGGTATCCTCGAAGGGCAAGGGTGTCCCTGTGCCGCGTACGCCTTTTGGCAGGCGTCCCGCAGACACCAGGTGCAGAGCCTTCTCCACACAGCCCAAGCCGCTGCTGCCCGGGTGGTCTAGGCTCCGGAGCTGTCATGCATTCGGCCCAACTCACCACAAAAGGGCCATCGATCCCATCCATTGCCTCCCGCTTGCATTGGCATATCAAAGAGGGGCAACTTGAGTACTGGCATTATCACCACGGCAATCATCCTAATCATCTGCTATGCGATCATCTCCAGGATCGTGGGCTTTGCGTTCCGTCTTGTCGTGCCGCTGGTGCTGATCGTGCTCCTGGGTGGTGCGGGTGTTGTCTCGGAGCTGATGCCGGGGCGTGCTCCGAATCCCTATGCTGTCGATCAAGACATCTCTTATGGGCCTGCTCAGCGCCGTACCGGAGGTGACATCGGCGACCTGCGGTTGCGCGATGTTGCGGATATGGCTGTTCGTGCAGTCCGATCCCTCCTCGAGGGTAGCCTTGGACTGCTCAACCGCGTCTCAGAGCCTGAGCCGACCTCAGATCTTTACCGGCCCATCGAGCCTCGGCATTCCCGCCATGGCGAGTACCGGGAGGGGCTGCCTGATGAGGATCGTGGCTGGAGGCAAGTGGACCCGCAAGAACGCTGGTAGCCTCTCGCGGCGAGGCTCCGCTCTGCATTGGTTTTACAGCCGCGAACGCGGGGACCACGGAAGGACAGGCTACAGCTATATTTTCCGGCTGAGAAAGCGTGAGCCTGTCAGGCCGAAGCGCCAGGGTAGCTCAGCCGCGCGAGTGATGCCGATGCGCACTCCCACAGAGACTTCCACCTCCTTCGCCCGCCTCATGAGCCCGAAGGGCGGCCGATCCAAAGGCAATCTGTTGTGGGCAATGCTCACGCTCATGGCTTGGCACAGGCGTCCAGGTCCGGAGCAGAACATGCGCGGATCGTGGACACCCCGTCGTTCCTTCATGATCTCCAATCCGACGATGGGCTCTAACGCCCTGATCAAAACGGCACTTCCGGGCAGGCAGACGAAGTTGAGACACCAATGAATCCCGTACGAGGGGTAGACATAAGCATGGCCCGCAGGACCAAACATCGGGGCATTGCGAGGAGAGGGTCCGCAGAAGCTGTGGGAGGCGGGATCGTCGCTGGTATAGGCCTCGGTCTCGACGATCAGGCCACCGATGCCGTCGATCAGGACGGTAGCGCCAATCAGGTCGCGAGCGACGGTGACGGCATCCCGGGCAAAGAAGGACTGACGGAGCGGCATTGCGGTCAAGGCGGGCAATCTTCTCGCGCAGGGGGCTATACTGGGACAGCCTAGAAGGGGAGAGCTTCGCTCAGGTGTGTTGTTCGTGCCCAGAACTGCTCGGTGAGGCAAGCGAGACTTCGAACTTTGGAGGCACTGAAGCTCCGAGAACTCCTTGCATCGCAAGCCTTTCAGGGGCGCGTACCAAACCGGCGCAGTCCAGAGCTTTGGAGAAAGTTGGCCCCGGAGAGAACAAATCGGGAGAAACGGGACTTCCTGCAGTCCAGAGCTCTACGCCCAAAACGGCGAAAAACCTGGGCTTTTCAGCGTCTCAGGAGAGGCCAGAGAGCAGTTTGTCAGGAACAGATGGCGGAGGGAGCGGGATTCGAACCCGCGATACGGTTTCCCGTATACACACTTTCCAGGCGTGCGCCTTCAACCACTCGGCCACCCCTCCAGCACGGAATCTTTCTGCTTTTGCAATCTTGTTCGCATCTGCGCGGACGAGATCAGATTCCCCGCATCAACGCGGAGCGCTCCTGTAGCTCCAAAATGGTGCAAAAGGCAAGACCGATCTTCAGAAAGTTTGAGCAGGGTGACTTTGCGGCAGCGTCAAAACGCTCTAAATAGTTCCCCTCCATATGGAGAGGTATCTTCCCTTGAAATTCCTGGCGCGTAGTTTGGGGCTTCTGCTGGTTGCGGCCGGCTTCATCGGTCTCGTGATCGATGGAACGCGTTCGATCGTCAACCATGCCATCTCGTTCGTTTCGCTCTCAAGCGCGGCCGGCGCCTTGTTCCCGGGCGGCGCGACGGGGTTCGAGGGACAGATCGCCGCGCGGACCTATCCTTGGCTGTGGGATCCCTTCGTCAGCCATCTCCTCCAGCTCCCAGCCTCGGTAACCGGCTTCCTGGTCGGTGCGCTGCTCCTATGGGTCGGGCAGAAACCGCTTGAGCCGATCGGCTACCTCGCGGGGCGCTAAAGCCTTCACGGCAAGGTGAGGGCTCGGCCTCTCCCTTCGGCGGCATGGAATACCCACATTGGGCCGGTCGCCAGAGATGCCTTCATGTTCAGCTTCCGCAAACCCCTGACCCTTCCCGCTCCCGACCAGGCTTTGCCTGGCCGTGCGGCTCCGCTTCCCACGGCCGAGCATCACTTCGTCAACGGCCGTTCCCTCCAGCCGCCTTACCCCGAAGGCATGGAGAAAGCTCTGTTCGGACTTGGCTGTTTTTGGGGCGCCGAGCGCAAGTTCTGGCAGATGGGCGACGGCATCTGGGTGACGGCCGTGGGCTATTCCGCTGGCATGACCCCCAACCCGACCTACGAGGAAGTGTGCTCAGGCATGACCGGGCACAACGAAGTCGTGCTTGTCGTCTTTGACCCGAAGAAGACGTCCTATGAAGCGTTGTTGAAGACCTTCTGGGAGAACCACGATCCCACCCAGGGCATGCGCCAGGGCAACGACGTGGGCACACAGTACCGCTCAGGGATTTACGTGTTCGGCGAGGCTCAGCGCGAAGCGGCGGAAGCGTCGAAGGCGGCCTACGCCCACGCGCTCGCGGAGCGCGGCTATGGCCCCGTTACGACAGAGATCCTGGACGCTGGTCCGTTCTACTTTGCCGAGGATTACCACCAGCAATACCTGGCCAAGAATCCGAACGGCTATTGCGGCCTGGGCGGCACGGGCGTGTCTTGCCGGGTCGGCACCGGTGTCGCGGCCGAGTAAAGAAAAGCGCCGACAGAGAGTGCTGTCTGCGCCTGTATTCTCATGGTGAAACGAGAACCCGTCCGCATTCCTCAGGCAGGTGCGCCATGGTGAGGGGCGGGCGCGGCTTGCCGGGTTTCGGATGGAGCATCTCCGGTGTGAACCAACCCGCGAGTTCCTCGCCGCATCCGTCGCCGCGCGGCGGCGGATCCTGATCGGAGCAGGTGGCATCCCCCGCAGGGCAAGCGATGCGGATGTGGAAATGGTAGTTATGGCCGAACATCGGCCGCACCTTGCTCAGCCAGCCGCGATCCTGGCCGGCCTCGCGGCAGAGCGCCTTCTTGATCGCCGGATTCACGAAGATGCGCGCGACGCTTTTCTCGGACGCGGCGGCGCGGATGAGAGCCGTGTGCTGCGGCGTCCAGACGGCGGGATCGACATCGAGCCAATCGCTGCGCACCATATTGGTCGCAGACATCTCCTCGCGCTCGAGCCGTGACAGGCGGCGATCGGGCATGGGAGTAAGCCACACATCCGCATCGAGGCCGATCTGGTGGGAGGCGTGACCCGTGATCATGGGGCCGCCGCGCGGCTGCGAGATGTCGCCGATGAGAAGGCCCGGCCATCCGTTGATGCTGGGCACGCGCGCCGAGAGGCGCTGCAGCAACGCGATCAGCTGCGGGTGTCCCCAGTTGCGGTTGCGGGACAGCCGCATGACCTGCCACGTCTCTCCATCGACCGGGATCGCGGCGGCGCCTGCCACGCAGCCACGGGCATAGCTGCCGATGGAGCGCGCCTGAAGAGAGGCAGGCGTCGTGCGGCGGCCGAACAGTTCCTTTGCGGCGAGCTTAGGATCGTTTGGATTGGCCAGGGACGGCAGAGGCTTCGGATCGAGCGTCCCCTTGTCCTGGGCGAGGGCGGGGCCGCCGATGACGAGCGCAGCGATCAAAGCAAGAGAGCGAATCGGATTCATGAAGCAAGGCTAGCGTGTGTGGGCAAAGTCTGGAACGCCCTGCATGCTGTCATTGTGTCGCTCAAGGAAAAGGGCCGGACCTTCACAAGGTCCGGCCCCTTCTATTTCTACGCAGGTCAATGCCGCGGCTGCGGGCGGCCTTCGCTCGCTCCGCGCTGGCTGATATGGCCGGGGCCCATCGTGCGCTTGTCGTGGCCATTGCCGGTGCGGCGCATGGCGGGTTGATAGCGCGGCATGGGGCGCTTCGCGCGACTTGGGCGGCGTCCGCTGGTGGTGAAGGGGGCCAAGAGCAGACTCGCGATTGCCGCACCAACTCCGGCGAGGGCGGCCGCCGTCGCGAAGGGATGGAGTTGTGCTTCCAGCAGCAGGCTCGTCTTGCGCGGCTCGCCGGGAAGCGACGAATACATGTCGCCATCCTCGCGGGCGCGATAAAGGTTGTCGCGCATCTGCGGGCGCTCCGGGTGGTTCGTCGTCTGGGTGCTGTAACCGGTCAGCTCCATCGCCTTGTCCGTGAGGCGGGGGGCAATCTTGCCCATCGCTCCGATAACCCATCCGCCGAAGCCGATGGTGAGCTCGCGCCGTTGATGCTCGGCGGCGAAAACGATGGCTTTGGCTACCAGGTGCGGATCATAGGTCGGAGGCGGAACGGCTGTCTCCTTGTCGAGGTAATTGCGGGCGTGCTCGGCATAGGGTGTGTCGATGGCCGATGGCTTGATGAGGGTCACCGCGATTGGTGCTCCTTGAGTTTCCAGCTCCATGCGCAGGCCATCGGTGAAGGCTTTCACCGCATGTTTCGAGGCCGAGTATTGGGTCTGGAGGATCATCGCGCGCTCGGACAGGACGCTGCCGACATTGATGATGGTGCCGCCGCGATGGCGCAGATGTTCGGCCGCGATAAGCGAGCCGTTCACCACGCCCCAGTAATTCACTTCGAAGAGCTGCCGCTGATCTTCGATCGGGATCTTGTCGAGCGTCCCGTAGAGAGCCACGGCGGCATCGTTCACCCAGGTGTCGAAGCCGCCGAAAGTATCGATGGCTGTTCGGGCGATCCGCTCCAGATCCTCGCGCTTGCTCACGTCTGCCGGTACCGCGATGGCGCGGGTGCCGCCCCGGCTGAGTTCGTCCGCGACCTTGCGCAGAGCCTCTTCATTCCTGGCGGCCAGAACAAGGCCCTTGGCCCCGCGCGAAGCAAACAGATGCGCTGTCGCGAGGCCGATGCCGCTGGAAGCGCCCGTGATGACGACCACTTGCTCCTCGACCGGCTTCTGGCGAACGGGCATGGCAATCTCCTTCGTTGTCCTGGCGTGAAAATCGAGGGTCAACGTGAGGGTAATCGCGGGGTTCCTATGGCAGCGCTTGATGCGACAGCGGCCGCAAAACCTTGGAATGCTTGGGAAGTAGGGGCTCAGCAACCGGAACGGCTTCTTGACCGGAGCGTTGCCTTAGACCTTGCAGATGAAGGGAGCGAGATGATGGAGACGACGGTACAAAGCAGCGATATCCGTGAAACCCACAGCCTGATTGCCAGCGACAAGGTGGAAGGGACTCCGGTTCGCCGCTCTGATGGTGAGAAGATCGGTACGATCGAGCGTGTCATGATCGAGAAGCGGTCCGGCAGGGTCGCCTATGCGGTCATGAGCTTCGGCGGTTTCATGGGGCTGGGCGAGGAATACTACACGCTTCCCTGGAGCGTCCTGAAGTACAACACCGAACTTGACGCCTACGAACTGAATCTTTCGGAAGACCAGCTGCGCGGGGCACCCCGTCGTACGGCCGAGGGGCACGACGCCTCTTACGACCGCGAATGGGAAGAGCACGTCCACCGCTACTACAATGCCACCCCCTATTGGGGCGAGAGCGACCCGATGAGCACTGGGCGCTAGAGCGCGGATAACAGCCTCTCAAAAAGAAAATCGCCCGGCTCTCACCGGGCGATTTTTTTATGCCCATGCGCCAGCCGACAGGGCTAGGCCCTCTCCTGGCGCATGGGCATGCTTGGCTTAGCGCTTCGACTTCGAGGGGCTCTTGCGAGCGCCCGACGAACGCTTGGCGACCTTGCCGGACTTCTTCGTAGCGGAAGTACGGCTGGACGCAGCAGCAGCGCGCTTCGTCGTCTTCTTGGCAGCCGTCTTACGGGCCGAAGCCTTCACCGCGGTGCGGCTGGAGCTGCGGGCCGCGGACTTGCGGGCCGTCGAACGAGCGGAAGACTTGCGGGCCGCGGACTTCGCAGCCGACTTGGCGGAGGTCTTCCTCGCAGTGGTCTTCTTAGCAGCAGTCTTCTTGGCAGAGGACTTCGCAGCCGACCTCGCCGAGGTCTTCTTGGCGGTAGTCTTCTTCGCCGTGGTCTTCCTGGCAGAGGACTTCGCCGAGGACTTCGCGGCCGACCTGGCCGTCGTCTTCTTAGCAGCAGTCTTCTTGGCAGCGGTCTTCGTGCCGGCCTTCTTCGTGCTCTTGCGAGCCGAGGAAGTGCTGGCCTTCTTGGCGCTGGTCTTGGAGCCCCTCTTGGCTCCGCTTTTTCTGGTGCTGGTCGCACCGGTATCACCCGTGAACAATGCTGTCAGCGGGTTCTTGTTGTCTGTCGGCATAGCCGCCTCCTTCAAGGGCCTTCGCGTGCAACCGTCACGCTTGCAAGGCAACGTCGTTATACCAAGCGGGTTCCGATTAACGGAAAGTGTAGAAAGTAGAACTCGCACTTTTTCTGTGGATACTTTGCCCGGATGAACAGCCTGAACTTACGCTTTCAGAGCACGACAGAAGGCGCAAGATACGACTCGCAGAGTCTCTTCTTCGGACTCTTCAACATCACTTCCGATCTATCAGATTAGTTTTGTTCGCTACTTGAAAGTCCTTTGTTTTCAATGCGTTAGCTGCAATGAACCGATCTCCGTCTTCGCTCCGAGCTTCTTGTCGAGCCCGTCGAAAATCTCTTCTGTGCGAGAGGAATGGAGCAAGTTAAGGCGGTGTTGTTGAAGCACTTTTCGAGAGGCGAAAAATTTTTCGCCGCCCGCTCAAAAAAATGCGCCTTGAACGTCATCGAAACGCGGTTTGATGCTTCGAGTGACTCAAGAATCACTTCACGAGCATCCTGACGTAGGGACAAGGATGACTCTGAAACGCGCCTCCCGATTGATGGTGGAGCGACACGCGGCAACCTGCCTCCGGCTCGACCCTTCACCTGGTGCACGAGGCACGGTATCGAAGGGCATCAGTCACCTCTTCATGGTCCATCTTGCCTCATCGCAATCTCCCCGCCGTCGTCGCCTGGATGAGCGGCGCGCTCCTCGCCTTCTCCGTTACCGCCGTCGCAGTCCGCGCGCTGGCACCGGCTTTCTCGGTCTTTGAGATGCTGGCCATGCGCAACGCCGCGGGCGTCGCGATCCTGCTTGCTCTCGCCGGTCGCAAGCCGGAGCTCCGAGCCGGTTTAAAGCCACGGCGCTTCTCGCTTCATCTCGCCCGCAACGTGCTGCATTTCGCGGGCACCGATGGCTGGGCTTTCAGCCTCACGCTTCTGCCGCTCGCCACCGTCTTCGCGCTTGAATTCACCACGCCTGCATGGGTTGCGCTGCTGGCGCTTCCGCTGCTTCAGGAGCGGATGACCTGGGGCCGTTTCGTGGCTGTCGCGCTGGGATTTGCAGGCGTTCTCATCATCCTTCGCCCGGGCGTGGAAACGCTGCAGCCGGCAAGCCTCCTGATGCTGGGTGTGGCCTTCTCCTTCGCCCTTGTGGCCATCATGACGAAGCGCCTGACGCGAACGGAGAGCACCTTCTCGATCCTGTTCTTCATGAACCTGCTGCAACTGCCCATGAACCTCGCGGGCGTCAGCCGGGCCTTCTGGCTCGCGATCCAGCCGGCGCATGTTCTGCCGCTCGTCGGCATCTGCGCGGGCGGCCTGCTTTCGCATTATTGCCTGACGAACGCCTATCGCCGAGGCGATGCCACCATGGTCGTGCCCCTCGACTTCATGCGCATTCCGCTGATCGCCTTTGTCGGCTGGCAGCTCTATGGTGAGCCGCTCGATCCTTATGTGTTTCTCGGCAGCGCCAGCATCGTCGTCGGCCTGCTCTACAGCTTGAACCGCGAGGCGAAATCCTCATGACTTGGTCGCCGCAGCAAGACGCCGCTTTGAAGGCCGTGGCCGATTGGCTCCGGCGCGGCGACCGCCCTGTCTTCCGCCTCTTCGGATATGCAGGCACCGGCAAGACGACGCTCGCCAGGCACATCGCCGAAGGCGTGGATGGAGAGGTTGCCTTCGGAGCCTACACGGGCAAGGCGGCCCTTGTGCTTCGTACGAAGGGCTGCACGGATGCGTCCACCATTCACTCCATGATCTATCGCTCACGGGAGGGGGATGAGAACGGTCCGCAATTCGTCATCAACCGACAGAGCCAGGCCGCCAAGTCCGATCTCATCGTCATCGATGAATGCTCGATGGTGGATGAGGAATTGGGGCGTGATCTTCTGTCCTTCGGCAAGCCGGTTCTCGTGCTCGGTGACCCGGCGCAATTGCCGCCGGTGAAGGGTGGCGGCTTCTTCACCGAAGCCGGGCCCGACGTGATGCTCACCGAGGTTCACCGGCAGGCCAAGGACAATCCGATCGTTCATCTGTCCATGCAGGTGCGCGAGGGCGGCAGGCTCGAGCCCGGCTCTTACGGCGAGAGCCGCATCATCCGTCGCCGCGAGATCGACGCCGCCACTGTCATGGCGGCCGATCAGGTGCTCGTCGGTCTCAACAAGACGCGCCGCCTCTACAATACGCGCCTGCGCGAACTGAACGGCTATCGCGATCCGATGCCGGCTGCCGGTGAGAAGCTCGTGTGCCTGCGCAACGACAAGACCAAAGGCCTGCTCAATGGCGGCACCTGGAGTATCCAGGCCCTGCGCGGCATTCGCAACGACTTCATCCGCATGGATGTCATTCCCGACGACGATGTGCGCCGGAGGTCCGTAGAGGTCGCAGTCCACAAGGCCTTCTTCGAGGGTACGGAGGAGGAGGTGCCGTTCGCCCTGCGTCGCGAGTCCGACGAATTCACCTATGGCTATGCGCTGACCGTGCACAAAGCCCAGGGCTCGCAATGGGACGACCTCGTGCTCTTCGATGAATCGTATGCCTTCCGCGAGCACCGCAGCCGCTGGCTCTATACCGGCCTGACCCGTGCCGCCGACAGGGTGACCGTCGTCATGTGATGCTCCGGCAGAGAGATCTGCCGGGCTCGTCCAAGGAACCAAGGCCAAGCTCTCGCACTTATACAAGCTGGACCGTTGTCGACGAGGCTTGCACGATGCTGAAATGGGCCCTGATCTTTCTCGTGGTGTCGCTGATCGCGGGAGCCTTGGGATTCACGGGCGTCGCTTCAGGCGCCAAGACGATCGCCAAGATCCTGTTCGGCCTGTTCCTCCTGGCCTTCATTCTTCTCATCCTTCTGGCCTGGGGCGCCGGCGAGCTGATCTTCTGATTCCCGAGCCCTCAAGGTGTCTGGCGGCTGTCTCTCTTCCGCATGAGGCTTAAGCATGCATCCAGTGCATGCAGTCTCTGCTTATGAAGCTTTGCCTCTTGTTGCCGAGATCCTTATGAGGGACGTCTCCTTTTTGCGTTTCAAGATGCCACGTTGAAACTTTATGTCTCGGCGGCGCATTGAAACCTTCATACAAGAAAGAGACGCCATGAAACGCCGTACATTCCTCACAGCCGCTACGGTCGGTGCAGCGGCAGGAGCCATCGCCAAACCGGCTATCGCCCAGTCGCAACCTGAGATCCGCTGGCGCATGACCTCCGCCTTCCCGAAATCCCTTGATACGCTCTTCGGCGGCGGCGAGACCTTTGCGAAGCTCGTGTCGGAGGCCACCGACGGCAAGTTCCAGATTCAAGCCTTCGCTCCGGGCGAGATCGTCGGCGCCCCGCAGGCGGCCGATGCGATTGCCGGCGGCACCGTCGAGATGGGGCATACCTGCTCCTATTACTATGTCGGCAAGGATCCGACCTTCGCGATCGGCACCAACCTGCCGTTCGGCCTGAACTCGCGCCAGACCAATGCCTGGCTCTATCACGGCGGCGGCAACGACCTGCTGAACGAGTTCTACGCCAAGCACAATCTCTTCGCGCTGCCAGCCGGCAACACGGGCGCGCAGATGGGTGGCTGGTTCCGCAAGGAGATCAAGACCGTGCAGGACCTGCAGGGCCTGAAGATGCGCATCGCGGGTCTCGCGGGCCAGATCCTGCAGAAGCTCGGCGTGGTGCCGCAACAGATCGCAGGCGGCGATCTCTATCCGTCGCTCGAACGCGGCACCATCGATGCCGCCGAATGGGTGGCTCCTTACGACGACGAGAAGCTCGGTCTGAACAAGGTCGCGCCCTACTATTATTATCCGGGCTTCTGGGAGGGTGGTCCGGCGATCCACTTCTTCATCAACCTGCAGAAGTGGAACGAGTTGCCGAAGACCTATCGGGCGGCCATCCAGGCTGCGGCCGGGTATGTGAACGTGGATACCCAGGCCAAGTACGATGCGCGCAATCCGGCGGGGCTGCGCAAGCTCATCGGCGATGGCGCCCAGCTGCGTCCCTTCTCGCAGGAGATCATGGACGCCGCCTACAAGGCTGCGAACGAGATCTATGACGACATCTCGGCCAAGAACGCCGACTTCAAGAAGATCTACGACAGCTACAAGGCGTTCCGTGGCGAGGAATATCTCTGGTTCCAGGTGGCCGAATACGCCTACGACACCTTCATGGTCCGCGCCCGCGCGCGAGGCTGATCGGGCTTCATCAAAGAAGGGCGGGCTTCATGCCCGCCCTTTTCAGTTTTCGGTTGAGCCTCATTGGCTCGGGAAGGCCGAGGTGTCTCCCCCTGCGAGCTTGGTGGCGTAGTAAGCAATGGTTTGCGAATAAACCTGCGACCTGTTCCAGGCGCGGATCGCCTCGAAATTCTGCGAGCCAGGTTCCCAGCCGCCGCCTCTGACCCAGCCGTGGCCTTTGAGATAATTGGCCGTCGAAGCCAGAACGTCAGCCGGAGAGTGGAGCAGATCCGCGCGTCCATCCCCATCGAAGTCGACGGCATATTTCACGTAGTTCGAAGGCATGAACTGCGTCTGCCCCATCTCGCCGGCCCATGCGCCACGCATCTCGGCAGGTGAGAGATCGCCGCGATCGACGATACGCAAGGCGTCGAAGAGATGAGCCTGGAAGAATTCCGAGCGACGGCAATCATAGGCGAGCGTTGCGACCGAGCGGATGACGGGGAGATTGCCCCTCACGGCGCCGAAATCGGTCTCGAGTCCCCAGATCGCCACGAGCACGGGACCCGGCACGCCGTAGCGCTGTTCGATCCGCGCGAGGGTCGCGGCATGCTTTCTGAGCATGTTCGCTCCACCTTTCAGACGCGCAGGCGACACCATGCGTCCGGCAAATTGCTCAAAGCTCTGCTTGAACACACCCTGGCCACGATCTTTCCGGATGATGCTCTGATCGAATGTCACACCCGACAGGCCTCGTTTCACCGCCTCCGGTGAAATGCCCTGTGCGATTGCTTCCTGCTCGATATCCCCAAGCCATTTCTCGAAGCCGGCGGGATCCCGGCAGGTGGCGGCCGTGGCCTGTCCCGCCGCAAGAAGAAGAGTTGCAATGACCGAGGCGCGCAGCAAAGCCTGCATGAGTTCTCTCCCAGAATTGTTCAGCTCTCGAGCGAGGTAGGGTCATTGGCAGGCAACTCAAGGCCGCTGCGCTCCAGGCAACCTGCCGAGCTTTGAGGCGTTGCTACGAAGAGAGGCCGATCTGAAGGTTAGCGGAGAGATGAGACACTATCTTGCAGGGCTGTCATGCATGGGATTGGTGGCGGCTACTCTGTGCGGGCTCCCGCAAGCCTATGCCGCAAAGATTCCGTTGCAGGGTGCCTCCGGCTTTGACGAATTCGTGCGAGTGCAGTTCGATCAGCAACTCGGTCGGACCCGAGTCGCAGGTCGCGTCGCCTCTCACCTGTGCTTCTCACTCGCACTTCAGCAGGAATGGCGCGCCACGGCAGGCGGCATGGAAACGCGACTGAAGTCGGTGCTTTCCAATGCGGAGCTCGAGGTCAGCCTTCGCCCTGCAGATGAACTTCGCGGGATGCCGCAAGCTGATCTGGCGAGCCGGGATGCCGCCCTCCTTCAGCAGGGTTATGAAAGCCTTCTCGGGCGTCCTGCCCAGTCCGTTTCCCTGGTATCTCTTTCCCCGGTGACGACCCGATGGTCCGCAACGTGGGTCGATGCTCATCTCCCCTCCGGCCCGCTGACGGTTGAGGCTTTCATCGTTCCCCTGTCCGACGATTGGGTTCTTGAGCTTTCCTTCTCGAACATCGCTGTCAAGGAGGAGTACGACGCTCTGGTGCGCAGCCTTCTGGCAGGCCTGAAGGTGCACCAGGGGCCGGTCTGCGGCAGTCAAACGGCCTTCTAACCCGAGGATGCAACGACATCCGCCATGAAAGCTCTCCACTGTGACTCGCAAGAAGGAAGAGGCGGGGTTCTTCCCACAAGGGCTCATTTCATCTTGTGAGCCCTTGTTCTATGTGGAACCATCATATTCCCTCCTCGCATAAAGCCGGTTTAGTGCTCACCCGTTATACAAAGCTCGTTCCTGCCAATTCTCCTCTCGCGATGGGAATGGCCGTCGGATGCGTTGCCGTCGCGACGGCTGTGCGCCTTGCCCTGACGGCTGTCATCGGCCCCACGGCGCCGTTCATCACCATGTTCCCGGCTGTCCTGCTGGCTGCGGTCATCGGAGGTCTCTGGCCGGGCCTGCTGGCGATCGTCCTGAGCATTGTGGCAACCTGGTTTTTCCTTTTTACACCACGCATGGACTTCGGCCCTCTCTCGGCAGCGGACGTGACCAGCGTTGTCTTTTTCATGCTGGGGGCGCTTCTGGTGGTTTTGGTGGCGACATCCATGAGGCGCGCGGTCGAGCGCCTGGGGGAGGCGCAGGAGAAGCTCCTGGCGGCGCTTGATGCCTCCAGCACCGGGACATGGCGGTGGGACATCCAGAGAGACATCATCGAGTGGGATCCGGCGATGGCCAATGTATTCGGGCTCGGCCTGAAGAAGACACCGCGCAATGTGGAGGAGTTCGCCAGTCTCATTCACCCCGAGGATCGGGACTACGCAAGGACCGTGATCGGGGATGCCATCAAGAACGGGAAGACGATCGAGTACGAGTTCAGGGCAGTTCTCCCCGAAGGAGAGGAACGGTGGATCTATGATCGCAGCCGTCCGGTCTACGATCCCGAGGGAAAGCCGCTCTACATGATCGGCGCGTGCCTGGACATCACCAGCCGTAAGAAGACTGAGGAGCGGCAATCGCTTCTGATCCATGAGCTCAATCACCGGGTCAAGAATACTCTGGCGACGGTGCAGTCCCTCGCGATCCAAACCATGCGCAGCAGCCCCAGTCCTGAGGCGTTTCAGTCTAATTTCATGGCCCGCCTGATGGCCCTTTCCGCCACACATGATCTGCTGACTCAAACCTATTGGGAGAGCGCGTCGTTGAGCGAAGTGATCGAGGCTGAACTTCGCCCGCACGGCGGCATCGACGGGCTGCGCATCAAGGCTCGAGGAGACGCTGTTCGGCTGAAGCCTCAGCAGGCTCTCAGCCTCGGACTGGCCTTTCATGAGCTGGCGACCAACGCCACCAAATACGGCGCATTGTCGTCGTCTCAGGGTCAGCTCTCGATCACCTGGGATCTTGAGGCGGATGCTGCTGGTAAGCGCCAGCTCCTTGTTCACTGGCATGAACAGGACGGGCCTCCTGTCGCGAAACCCAGGCGCCAAGGTTTCGGAACACGTCTCATCGACCGCAGCATCGTGCACGAACTCGGCGGTGCCATCGAGATGGATTATGCTTCCACCGGCCTGGAGTGCCGGATGAGGGTTCCCCTGACCTCTCCTTAAGGATATGGAACATGGATGTGATCATTTACCACAATCCGCAATGCGGGACCTCGCGCAATACGCTGGGGCTGATCCGCAATGCCGGGATCGAGCCGCACATCATCGAATATCTGAAGACGCCACCCGCCCGATTGCTCTTGCGTCAGCTCATCACACGCATGGGATTGAGCGTGCGCGACGTGATCCGCGAAAAGGGGACGCCGTATCACGAACTCGGGCTCGATGATCCGTCGCTGAGTGACGAC
Source organism: Microvirga sp. KLBC 81 (assembly GCF_003075415.1). GTDB lineage: Bacteria > Pseudomonadota > Alphaproteobacteria > Rhizobiales > Beijerinckiaceae > Microvirga. Next base: position 122,909 of record NZ_QDAH01000003.1, read on the forward strand.
CAGCTGCTCGATGCCATGATGGCACACCCCATTCTCATCAACCGTCCCATCGTCGTCGCTCCACTCGGTGTGCGCCTCTGCCGTCCTTCTGAGACGGTGATCGATCTCCTGCCGCCGCAATTGGGTGAGTTCCGGAAAGAAGATGGCGAGCTCGTCGTGGACGCTTCAGGCCGTCGCGCCGGAACGGCTTGAGCCTCAAGAAGCTTCAAGCTGCGTCCCGACAGGAACCGTCGGTTCCGGAACGAAGTATTCCTTCTCGGCTTGGGGAGGGGATGCGCGCATGAGGCTGCGATAGGCTCCCCAAATCGCCATGAGCGCCTGAGCCACGATGAAAATATAGAGCAGCCCCACGCGTCCGAACTCCGTCATCGCGAGCCCTGAAATCACCGGCCCGACGACGGAGCCTGCCCCCTGCAGGATCAGAAGGCCGCCGGCTGCCGCCACGAACTCGCCGGGCTTGACCATGTCGTTCACATGCGCGGTGACGATGCTGTAGGTAGGGATCACGCTGCCGCCGAAAATCGCGACATAGATGAAGATCAGCCACGTCGGCACTGTCGGCGACACGAAGTGGATCAGGGCCATCAGGATGGCTGCTGCCATGGCGGATGCGCCGATGATCACATGACGCCGGTCGAGCCGGTCGGACAGCCAGCCGAGCGGCCATGTGGTGACGAAGCCTCCGAGCGTGCCGCAGGCCATGAAGATCGCGATCTCCGCCGTGTCCAATCCCCGCTCCTGCGCCCAGATGGGGCCGAGCGCGAAGAATGAGCTGGTGGTGATGCCGCAGAGAACGGCGGCCACCACACCGAAGGGCGATTGCCGGTAGAGCTGCATCAGGTTGATCCTGGTGTCGCTCACCGCGTGGGCTGGCGCGACCGCGCGTGAGAGCGCGGTCGGCACGAGCGCGAGGCAGATGAGAATGGCGACGAAGCAGAACAGCCTGTAGCCATGTGGATCGCCCGTGGGCAGAAGCATCTGCCCGCCAATCCCCGCAATGAGCCCTGTCATTCCATAAACGCTGAGAATCTGCCCGCGTGTTTGGGCCGTGACGGAGGCATTGAGCCAGCTCTCGACGACGATGAAGAGCCCCGCGAAGCAGAAGCCTGTCACCGCGCGGGCAGCGATCCAGACTGTTGGGCTGATCACGAGAAGATGAAGAAGTGCGACGCTTGCCGCGACGGCAGCCAGCGCCGCGAAGGTGCGCGTGTGTCCCACCTGCTGGATGACGCGTCCAGCCCAGAGAGAGCCCACGACGATGCCCGCCCAGAAGGCCGCGCCTACGGCGCCGATGATTGTGGGTGAAAACTGCTCGATGCTGCCGCGCACGCTGAGGAGAGTGCCCTGCAAAGTATTGCCGATCTGCATGAGGGCATAGCCGAGAAGAAGGGCAACCAGGGTCGGCAGCACGGAGCGCATGGAGGTGGGCATGGACTCTCCTGAAGGCGAGATCTTTGGTCCGTATCGTGAGAGCCTGGTCCGCAACCACGCATCCATGACATATCGAGGCCCGGCGCTTCAGAAGCGCCGTGCTTGAGAGAATATCGGTGGGAGTCAGGCCCTGTGCGTGGGTTGAACTCCGGCCGTCAGGTCGGGTTCCAAGGTTCCATGAGGCAGAACGAAAAAGCCTGGCTCGTTTCCAAGCCAGGCTGTCTGCAATCAGTGAAGGACCGTCCTGTCTTACGTGTCCATCTTCAGCGCGGCGATGAAGGCTTCCTGCGGGATGTCGACCTTGCCGTACTGGCGCATCCGCTTCTTGCCTTCCTTCTGCTTGTCGAGCAGCTTGCGCTTGCGGGTGGCGTCGCCGCCGTAGCACTTGGCGGTCACGTCCTTGCGGAGCGCGCGGATGGTTTCGCGGGCAATGATCTTGCCGCCGATGGCCGCCTGCACCGGAATCTGGAACATGTGCGGCGGGATGAGTTCCTTGAGCTTCTCGCACATGGCGCGGCCACGGCCTTCGGCACGGGTGCGGTGCACGAGCATGGAGAGCGCATCCACCGGCTCGCCGTTGACCAGCACCGACATCTTCACGAGGTCGCCCTCGCGATAGTCGGAGATGTGGTAGTCGAAGGAGGCGTAGCCCTTCGAGACGGACTTCAGACGGTCGTAGAAGTCGAACACCACCTCGTTGAGCGGCAGGTCGTAGACCACCATGGCGCGCTTGCCGACATAGTTGAGATCGATCTGCACGCCGCGGCGGTCCTGGCAGAGCTTGAGCACGGCACCGAGATAATCGTCCGGCGTAAGGATCGTCGCGCGGATCCACGGCTCCTCGATGGCGTCGATCTTCATCACATCCGGCATGTCGGCCGGGTTGTGCAACTCCTTCACCGTGCCGTCGCTCATGCGCAGGTGATAGACCACGGACGGCGCGGTGGAGATGAGGTCGAGGTTGAACTCGCGTTCCAGGCGCTCCTGGATGATTTCGAGGTGCAGGAGGCCGAGGAAGCCGCAGCGGAAGCCGAAGCCCAGCGCCGCCGACGTTTCCATCTCGTAGGTGAAGCTCGCGTCGTTGAGACGAAGCTTACCCATGGCAGCACGCAGGTTTTCGAAGTCTGCGGCGTCCACCGGGAAGAGACCGCAGAACACCACCGGCTGCACGGGCTTGAAGCCGGGGAGCGCTTCGGCGGTGGGCTTGCGGTCATCGGTGATGGTGTCGCCGACGCGGGTGTCGGCCACTTCCTTGATCGATGCTGTGAGGAAGCCGACCTCGCCGGGGCCGAGCACATCCACATCGGTCATCTTGGGTCGGAACACGCCGACCTTGTCGACTCCGTAGGTCGCGCCGGTTCCCATCATTTTGATGGTCTGGCCCTTCTTCAGCGTGCCGTCGATGATGCGCACGAGCACCACCACGCCGAGATAGGCGTCGTACCAGGAATCGACAAGCATCGCCTTCAGCGGGGCTTCCTTGTCGCCCTTGGGTGGTGGCAGCTTATGGACGATGGCCTCCAGCACGCCCTCGATATTGAGGCCGGTCTTGGCCGAGATCGGAACCGCGTCCGAGGCGTCGATGCCGATCACCTCCTCGATCTGCTCCTTGATCCGGTCCGGATCGGCGGCGGGCAGGTCGATCTTGTTGAGGACCGGCACGATCTCATGGTTGGCGTCAATGGCCTGGTAGACATTGGCGAGCGTCTGGGCTTCCACGCCCTGGGAGGCATCGACGACCAGCAGCGAACCTTCGCAGGCGGCGAGCGACCGGGAGACCTCATAGGCGAAGTCCACGTGGCCGGGGGTGTCCATGAGGTTCAGGATATAGGTCTTGCCGTCTTGGGCATTGTATTCCAGGCGCACGGTCTGCGCCTTGATGGTGATGCCGCGCTCGCGCTCGATATCCATGTTGTCGAGCACCTGCTCCGTCATCTCACGGGCGGAGAGCGCCCCCGTGGTCTGGATCAGGCGGTCGGCCAGGGTCGACTTGCCGTGGTCGATATGGGCCACGATCGAGAAGTTGCGGATGTTGTCGAAGGTGCGTGCGGTCATAATTCTGCAGATATAAGAATGTTCAGGCCGCAATAGCAGGGGCGGCCTCCAAAGCCAAGGGAGGCTGGTGCCGCGCCCCTCCTGGGGCTTTGATCACCGACTCGTTTCGCCTTCCCTGGCTAGCGCCCTACCTGAACGGAAGGGGGGCGATTGGAAGGCGGGTATGACGAATACTCCTATCCTGACAGATGTGGTCGACGATCTCAGCGGAGCCGGCCGTCCCGCCCTTCACCGCACCATCGGCCCCTTTCAGATGACGCTCTACGGGCTCGGCAGCATGCTGGGCTCCGGCATCTATGGCCTGATCGGGCAGGCGGCCGGGCAGGTGGGCAATGCCGTCTGGTTGGCCTTCCTGGTAGCCCTTGTGGCGGCGCTGCTGACGGCCTTGACCTACGCTTCTCTCGGCTCGCGCTATCCTCGCGCTGGCGGAGCGGCCTATATCGCCGAGCGCGCCTATCGCTCGCCCCTTGTCGGATTCGTGGTGGGGCTGGCTGTGGCCTGTTCCGCGCTCACCTCGGTCGCCACCCAGTCCCGGGTCTTTGCGGCCAATCTCGCGACATTCACCGGAAGCGGGGAGGGGACCGTCACCCTGCTGGCGCTAGGCTTCCTCCTGCTGCTCATGGGGCTCGTGCTGCGCGGCATCCGCGAATCCATGTGGGTCAACGTGCTGTGTACGTGCATCGAGGCGGGCGGCCTGCTGCTCGTGGTCGCGGTGGGCATCAGCTATTGGGGGTCTGTCGATCTCCTGGAAACGCCGCCGCCGGGGGAAGGCGGCGCGAGCGATGTGATGATCCTGCTCGTGCTGCAAGGCGCGGTGCTCACCTTCTTCGCCTTCCTCGGGTTCGAGGACAGCCTCAATGTCGCGGAGGAATGCCGCGATCCCCAGAGCACGATTCCCATCGGCCTGATCGCCGCCATGGCGATTGCCGCGCTGATCTATATGGCAGTCGCTATAACGGCCGTGTCCGTCATGCCATGGCGGGAGCTTGCCGCAGCGCCGGGGCCGCTGACGGCAGTGATGAACAAGGCCGCTCCCTGGCTGCCGCCGATCGTCTACACGGCGATCACGCTGTTCGCCGTCGCCAACACGGCGCTCGTCAATTACGTCACCGCCTCGCGGCTCGCCTATGGCATGGCGCACCAGAGATTGCTGCCGGCCTGGCTTGGCCGGGTTCATGCCACGCGGCGCACGCCGCACCTTGCAATCCTGGCTTTGTTCGCGGTCGTCGCTCCGCTTGCCGTCATCGGCACCATCGGCCAGCTTGCCGCCGCGACCGTGCTTCTGCTGCTGACGGTCTTCGCGCTCTTGAATGGTGCCCTCGTGATCCTGAGGGACCGCGAAGGCGAGCCGCGCGGGCGCTTCGAGATTCCGCTCATCCTGCCGATCCTTGGCAGCCTCGTCTGCGCAGGCCTCGTGATTATTCGCGTTGCCACAGGCGATTGGCGCGCCCCGGCAATCGCCGGTGCGCTGCTTGCTGGAATCTTTGTGCTCTATGCGTTGTACCGGCCGAAAGCTGAGCGGCACGCGGCTTGATAGTCAAATCTATCCATCCTGACGCGACAAGCGCAGGGTCGCATGCCTGCGCTTGTCGTTGAGGATAGAAGATCAGCGGGCGCATTCCACGGGAACGCGCTGGTCGGTGCCGGGGATAAGGACCGTGCGGCACGGGACGCCGTTGATGACACGAATCTCATGCGGTGCGGCGTGGGGGAAGGCAGCATAAGGAGGGCCTGCAACGACAGGAGCGCCGGGAGGCGGGACGGCGACAATGCTGCCTGTTGTCATCGGATCCATGCCGATCATGCCGGCCGGGCCTGCGCACTGCACCGGGATGCGCCGGTCGCTCGAATGGTCGAGAACGGTGCGGCAGGGCACGCCATTGATGATCTGGATCTCGTGCGGAGCGGCGTCCGGGAAGGGCGAGGTCGGCGTGCCGCTGGTCTGCGCCTGCGCCAAGCCGATCGTGCCGAGCATGATGAGGCCAGCGCTGGCGATAACTGTAAATCTCTTCAAGGTAACCTCCTCTGGTATGGGGCCTTGCCCCTTTGGACGGAGGTTTAACGCTTGCGATAAGGTTAGTTTCCTCTCTCACGGCAACGTGTGAGAGGCAGTCCCTATCGGCCCTGCTCCAGAATGCGCGAAATCACCTTGGCCGTGTAATCCACCATTGGCACGATGCGAGCGTAATTCAGCCGCGTCGGGCCGATGACGCCGAGAACACCGACGATCTTCTGGCTGCCGTCCCGGAACGGAGCCGCGATCATCGAGGAGCCGGAAAGCGAAAACAGCTTGTTTTCAGAGCCGATGAAGATCCGCACGCCTTCGCCGCCCTCGGCGCGGCTGAGCAGATCGATCACATCCGTCTGCGTTTCGAGATCGGAAAAGAGCAGGCGGATACGCTCAAGGTCTTCCGCAGCCTTCAGATCGTCGAGCAGGTTCGCCTGGCCGCGCACGATGAGCTGGCGCGATTCCGCCGGGCCCACGGTGGTGGCAAGACCTGCCTCCACGAGCTTGGCGGTGAGCGCATCGAGCTCCCGCTCCATCTCCTCGCGGCGGGTTTCGATCTCGCTCTTGAGGTCACCCAGTGTCTTGCCCTGGATGCGGGCGTTGAGGAAATTGCCGGCCTCCACCAGCGCCCCGGCGGGCAGGCCTGCGGGCAGATCGAGGAGGCGGTTCTCGACGGAGCCATCCTCCGACACCAGCACCACGAGGGCGCGGGTGGGATCGAGCCGCACGAACTCGATGTGCCTGAGGGGCGCATTGGACTTCGACGTCACCACCACGCCCGCGCCACGCGAAACGCCGGACAGCAGCGCCGAGGCCTCGGCCAGAGCCGTTTCCATGGTGTGGCCGGTGGCGGCAGCGCGCATCTGGGCCTCGATCCGCGCCCGCTCGTCGGCGGTCACGTCGCCGATTTCCATCATGGCGTCCACGAAGAAGCGCAGGCCGATTTCCGTCGGCAGGCGTCCGGCGCTGGTATGCGGCGCGAAGACCAGGCCTGCCGCCTCCAGATCCGCCATCACGTTGCGGATCGAGGCGGGGGATAGCGTCATCGGCAGGATGCGCGAGAGATGGCGCGAGCCGACGGGTTCACCGGTCACGAGATAGCTCTCGACGATCTGGCGAAAAATCTCGCGGGAGCGGTCGTTCAGCTCCGCAATGGCGCGGGTGTCCGACAGGTTCGAGAAGGGGCCATTGGCGTGCATGCGATGGGTTCTACGCTTTCACAATTCCACCCTGCAAGTAGGCATTATGTGCGGATGAACGGTGCTTTAGGCAAGGCTTGCGCTTGCCTAAAGCGCCTCCTGGCCCCAAAGAGGCTCTCAAACAAGCCTTTATGGAGAAACGAACATGCGTCCTTCCAACCGCGCCCCCGACGAATTGCGTCCCGTCACCCTGGAGCGAAGCGTCGCGCGCTATGCGGAAGGCTCCTGCCTCGTGACCTTCGGGAACACCAAGGTGCTCTGCACCGCCTCGCTCGAGGAGAAAGGTCCCCCGTGGCTGCGCGGCACCGGCCGGGGCTGGGTGACGGCGGAATATTCCATGCTGCCCCGCGCCACGCATGAGCGCACCAAGCGCGAGGTCAATTCCGGCAAGCCCTCCGGCCGCACGCAGGAGATCCAGCGCCTCATCGGCCGTTCGCTCCGCGCCGTCGTGAACCTGCCGGCTATCGGCGAGCGGCAGATCGTGCTCGATTGCGACGTGATCCAGGCCGATGGCGGCACCCGCACGGCCTCCATCACTGGCGCCTGGGTCGCTCTGCATGAATGCTTTACCTGGATGCAGAGCCGCTCGATCATTTCGATCAACCCGCTGCGCGAGCCGGTGGCCGCCATTTCCTGCGGCATCTATCAGGGCCAGCCGGTGCTCGATCTCGATTATGCGGAGGATTCCGCTGCCGAGACGGACGCGAACTTCGTCATCACGGGTTCGGGCGGCCTCGTCGAGGTGCAGGGCACCGCAGAGGGCAAGCCCTTCTCCGAAGAGGAGTTCCTGAACCTCCTGCGTCTCGCCAAGGCAGGCGTGGCGCAGCTCGTGGAGCTTCAGAAGAAAGCGGTGGCGTGATGCAGCGCCGTCCTCTCACCGGCAAGGTCGTGATCGCGACCCACAATGCTGGGAAACTGCGCGAGATGCAGGAGCTGCTCGCTCCCTTCGGCGTCGAGGCCGTGTCGGCCGGCGAGCTCGGCCTGCCCGTTCCCGCCGAGACGGGACACATGTTCGCCGAGAACGCCGCCATCAAGGCTCACGCTGCGGCAAAGGCCACGGGTCTTCCCGCGCTCTCGGACGATTCCGGCTTGTGCGTCCATGCGCTCGATGGCGCGCCGGGATTGTTCACGGCGGACTGGGCCGGCCCGAAGAAAGACTTTTACGCTGCCATGGAGCGAGTGCATCGCGAGATGGAAAAACGCGAGGCGACCGATAAACGCGCTCACTTTGTCTCCGCCCTCGTCATCGCCTGGCCGGACGGGCATGAGGAGCTGTTCGAGGGGCGTGTGTTCGGAGAGGTGGTCTGGCCGCCGCGCGGCGACAGGGGTTTTGGTTATGACCCCATGTTTCAGCCGGACGGTTTCACGCAGACCTTCGGTGAGCTGTCATCGGAAGAGAAGCACGGCATCGACTGGTCGAAGCCGGAGCCGGAAGGCCTTTCCCATCGGGCGCGCGCGTTCGTGAAGCTCGCGGCGGGGTGTTTGCACAGGGTTTAGCGCCTCGCGCGGAGCGGAGGCTCTCTTTTTCACGAACATTATCCCTCTTGTCATCACCGGCCTTGTGCCGGTGATCCCGATTGAGAAGAGCGCGACGCTCTTCCGATCGAGATGGCCGGGACCGATCCCCTGATCGAGTCCGGGGACGGCCATGACAGAGAAAGTTTTTGAAAAGAATGAAGCGCCCCGTGGGGCGCTTCACGTGTCTTAGAGCTTAAACGTTCGTCGGGCCGTTGCCGCGGCGCTTGGCCATGAAGGCGTCGAACTCCTCGCGGTCCTTGGCGCGCTTCAATTCCTCCACGAACTCACGGAAGGCGCGGGCTTCCTCGTCGAGCTTGCGGCGCTCTTCCTCGAGGCGCTCCAGCTCGCTGCGGCGGTACTCGTCGAAGGCTGCGTTGCCCGAACTGGTATAACCGAAGCCGCCGGTGGGGCGGCGCGATCCGAACAGATCATCGGCCGTGCGGCCGAAGGTGTCGCGGAAGAAGGCTCTCGCCTCGTCGTATTTCGGATATCCACACATTTTCCACACCAGATAGGCCAGCGCGAGCGGCCAGAACCAAATGAAGCCCAGGATGATGGCGACGATCTCCAGACCGCGTCGGGGTGAGCGCCCGCAGCGGCGGTGAGCGCCGGCATTCCATGGCCCCGCATGAGGGCCCTGGTTCCAGGCGGTTGAAGCAGAGTCAGACATCGTAGGTCTCGCTATGTTAATGCTAACAACATTAACATGCGGATCGATTTTGGCGCTTTCAAGGGAGCTTTGTTCGATTTTGGGAGAAGGGAGCCGAGGGCGGCCGCGTGAAGGCTTGGAGATCGGAAGCTGGTGCAGCAGCGCTCAGCGGCTGGCCGTCTCCGGCTTGTCCTTCAGAGCGCCGTGGACCAGGGCGAGGACGCCTGCGCGAAGCAGTTCGTACTTGTCCGGCAAGCCAGGGCCCTTCGGAAGCTGGCCGGCGGCATCGAGGGTCGCGATGCCGTGGGAGAGGGCCCAGACCTCGAGGGCAATGAAGCGGACGTCCACGCCCTGGAAACCCTCCGGATAGGTCTTCGTGAGCGCCTGCACCAGATAATCGAACGCCGTGGCTGGATCCTTGGAGCTGTCCGAGGCGCCCTTGCCCCAGGGGCCGCAGCCTTCAGCCTCCAGGGGCTTCGCCGAGAACATGGCCGTGTAGAAGCCCGGCTCCTGCTCGGCAAAGGCGAGATAGGCCTCGCCCATGCGGGTGAAGCGCTCCCGTGGCGTTCCCTCGCTTTGAAGCGCCTTCCCGAGCCGCTTGGCGAGTTCGTCGAACCCGCGGAAAGCCACTTCGGCGACCAGAGCCTCGCGGCCGCGGAAGTGACGGTAGAGGGCTGCGGGGGTGACGCCCACGAGCTTGGCGGCATCGGCCAGGGTAAACCCGCCAAGGCCACGCTCGGCGATGAAGCGCTGCGCCGCCTCGATCAGCGCCTCCTTCAGATTGCCGTGGTGATAGCCCTGTCGGTCGAACGGGCCGCGCCAGTGCCGCATGATGGCTCCTTTGGACTTAATCCTCTGCCGATCTTAAGTCCCTGCCTCCGGAGAGGCTAGGGGCGGAAGGCTCATGAAGGGTGAACAACCACTTGGGAAAGAGGTTCAGAAAAGTTTACGAGCGCTTTCCCTCTGTCATCCCCGACGAGCGTCAGCGAGGGAAGGGGATCCACTCACACGCGCAAAGCTATGGATTCCCTTCCCCTCCGATGGCTGCGCCATCTTCGGCCGGGAATGACACCGAGATCGTTGCGCGACAACGCCACTCGTGACGTTCTGGCCAAGAACTGCCATATACGGCCCATGATCGATCATCCGACGCGCGATGTGGGCTTTGGCGTCTATGTCCATTGGCCCTTCTGCGCCTCCAAATGCCCCTATTGCGACTTCAACAGCCATGTCCGCCATCAGCCGGTGGATCAGGAGCGGTATCTCACGGCCTTCAGGCGCGAGATCGCTCATACGGCGGCGCGCATTCCAGGACGCACGGTCACCAGCATCTTCTTCGGCGGCGGCACGCCCTCGCTCATGAAGCCGGAGACGGTCGGCGCAATCCTCAATGCCATCGGCGGCGCTTGGGCTATCGACCCCGACGCCGAGGTTACGCTCGAAGCGAACCCCACCAGCGTCGAAGCCGAGCGCTTTCGCGGCTATCGGGGTGCCGGCATCAACCGCGTGTCGCTCGGCGTGCAGGCGCTCAACGATCCGGACCTGCGACGCCTCGGCCGCATGCATTCGGTTGAAGAGGCGCTGGCCGCGGTGAAGATCGCAGCCTCGATCTTCGACCGCTATTCCTTCGATCTCATCTATGCGCGTCCTGGACACACGCCGGAAGCGTGGGCTGAGGAGCTTGAGCAGGCCATCAGCTACGCAGTGGAGCATCTTTCGCTCTACCAGCTCACCATCGAGCCCGGCACGTGGTTTCAGCGTCTGTTCGATGCGGGCAAGATCACCGTGCCGGATGAGGAGACAGGCCGCGCGCTCTACGACATCACGCAGGAAACCTGCGAGAAGCATGGGCTTCCGGCCTACGAGATTTCCAACCACGCCAGACCCGGCGCAGAATCGCGGCACAATCTTCTCTACTGGCGCTACGGCGAATATGCAGGCATCGGCCCCGGCGCGCATGGACGCCTCGTCACCGGCAATGCGCGACTGGCAACCTCCACCGAGAAGCATCCCGAAACATGGCTTGAGCATGTGGAGCGCGAGGGCCACGGCGTCATCGACGAGGAAGTGCTCACCTCCGAGGCGGAAGGCGACGAATTCCTCCTCATGGGCCTTCGCCTGAAAGAGGGCATCGATCCGCGCCGTTATGAGGCGTTTACGGGAAAGCCGCTGAATGCGCGGGCCTTGAGCATTCTCGAAGAGGAAGGCCTCATCCGCATCGATGGCTCACGTCTTGCCGTAACGGAGAAGGGCTTTCCGGTGCTGAACGCAGTGATTGCGGAACTGGCGGCTTAAAGGCCTGCCATCACGTCATCACCGGCCTTGTGCCGGTGATCCCGAAGCGAGAGGCGTAGCACTCTCCCAATTGAGATGGCCGGGACAAGCCCGGCCATGACGAAAAGTACCAGACACAGAGGAGAGGCGCTTCGCCCGGAACGACGGGTTGTTAAACCCGCTTCACCTTGCTCTCGATCGCATCCCACACCGTCACGGCGAGATCGGGCCCGCCGAGGCGCTTGATGGCGCGGATGCCGGTGGGGGCCGTCACGTTGATCTCGGTCAGGTTGCCGTCGATCACGTCGATGCCGACGAGGATGAGGCCCATGCGCTTGAGATCAGGCCCGATGGTCTCGCAGATCTCACGCTCGCGCGGCGTCAGATCCGTGGGCTTTGCGGCTCCGCCGCGCACCATGTTGGAGCGGATATCGTTGGCGGCCGGAACGCGGTTGATCGCGCCTGCCGCTTCGCCATCGATGAGGATGATGCGCTTGTCGCCTTCCGTGATCTTCGGCAGGAAGCGCTGGGTCACCCAGGGCTCGCGGAAGAGGGTCGAGAAGAGATCGTAGAGCGAGCCGAAATTCGGATCCTCGCGACTCACTTTGAAGACGCTGGCGCCGCCATGCCCGTAGAGCGGCTTCATCACCACGTCCCCATGCTCGCGCCGGAACTCCTCGATCTCCGCCTTGTCACGGGAGATCAGGGTCGGCGGCATGAGATGCGGAAACTGCGTGACGAAGATCTTTTCCGGCGCGTTGCGCACATGCGACGGATCGTTCACCACGAGTGTCTTCGGATGGATGCGTTCCAGAAAATGCGTGGCGGTGATGTACGCGAGGTCGAAAGGCGGGTCCTGGCGCATGAGCACCGCATCAATGGTCGAGAGGTCGACTCGCTCCTGCTTGCCGAGAGTGAAGTGGTTGCCTTCCTCATCCCGCACCTCGATGGGATCCACGAGCGCGACCACCTTGCCGTCATGCAGGGACAGGCGGTCGGGGGTGTAGTGCAGGATCTGGTGGCCTCGCCGTTGTGCCTCGAGCAGCAGCGCAAAGCCGGTATCGCCTGCGATCTTGATGCTGTTGATGTGATCCATCTGGAACGCAACGGTGAGGGTCATCGGTTTTCCTCCTGAGGAAGCGGGTTTATTGGACTGTTTCGGGAGGAACGCAACTCTTGCGGTGTCGGAATGAACGAAAAAGGGGGACAGGTGTTATTGAATAGCCCCGCTTCGGGGCCCCGGAGTCTTGCGGATACGCCCAGGCTTCCACATCTGATAGGTCATGTCACGCCGCGCCCTCCTCATTGTCAACGCCAAGAGCCGAAGCGGCGAATCCCAGGCCAGAGCGGCCATCGAGGCCCTTGAGGCTCATGGGATCGAGCCCGTTCATGTGGAATGCGGACGGCGGGAGGATCTGTCGCCTCTCATCGTGAAGCATCGCGACGGGGTCGATTGCGTCGTCGTCGGCGGTGGCGATGGAACGCTGAATGCCGCTGCTTTCGGTGTGATCGAGGCCGGTCTGCCGCTCGGCATTCTGCCGTTCGGCACGGCGAACGACTTGGCCCGAACCTTGGGGATTCCCTTCGATCTCGACGGCGCCGCACAGGTCATCGCCGACGGTCACACCCGCAGGATCGATCTCGGTCTCGTGAACGGCCACCCTTTCTTCAACGTGGCAAGCCTCGGCCTCTCGGCGGAACTGGCGCAGCAACTGACCCACGACATCAAGCGGCGCTTCGGGCGGCTCGGTTATGCGCTCGTCGCCATGAAGGTTCTGTCCCAGGCCCAGCCCTTCCGCGCGACAATCACGAGCGAGACCGAATCCGTGCGCGTGCGGACCTTGCAGATCGCCGTCGGCAACGGCCGTTTCTACGGCGGCGGCAATGCGGTGGAGAAGGACGCGGCCATTGACGACCAGCACCTCGATCTCTACAGCCTGGAACTCGAACGCGCCTGGAAGCTCGCCTTCATGGCGCGCTCGTTTCGCTATGGAGAACACGGCGCCTGGAGCGAGGTGCGGGCGATCCGCGCCAAGGAATTCGACATCCGCACGAGACGGCCGAGGCCAATCAATGCGGATGGCGAGATCGTGACCCAGACGCCTGCGCATTTCTCCATCAGGCCTTGTGCCGTAACGGTATTCGCGCCTTAGCGCCTCGTGCGGACCTCCGGTTCCGCTCGAACGATGCGCTCTCTCTAGAAGGGAGCATCGGATGGATCCCAAAAGTGGATTCCACTTTTCACGTCCGAGGCTCTAGCGGCGGCCGCAACGGACGGCGTCCTCGATGTTGCCGTGTCCAAGGCCGATGTCATGAAGCATCGCATCGTCCAGGGCGCCCAGCTCTCGCATGGCGCGACGAAGGCGGATCTCCCGCATCAGGGATGAAAAGAGATTCTTGAGACCAGACGGGCGGGCGGCCGAGCTCTCATAGGTTTCCGTGCAGGTGTTCGAAAGGGCCGACATAGCGCTCTCCTTGAGTTGATGAGGAGAGTATGGGACCGCCCCTTGCATAAGTGAAACGAATGTTCATTATATCTAGAATAATGATCCGTTATGGAGTCGGCCCATGCCCTACAATCTCGATGTCAGCCTTCTGAGGGCGTTCGTCGCCGTAGTGGACACGGGCGGCATGACCGCGGCCTCGGGTGTCCTCAACCTCACTCAGGCGGCGGTGAGCCAGCAGATCAAGCGGCTCGAGGAGACCTTGGGCGAGGAGCTCATCACCCGTGACAGGCGAGGGGTGACCCTGACGAGCGCGGGCGAGCGGCTGTTCGGGCGCGCCAAGCGCCTGCTGGCCATGAACGACGAAATCTGGACCGAGATGACGACGCCGGAATTCGAGGGCGAAATCCGCCTCGGGATTCCCAGCGATATCATCACCACGTATCTGCCCACCTTCCTGAAGAGTTTCGCGCGTAGCTATCCGCGCGTGCAGATCTCGCTCAACAGCGGCTCAAGTGCCGAGCTTCGCGCGAGGCTCGCGGCCGGCAAGATCGATGTGGTGATGGCGACCGAACTCAGCTGCGATCCCGATGGCGAGAACCTCGTGATGGATCGTCTCGTGTGGGTTGGCGCGCGGGGAGGTGAGGCGGCGTGGAAGCGGCCGCTGCCGGTCTCCATCGGCTGCTCCGACTGCGCTTTTCGCTCACCGATCCGCGAGGCTTTACAGAAGGCCGGCATCGAATGGCGTTCAGTGTTCGATTCCACCAATACATCGGTGCAAGTTGCGACCGTTGCCGCCGATACGGCCGTGATGGCGTGGATGGCATCGACCGTGCCGAGCAATCTGGAAGTGCTGGGACCTGACACAGGCCTGCCGCTGCTTCCGCCTTTCATGGTCGATCTCTACCTGCCGAAAGGTGGCGGCAATCACATCGTGCAGGAAATGGCGCGGTTCATTCGGGACTCGGTGCGCGATCCTCGCAAGATCGCGGCTTAATACATACTCGTTCGATCATAACACGCTCCTCAGGATGAGGGATAAGCAGGCGTGGAAACGATATTTTAGCTTACCCAGCATCACGCCGCCCCACGTCATCACCGGCCTTGGGCCGGTGATCCCGACGATGGGAAGCACCACGCTCTTCTGAGCGGGATGCCCGGGACAAGCCCGGGCATGACAATTCATGACATGCCTCAAAATATCTCCAGCTCGAATGCCGAGACGATGTGTTTCGGCAGGCGCCTCGGCGCGATGAAGACCGCATCCGCGCGCCATGTCTTTCCCTGCGCGTGAGGATGGCGTGAAAGCCATGACCGCACGGCGCGCGAAAAACGCTGGCGCTTGATGGCGGTGATGGATGACAGGGCATCGTCCATCGATCCGCGTGCCTTCACTTCGACAAACGCGATGGTATCGCCGCGCGCCATGATGAGATCGATCTCGCCGCCTGCCGCCGCATAGCGACGGGCAAGCGGGCGGTAGCCCCTGGTGAGCAGGAAGAGCAGCGCGATCCACTCGGCATAATGGCCGCGCTGGAACGTCGCTCGCCGCCGCGCCAGGGCCGATTCCGCACGTGTGGAATCGGCCCTTCCCTTTGCTCGGCCGCATTTTTGTACGGCGAACCGGATCCACTTCGCCGAAAAATGCTCTGGCGCCGTGTTCATGCATCCCTTTTCGCGAGTTCGAGAGCGCGGGCATAGACCTCGCGCTTCGGCAGGCCGAGTTCCGCCGCGACGAGCGCCGCTGCATCCTTGATGGAATGGTTTTTCAAGGCTGTTTCGAGCTTGTCGTCGAGGGCTGCATCGGCTTCCGCTGCATGCATCTCCTTCGTCGCCTCGCCGATCAGCACCACGATCTCGCCCTTCGGCGGGCCTTCTTCCGCAAATTGCGCCGCGAGTTCCGGCAAGGTGCCGCGCCGGATCGTCTCGAACATCTTGGTGAGTTCGCGCGCCACGACCGCCTGCCGCTCACCGAGAATGGCGGCCGCGTCGGCCAGCATTTCAGGCAGGCGGTGCGGTCCCTCGAACAGCATCAGCGTGCCGGGGATCGAGGCGATCTCGGCGAGACGCGCACGCCGCGCTGCGCTCTTCGGCGGCAAGAAACCTTCGAAGAAAAAGCGGTCGGTGGGCAGACCCGAGGCGACAAGCGCTGTGAGAACGGCGGAGGGGCCGGGAATAGGCGTCACCGGCAGACCTTCTTCGATGGCGGCCTGCACGAGCTTGAAGCCGGGGTCCGACACCAGCGGCGTGCCGGCATCCGACACCAGCGCCAGCGCCTGCCCCTCGCGGATGCGGTGCACCATGCGCTCGCGCACGGCGTCGTTGGAATGCTCGTGGTAGGCCACCAGCGGCGTGGTGATGCCGTAATGGGCGAGCAGCGTTTTCGTCACTCGCGTGTCTTCGGCCAGGATCGCGTCCGCCGCTGCCAGCACGTTCAGCGCCCGGAACGAAACGTCCTGCAGGTTGCCGATGGGGGTTGCGACCACATAGAGGCCGGGCGCCAGGGGCTTGGCCTCGGCCGCAAGACCGAAGGCCGTGAAGGTGGCGGTCCGTTCGCCCGGCTCGCGCCGTCTGGTCCGGTTGTCGATTCTCTGTGTCATCACCTGTCACTTTCGCATGAACGCCCCATCCGGCGGAAGAAGGCTTGGCTCCTGCCGCGCCGATCTTGGAAACAATGTTTACCTTTTAGTGCCAAGGTCGGCCGCATGTCCGATGAGCTGTTTCCAAAACGGGGGTGGAGATGGCGTCCCTTTCTAGGGCCATGGAGCAGGGCTGGAAAAGCCGGGCGGCCTTGGCTGTTGTGGTAATAGGCGCGCTCGCGCTGTCCGGATGCGTCGGATCGGGCCCTGCGCGGCAGACGCGGAAGACGAGCCGATCCGTCCCGCAATCCGCGCCTTCTCGGCCCGTTGATCCCGTCTATAATGCCGATCTTTCTCCGGAGGGCGCTCCTGTCGGCCAAGTCCAGGCCGCTCAAATGCAGGCTGTCCCTGCGGGTTCCATGCCCGTTCAGATGCGTGGCACGATCCTCGGCAACGGCCCTGTGAAGGTGGCGCTGATCCTGCCGCTCTCCGCGCCGGGCCAGGGGGGCCTGGTGGCCCAGAACATGCGCAATGCAGCCGATCTCGCGCTCAGCGACTTCCAGGGCTCTGACCTCACCATTCTCGTCAAGGACGATCGCGGCACGCCGGAGGGTGCGCAGGAAGCGGCAAGCCAGGCTCTCGCGGAAGGCGCCCAGCTCATCCTCGGTCCGCTCTTCGCCGGCTCCGTCCAGGCGGCGGGGCAGGTGACGCGCCAAGCGGGCAAGCCTCTCATCGGCTTCTCCTCCGACCGCGCTGCGGCCGCGCAGGGCGTCTATCTCCTGAGCTTCATGGTGCAGGCGGAGGTCGATCGCATCATCGCCTTTGCCGCCGCTCAGAACCGCCGTTCCATCGCGGCACTGATCCCCGACACGGCCTATGGCCGCGTGGCGGAGATGCAGCTGCGGGAGGCCGCGGCTGAGAACAACATCCGCCTCGTCGCCATCGAGCGCTATCCCGCCGGGCAGCCGCAGGGAGCCGTCCAACGGCTTGGCAACCTGATCGGAGGGCCCGCGCCGCAGGCCAATGCGCTTTTCATGCCTGAGAACGGCGATGGATTGCCCGCCGTCGCGCAGGCGCTTCAGACGGTTCGCTTCAACGCGCAGCAGGTGAAGCCGCTCGGCCCCGGCCTGTGGGACGAGGCGCGCGTGTTCGGATTGCCGACGCTGCAGGGCGGCTGGTTTGCCGCGCCGGACAAACGCGGCTTCATGGATTTCGCCGCGCGCTATCGTGCGCGTTTCAACAGCGATCCGGTGCGCCTTGCGACGCTCTCGTATGATGCGGTGACGCTCGCCGCTGCGCTCGCCCGCCTGCAGGGGCCTCAGGCCTTCAACGACAGCGTGCTCACGAACGGATCGGGCTTTGCGGGCGCCGACGGCGTTTTCCGCTTCAACCCCAACGGCACCAATGATCGCGCACTGACCGTTCAGGAAATCCGGGGCGGCACGGCCGTTGTGATCGACGCCGCGCCGCGCACCTTGATGGCGAGTAACTGACAACATCAATAAGCCCTCCACGTCATGGCCGGGCTTGTCCCGGCTATCCCGATCTGAAAGGCGTTGCGCCTCACCGAAGCGGGATCACCGGCACAAGGCTGGTGATGACAAGGGAGACTTGCAGGACGAAGCGCAAGCGGATGAGGATCGTTTCTCTTACTTGCGCGTCAGCACCGCGCTTAAGCTGGGTTTGTTGTTGAGGGTCTGGAACACCACGCAGTAGCGCTCGGTCAGCTTGAGCAGCTGATCGATCTTCTCCTGCGGCGCATCCGTGTCCACCTCGAAGGAGAGGCGGATGTCCCTGAAGCCGACCGGCGCGGTCTTGTCGACGCCGAGCGTGCCACGGAAATCGAGGTCGCCTTCTGCCTTCACGGCACCGTGGCGCAGATCGATCTCGAGCGCGGTGGCAACAGCTTTGAGAGTCACGCCCGCGCAGGCGACGAGTGCTTCGAGAAGCATGTCGCCGGAGCACAGCTCCGCGCCGGAGCCGCCGGTCGCCGGGTGAAGACCCGCGACAGCGAGCGCACGGCCGGTCTCGACCTTGCAGGCGACGTGCTGGTCATCCAGCGTGCCCTGCGCGTTCAGCGTGATGACGGCTGATTCCGGATTGCTGCGATATTGGTCCTTCAGCGGCGCCTGCAGCGCGCGCAGCTCGGTCGAGTCCATGATACTTGTCCTTGTTGGTCTACCACCACAACGCCGCAGCCTGCCGGTCGCGTTCCCGCTGCGGCTGCTGTTGAGACGGGTTGAGGGAATGATCGAGCGCCGTCAAGACGCGGCGCACCGAATTTTCGAAGGCTAAGCCCGTCTTGTCGCGCGGGCGCGACAGCGTGAGCGGCAATTCATCGAAGATGCGGCCCGGCTTCGGCTGCATGACGATGGCGCGGTCGGCCAGCGTCACCGCTTCCTGAACATCGTGCGTCACGAGAACGACGGTCGGGCGCGTTTCCTCCCACAGCCCGAGCAGGTGCTCGTGCAGGCTCGCGCGGGTGAACGCATCGAGCGCGGAGAAGGGCTCGTCGAGCAGAAGCACCTTCGGGTTGGTCACGAACGCTCGCGCAATCGCGACACGCTGCTGCTGGCCACCGGAGAGATCGCGCGGCCAGCGCCTGGCATGCTCGACGAGGCCGATCTTGTCGAGCGCGTGCTCGACACGCGCTTTGCGCTCGTTCGCACCGATGTGCTCGAGACCGAAGGCAATGTTCTCGGATACCGACAGCCAGGGCAGGAGGCGCGGTTCCTGGAACACGATGCCGACGGAAGGGTGAGGACCCGAGAGCACTTCGCCATCGAGCCGGATCGAACCTGCGCTCGTCCGGTCGAGGCCGGCGATCAGGCGCAAAAGCGTGGTCTTGCCGCAGCCCGAGCCGCCAATCAGTGAGACGATCTCACCCTGGCGTACGGAGAGATTGATGTCGGACAGCGCGCGCGTGCCGTCGGCGTATGTCTTGGAGAGATGTTCGAGTTCGAGCATCACAACCTCTCCCGCACGGTGTCCTGCCAGCGCACGAGCGGCTTGGTGAGAAGAACGAGCAGGCTGTCCGCGAGCTTGCCGAGCAACGCGAAGGCGATGATCGCGGCCAGGATCTGATCGGGCTTGCCCATCTGCTGCCCATCGACGAGCAGATAACCGAGGCCTTCGGACGCGCCCATGAACTCGGCGGCGACCACGAACATGAAGCCGAGGCCCAGCCCTGAGCGCAAAGCGATCACCGCCTCGGGCAGAACGGCAGGGAGCAGGATGCGCTTGGCGAGCTTGAAGCGCGAGAGGCGGAACACGTGGCCCACTTCCACGAGCTTGCGGTCGACGGACAGGATCGCGCCCGCAATGCCGAGATAGACGGGAAAGAACACCCCGACCGCGATCAGCGCCACTTTCGAGGCCTCGAAAATGCCGAGCCAGAGAATGAAGAGTGGCACCCAGGCAATCGAGGGAATGGCACGCAAGGCCTGCAGCGTCGGATCGAGCAGGCGGCGAACCGTTTCGCTGGAGCCGGACAACGCACCGAAGACGATGCCGGCGACGGCGCCGATGACGAAGCCGGTGAGGACGCGCCAGAGCGTGGTCCACACATGCGTCCAGAGTTCGCCTGTTTCAGCGAGCGACCAGAGCGTGGCGAAGATGCGGCTCGGCGGCGGAACGAGGCGGCCCTGCGCGAGGCCGAAGCGCACGGCGGCTTCCCAGAGAAGCGCCACGGCGATGGGCAATAAAAAGCCGAGAAGGATGCGCCAGTCGAAGGCGCGCCGCTTCTCGGCAAGGGAAGGGGCCGCGAGAGCGGCGGCACCCTGTTGGGAGGACCAGGCGGAAGTTGCGGTTTCGCCTGTCACGGCGCTCTCCCGTGATGAAGTCATCAGCGCGATGCGGTGGCGAAGCGGCGGTCGATGAGGGCATCGACGGTCGCCTTCACATTCGTGTCGGCGGGCACCACACCGGCCTGCTGCAGGGCAAGGCCTGCGGCGAGGATCGTGTCAGCCTGCGGCTGGCCGATGGTGGAGTGCGTGAGTTCCGTGCGCTGCAGCTGACGCTCGATCACCGCTTCCGGCAGCTTGGTGTAGGTCACGAGAGTCTTCTTCAGCTCCTGCGGGTTGGCGAGGGCATATTTGCGGGCCTCTTCGTAGGCCTTCAGCACACGGCCCACGAGAGCCGGGTTGTCCTTCGCGAAAGCCTCCGACACGTTCAGCACGCCCCAGGTGTTGGCGGCAGCGTTGCGGTAGAAGAGCTGTGCGCCGCTTTCCGCCTCGGCAGCCGCCATCAGCGGGTCGAGACCGGCCCAGGCATCCACGTCGCCGCGCTCGAGAGCGGTGCGGCCATCGGGATGCTGAAGCAGAACGAGCTTCACGTCCTTCTCGGTGAGCTTGGCTTCCTGCAGGGCGCGCACGAGGAAAATGTGCGGATCGGTGCCGCGGGTGACGGCGACCCGCTTGCCTTTGAGATCCTCGACCTTGGCGATGCCCGTATCCTTGCGGGTGACGAGGGCGGTCCATTCAGGACGGGAATAGACGTAGATCGACTTGATCGGGTTGCCGTTGATCCTGGCGATCAGGGCGGCGGCGCCTGCGGTGGAGCCGAAATCGAGGGAGCCGGCGTTGAGGAACTCAAGCGCCTTGTTGGAGCCGAGCGACTGCACCCAGCGGACGGTGATGCCGTCCTTCTCCAGTTCCTTTTCCAGGAAGCCCTTGTCCTTCAGGACGAGGCTCACCGGGTTGTAGGTGGCGAAATCGATCTTGATTTCCTTGGGCTGGGCGAGGGCTCCCGTGGCGAAGGAGGTCAGGCCCGTGGCGAGGGAGGCGGCGAGGAGGAGACGGCGGGTCAGGCTCATTTTTAAGTTCCCATGTTTGGCGCATGGGAGCTTGAACCTGTGGTTCTTGAGGCGCCCGGCGCTTTAGCTGTACTTGTTTCGCGCCCGCAAGCTGCATGCTCAAATCGGCGCGTGTTCTTTTTATGGAACTGATCGTTTTCTAAGTCAAACAAAATTTCTTATAAAGAACACCCTATCCTTCTTACCGGATAAGTCCAGTCCACTCTTGGGGAGAGGCATCGGGAGTGATAAGCCGGAACGAGTTTCGACGATGGTTGTTCCATGGCGCTCCAGACCCCCGATGCTATCCTGAAGGCTCTCGGCGACAGGCCCCTCCGCGATGCGGGGGAGCTGCGGGCCAGGCTCGTGCCCGAACTCAAGCTCTACCTTGAGGAGGGAAGGGCGAGGGGAGAGCAGCAGCTTCTGGATACCCAGGACGGCCTTGTCTGCGCCAAGTATCTCTCGACGCATATGGACGATCTTGTCCAGCTCGTGCACGACGCTGTGGTGAAGCATCTCTATCCTGCCGGGACCCCCTCCTCGGGCGAGCGCATCGCCGTCGTGGCGACAGGCGGCTACGGGCGCGGGACCCTGGCTCCAGGTTCGGATGTCGATCTGCTCTTTCTCCTGCCTTACAAGCAGACGGCCTGGAGCGAGAGTGTCGTCGAGGCGATGCTCTACGCCCTGTGGGACTTGAAGCTCAAGGTCGGTCACGCCACTCGCTCGGCAGAGGACTGCATTCGAGAGGCCAGGGCCGACATGACGATCCGCACGGGGCTTCTCGAGGCTCGCTTCCTTTTTGGCGACCGTGCGCTGTTCGACGAGCTCGTGCAGCGCTTCGACAAGGAGATCGTTGCGATCTCCGCCCCGGAATTCGTGGACGCGAAATTGAAGGAACGCGATGCGCGGGTGGCGAAGGCTGGTGCCTCGCGTTATCTCGTGGAGCCCAATGTGAAGGACGGCAAGGGGGGCTTGCGCGACCTCAACACGCTCTTCTGGATCGGCAAATACGTCTACCAGGTGAAGAAGCCGAAGGAGCTCGTGAAGGCGGGCCTCTTCACACCCGAGGAGTTCAAGCTCTTCCAGCGCTGCGAGGAATTCCTGTGGCGCGTGCGCTGCCACATGCATTTCGCAACCGGTCGCGCCGAGGAGCGTCTCACGTTCGATCTGCAGCGGGTCATCGCCGAGCGCATCGGCGTCGCGCCGCGCGGTGGCCTGTCGGCGGTTGAGCGCTTCATGAAGACTTACTTCCTCATCGCGAAAGACGTGGGCGATCTCACAGCCATCGTCTGCGCCGAACTCGAAGCGCGCCAGACGAAGAAGCGGCCGATGCTCGACCGGGTGTTCGGCCGTTTCCGCCGCCGTCGCGGTGGGGCGCTCGCGGGGGACGATTTCATCATCGACAACGATCGCATCAACGTGAAGAACGAGGATGCGTTCGGGCGCGATCCCGTCAACCTGATCCGCCTGTTCTGGCTCGCGGACAAGCATAATCTGCCGATCCATCCTGATGCCACGCGGCTTGCCACCCGTTCGTTGAAGCTCATCGGACAGAACCTGCGCCGGGATCCCGAGGCCAACAAGCTCTTCCTCGACATCATCACCTCCAAGAACGCGCCGGAGGTGGTTTTAAGGCACATGAACGAGGCGGGCGTGCTCGGCCGCTTCATTCCCGATTTTGGCCGCATCGTCGCGATGATGCAGTTCAACATGTATCACCACTATACGGTGGACGAGCATCTCATCCGCTCCATCGGTGTGCTCACGGAAATAGAGGCGGGACATCTTGGCAACGAGCATCCGCTCGCCAACCAGATTTTCAATACGATTCAGAACCGCCGCGCACTTTATGTCGCCGTGTTCCTGCACGACATCGCCAAGGGACGCCCGGAGGATCACTCGATTGCGGGCGCTGCGATTGCGCGCAAGCTCGGGCCGCGCTTCGGGTTGACGGATGCTGAGACGGATACTGTGGCGTGGCTTGTCGAGCATCACCTGCTCATGTCGAACACGGCACAGAGCCGCGATCTGTCGGATCCCTCCACCATCAAGAGCTTCGCCGACGTGGTGCAGACCATGGAGCGCTTGAAGCTCCTGCTCGTGCTCACCATCGCGGACATCAAGGCGGTGGGCCCTGGCACATGGACGGGCTGGAAGGGCCAGCTGCTGCGCACGCTCTATTATGAAACCGAAGTGCTGCTCGGCGGCGGCGCGGCGGATATCGCGCGCTCCGATCGCGTCCGTTTTGCGCAGGAACAGTTGCGCAGCGCGCTTTCCGATTGGCCGGACGAGGAGTTCGAACAATATGCGGCGCGCCACACGCCGGCTTATTGGCTGAAGACCGATGATGAGCGGCGCGTGAAGCAGGCGCATTTCGTGCGCGCCGCCGACAGGGACGGACGCACGGTCGCCACCTGTTACGAAACCGATCACTTCCGCGGTGTGACTGAGCTCACCGTCCTGTCCCCCGACCATCCGCGTCTGCTCGCCATCATCACCGGCGCCTGCGCGGCGGCGGGCGGCAACATCGTGGATGCGCAGATCTTCACGACCACGGACGGAATGGCGCTCGATACCATCGTGCTCTCGCGCGCCTTCGACCGGGACGAGGACGAGCTGCGCCGCGCGGAGCGCGTCGCCAGGGCCATCGAACGGGCGCTGAAGGGAGAGGTGAAGATCGCCGATCTCGTAGAGAGCAAGCGGCCGTCCAAGCCTTCACGGGCCTTCAACGTGCCGCCCGAGGTCACCATCGATAACTCTTTGTCGAGCCGCCAGACCGTCATCGAGATCTCCGGCCTCGACAGGCCCGGCCTGCTCTATGACCTCACGACGGCGCTCGGAAAGCTCAACCTCAACATCGCCTCCGCCCATATCGTGACCTTCGGCGAGAAGGCGGTGGACGTGTTCTATGTGACGGACCTGACGGGCACCAAGGTGACCCATGCCGGTCGTCAGGCCACGATTCGCCGGACCCTGCTCGATGTCTTCAAGACCGAGGAAGCGGAGCAGCCCCAGAAGCGGAGCGCTTGATTTGTGAGCGCTTCGACCTGATATGTGCCCTGACCCTTTCCCTATCCCAGTTGATCGACCATGAATCCGAACGACACGGAAAACCAGAACATGAATCCCCAGGCCGAACCCGCCAACGGCGCCGAAACCGAGGCTGCCGCTGCGCCCCAGGTTGACCCGGTGGCCGTACTCGAGGCTGAAAAGGCCGATCTGAAGGACAAGCTCCTGCGCCTCATGGCGGACATGGAGAACCTGCGCCGCCGCACCGAGCGCGAGATGGCCGATGCCCGCACCTACGCGGTGGCCAATTTCGCCCGCGACATGCTGAACGTGGCCGATAACGTCCGCCGCGCCATCGAGAGCGTTCCGGAGGATGCGAAGGCCTCGGCCGAAGGCGCCTTCAAGGGCCTCCTCGAGGGCATCGACCTGACCGAGCGCGACCTTCTCAAGACCCTGGAGCGCCACGGCGTGAAGAAGCTCGACCCACAGGGCCAGAAGTTCGATCCGAACGTGCATCAGGCCATGTTCGAGGTGCCGAACCCCGACGTGCCGAACGGTACGGTGGTGCAGGTGGTCCAATCCGGTTACGTGATCGGCGACCGCGTGCTGCGTCCGGCCTTGGTTGGCGTGGCCAAGGGCGGTCCCAAGGCTCCGGCCAACGGCGCGGGCTCCGAGGCTGCCGAAAACTCTTCCTCCGCTTCTTAAGTGGATCTTCTCCAGCACCTTCCTTTTGAAGCCATCGGCGTCGCCGTCTTCGCGCTCACGGGCGCGTTGATGGCGGCCCGCAAGGGCATGGACCCGTTCGGCTTCGCCCTGCTTGCCACCCTCACGGGCGTGGGCGGTGGGACGGTGCGGGATCTCCTCATCGGCACGAGGCCGGTCTTCTGGGTGGGCGATCCCACCGATGTGCTCGTCTGCCTGATCGTTGCCGAGATCGTCTTCGCCCTCGGTCCGAAGAACGTGGCGGCCTTGGAGGGCGGGCGGCGCGGCCGCGTGCTCCTCTGGGCGGATGCGCTGGGGCTCGCGCTCTTTGCCATCACCGGCGCGGCCAAGGCGATGGCCGCCGGCGTCCCCGCCTTGTCGGCCATCGCGCTCGGCACGATTACCGCCACCTTCGGCGGCATCATTCGCGACATCTTCGCAGGCATCACGCCGCTCGTCCTGCGGCAGGAAATCTATGTCACGGCGGCAGCCCTGGGCGCCGCCGTCGCCGTCACCCTGCAGGCCATCGGCCTTCCGCCCTCGTTGAGTGCAGCAGCAGGTTTTGCCGCTGCCTTCGGATTGCGGGCACTTGCCATCCTGCGCGGGTGGTCTCTCCCGACCTTCCCAAGCCGGGAGTAGTTTTCTCAAAAGTTCGTCTCGACCCCATCGGCGATGGCGCGGAAGCGCGGCAGGTTCTGATCCCGCTGCTCCTCGCGCGTGAGGCCGACCATGCGCACGTAACGGTCGCCGTCGAAGCGGATCGACTGCATCACGACGATAGGCTGGCCCGATTCTGCTTCCGTAGCCCTGGCGACGATCTCATGCCAGTCCTGGCCTTTCAGACGGAAGGATTCCGAGCGCTCGATGCGGATGTCTTTCAGCACCTGGTTCGAGTAGAGGGCGGTCTGGGCGAATTGCTTGCGCCGCTCGCCAGGAGGCGGCGGGGGGTGGAGAGAGGTCGCCAGGATCATGATCGGCTGCTCGACGGACTTGATCGTGTCCTTCGGACCATCGGTGAACAGCACGGAATTGCCGGCCATCACACGCACAGGCCTGAAACCCGCCTTCTCGCCGAGACGGAAGGGCAGGGCGGAGATCTGTTCGTCCAGGGACACGTCATGGCGCAGGGCAACGCTCTTGAGGGCGTCGCGAATCTGCGCATCGCTGTAGCCGTCCTGGCCGCCCTGAACCTGGGCCACGACGAGACCGGTCATGGCGTCATCCTTGATCACGAGGAGCCATTTGCGGCCTATCTCGGGTCTCGTCATGGTCCCGCTGACGAGAATGGCATTCTTGGAGCCGAGCCTCACATTCTCGCGGGACTTCACCTCCAGCCCCTGCCTCTTCAGCACCTCTTTCGTGAGCCCGGAGGAGAGCTGATCGAAGGCTTGGGCCGGCATTTCCGCGAAGGTGATCACGGCGGCCCGCTCCTCGTTCTCGAAGCCGCTGAAGCGCTTCGACAGGGCCATGTCCTGCGGCGGAACGATGCCGATCCGCGAGGCGGGCGGAAAAACGGGCTCGGCGGCCAAGGCCGCCTGGACCGAGAGGATGAAGCCGAAAGCGGCAACAGAAAGAGCTTTCATGGAGGCCCCTTGAGCGTTCTTTGTGGCTGTCAGGCTAAAGCGGCTCTTCCACCTTGCGCAAGGTGAGATTGAGCCGTCCTCCCTGCGGCAGCAAGTCCGAGCTGCCGGGGATCAGCCGGTCGATGCCATGATAGATCAGGCGCGCCGGCCCGCCGAACACGATCGCGTCACCGGATTTCAGGCGGATTGAACGGGTCGGGTCCTTGCGCTCCAGCCCGCCATAACGGAACAGGGCGGTGTCCCCCAGAGAGAGGGAAACGACAGGCGCGGCGAATTCCTTCTCGTCCTTGTCCTGGTGCAGCCCCATCCGTGCCGCCGGCTCGTAGAAGTTGATCAGGCAGGCATCGGGCGGGTGCGGATAACCGCTCAACTCGGACCAGGCCTGCTGCACCCGCTCCGGTATGGCAGGCCAGGGTCTTCCTGTCTCGGGGTGGCTCGGCTGGTAGCGATAGCCCTCAATGTCGGAGACCCAGCCGAGCCGTCCGCAATTGGTCATGCGGACGGAGAAGGGCTTGCCCGTGCGCGGCATGCGTGGCGTGAAGAGGGGGGCGACCCGCGTGATCTCGCGCAAGGCTTGCAGAAGCTGCTCCTGCGCGGAGCGATCCAAGTAATCCGGGTAGTAGACGACACCGGGGCTAAGGGTGATGGAGGGCATGACCCTATCTGGCACGTTCCGTCTCCGCCTGTCATCACCGGCCTTGTGCCGGTGATCCCGATGCAAATAAGCGCAGCACCCTTCCAAAATGAGATGGCCGGGACGAGCCCGGCCATGACAGGGGAAAATGCGAAAGGCCCTTTATCCCTCCAGCACTTCCTTGCTGGCGACCGTCGTGTCGGTGTTGAGGTGATAGACCAGCGGGATGCCGGTCGCGAGCTCGAGGCTGGGGATCGTCTTGGCGGTCAGGCCGTCGAGCACCATCACGAGGGCGCGCAGGGAATTGCCGTGGGCCGCCACGAGCACGCGCTCGCCGCGCATCACGCGGGGCAGGATCTCGCGGATGTAGTAGGGCAGCACGCGGGCCACCGTGTCCTTCAGGCTCTCGCCGCCGGGAGGGGGCACGTCGTAGGAGCGGCGCCAGATATGAACCTGCTCCTCACCCCAGCGGGCGCGGGCATCGTCCTTGTTGAGGCCGGAGAGATCGCCGTAATCGCGCTCGTTGAGCGCCTGGTCGGCAAAGGTCTTCAGATCCGGCTGGCCGATTTCTTCAAGGATCAGCTTGCAGGTGGCTTGAGCGCGCGACAGGTCGGAGGTGAAGGCCACATCGAACTGCACGCCCATCTCCTTCAGGCGACGGCCGGCGGTGCGCGCCTCCTCGATGCCGAGAGCGGTCAGGCCCGGATCCTTCCAGCCGGTGAACAGGTTCTTGAGGTTCCATTCGCTCTGGCCGTGGCGGGCAAGCACAAGAAGGCGATCCATGCGAGGCGTTCTCCGCTTTGTTCCCTCCCCCTTGCGGGGAGGGGTAGGGGTGGGGGTGGTACGACCGGGTGAGAGATCGATCAGTCGATGCTGTATCAGCCTAATTGCTCCAGCAATTCAAGCGCAGAGCTTTGACTTTGCGACCCCCACCCTCAATCCCTCCCCGCAAGGGGGGGAGGGAAGAAACGCTACAAATCCTTCAGGCCGAGCACATCGGCCATCGTATAAAGCCCGGGCTTCTTGTCGAAGCCCCAGAGCGCAGCCTTCACCGCGCCGCGGGCGAAGATGCTGCGATCCTCGGCCCGATGCGACAGCTCCAGGCGCTCGCCGGCGCCGGCGAAGATCACCGTGTGGTCGCCGACCACCGAGCCGCCGCGCAGGGTCGCAAAGCCGATATCGCCGGCATTGCGCGCTCCGGTATGTCCGTCGCGGCTTCGCACCGAACGGTCTTTGAGGGAAATCCTGCGGCCTTCCGCAGCCGCCTCGCCGAGGAGAAGCGCCGTGCCGGAGGGAGCATCCACCTTCATGCGGTGGTGCATTTCGAGGATCTCGATGTCGAAATCTTCGCCGAGCGTCGCAGCGACCTTCCGCACGAGGCCGGCGAGCAGGTTCACGCCGAGCGACATGTTGCCGGACTGGACGATGCGCGCATGCCGGGCGGCGGCTTCGAGCCTGGTGAAATCGTCTTCCTGCAAGCCGGTGGTGCCGATCACATGGACGATGCGCGCCTGGGCGGCGAGCCCCGCGAAGGATACGGTGGCGGCGGGCGATGTGAAGTCGAGAACGCCATCGGCCTTGGCGAAGACCGGGAGGGGATCGGCGGTCACGCTCACGCCGAGCGGAGAAAGCCCCGCAAGCACGCCCGCATCCTGCCCGAGCGCATGAGAGCCCTCCCGCCCAATGGCGCCTACGAGGCGGCAGCCTTGCGCCTCGGCCACGGCCTTGATGAGCATGCGCCCCATGCGCCCGGCCGCTCCGACCACGACAAGTCGCATTTCGCTCATGCTCGTTCTCCTATTGTCTGCGCAAGGCATATAGCGGCTTAAGCCACCTTCGAGAAAGCCCTTTGTCGTCATGGCCGGACTGAGACCTTCTCCACGACGTCATCACCGGCCTTGTGCCGGTGATCCCGCTTGCATGAGACGTAGCGTCCTTCGGATCGGGATGGCCGGGACTGATCCCCGGATCAAGTCCGGGGACGGCCATGACGGGATAGGGATTCAACCCGGCTGCGGGCCCTCATAACCCTCGATGATGATGATGTCGGCCACGGCATGGCCGTCCCGCTCGGCCTTGGCGGCTTGGTATTCAGGCGAGTCCCAGCAGGCCAGGGCCGCCTCGTAGGTCGGGAACTCGATCACCACGTTGCGGGCGCGCGCCTCGCCTTCCGCCACCCGGTAGCCGCCGCCGCGCACCAGGAAGCGGGCTCCGAACTTGGCGAACGGCACGGCATTGGCCTTCACATAGTTCTGATAGGCATCCGGGTTGGAGACGTCGACCCGGCCGATCCAATAACCCTTTGGCATCGCTTAGGCTCCTTCGACCAGCACGAACTCGGCGACGCAAGCGCCCTCGCGCTTTGCCTTCGCGGCCTGATATTCGGGAGAGTTGTAATAGGTTCGGGCCTGCTCGACGGAATCGAACTCGATCACGACGTTGCGGGGGCGGGCCTCGCCCTCCAGCGCCTCGTAGGCTCCGCCGCGCACCAGCGGGCGTCCACCATATTGCTTGATCGCTGCCGTGGCGCCCTTGGCATATTCGGCGTAGGCTTCAGGGTTGGTGACGGTGACGCGGGCGATGACATAGCCTTTGGGCATGGAGAGTTCCTCTTTGTTGGGGTGGGGCAGCGAACGCCAGGAGGCGCGATGCGTCAAGCCTTCGCGTCGCCCATCTCCCGCACGATGGCCTCTGCCGCCGCGCGCGGATCCGACGCTTTGACGATGGGACGCGCCACGACAAGATGCGTGGCGCCCTTGCGGATGGCCTCGCCCGGCGTGACGATGCGTTTCTGGTCGCCGGCATCTGCGCCTGTTGGGCGAATGCCGGGCGTGACGATGAAGCGGTCCGGACCGACAATGGCGCGCACGCGCTCGGCCTCGGTGGCGGCGCAGACGATGCCGTCGATGCCGATGTCGCGGGCCTGGCCTGCGCGACGGGCGACGAGTTCCGCGGCCGACACGGGCGCATAGCCCGCCTCAATCAGATCGTTGTCGTCGTAAGAGGTGAGCACCGTGACGGCGAGGATCTTCAGATCCGATCCGGCCTTTCCGGCAACGGCGGCGCGCATGGTCTGCGGATAGGCGTGCACGGTGAGGAACGTCACGCCCATGCGCGCGATGGAACGTACGCCTTCTTCCACCGTGTTGCCGATGTCATGCAATTTGAGATCGAGAAAGATCTTCTTGTCCTGGCCGATCAGCTCGCGCGCGAATTCGAAGCCGCCCGCGTAAGCGAGCTGATAGCCGATCTTGTAGAAGGTGCCTGCATCGCCGATGCGCGTCACGATGGAGCGCGCTTCCTCGACGCTCGGAACATCGAGGCCGATGATGAGCCTGTCGCGGATGTCTCCCCCTGAAACGGGATTCGCGGAAGGAGACAAACCGTTGCTCATGGATGATTGACCTTGTTGTAAACCCAGACGCGGGCCGGGGGCAGGTTGCGCCAGATGCGGTTCGAGGCTCTGGCTTTGTAAGAGTGCGAGCGTGCCGGGATCGGCGGCACGACGGCATAGGTGAACTGGATGAAGGGCGCGTTCAGATGCATCAGCTTCTGCGCGGTCTCGAGCAAATCCAGGCGCTGATCCATGGGCTTGGTAAAGAGCGGCAGGCTCGACACTGTGGCGGCCGCTGGCTCCTTCAGGATGCCGGACAGCGTTTCCTTCAAATCGTAGGCATCCCCCTGAACGATCGTTGCTTTCGGGAAGCGGCGCTTCAGGAGCTGGCAGAATTCGGGGTTGAACTCGACGAGGATCAGCCGCTCCTGGGCCACGCCGCGCCGGATCAGGGCATCGGTCACCGGGCCCGTGCCGGGGCCCAGCTCGATGACGGGCCCTGGAATGCGGGGATCGACGTAAGACGCCATGGTCCGCGCCAGGACCTTGCCCGATGGAGTCACGGCGCCGACAACCAGGGGGCGTTCGAGCCAGGAGCGCAGGAAACGCGCTTCGTCCTGGAATCGGTCTTTCTTGAAGGGCAGTTTCCGGGTCGTGGGCCGTTGGAACGACTGAAGCACTGGGAAGACCCCTCAAGCGGGCGGATCACAAGGGTTGTTTAGAACTCAAAGGAAAGCAGCGTCAAGCTAACTTGATCCGCCAAGTCCGTCGAGAAACTCGCGGAAACGCGAGAAGAAGCCTGAGCTCTCGGGGTGATTTTCCTTCGAGCATTCCCTGTCGAACTCCTCGAGAAGCTCGCGCTGGCGCTTGGAGAGCTTCTGCGGAGTTTCCACAACAACCTGGATGTAGAGGTCACCCACATCGCGCGAGCGCAGCACCGGCATGCCTTTGCTCTTCAGGCGGAACTGCTTGCCGGTCTGGGTGCCTTCGGGAACCTTCACGAGGGCCTCGGAGCCGCTTAAAGTGGGCACGCTGAACTCGCCGCCGAGCGCTGCCGTCACCATGGAGATCGGCACACGGCAGAACAGGTCCGCGCCGTCGCGCTGGAAGAACGGATGGGGCTTGATGGAGAGGAAGATGTAGAGATCCCCCGGCGGCCCGCCGCGCAGGCCTGCCTCGCCTTCGCCAGCCAGGCGAATGCGCGTTCCATCCTCCACGCCCGCCGGGATGTTGACGGAGAGCGTGCGCTCGCGCGTCACGCGGCCCGCGCCGCCGCAAGCTGCGCACGGGTCGTCGATCACCTCGCCGCGTCCATGGCAGTTCGGGCAGGTGCGTTCGATGGAGAAGAAGCCCTGGGTTGCCCGTACGCGACCCGCGCCGCCGCAGGTGGGGCAGGTCTTCGGCTTCGAGCCCGGCTTCGCGCCGGAGCCTGAGCAGGCCTCGCAGGTGATGGAGGTGGGAATCTTCAGTTCGGCGGTCTTGCCGTGGAACGCTTCATCGAGGGTGATCTCGAGATTGTAACGCATGTCCGCGCCACGCTCGCGCCCACCCGTGCCACGGCTTCGGCCGCGTCCGCCGGCATCGCCGAAGAAGTTCTCGAAAATGTCCGACATGAAATCGGAAAAATCGCCGCCGAAGCCGGGACCCGCGCCGCCGCCATTGGCGAAGGCCGCGTGGCCATAGCGGTCGTAGGCCGCGCGCTTCTGCGCATCGGAGAGGGTCTGATAGGCCTCGTTGATTTCCTTGAACTTGAGCTCGGCCTCGTGGTCGCCCGGATTGCGGTCCGGGTGATATTGCATCGCGAGCTTGCGGAAGGCGGATTTCATCTCCGCTTCGGTCGCGGTCCTCGTAACGCCGAGAACGTCGTAGTAATCGCGCTTGGACATGTCAGGTGCCCCTGGGAGCGCACAAGCGCTCCGTCATCCTGCCGGTCGGACCCCGGCGCTCAGCGCGGCCTGTTGCATCGTGGTGATGGGTCGATCGATCGGTCATTGTTGTTTCAAGCCATTTCACGAAAACGGCACCCGGCCATGAAACCGGGTGCCGAATTCTCTCAAGACGTGCGCATCGTTTTAGGCGCGCTTCTTCTTGTCACCCTCGTCGACTTCCTGGAAGTCGGCGTCGATGACGTCGTCCTTCTTGGCCTCTTCGCCGCTCGATGCCTGCTCGCCGCCTTCGCCAGCATTGGCTTGAGCCGCGTACATGGCTTCTCCCAGCTTCATGGAAGCCTGCATCAGGTCCGTGGTGCGGGCCTTGATGACCTCGGCATCCTCGCCGGCGAGAGCCTGCTTGAGCGCGTCGATGGCGGTCTGGATGCCCTGCTTGTCGGACTCTCCAACCTTGTCGCCGTACTCGGCAAGCGACTTCTCGGTGGCATGGATCAGGCTTTCGCCCTGGTTCTTCGCCTCGACAAGCTCGCGACGCTTCTTGTCTTCCTCGGCGTGAGCCTCGGCGTCCTTCACCATCTTCTCGATGTCGGCATCCGACAGACCGCCCGACGCCTGGATGCGGATCTGGTGCTCCTTGCCGGTGGCCTTGTCCTTCGCCGTGACGTTCACGATGCCGTTCGCGTCGATGTCGAAGGTCACCTCGATCTGCGGCACGCCGCGCGGTGCGGGCGGAATGCCCATGAGGTCGAACTGGCCGAGCAGCTTGTTGTCCGCCGCCATCTCGCGCTCGCCCTGGAAGACGCGGATGGTCACCGCATTCTGGTTGTCTTCCGCGGTCGAGAAGACCTGGCTCTTCTTCGTCGGGATCGTGGTGTTGCGCTCGATCAGGCGGGTGAACACGCCGCCGAGCGTCTCGATGCCGAGCGAGAGCGGGGTCACGTCGAGGAGCAGAACGTCCTTCACGTCGCCCTGGAGCACGCCCGCCTGGATCGCAGCGCCGATGGCCACGACCTCATCCGGGTTCACGCCCTTGTGGGGCTCCTTGCCGAAGAAGCTCTTCACCACTTCCTGGATCTTCGGCATGCGGGTCATGCCGCCGACCAGAACCACCTCGTCGATGTCGCCGGCGGAGATGCCGGCGTCCTTGAGGGCCTTGCGGCAGGGCTCGATCGTCTTCTGCACGAGGTCGTCCACGAGCTGCTCGAACTTGGCGCGCGAGAGCTTGAGGGCGAGGTGCTTCGGACCGGACGCATCCGCCGTGATGTAGGGCAGGTTGATTTCGGTCTGGGACGCTGAGGACAGCTCGATCTTCGCCTTTTCGGCGGCTTCCTTCAGGCGCTGAAGGGCGAGCTTGTCCTTCGTGAGGTCGATGCCCTGCTCCTTCTTGAACTCGGAGGCGAGGTATTCGACGAGGCGCATGTCGAAGTCTTCACCGCCGAGGAAGGTGTCGCCGTTGGTGGACTTCACCTCGAACACGCCGTCGCCGATCTCGAGGATCGACACGTCGAAGGTGCCGCCGCCGAGGTCGTAGACCGCGATCATGCCGGACTGCTTCTTGTCGAGGCCATAGGCCAGGGCCGCAGCGGTCGGCTCGTTGATGATGCGCAGGACCTCAAGGCCGGCGATCTTGCCCGCGTCCTTGGTGGCCTGGCGCTGGGCGTCGTTGAAATAGGCGGGAACCGTGATGACGGCCTGCGTCACCGGCTGGCCGAGATAGGCCTCTGCGGTTTCCTTCATCTTCTGCAGGGTGAAGGCGGAGATCTGCGACGGCGAATATTGCTTGCCGTCGGCTTCGACCCACGCGTCGCCGTTCGGACCCTTGATGATGTGATACGGAACGAGGCCCATGTCCTTCTTGGTCATGGGGTCTTCGAAGGTGCGCCCGATCAGGCGCTTGATGGCAAAGAAGGTGCGCGACGGATTCGTGACCGCCTGGCGCTTGGCCGGCTGGCCGACGAGGCGCTCGCCTTCATCGGTGAAGGCCACGATGGACGGGGTCGTCCGGGTGCCTTCCGCGTTTTCGATGACTTTGGGCGTCGTGCCTTCCATGACAGCGACGCAGGAATTGGTGGTGCCGAGGTCGATACCAATGACCTTACCCATGGCGGGATCCCTCACTTTCAAGCAGACCGTCGAGCCCTAAAAGCAGCTCGGCCCATGGCTTACATGTTGAATGACTTAATCAGATCCGCCCCGAACCGGAACGGCCCTGCTGGCGCTGATATAAGAAGGGGTCTCAAACGCTGCAAGACGATCCTGAAGGCTAGTTGGCTTCATTGCATGAGAGTTTGCCCCTGTTGCCGGGCTGCAATAGGGGTAAGGTGCTGATCCCTTTACCGTTTACGCTCTTGAGAGACTTTGGAACTGCCCGAATCCTCCTCTCCCTTGAGGCCCTGATAAACTCTAAGCCAGAATCGGACAGCGGCCGGGTTCATGTCCCGCTCCTCCAGAAATGCCCGAAGCAGCACCTCTGCCCCGGCTCCTTCGCCGTAGCACTCCGCCATGATGCGGGCGGTTTGGGCGGGGTCGAGATCGCGCCAGAGCTTGGCTTCGCGGGTTCGATTCGGATGGGTTTTCATGAATTGGGCTTCATGATGGAGAGAGGATCAATGCCCAGGGCTTCAGCGATCTCCAAGAGTTCCCTCAACGTAAGCTCACGCTCACCATTTTCGTATTTGCTGACATAGCCTCTGTAAGCTCTGAGACGCTTTTCCAACTGGACTTGTGTAAGGCCAGCCTTTTTCCGAGCATGCCTTAGCAGCATGCAAAGCGTTTCCTGCTGAGTTGTATAAATCGATCTCATGAAGCCGCCTTATTGCGAGACAGCCGATCAAATATGCAATTTTATGTAATTTCCCAAAAAGCCGGAATATTCTCTGTTTTAGGGAATCTGGAGAAGTCTCAACCATCGGCGGAAACCAGTATAGCGAGGCCGATCTGCTTCCCATTCTGAGAGTGTCATGAGCACTCACTTCGTCATGGCCGGGCCTGTCCCGGCCATCCCGATCCGGAAAAACGCAGCGTCTCGCCGAATCGGGATCACCGGCCCAAGGCCGGTGATGACAGGGCGGCGGTGCGCAGCTCGACGATTGAACGAAGCCCCCCGTCATGGCCACGCTTGTCCCGGCCATCCCGATCTGAAAAGCGCCGCGCCTCACCGTATCGGGATCGCCGGCCCAGAGCCGGTGATGACGGGGGTGGGGCGGTGCCGCTTGCAATTGTCAGCAAGGCCATCCACTCTGGCTTCATGAGACTCTATTACGTCTATATCCTCGCGAGCCGGCCAGGCGGCGCTCTCTATATCGGCGTCACCAACGACCTTTCCCGGCGCGTGTGGGAGCATAAGACGGGATACGGTGGTGAGCATACGCGGCGCTACAGGATCGACCGGCTCGTCTATTACGAAAGCTATCCGAGCGTCACCGATGCCATTCAGCGGGAGACCTCGATCAAGCGTTGGCCGCGCGCCTGGAAAACCAACTTGATCCTTGAGATGAATCCGACTTGGCGCGATCTATACGAAGAGCTGAATGCTTGAGCTTCCGCCTCCCACGTCATCACCGGCCTTGGGCCGGTGATCCCGATTCGGCGAGACGCAGCGCTTGTCCGGATCGGGATGGCCGGGACAGGCCCGGCCATGACGAAGGTGGAACCATCAACTGACAGGCGGTCGATCCAATGCGCTAAGCCTCGCCTCCACCCAAACCCCGCCCGGCTTCCCACCCTAAAATCGCCTGCTTGCGGGTGAGGCCCCAATGATAACCGGTGAGCGCGCCGGAGCGGCCGAGGACCCGGTGGCAGGGGACCACGAAGGAGATGGGGTTCCGGCCCACCGCCGCGCCCACGGCCCGGCAGGCGGCTGGCTTGCCGATATGGCGGGCGATGTCGGAATAGGTGGTGGCCTTGTCGCGGGGAATGCGCAGCAGGGTCTGCCAGACCCGCACCTCGAAATCCGTGCCGATCAGCACGACCCGCAGGGGCTGCTCCGCCTGCCACTGGGTCGGGTTGAAGATGCGCCGCGCCAGCGGCGCGGTGGCGGCCGCGTCCTCCACGTACTCGGCCTTGGGCCAACGGCGGGTCAAGTCGGCGAGCGCTGCCTCACGGTCGCCGTCATCCACGAAGCCGAGGCCGGCAAGGCCCCGCTCAGTCGCCACCAGAACCGCCTCGCCGAAGGGGGAGGGGTGGAAACCGTAGCGCATGGTGAGGCCTGCGCCGCCTGCCTTGTAGTCGCCCGGCGTCATGGCTTCGTGAGTCACGAAGAGATCGTGCAGCCGGGCCGGGCCTGAGAGACCGAGCTCGTAGGTGGCGTCGAGCACGCTCGCGGAATCCGCCAGGAGCGTCTTGGCGTTGTCGAGAGTGATCGCCTGGAGAAAGGCCTTCGGGCTCAAGCCCGCCCAGCGTCGGAAGAGGTGATGCACATGGGTGGTGGAGAGCCCCACATGGTCGGCGATGGCTTCCAGGGAGGGCTGCTCCCGCCAGCGCTCGGAGATGAACGCAATGATCCGGCGCACCCGCTCATAATCGGCTTGAGGCTCCTCCGGTTGGATGAGATGGCCCGGTTCGATGGTGATGTCGCGCAAGGTATCGAGCATGGCGTTTTCCTCTTGAGGCTCACTCTAGGAGGTTCCAGGAGGAGGCGACACCCGATTTCTGTGGTGGGTCTCACCCGCTCCACACTCCTCGTCATGGCCGTCCCCGGACTTGATCCGGGGATCAGTCCCGGCCACCCCCGCCTTTTTGCTCTGTGCCGTTTCCACCTCGTCATGGCCGGGCTTGTCCCGGCCATCCCGATCCGAAGGACGCTACGTCTCATGCAGGCGGGATCCCCGGCTCAAGGCCGGGGATGACGGCGGAGGCAGCAGAGGAATGTTCTGCTTTTGTTCTTGACTTTTGTCCTAAGCTCGGCCATATATGAACGCGTCCGCAGCACGAGGGACGCGCCCGAGGCGTCGGTCGTGGCGGCGGATGCAGATCCGGCGGCCAGGTCTCGCAAGCCTGATTCCGCAGGGAGGACGAGTGCGGGCACGTGGCGGACAAACCTGATCGGGCAGGCTCCGTCGGCGACCTGTCAGCCTCGCCAGCACCGGGTCAAGCCCGAGGCTGCGCGACAAGCGCCGTAAAGCGCCTCTGAGGGTTCGTCCCTGATGGTGCCGGAGCGCGAGGCCGGAGCCCCTTCACGATCTGCGCGCGGGACGCGTTGCGCTTCCCGAGTCCGGGCGGATCTCTCCCGCCCCGAACATCTTTCGCGCGCTCCGCCGGGGCCTGCGAAGCCGAACGCGTCCCGCGCCTCCCTCGGTCGCGGCGACCTCGGGGCTTGTCAGCCCCGAGGCTAAAGGCGCTGGCTCTTTGACAAGCTCGTTCAATCGTCCCTGTGCGCAGTGAATTGGGCATGCCCGAAGACGTCACCCGAAGACTCGGCCTTACCGGGTCGTGTCGAACTGGATGTGCATCACCTTCCATTCGCCATGGCGAGAAGCCCATTCCGTTGGGATCCTGAAAGGCGCACATTCGTCGAGGGCACGCAGGGCTCCTTTGGCGGCAAAGGAATTGGGTGAGCCGCGAATGATTTCAGGTTGCCGTTCGAGAGCCCCG
The DNA here is from genome assembly GCF_003075415.1 of Microvirga sp. KLBC 81. GTDB lineage: Bacteria > Pseudomonadota > Alphaproteobacteria > Rhizobiales > Beijerinckiaceae > Microvirga. The sequence continues at coordinate 160,601 of NZ_QDAH01000003.1, forward strand.
TTCGACTTCAAACGCACCTCCACGATAACCGGCTCTGCTCCAGCCGCCTCTTTGGGAAGCCTGTAGCAGGCCTTGATCTGATCATGAAACACGACCTTCAGATCTTCCCGCCTGTCGGAGGTGGTGACGCAAGCGGACAGGCCAGCAGCTATTGTTCCGAGGAGCAGGGTCGGGAGCAGGCGGTTCATCGGGATATCCTTTTCAGCCGATGATTATAGCTACAATATTACGGGAATCGATGCTCTCGAAATTGACGGCTTCAATAGCCCCGCTTCACGTCCGAGAGCGCACGGCCGAAGGCGTCGGCCAAGGTCTCCCGCTCCTCGGGTGAGAGATCGCGGGCGATCACCACGTGCTCGTTACGGGAGGTGAGCGCCAGTTTCTGCAGGCCGAACTCATCATCCGCTTCCCGGTCGAGGCGGGTCCAGAGCGGATTGAACTGCCATTCGCGCGCTTCGCCCCGCTCGCTCACCTTTCGCAGGAGCAGCCGGATCGGTGTGAGTTCCAGGAGTTCGAAGGCTTGGCCCCGCCGGTAGCTGACGCGGAAGGCGATGTAGAGGCCGAGGAAGTCGAGGCCGAAGAAGCCCGCGACGGGCCAGAAGCCCATGATCACGAAGGGCAGGCTCGCGATGACGGATATCAGGCACACCAGCGCCATCATAGTCTTGAACCCTTGAGGGCTCAAAGACCGATGGGGGCGAATGACGGCCGAGAACACCGGCTTCTCGAACCGGTCGGCTTCGTCATCAAATGTCGCCTTGCTGCCTGCCATGGTCCAGATATAACGCGGGAATGTCCGATCTGAAGCCGTCCCCCCGCCGCACAACGAAGCCCAAATCGAGCCCTGCCGTTCCGGCCAAGGCCGTTGCCAAAGCTGTCCGCTTGCGGAGCCCTAAGCCCGTCGACCGGGCTACCATGATCGAAATCTTCCGGCGCCTCAAGGAGGCGAACCCGGAGCCGAAGGGCGAGCTCGATTACACCAATCCCTATACGCTGCTCGTTGCCGTGGCGCTCTCGGCGCAGGCGACGGACGTCGGCGTCAACAAGGCGACTAGGCAACTGTTTCGCGTTGCCGACACGCCGCAGAAGATGCTGGCGCTCGGCGAGGAGGGGCTTCGTCAGCACATCAGGACGCTGAACTTCTTCAACACGAAGGCCAAGAACGTCATTGCGATGTCGAAGCGCCTCGTCGAGGAGTTCGGGGGCAAGGTGCCCAACTCCGTCGAGATCCTGGAGACCCTGCCGGGCGTGGGCCGCAAGACCGCGAGCGTGGTGGTCAACATCGCCTACGGCGATCCGCGCATTGCCGTCGACACGCATATCTTCCGTGTCGCCAACCGCCTGCCGCTTGTGATCACCAAGACGCCCCTCGAGACGCAAGTGGCGCTGGAGAAGCTGATCCCGAAGGAATATCTGCTCCACGCTCATCACTGGCTGATCCTGCACGGGCGCTACATCTGCAAGGCGCGCAAGCCCGAATGCTGGCGCTGCCCGGTCAACGACCTCTGCCGCTATCCGGACAAGACGATTCCGTAAGCCTTACGGCTTGAGGCAGCGCGGCGCTTGGCGCACGCAGGCGATGCCGGGCGTCGAGCAGGCCAGCCCTTGCGGGGTCCGGGCGCACACGATGCAGCCGTCGGTCCATTCGGAGCAGGTGGGCTCCTGTACCGCTTGTCCTTCCGCCTGAAGAGGCGCGGAGGCTCCCGCGACGACGGCGAAGGCCACGATCACGAGAGCCACGACAGCGGCCAGCAGAACCGCGAAGAATTCGGTGCGTTCCAGCATGGCTCATCCGAAGGCGATGAGGCCGGCAAGGCCCGCCGCGCCGACGATGATCCGCCAATAGGCGAAGGGCGTGAAGCCATGGCGGGAGACGTAGGCGAGCAGCGTTCTCACCACCACCACGGCGGCGATGAAGGCGGCGATGAAGCCCGCCACGATGGTGACGGCGTCATCGGCCGACAGGATCTTGTAGTTCTTCAGGAGGTCGTAGGTGAAGGCCCCCGCCATGGTGGGCAGCGCGAGGAAGAAGGAGAACTCCGCCGCCGCCCGCTTCGAGGCGCCCATCAGCATGGCGCCTACGATGGTGGCGCCCGAGCGCGACACGCCGGGGATCATGGCGAGGCACTGGAGCAAGCCAATCTTCAGGTACATGGAAAGGGGGAAGCGGGTCGCATCGTCCTGGGTGGCCTGAAACGGCATCCGATCGACCAGGAGCAGCACGAAGCCGCCCGCGATCAGGGTCATGCAGACGATCCAAGGGTTGAAGAGCACTTCCTTGATGAAGCCGTGCAGCACCGCGCCGATGAGGGCCGCCGGCAGGAAGGCGACCACGACGCCGACCACGAAGCGTCTGGCATCCGGATCGTACGGCAGGGCCTTGGCGATGGTCCAAAGCTTGCTGAAATAGACCGAGAGGATCGCAAGGATCGCGCCCAGCTGGATCAGGACCTCGAAGGTTTTGCCCGTGGATTGAAATCCCAAGAAATGTCCCACGAGCAGGAGATGCCCGGTGGAGGAGACCGGCAGGAACTCGGTCAGCCCCTCGATGAGGCCGAGGAAGAGCGCCTCGATGATGTTTGCCATCGTTGAAAATCCTTAAGCCGGCGCCAGATGCAGGAGCGCTCCCGGACGTGTCAAGAAAGCATTGCAGCAACAAGGCCGCCTTCATGCGTCTGGGACATGAGATTCACCAAAATTCCTTACCGCCCGTTAACGGAGCAAGGCCTTATTCTCGCCGCTTGTTTCGCGTCTGACACTTTTCATGGCCACCCTGCATTCCTATCCCTTTTGCCCGCATTCGCGGTTTGCGCGCCTGATCCTGGCGGAGACGGGCCTTGAGCCTGATCCTGTCGAGGAGAAGCCGTGGGATCGGCGCATCCCCTTCCTGGAGATCAATCCGGCCGGCAATCTCCCGTTGCTGGTGGATGATAACGGCTTGGCCGTCCCGGGGGCGCGGGGAATTGCGGATTACCTAGACGATGTGAAGGGAGAGGCCCTGAAAGACCGCAGGCTATTGCCGCAGGGTCTGGCGCAGCGGGTCGAGGTCCGCCGCCTGCTCGACTGGTTCTTGGTCAAGTTCCACGAAGAGGTCTCGGAGTACCTTGCCACGGAAAAGATCTACAAGCGGTTCATGCCCATCGAACTGGGCGGCGGTCCGCCGGACATGAGCGCGATTCGCGCTGCGCGGGCCAATGTGCGATACCACTTGAAATATATCGGTTTTCTGATTTCCAAGCGGAATTGGCTGGCCGGCGACCAGATGACCTATGCGGATCTGGCGGCGGCTGCCCATCTCTCTGTAGTGGATTATCTCGGCGACGTGCCATGGGAAGAGGACGAAACGGCGAAGCATTGGTACGCCCGGGTAAAATCCCGGCCGTCGTTTCGCGCGCTCCTGGCGGACCGGGTGCCGGGCATGGCGCCGGCGGACCATTACGACAACCTGGATTTCTAGGATCTGATCAGAACAAGCGGGAACCGGTTGTTCGCCCGGATCATGCGGCAAGCGTGAAGCAAGACGGCGAAGCCCTGAAGCGCGCGTTCGTCGAACGCGCCAAGCAGATCGGCTTCGACACGATCCGCATCGCGGCGCCGGATTCCATCCCACTCGCGCCGGAGCGCCTGAAAGCGTGGCTTAAGGCAGGCCATCACGGTTCCATGGACTGGATGGTGGAAACGGCCGAGCGTCGCGCCGATCCGCGCACGCTCTGGCCCGAGGTGCGCAGCATCATTCTGCTCGGTGTCAACTATGGCCCCACGAGCGATCCGCTGGCGGCACTCTCGAAGAAGGATTGCGGCTCGATCTCGATCTATGCCCGCAACCGTGACTATCACGATGTGATCAAAGGCAAGCTGAAGGAAATCGCAGGCTTCTTCGCCGCCAGGGCTTCATCCGATGTGAAGGTATTCGTGGATACGGCGCCCGTGATGGAGAAGCCTCTGGCGGAAGCAGCAGGCCTCGGCTTCCAGGGCAAGCATACGGTCATCGTCTCACGGGAGTTCGGCAACTGGCTGTTCCTGGGCGCGATCTTCACCACGGCGGAACTGCCGGCCGACGAGCCGGAGCGCAACCATTGCGGCTCGTGCCGCCGTTGCCTGGATGTCTGCCCGACAAACGCATTTCCTGCGCCGTTCCAGCTCGATGCGCGACGCTGCATTTCGTATCTGACCATCGAGTACAAGGGTCACATTCCGGAGGAGTTGCGCCCCGGCATCGGCAACCGGATCTTCGGTTGCGACGACTGTCTCGCGGTCTGTCCTTGGAACAAGTTCGCGCAAGCCAGCCGCGAGGTGAAGCTGATGCAGCGCGACGATCTCGCGGCTCTCCCGCTTTCCGAGCTTGCACGTCTCGATGATCCGAGCTTCCGCACGCGCTTCTCAGGGACCCCGATCAAACGCACGGGACGTGATCGCTTCATCCGCAATGTGCTGATCGCCATCGGCAATTCCGGCGACGCGGCTCTGGCGGATGAAGCCGTACGGCTTCTCGACGATCCATCGCCGCTTGTGCGCGCCATGGCGGTTTGGGCCCTTGGCAGATTGCTTCCCCACGAGGCCATCGTGCCTCTTAGTGCAGAGCGTTTCGAGCATGAGAGCGATGCCGACGTGCGCAGGGAATGGAACCGCGTGCTCTCGGTGAAAGAAGACGCTCACGCGGCGTGACGGTTCGCAGCCGGGCCGAAATGGTCGATGTAGCGTGGATTGATGGCAGAGACGGGCAAGATGACGAGGACGTCCGTCGTGCCGAACTGCTTGTCGATCACAGCGCCTGTGCCGAAGGTTGCGCCCAAACGTAGATAGCCCTTGATCAGCGGTGGCAGGGCATGCAGCGCGGCTTTCGGGTCAACGGCTTCCTTCGGCAGAATGTCCATGCGCGTGAAGCGCTCCGGCAGCGCGCGTGCCTGCCATTCGGTGGGGGCGGAGGCGTAATGATGCAGGAAGCTCAGGGGGAGCGCGAGATCTTTCGGGTTCGTGCCCTCAAGGCTCGCACATCCGATCATCACATCGATCTTGTAGTGCAGAACGTAAGTCCAGATGCCGTGCCACAGCAACTCGACCGTGCGCTTGTTGCGGTAGGGCTCGAGCACGCAGGATCGGCCGAGTTCAAGGAAGCGTAAGGAGGAATGCGCCTTCAGCAGAGGCGCAATATCGTATTCGCCACGGGTGTAGAAACCCTGATGACGCTCCGCAATTTCCTGGCGCAGCAGGCGATAGGTGCCCACCACCTTCGGCTTCGCGCTGCGCAGAGGTCCAGTCTTCGCAGCATGGTCGAGAACAAGAAGATGATCGCAGATCCAATCGTACTCGTCGACGTCACGGCGTGAGAGTACGGCGGCGCCCTGCGGTACGGCGGACATTTCCTCGTAGAAGACTTTGAAGCGCAGCTTCTGTGCACGCCGGATTTCCTGGGTCGTCGTTGCAAGGCGCACTTCCAGGGAGCCGATACGTCCGAGAACGGGATCGAGGCTGCCGTAATCGCGCACCGTCCGTCCCATCTTCTTGCCAAACCCCTTTAAGGCCGGGATCAGCGAAGGCTTCACGGGAGAGGCCGTTCCATTCAGCGGGGAAGAAGTCATCTTGGTCTCGCAGGCCGGTCTGCTGGTGGATGTGCCGGTCTTTCGCCGTGACATAGCCGTCATTTCAAACTGTTTTGTGACAAAGTATATCGCAGCTGCCGCAAGATTTCACAAGATTCGGCGGCTAAGTTTTCATGCCGCCGAGCGGCGGTCCGTGTGAGCGCGATAGGAGAGCGCCTCGGCCACATGGATGCGCCGCACACGCTCTTCCCCATCGAGATCGGCAAGTGTCCGGCCCACTTTCAGAACCCGGTGGAAGCCACGTGCGGAAAGACGCATGGCATTGGCGGCATCGCGGATGAGCGACAGCCCATCCGAGTCGGGCTGGGCGACCTCTTCCAGCAAGGCCGGCGGGCAGGCTGCATTGGTGGTGATGCCTTTTTCTCTTAGGGCGGCGTAGCGCTTCTCTTGCAGCTTCCGGGCTGCGGCCACGCGGTGGGCGACCTGGGTCGAGCCCTCTTCCGGCGGTGGCAGGATCAGGTCGGCAGCCGTGACGGCGGGCACTTCGATGGCGAGATCGATGCGATCGAGAAGCGGGCCAGAGAGCCGCGCCTGGTACTGGGCGATGCAGCGTTCGTTCGGCTGACGGCGGCAGACATAGCCGGGCTCCGTCGCCTGGCCGCAACGGCACGGGTTCATCGCCGCAACGAGCTGGAAGCGCGCCGGATAAGTCACCCGGTGATTCGCCCGTGCGATCAGGATCTCTCCCGTCTCCAGGGGCTGGCGCAGCGAATCGAGCACCTGTGGCTGGAACTCGGGCAGCTCGTCGAGGAAGAGAACGCCGTGATGTGCGAGCGAGACCTCGCCGGGTCTGGCATTGGGGCCGCCGCCCACGAGGGCGGCCATGGAGGCGGAATGATGTGGAGCCCTGAAGGGACGTCGGTTTGAGAGCGCGCCATCCGCCAGGAGACCTGCCACCGATTGGACCATGGAAACCTCCAGGAGTTCGCGGGGCGAGAGCGGCGGCAGGATGGAGGGCAGGCGCTGGGCCAGCATCGACTTGCCTGCGCCGGGAGGGCCGCTCATGAGGAGGTTGTGGCCACCGGCTGCTGCGATCTCCAGCGTTCGCTTGGCGCTTTCCTGCCCCTTGATATCGCGCAAGTCCGGTAAGGAGCTTGAGGCGGGCATGATCGCCGGCTCTGGCCGGCCCATGACCTGCGTGCCTTTGAAATGATTGGCGAGCTGAATGAGAGAGCGCGGGGCCAAGATTTCAAGCTCGCTGCTCGCCCAGGCGGCCTCGGAGCCGCACGCTTCGGGGCAGATCAGCCCGTGCTGCCGCTCGACCGCTGCCATGGCGGCCGGCAACACGCCCGCGACGGAGGTGATGGAGCCGTCGAGCGCCAACTCGCCCAGCACGGTAAAGCCGTTGAGGGCATCGCCCGGGATCGCCCCGATGGCAGCCATGACGCCGAGCGCAATGGGGAGGTCGTAGTGACTGCCTTCCTTCGGCAGGTCGGCAGGAGCCAGATTGACGGTGATGCGCTTGGCCGGAAGCGCGAGCCCCGAGGCGATAAGAGCCGAGCGTACCCTCTCTCGGGATTCCGCTACGGCCTTGTCCGGAAGGCCGACGATCATGAAGGCGACGGTGCCGGGAGAGATCTGCACCTGCACGTCGACCGCGCGCGCTTCGATTCCCTCGAAGGCAACAGTGGAAACGCGCATGACCATCAGGCTCAACCTCCCGCAACGGGGCGACATTAGCGCGGCCATTTGAAACGCGATAGTGTTTCGCTCTGGTCAATTCAACGCTGTTCAAACCTTTTGGGGAGGCTGGGGAACCCTCCCGAACTTATGACGTTGAGTCCCACTACTCCGGCAAAGCGGGTGACAGCCGGTTCAGGGGGATAATCCTTTTGTGGGTGGGAAGACGATCATGGCGGGGACCGATGCCATCGTAGTCGATGGCACTGAGCTTTCTCATGTCCCCATGATGATGGGGCGTTTCGGAAATTTCTTGTGGAATTTGCAAGTTCGGCGGGGGCCAGAGTTGTTGACTTGGCGCGACAGGAAGCCAGGTAAAGCGGCTGGATTTCTCACGCGGGCGGATGCCGAGGAGACACGAGTTGAGTGAGGTGAAGCCTTTGCGCATCCTCATCGTCGAAGATGAGTTCCTCATCGCGCTGGAGCTCGAAAGCCTGCTCCAGGATGCAGGGCACGATGTGGTGGGGATTGCGGCCTCGTCCGAGGAAGCCGTTGCGCTCGGCCGTGAACTCGCACCCGATCTCGCCTTCGTGGATATCCACTTGGCCGACGGCCTGACCGGCATCGATGTCGCCCGAAAACTCTCCGACCAGCATCACGTCACCGTCCTGTTCATGACAGCCAACGCCAAGCGCATCCCTGAGGATTTCGCAGGCGCGCGCGGCGTCATCGCCAAGCCTTATACAGAGCGTGGCGTGAAGGAAGCGCTGGCCTATATCACCGCCGAGCAGGCGCAGGAAGCTGCCAGCACCGATCGGATGACATTCATCCCTTTTGACGCGATGAGCCCTGAAGACAGCAGCTCCAAGCGCTCCTGACGAAATCTTCCAGCGCATCGTGGGAACCGAAGGTCCGCGCAGACGATGCTCTAGCGCTGAGCCTTGAGACGATAGAGCGCGTCCAGCGCCTCTCTCGGAGTCATCTGATCGGGATCAAGCGCATCGAGCGCTTCGCGCAAAGTATCCTTCTGGGGGGCTTTGACCGGTTCCGCAAGCACCGGAGCGGCGAAGAGTGGAAGGTCGTCGACAAGCGCCCGCTTCGGGTGCTCGCGGTCCGACTTCTCCAGCTCGCTCAAGATCGTCTTGGCCCGCTCGACGACAGCGCCAGGAAGACCTGCGAGACGCGCGACCTGCAAACCGTAGGAACGGTCTGCGGCACCAGGCACCACCTCGTGCAGGAACACCACTTCGCCGTGCCACTCCGTCACCTTCAGCGTCGCGTTGGCGATGCGTGGCAGACGCTCGGAAAGAGCCGTCAGCTCGTGGAAGTGGGTGGCGAAAAGGGCACGGCAGCGATTGGTTTCGTGCAGGTGTTCGATGGCCGCCCAGGCAATGGACAAGCCGTCGAAGGTGGACGTGCCGCGCCCGATCTCGTCGAGAATGACAAGGGAGCGTGCAGTCGCCTGATTGAGGATGGCGGCCGTCTCCACCATCTCAACCATGAAGGTCGAGCGGCCACGTGCGAGATCGTCGGCGGCGCCCACGCGCGAGAAGAGACGATCGACAACGCCGATATGCGCTTCCTTCGCAGGCACGAAGGAGCCCATCTGTGCGAGCACGACGATGAGCGCGTTTTGGCGCAGATAGGTCGATTTGCCGCCCATGTTCGGGCCGGTGATCAGCAGGATGTGGCCGGCATCCTTGCCCGATAGATCGGAATCGTTGGCGATGAAGGCTGTCCCTTCGCGCTTGAGGGCGGCCTCGACCACTGGATGGCGGCCTTCCTTCACGGTGAAGGTAAGGCTCATGTCGACGACGGGCCGCGTCCAGTCGAGGCGAACGGCAAGATCGGCGAGCGCTGCCGTCACGTCGATCACTGCAATTGCTTCGGCGGCGGAGGCAACATCGCTCGACAGGTCGAGTAACTCCTGCGTCATGGCATCGAACAGGCCGAGCTCGATCTTCAGGGCACGGTCGGCCGCCGACGCGATCTTGGACTCAAGCTCACCCAGCTCCTGTGTCGAGAAGCGCATTGCGCCCGCCATGGTCTGGCGGTGGATGAAGGTGTCCTTCAACGGCTCTTTGAGCAGATCCTCGCCCACATTCTGCGGCACTTCCACGAAGTAGCCGATCATGTGGTTGTGCTTCACGCGCAAGGTGCGGCAGCCGGTGTCGTTGGCGTAGCGCGACTGGAGAGCCGCGATGAAACGGCGTGAATCCTGTTGCAGCACGCGCAGCTCGTCCAGGTTGCTGTCGTAGCCGGCGCGAATGAAGCCGCCATCGCGCTTCAGAAGGGGTAGTTCATCCGCGAGTGCCGCCGCGAGTTTGTCGGCCACATCCGTGCGCAAGGACTGAAGCTTCTGCGCATTTGCCGAGAGCTCCTTCGGCAGATTGGGTGCAATGGCGAGTTCAAGACCGAGCTCGCGCGCTGCGAACAACCCGTCGCGCACGCAAGCCAAGTCGCGCGGTCCGCCGCGCCCGAGGCTCAGGCGGGAGAGGGCGCGCGCCAGATCGGGCGAGCGCTTGAGGATCCGCCGCAGACGCTCGCGCAGATCCGCATTGTCCACGAGGAATTCCACCGCATCCTGACGCTCGCGGATCATGCCCGGGTCGGTGAGGGGGCCTGCCAGACGCTCGGCGAGGCAGCGTGCGCCGCCGGGCGTGACGGTGCAGTCGATGGTGGCCAGCAGGCTGCCGGCGCGTTCGCCGGACAGCGTGCGCGTGAGTTCGAGATTGGCGCGGGTCGCGGCGTCAATGGCTAGTGCTGCGCCTGCATTCTCGCGGGAGGGTGGGTTGAGAACCGGGCGACTGTCGATCTGCGTTTTCTCGATGTAGAACAGCACGCTGCCCGCCGCCGTGATCTCGGCAGGGCCGAAGGAGCCGAAGGCATCGAGCGTCGCGACGCCGAAATATTCCTTCAGCCGTCGTTCGGCGGAGGCCGGATCGAGACCTTCGCGGGACAGAGGCGTGATGGACGCCCTGGTCTCGCGCCAGAAACCTGAAAGTTCGGGATCGTCATGAATGACATCCGGCACCACGATTTCCCGGGGCTCGAAACGGGCGATTTCCGAAGGTAGGCCCAAGGCATCCGTCTCGCTCACCACGAAATGGCCGGTGGAGATATCGACGGCCGCAAGGCCGTAGCACCATTGCGTGTCGGACAGCCGGCGGCGGGCGATAGCGAGCAGGAAATTGGGGCGCCCCGGCTCCAAAAGGCGCTCCTCCGTGATGGTGCCGGGGGTGACGAGGCGCACCACGTCCCGGCGTACGACGGATTTGGAGCCGCGCTTCTTCGCTTCCGCCGGGTCCTCGGTCTGCTCGCAGACCGCCACCCGGTGGCCTAAACCGATGAGGCGCTGGAGATAATCGTCCGCCCGGTCTATGGGCACGCCGCACATAGGGATGTCCTGCCCCTGGTGCTTCCCGCGCTTGGTGAGCACGATGCCGAGCGCCTGGCTTGCGATCTCCGCATCCTCGAAGAACAGCTCGTAGAAGTCCCCCATCCGGTAGAACAGCAGGCTGTCCGGATTGGCGGCCTTGATCTCGATATACTGCGCCATCATGGGCGTGACGCGGCTGTCCTGCGCAGGCTTTTGGCCGGCGGGGGAGGTCTGTTCGGGGTTCTCGGAGGCTTGGTATAGGGCTTGAGACGACATCCGCCTTATGTAGCAAAGCCCGCTTTCCCTTTCACCCGTATCATGGGCGTTGAAGAGAGGGTGTGCACAAGTCTTGAGGCGGAGTGTCCTAGGCCTTAAGGTCGCATCCCCTTCGGAAACGCGCCCCTGCGCCAAAACACGACAGTTCCATGACCGACGAAATGCCCTCGACCCGCCGCAAACGCCCCACCTTCACCGACCAGGAAGCGTTGCAGTTCCATTCCCAAGGCCGGCCCGGCAAGCTCGAGGTAGTGCCGACCAAGCCCATGGCGACCCAGCGGGACTTGTCTCTCGCCTATTCGCCGGGCGTCGCAGTGCCGGTGCTGGCCATTGCGGAAAACCCGTCGCTCGCCTTCGATTACACCACCCGCTCCAACATGGTGGCGGTGATCTCGAATGGCACGGCGATCCTCGGCCTCGGCAACTTGGGCGCCTTGGCCTCCAAGCCGGTGATGGAAGGCAAGTCGGTTCTCTTCAAGCGCTTCGCGGATGTTGATTCCATCGACCTCGAGGTCGATACGGAAGATGCGGACGCCTTCATCAATTGCGTGCGCTATCTCGGTCCGTCCTTCGGCGGCATCAATCTCGAAGACATCAAGGCGCCCGAATGCTTCATCATCGAAGAGCGCCTGCGCGAGCTCATGGATATCCCCGTCTTCCATGACGACCAGCACGGCACCGCGATCATCGCGGCGGCTGGCCTCATCAACGCGCTGCACCTGACGGGCCGCGACATGGCCAAGACCAAGCTCGTGGTGAACGGTGCCGGCGCTGCGGGTATCGCCTGCACCGAGCTTCTGAAGGCCATGGGCTTTGCGCCCAACAACGTGATTCTCTGCGACACGAAGGGCGTGATCTACAAGGGACGTACCGAGGGCATGAACCAGTGGAAGTCCGCGCATGCCGCCGACACGGATGCGCGCACCCTGGCCGACGCCTTGAAGGGGGCCGATGCCGTGTTCGGCCTCTCCGCCAAGGGCGCGTTCACGGATGAGATGGTCCGCTCCATGGCGCCCAATCCGATCATCTTTGCGATGGCCAATCCCGACCCGGAAATCACCCCGGAGGAAGTGGCGCGCATTCGTGATGACGTGATCATCGCCACGGGCCGCTCGGATTATCCGAACCAGGTCAACAATGTCCTTGGGTTCCCCTACATCTTCCGCGGCGCGCTCGATGTGCAGGCGACCACCATCAACATGGAGATGAAGATCGCCGCCGCGCAGGCAATTGCGGAACTCGCGCGCGAGGATGTGCCCGATGAGGTGGCTGCCGCCTATCAGGGCGCACGTCCGCGCTTTGGCCGCGAATACATCATTCCCGTGCCGTTCGATCCCCGGCTGATCCATACCATCCCGATGGCTGTGGCGCAGGCGGCGATGGATACCGGCGTCGCACGTCGTCCTATCGTCGACATGAAGGCCTACAAGGCGCACCTCTCCGCCCGCCGCGACCCGGTGGCCGGCACGCTCAATCGCATCTTCGAGCGCGTGCGCAAGATGCCCAAGCGCGTGGTGTTCGCGGAAGGCGAGGAAGAGAAGGTCATCCGCGCCGCGATCTCCTTCGTCAACCAGGGGCTTGGCCGTGCCATCCTGGTCGGACGCGAGGAGCGGATTTTCGAAACGGCGGCTCATGCCGGCATCGATCTCGAAGGCCGCGAAGGCATCGAGATCCACAATGCGCGGCTGTCCCACCGCAACAGCACCTATGCGCAGTTCCTCTACGAGCGCCTGCAGCGCAAGGGCTATCTGTTCCGCGATTGCCAGCGCATGATCAATCAGGATCGCAACCACTTTGCCGCCTCCATGGTGGCTCTGGGCGATGCGGATGCCATGGTGACGGGTGCGACCCGCAACTATTCCACGGCGCTCACGGACGTGCTTCACGTGATCGATCCCAAGCCCGGCCATCGCGTCATCGGCGTTTCGCTGTGCCTTGCGCGTGGTCGCACGGTTCTCGTGGCGGATACGGCCATTCACGAAATGCCGAGCGCGCAGGAAATCGCTGAAATCGCCATTGAATCCGCAGGCGTCGCTCGTCGTCTCGGCTACGAGCCGCGCGTGGCGCTCCTGTCTTTCTCCACTTTCGGGCATCCCCGTGCCGAGCGCGCGGAGAAGATCCAGGAGGCCGTGCAGATCCTCGATGGCATGCGCGTCGATTTCGAGTACGACGGCGAGATGTCGGCTGACGTGGCGCTCAGTCGCGATCTGATGGCGCAGTATCCGTTCTGCCGCCTCACGGGCCCGGCGAACGTGCTGGTCATGCCCGCTTTCCACTCCGCATCGATCTCGACGAAGATGCTGCAGGAACTCGGCGGCGCCATGGTCATGGGGCCGCTGGTGGTGGGCCTCGACAAGCCGGTGCAGATCGTCTCGCTCGGCGCGACCGACAACGACATCGTCAACATGGCGGCGCTGGCTGCCTACAATATCGGCGGCTGATCGGCTCTACGGAGGATGCGGCGTATGAGAGGCGGGGAGAGGGTCTCTCCGCCGGTCGGGAGTTGCATTCCGTACGCCAATACCGGCGCTGATCTACCCAGGCTTCACAATTGGTACATCAAAGAGGTTATTGAGTTGCCTCATCAGAGGCAGCCGTGCCGATTTGACGAATGGCCAGACGGGGGGCGGAAGGGATAAAGGCCTATTGACCAATCATGAGGGGCAATTGTGAGCGTTCGCCAACCCACCACAATCGTGTTCGACATCGGTAATGTCCTGCTGCGCTGGGACCCGCGCCATCTCTACCGCCAGATCTTCGAGGACGAGGCGGAGATGGAGTGGTTCCTGAGCCATGTCTGCACCCACGACTGGAACGTGGAACAGGATCGCGGCCGGGACTGGGACGAGGCCGTGGCCCTTCTCGTGCAGGATCATCCGAAGCACGAGAGCGCGATCCGCGCCTTCCACGAGCGCTGGACGGAGACCGTGGATGGCGCCTACGAGCAGAACGTGGCCCTGCTTCTGCAACTGCGGGAAGCCGGGGTGCCGAATTACTGCATCACGAACTTTTCGGGCCAGAAGCTTGTCCTGGCAAAGCAGCGCTTTCCGTTCCTGGCTGATTTTGACGGCATCATCGTCTCGGGCGACGAGCGGCTCCTGAAGCCGGACCCTGCCATCTATCACCTCCTCCTCGACCGCTATGGTCTTGAGGCAGGGGATTGCGTGTTCATCGACGACTCGCGGGCCAATATCGAGGCGGCGCGCAATGTGGGCATGCACGCGATCCATTATCCCGACGAGCAGATCGATCTCGCCGCCGAGCTTCGGCGTTATGGCTTCCCGGTCTGACGATCGCTTGCTCTTCGACCCGGCTTGAGCCATCAGGCGGCATGCGCGTTTTCGACACCTCCCTTCCTATCGATGCGGTTCTTGGCCCTCTCACGGCGAGCCTGCGGGCACGTGCCAATGCGGTGCTGGTTGCCCCGCCCGGTGCAGGCAAGACAACGCGCGTGCCGCTCGTGCTGCTCGACGAACCCTGGGTGCAGGGGGATAAGATCATCGTGCTGGAGCCTCGTCGCCTCGCGGCGCGCGCCGCAGCCGAGCGCATGGCGCAGACGCTGGGCGAGCAGGTTGGCGAGACGGTGGGGCTTCGCGTGCGCCTCGGCTCCAGGATCAGCCGTAAGACGCGGGTCGAGGTGGTGACCGAAGGCGTCTTTGCCCGCATGATCCTCGACGATCCGACCCTCGACGGCATTGCTGCCGTGCTCTTCGACGAATTCCACGAGCGTTCGCTCGATGCCGATCTCGGCCTTGCCCTCGCGCTCGATGCGCAGGGAGGTTTGCGCGAGGATCTGCGCCTGCTCGTGATGTCGGCAACGCTCGATGGCGCTCGCGTGGCAAGGCTCCTAAGCGATGCACCTGTCATCGAATCCGAAGGCCGCGCCTATCCGGTCGAAACGCGCTATCTCGGGCGCGATCCCAATCGCCGCATCGAGGAGCAGGTGGCGGACGCCGCCACGCGAGCCTTGCGCGCGGAGGGCGGCTCGATCCTCGTCTTCCTGCCGGGGCAGGGCGAAATCCGCCGCGTCGAGACGCTTCTGCGCGAGCGCATCAGCGATCCCGCCATCGATATCGCACCGCTCTATGGCGCGCTCGATCGGGGTGAGCAGGATCTTGCCGTGAGTCCTGCAAAGCCAGGGCGCCGCAAGGTGGTGCTCGCCACATCCATTGCCGAAACCTCGCTCACGATCGAAGGCGTTCGCGTGGTGATCGATTCCGGTCTCGCGCGTGTGCCGGTCTATGAACCGAATATCGGCCTCACACGGCTTGAAACCATGCGTGTCTCGCGCGCCGCAGCCGATCAGCGCCGTGGCCGCGCGGGCCGTACGGAACCGGGCGTCTGCTATCGCTTGTGGGAGGAGGCAGCGACCGGGGCGCTCGAGCCTTTCGTGCGGCCGGAAATTCTCGCGGCCGATCTTGCACCCTTGCTTCTCGATTGCGCGGCCTGGGGTGTGACCGATCCTTCGACGCTTGCCTTCCTCGATCCTCCTCCGGCTCCGGCCGTGAAGGAGGCACGCACTCTTCTTCAGCAGCTCGAAGCGCTCGATGATGAGGGCCGCATGACGGATACAGGCCGGCGTTTGCGCGACCTGCCTCTGCCGCCGCGCCTCGCACGCATGGTGCTGATGGCAGGCGAAAGCGGGCAGGCCCGCGATGCGGCGGATCTCGCCGCCGTTCTCGTCGAGCGCGGCCTTGGCGGCGATATGGTCGATCTGTCGGAGCGTGTAGAGCGCTTCCGTCGCGACCGCTCGCGCCGTGCGGAAGACATGCGGCGCATGGCTGAAGGCTGGACGAAGGCTCAGACAGGCTCTTCCAAGGGCGAGCCGCGTTCATGGGGTGCACTGCTCACGCTCGCTTATCCGGACCGTCTTGCGAAAGCGCGCGGGAAGCCGGGCGAGTATCTCATGGCCAATGGCCGCGGGGCGTCGCTCGAAGCGCATGAGCGTTTGGCGAAGGAGCCTTATCTCGCCATTGCCGAGATTGCAGGCGGCGCTGCCTCCGCGCGCATTCTCGCGGCCGCGCCGATTGCGATGGAAGAGATCGAGGCTGCTTTCGGGGATCATATCGAGCAGACAGACGAGGTGGCTTTCGACCGTCAGGCCAAGGCGCTGCGGGCGCGTGGCGTGCGCCGTCTCGGGGCGCTCGTGTTCAACGAGCGCCCGCTGAAAGTGCCAGCCACGGAGGAGGCCGCACAAGCGCTTGCCAAAGGTCTCGTGTCCTTGGGGCTCGATGCGCTGCCATGGTCGAAGGCACTGGCGCAATGGCGCGAGCGCGTGATGTTCCTGCGCAAGGCGGAAGGCGAGGAGTGGCCGGATCTCTCCGATGAGGCTTTGACCGAGACGGTGGAGGAATGGCTCGCGCCGCATCTCGTCGGCAAGACGAGCCTCAACGATGTCGGTCCCGATCTCTTGAGCGAGGCGCTGCGCAGCCTCTTGCCATGGAACCTGCAGCGCCGTCTCGATGCCGAGGCACCGACGCATATCGAGGTGCCGACGGGCTCGCAGATCGCCATCGATTATGGCGCGGAGGAGGGGCCGGTCCTCGCCGTGCGCGTGCAGGAACTGTTCGGTCTCGACAAGCATCCCACGATTGCTGCGGGACGCGTGCCGCTGATCCTGCACCTTCTCTCGCCTGCGCAACGGCCGATCCAGATCACCCGCGATCTTCCGGGCTTCTGGCGCGGCTCATGGGCGGCGGTGCGTGCCGATATGCGCGGGCAGTATCCAAAACATTCCTGGCCGGACGATCCGCTCACCGCGCCGCCGACGCGCCGCGCGAAACCGCGCGGGACTTAAATTATTCTTCCGAAGGCACTCCCCTCATGCCGAGGAGCCGCGAAGCGGCGTCTCGAAGGACGATCCAGTGCTCTCTGGAGATGCCTCGCCCTTCGAGACGCTGCGCTCCTCAGGGTGAGGCTATGATGAGAGCTTAATCCCTAAAAGACTTGATCAGCCGTTCCGCCGTGGCACGGTTGAGAGCCATGGGGATGTTGTAGACGAGCGCGAGACGCATCAGCGCCTTCACGTCCACGTCGTGCGGATGGGGCGAGAGCGGATCGACGAAGAAGAACAGCGCGTCGATCTTTCCTTCCGCGATCATCGCGCCGATCTGCTGGTCACCGCCGAGCGGGCCGCTCTTCAGGCGCGTGACAGAAAGAGAAGGGCAGCGCTCCATCACGCGTCCGCCGGTGGTGCCGGTGGCAAAGAGCGTGAAAGGGCGAATGTCATTCTCGAACATGGCGACGAAGTCGGCCATGTCGTCTTTCTTGGCGTCGTGGGCCACAAGCGCCAAAGTCAGCTTCTTCATGAGTGAGGCTCAGTTGCTCCAGCGGTCACGCCACTGCATCTCGCCGGCCAGGCAGTTCGTGGGGGACGCGCTCTGAATGCGGTTGATGAGGGGAGGCTGCTCGGGCATGAGATTGGCGATCTCAAGCAGGATCTTGGTCTTGATAGCATCGATGAACTGGTCGCGTTCTCGAACGGGAACCGTGAAGGCCCCTTGGCCGCCGATCACGCAATCCTTGTAATAGATATCGAGCTCGGGGATGTCGAGATAACCGGGCTTGCGCAGCATGATCGGCAGCCCATTGATGGTGATCCCCTTCGCGAGCGCCTCATCACGTGCCTGCACCACGCCTCGGCCCTGGTTGTTAGGGCCATCTCCTGAGATATCGATGACTTGCCGCGTGGCCTGGACGTCGCTGTCGTCAAGCAGCTTCACGCTGAAATCGATGGCGCCGGAAATCGAGGTGCGCTGCGCGCGCCTCAAAGGAGTCGAGGCGACCTTGTCCGCGAAGGCCATCAGGCTCTCTGGGTTGTCGAGAATGGTCCAGGGTACGATCACCTTCTGGTCCGGCGATCCGGCCCATTCCATGTAGGTGACCGCGATCTTGCCCAGCATGCCGCTGCGGATGGCGTCGTGAACCTGCGAAGAGCGGAAGGCTTGCGCGAAGCCCTCTCGCTGCAGGGCCTGCTCGTCCGTATCCATGGAAAAGGAGATATCGACGGCGATCACGAGGGCGAGGTCGACCTCGGTTTCGGCCCGGGCCGGCGGAGCAAGACAGCTCCACAGCAGGACGAGTCCTGCTGCCAGATGGGTAAGGCCTAAGCGAACCATCGAATGCTCCTTAAGCGGAGGCGGACTGGTTCGTTCAGTGTGCCAGCTTCTGAAGCTGACGCAAGGTCACGTTTTGGTTAAGCAACCTTGGCTTTGACAAGGTCGAGAGCCGCCTGGAAGGCCGCCTCGGCATCGAGATGCGTCGTATCGAGGATGATCGCATCTGCCGCGGGCTTCAGGGGAGCAGTCGCTCGATTCATGTCACGCTCGTCGCGGCGGCGGATATCCTCGAGAATGGTCGCGTATTCCGTCTGCTCGCCTCTCTTCAGGAGCTCGAGGTGGCGGCGGCGGGCGCGCTCCTCGGGGGCGGCCGTAATGAAGAGCTTCACGTCTGCGTGAGGGCAGACCACGGTGCCGATATCCCGCCCGTCGAGCACGGCTCCGGGGGGCTGCTCGGCGAACTGACGCTGGAAGGCGAGGAGCGCGTCGCGAACCGGCTGGTAGCCGGAAACGACCGAGGCGGCCTCGCCTATCTGGGCGCCCCGCAGGCGCGGATCGTCGAGGTGGGTCACATCAAGATTGAGCGCCACCTCATGGGCTGCGTCCCGCTCGGCCAGGGCGATCTCCCGGTCGAGCATCACACGCGCGACGGCTCGGTAGAGAAGGCCCGTGTCGAGATGCGCGAAGCCGAAATGCTCCGAGAGGCGCTTGCCCAAGGTTCCCTTGCCCGAGGCGGCGGGGCCGTCAATCGCGATGATCATGCCGGCCTAGTCCTGAATTGTGGCGCCGAGTTCGCGCATGAGCGGGATGAAAGTGGGGAAGCTGGTCATGATCATGGCGCCATCGTCCACCGTCACCGGCTCCTGCGTGGCAAGGCCCATCACGAGGAAGGACATGGCAATGCGATGATCGAGATGAGTCGCAACCGGATTGCCGCCGCCGCGCACCGTCTTGGAACCATGGACGATCAGGTCGTCGCCCTGGATTTCATGCTCCACGCCCGCTTCGGCGAGGCCCGCCGCCACGGCGGCCAGACGGTCCGATTCCTTCACGCGCAGCTCGTGGAGGCCCTGCATGCGGGTGGTGCCCTCGGCAAAGGAGGCGGCGACCGCGAGGATCGGGTATTCGTCGATCATGGCCGGAGCCCGACCTTGGGAAACCGTGACGCCGGTGAGCTTGCTGTGGCGCACGCGCAGGTCCGCCACGGTCTCACCGCCCTCGTCGCGCTCGTTCAGCCGCTCGATCGAGGCGCCCATTTCCAGAAGGGTTGTGATGAGGCCGGTGCGCAGAGGGTTCATCATCACGCCTTCAAGGACAACATCCGAGCCGGGGGTGATGAGTGCCGCCACCAGCGGGAAGGCGGCGGAGGAGGGGTCGGTCGGCACCACGATGTCCGTGCCGCGAAGCTCCGGCTGGCCCTGGAGGGTGATGGCGCGGCCATCGACGCCGTGGGGCTTCACCTCAACCGTTGCGCCGAAATGGCGCAGCATCCGCTCCGTGTGATCGCGGGTCGCCTCGCGCTCGATCACGGTGGTGCGGCCGGGGGAGTTGAGGCCAGCCAGCAGGATGGCCGACTTGATCTGGGCCGAAGCCGCCGGAGTCTCATAGGTGATCGGGATCGTTTCCTTGGGCCCGCGCAGGGTCAGGGGGACGCGGCCGCCTTCGGCTTCGCTCACGACCGTCACGCCCATCTGCACGAGCGGATCGAGAATGCGGCGCATGGGGCGCTTGCGGAGAGAGGCATCGCCGTCAAAGGTCGTGGTGATGGGGTGGCTGCCGGCCACGCCCATCATGAGGCGTGAACCCGTGCCTGCATTGCCGAAATCAAGGATGTCCTTGGGCTCGACGAGGCCGCCGATGCCCACGCCCTTCACCCGCCAGCGGCCCGGGGCGTCCCGATCGATGATGGCGCCAAGGGCCCGGCAGGCTGCCGCCGTGCGCAGCACGTCATCGCCTTCCAGAAGCCCCTCGACGCGCGTCTCGCCAATGGAAAGGAGCCCAAAGATCATGGAGCGGTGGGAAATGGACTTGTCGCCGGGAACGCGGATGCGCCCTTTCAGGGCATTTCCAGACCTGCTGGAGACGGGGGAGGCAGGGCCATGCGCGTGCGACATTGTCTTAGTTCCTTGAGCCTTCTCTTCGAGGCGGGCTCTAACACGGTCATTTCGCGCCGTCACGCGCAAGGTGGCAGGGGGTAGCCCCTTCTATGCAATTTCCTATTTGACAAGGCCTCCCCTCATGACTAACGGGAGCGTTCCCAACCATCCACTCTAGAGGCAATCACCCGTGGCCAAACCGGAACTCGGCTTGAAGCGCCAGTGCATGAGCTGCGGCGCGAAATTCTACGATCTCAACAGGGACCCGGCGGTCTGCCCGAAATGCGGCACCGTCTTCCAGGCTGTGGCCCTGAGCCGCGCCGCTGCGCCCGCGGTCGCTCGCTCCTCCGATGATGACGAGGATACCGAGCTGGAAAACGCCGGGCCGGAGATGGTCTCCCTCGATGAGGTCGAGGCCGGCGAGAACGAAAAGGATATCCCGGTCGATGACGATATCGACGTGGG
This sequence comes from Microvirga sp. KLBC 81, assembly GCF_003075415.1. Classification (GTDB taxonomy): domain Bacteria; phylum Pseudomonadota; class Alphaproteobacteria; order Rhizobiales; family Beijerinckiaceae; genus Microvirga. The sequence goes on from NZ_QDAH01000003.1 coordinate 181,095, forward strand.
CGACGACGACACCGACGACACCTTCCTCGAGGACGAGGAAGAGGGCGACGATGACGTGTCGGATCTGATCGATAGCGATCTGGAAGACGACGAAGAGGCTTGAACCTCGTCGAATAGACGACTATAGAGACGCCGCTGCATCTAGCAGTGACCCGCTGCGGTGCCCCAAACACCGCGGACTTCGATGGGGCCATAGCTCAGCTGGGAGAGCGCTTGCATGGCATGCAAGAGGTCGGCGGTTCGATCCCGCCTGGCTCCACCAAATTTTCTTCAAAAAGGCCGCCCTCTCGGGCGGCTTTTTTGTTGTTTCGCTTTATTTTGTGCGGTGCATCAGCCCTTTGTCTCATGGAAAGGGCGGCGATCTTCATTTTTAGTCGCTTCGCCTTAAGCTAAGGCAAGGATGTTCACTCCACGAAAGCGGGAACAATGACGCGCGTCCAGACGAACGGCCTCCAGGTTGCACCAGTTCTTCATGATTTCATCGAGCGGGAGGCCTTGAACGGCACAGGCGTATCCGCCGATGTCTTCTGGGAGGGGCTGGCCGGTCTCGTAAAGGAATTCGCCCCGCGCGACCGCGCGCTTCTCGCCGTTCGCGACAAGATCCAAGCGCAGATCGACGATTATCACCGCGCCCGGGCCGACAAGGCGTTCGATCAGGCCGATTACGAGCGCTTCCTGCGCGACATCGGCTACGTGCTGCCGGAGCCCGAGGACTTCTCGGTCAAGACGCAGAACGTGGACGACGAGATCGCCCGCATCGCCGGTCCCCAGCTGGTGGTTCCGGTATCCAACGCCCGCTATGCGCTGAATGCCGCCAATGCCCGCTGGGGCAGCCTCTACGATGCCCTCTATGGCACGGATGCGATCCCGGAGGAGGGCGGTGCCACCCGCTCCGGCGGCTACAACAAGGTGCGTGGCGCCAGGGTGGTGGCCCGCGCCCGCGAGCTCCTCGACCAGGCGGCTCCGCTGGCCCAGGGCAGCCACAAGGATGCCGTCGCCTATGCGCTTCAGGGCGGTGCTCTCGTCGTGAAGCTCCAGGACGGCAGCGAGACGGGCCTGAAGGATGCGGCTCAGCTGGCCGGCTACCAGGGCGAGGCGGCGAGCCCCTCCGCCGTGCTGCTCGCCCACAACAACCTGCATATCGAGATCAGGATCGATCGCTCGAACCCGATCGGCGCGGACGATCCGGCGGGGGTGGCGGATCTCGTGATCGAATCGGCCGTTTCCACCATCATGGACCTGGAGGATTCAGTCGCGGCGGTGGATGCGGAGGACAAGGTGCAGGTCTACCGCACCTGGCTCGGTCTGATGAAGGGCGACCTCGTCGAGAACTTCGAGAAGGGTGGGCGCACCATCGAGCGCAAGCTCAATCCGGATCGCGTCTATACCGCGCCGAATGGCGGTGAGGTGCGCCTGCACGGCCGCAGCCTCATGCTGGTGCGCAATGTGGGCCACCACATGTTCACCGATGCGGTGCTGGACGAGGCAGGCGAGGAGATCCCTGAGACGATCCTCGACGCTGCCGTCACCTCGCTCATCGCGATCCACGATCTGAAGGGTACGGGTTCGCTCCGCAACAGCCGCGCGGGCTCGGTCTATATCGTCAAGCCCAAGATGCACGGACCCGACGAGGTGGCTTTCGCCAGCGATCTGTTCGGCGCCGTCGAGGACATGCTGGGGCTTGCCCGCAACACGCTCAAGATGGGCATCATGGACGAGGAGCGCCGCACCACAATCAACCTCAAGGCCTGCATCAAGGCAGCCGCCGAGCGCATCGTGTTCATCAACACGGGCTTTCTCGACCGCACCGGCGACGAGATCCACACCTCGATGGAAGCCGGCCCCATGATCCGCAAGAACGACATGAAGGCGACGGCCTGGATCAAGGCCTACGAGGACAACAACGTGGATGTGGGTCTCGCCTGCGGCCTGCCTGGCCATGCGCAGATCGGCAAGGGCATGTGGGCCGCGCCCGACAAGATGGCGGACATGCTGGCGCAGAAGATCGGTCATCCGCAGGCGGGTGCGAACACCGCCTGGGTGCCGTCGCCGACCGCCGCGACGCTCCACGCGCTGCACTATCATCAGGTCAACGTGCAGGCGCGCCAGGCTGAGCTGAAAAGCCGTCCGCGCGCGAAGCTCTCCGACATCCTCACCATTCCGGTGTCGCAATCGAACTGGGCGCCGGATGCGGTGCAGCAGGAACTCGACAACAACTGCCAGGGCATCCTCGGCTACGTGGTGCGCTGGATCGATCAGGGCGTCGGCTGCTCGAAGGTACCGGACATTCACGATGTCGGCCTGATGGAAGATCGCGCGACTTTGCGCATCTCCAGCCAGCACCTCGCCAACTGGCTGCGCCACGGCATCGTCACGCAGGACCAGGTGATGCAGACCCTGCGCCGCATGGCTCAAGTTGTGGACCGGCAGAATGCGGGCGATCCGCTCTACCGGCCGATGGCGCCGGGCTTCAGCGGTCCGGCCTTCCAGGCGGCCTGCGATCTCATCTTCAAGGGTGTCGAGCAGCATAACGGCTACACCGAGTGGGTTCTCCACGCGCGCCGCCGCGAGGCGAAAGCCTTGGGCGCAGCGGATCGCTCGGAGGAGAGCGGCGTCAGAACCAGGTAAGAGGGAACGGGGCGCCGAATTGGCGCCTCAAACTTTTTACGATGTGTGATCGGAGGCTTTGTGAGACAGCGCATCCACCATGCCGCCGATCAGGTTTGTGCTCAAAAGATGCTCCGTCGTGAGATCGAAGCGCAGCGGCACGAGAGCGGAGGGAAGCGCGGCAATCCATTCCTTCATCTGACGCGCGGCCGCGACAGCTTCCTCGCGCGAGACGGCACGGAAACGCACAGGTGAGCCGGGGCGCATCTGCGCAAAGCGTGCGAGGTCGGCGCTGATGATGGTGGCGATCTTCGGATAGCCTCCTGCCGTCTGCCGGTCGCGCATGAGCACGATGGGAAGGCCGCTCCCCGGCACCTGGATGTGACCGTCCACGATGCCATCCGAGACGATATTGAAGCCCTTTGAATGGTCGAGCTGAGGACCGCTCAGCTGAAAGCCCATGCGGTCGGCCTGCGGGCTGATGGTGAACTCGGCGCTCAGAAAAGTGCGGATCGCATCGTCGGTGAAGTAATCGTCCTGCGGCCCTATCATGACGCGGATGGGGCCAGCCTCCGCCAACGGATCGAGCGGCAGATGCATCGGCGCGCGATCCTGCTGATCCGGCCTGCAGGGAAGGCGGTCACCTGCCTTCAGCGGCGCACCCTTTAACCCACCAAGACGCGAACGCGGATGGAACGACAGGCTGCCGAGCTGCGGCTCGACGAGGAAGCCGCCTGCGACGGCAAGATAGGCGAAGGAGCCGGAGCGTGCATGGGCGACCTGCAGCGTATCGCCTTCTCGCAGAGCGATGGTCGTGTTGGACTCAACGGCCACATCGTTGACGCTGGCGATGCAGCCTGCACCCACAAGAGCCAAACGCAGTTCGCCTCCCTCGCAGGTGAAGCTGCCGCCCAGATTCATGAACTCGATGGCCGCTGTTTCCGGCACATTTCCGACGAGCGCATTCGCCATGGCGAGACACCGGCGATCCATCGCCCCGGACGGCGAGACGCCGAAGCGCTGATAGCCGATGCGCCCCCAATCCTGCAGGCTCGTCATCGGGCCGCAGCTTTTCACCACAAGGCTCGTCATGCCTGCACCCGCTCAGCGACAGGCTCGCCTGCCAGTGCTGCTTTCTCAAGCGCGTCCCAACGCGAGGAATCGACGGGCTCGAACACGATCTCGTCTCCGGTCGCAAAGAGAAAGACAGGATCACGCTCGGGTGCGTAGCTCAACACCGGTGTGCGTCCCAGAAGATGCCAGCCGCTTGGCATCTCCATGGGCACGATGCCAGCCTGCTCGCCGCCGATCATGATCGAGCCGCATGGAACCTTCAGGCGCGGCTGAGTGCGGCGCGATGTGGCAATGCGAGGATCGAGACCGCCGAGATAGGCGAAGCCCGGCAGAAAGCCGATCATGTAGATTCGGTAGATGGCGTTCGAATGGATTTCGATGACTTGGGATGGCGTCAGGCCATGGCGCTCCGCCACATCCTCCAGATCAACCCCGTATTCGCCGCCATAGACCACCGGAACGCGCCAGCGGGTGCCTGTCGAACTTTGCGGCTGCAGATCGCGCGTGACCCCTTCGAGCTGGCGAATGAGCGCCTCGAAATCCGTCACAGTGGGGTCGAATTGCAGCGTGAGGGAACGATAGGTGGGGACGGTCTCGATGAGCCCCACTGGCGGGCTCGCCCGCAACAGGGCGTCGAGCGCGAGCACCTTACCGTTGAGTTCAGGATCAATCGCGCTACCGAACTCAACCGTCAGGGCACTGTCGCCGCAGGGGAGGAACCGTGGTGTCTGCACCATTCACCCATTCAATCTTCGCCCCAAACCTCTCTCACATCGGAGGGGGAGGGACAATGGAAAGATTGCTCCCTTCTAGAGAGAGCGCATCGGTGGAGCGGAAAGCCGGGTCCCCTTTTCGCTGACGCGGCCCTCCGGTTTCGCACAAGGCGCTAACGCCATGCCTTGAGGGCGGATGAGCATGGCTTCCTCCTGCCGGCGAGGTATGCTCCTTTTTGATAGACTCAACTCCACTTCCCCCTTCGTGCTATGTGAGCCCTCACCCAAGAGCCCTGAGGCCTTAAAGCCCATGCGGAGTAGACCATGACCTTGAAATCGAAGAACGCCGTCATCACCGGCTCCACCAGCGGTATCGGCCTGGCCATCGCCCGGGCACTCGCCAAGGAAGGCGCGAACGTGGTCATCAACGGCCTCGGCGATGCGGCCGAGATCGAGGAGACCCGCGCCGCCATCGAGAGCGAGTTCGGCGTGAAAGCTCTCTATTCGCCCGCCAACATGCTCAAAGCCGATGAGATCGCCGACATGATCCATCAGGCCGAGAAGACGCTCGGCAGCGTCGATATTCTCGTCAACAACGCAGGGATTCAGTTCGTCTCGCCGGTCGAGGAGTTCCCCATCGAGAAGTGGGATCAGATCCTCGCGATCAATCTCTCCTCCGCCTTCCACGCCATCCGCGCTGCGGTTCCCGGCATGAAGGCGCGCAGGTGGGGGCGCATCATCAACACGGCCTCGGCCCACTCCCTGGTGGCCTCGCCCTTCAAATCGGCCTATGTGGCAGCCAAGCACGGCATCGCAGGCCTGACCAAGACCGTGGCGCTGGAGGTGGCGACCCATGGCATCACCATCAACTGCATCAGCCCCGGCTATGTCTGGACGCCTCTCGTCGAGAACCAAATCCCCGACACCATGAAGGCGCGCGGCCTCACCAAGGAGCAGGTGATCAACGACGTTCTGCTCGAGGCGCAGCCCACCAAGCAGTTCGTGACCGTCGATCAGGTGGCGGCTCTCGCCGTGTTCCTCTGCTCGGATGCGGCGAGCCAGATGACTGGCACCAACCTCTCCATGGATGGTGGCTGGACCGCGAAGTAATTTGAGCAACATCTCTGCCCTCATCCTTCGAGACGGATTGCTGGCGCAATCCTCCTCAGGATAAGGGCAGAGTTTGGTGATGAGGTGCGCTTCTGGCGAGGGTTCACCCCCTCGCGAAAGCGTCCGTCGTCTCGATGAGGTGATGGGTGATGCCGGGCTCGCTCACTGCATGGCCTGCATCGGGCACCATGATGAAGCGAGCCTCGGGCCAGGCCTTGTGCAGGTCCCATGCGGTCTTGGCCGGCGTGGCGATGTCGTAGCGGCCCTGAATGATGACGCCGGGAATGCCTTTGAGCTTATGGGCATCGCGGATCAGTTGCCCTTCCTCGAACCAGCCTCCATTGACGAAGTAGTGGTTCTCGATGCGCGCAAACGCGATGGCATAGTGTGGATCGCCGAACTGGTCGCTGAAATCCTGATTGTGGAGAAGGGTGATGGTCTCGCCTTCCCACAGGCTCCAGGCCCTCGCGGCCTCTTCTTGAACGGCGGGATTCGGGTCCGTCAGGCGCTTGCGATAAGCGGCGATCATATCCCCACGCTCCTCGGGCGGGATCGGGGCTAGATAATGTTCCCATTTGTCCGGGAAGATCCAGGAAGCTCCTTCCTGATAGTACCAGAGCAGTTCTGAGCGCCGCAGCGTGAAGATGCCCCGCAGCACCAGTTCCGTGACGCGCTCCGGATGCGTTTCCGCATAGGCAAGGGCGAGGGTCGAGCCCCAAGAGCCGCCGAACACCATCCACTTGTCCACACCGATCATCTCGCGCAGGCACTCGATATCAGCCACCAGATGCCATGTGGTGTTGGCGTCCAAGCTCGCATAGGGCGTCGAGCGTCCGCACCCGCGCTGATCGAAGAGAAGGATCTTGTACTTCCCCGGGTCGAACAGCCGGCGCTGGACCGGCATGCAGCCGCCGCCGGGACCGCCATGGAGAAACACCACCGGCTTTCCGTTGGGATTGCCGCATAATTCCCAATAAACCCGGTGCCCATCCCCCACGTCGAGCATGCCGTGATCGTAGGGTTCGATTTCGGGATAGAAGGTGCGCATTGCGAAAAAGGCTCCGGAAAACAGAGCTTATCCATAAAGGTGGGGCAGGGCGCTGTCACCCACGGAAGGGTTAATGAGCCGACTTCAGAACCCCCTAGCGTGTCGTTTCACTGTCATATAACTTTGCAACTGGGGAACAGGGTAATAGCCCGACCACACTGGAGGATGACATGTTGACCAAGCGCGCCAGCCTGAAACTGGCTACGGCTTTCGCCGCCCTCATGATTGCCGGTACGGCACAGGCGGCCGAGAAGCTCCGGCTCCTGACCTGGGCGGATTACGTGCCGAAGGATGTCGTGGAGCAGTTCACGAAGGAAACCGGCATCGAAGTCGAGATCACGCTGTCGAACAACGAGGAAATGATCTCCAAGCTGCGCGCCACGCAGGGCGCCGGCTTCGATCTCGCCCAGCCGAGCCAGGACCGCATCTCCGGCCCGCAGGCCGAATTCGGCATCTACAAGCCGCTCGACCTCTCCAAGCTCAAGTCCGACCTGTTCATCGCCTCCATGCTCGAGGCCACCAAGAAGAACACCACTGTCGACGGCAAGGTCTACGGCGTTCCGCACATCTGGGGCACCGACGGCCTCGTCGTGAACACGAAGGCTGCTCCGAAGGTCGCCGACTACAACGACCTCTGCGATCAGGCTCTCGCCGGCAAGACCAGCTTCCGCGCGAAGCGTCCGGCCCTCATCGCCTTTGCCTTCGCCAACGGCATGGATCCCTTCGCCGCTTACGGCGATGCCAAGGCCTACACCGCGATGATGGAGAAGGTCGGCGCCAAGCTCGCCGAGTGCAAGAAGAGCGTGAAGTTCTTCTGGGACGGCAAGGATCAACTCCTCAACGCGCTGCGCTCCGGTGAAGTCGTCGCCGCCATGGCGTGGGATACGGGCGGCTGGAAGCTGAACTCCGAAAACGCGGACATCAAGTTCATCGCTCCCAAGTCGGGCGCTCTGGGCTGGGTCGACACCTTCGCCATCCCGGCCAAGGGCCGCAATGACGATGCCGCCTATAAGTGGATCAACTTCAACATGCGCCCTGAAATCGCTGCGAAAGTGGCCGCTTCCGCAGGCAACTTCACGGCTTCGAACGGCGCTGACAAGCTCATGCAGGGCAAGCTGAAGGATCAGTTTGCTGAGAGCTTTCCGAAAGTCGCGATCGACAACATCAAGTGGTATCCGGCCGTGCCGGCTGGCCTCGAAGAGATCGAGGGCAAGATCCTCGACCGTCTGAAGGCCGGTTCGTAACATCCGCTTCCTGACGATCAATCATCCCCCGGCTCGTCCGGGGGATGCCTATTTCTGGCGCGCGTCCATGGCACATTCCACCGATCTCGATCTCGTCAACGTCATCAAGCGTTTCGGCTCCCATGCGGCCGTCAATGACGTGAGCTTCAGCGTCGCTCCCGGCGAGTTCTTCTCCATTCTGGGACCCTCGGGCTGCGGCAAGACCACCTTGATGCGCATGATCGCCGGCTTCGAGGATCCGACGTCCGGCGATATTCGCATTCGGGCTAAGTCGATGATCGGCGTTCCGGCCAACAAGCGCCCGGTGAACATGGTTTTCCAGAGCCTTGCGCTCTTCCCGATGATGACCGTGGGCGAGAACGTTGCCTATGGCCTGACCTGCCGCGGCGTGTCCCGCGCGGAGGCCGAAAAACGCGCCAATCGCATGCTGGAGCGTGTGGGTCTCAAAGGCTTCGGCGACCGGCGGGTGACGGCTCTCTCCGGCGGTCAGCGGCAGCGCGTGGCGATTGCCCGCTGTCTCGTTCTTGAGCCGACACTCGTGCTCCTCGACGAGCCGCTCGGAGCACTCGACCTCAAGCTGCGCGAGCACATGAAGATCGAGCTCAAGCAGCTGCAGGCAACCTTCAACACCACCTTTGCCTATATCACGCACGATCAGTCCGAAGCGCTCGTCATGTCCGACCGCATCGCGGTGATGAACCAGGGCCGGTTCGAGCAGGTGGGAAGCCCGCGCGAGCTTTATCACAATCCCGCAACGCCGTTTGTCGCGAGCTTCGTCGGTGAGACGAACAAGTGGCAGGGCGAAGCGGCTTCCGCCTCCGACGGCGCCATTGCCGTTCGTCTGCCCTCCGGCACGGTGATCCAGGGACACGGCAAGGTGGCGGATAAGGGAACGCTCGCCTTTGTGCGTCCCGAGGCGATTGCGTTGGCGCAGGACTCGTCCGCGTTGAGCGGCCTGCCCAACAGGTTTGAGGGGCGTGTCTCGGCGGTTCTGTTCGACGGTGCGAATTCGAGCCTGCTGATCGAGGCCGCCGGTTTCGATCAGCCCGTTCGCGCGGTGCTGCCGCAGGCCGGCCCGCTTGCCGGCATCCAGGTCGGTGCGCCAATTCATGTGGGTTGGACGGCGGATGCCATGAAGGTCTTTGCCGCATGAGCAAGAAACCGGCTCAGAGTCTGACGCTCTTCCTGCTCCTGGCTCCGGCCATTCTGTGGCTGGGCCTGCTCATCGTGCTTCCGCATGTGGAGATCCTCATTCTCTCCTTCAGCGAGAGGGTGGCGCCGCGGGTCTATGCCTTCGGATTCGGCAACTATCTCGAGTTCTTCACCGAGCCGCTCTATTGGCGCACCTTCGCGCGTACGGCGATCATGTCGATCATCGTCACTGCGCTCACCCTCGTGCTCGCCTTTCCGATTGCGCTCTACATCGCCCGTGTGGCGCAGGGCCGCCTGAAAGCGATGTTGCTGCTCCTCTGCCTTCTGCCCTTCTGGGTGTCGGAGCTCGTCCGCACGCTCGGCTGGATGATGCTGCTGCGGGAGACTGGCGTGATTTCTTACGTGCTCCAGGCAATTGGTGTGACGGAGCAAAGGATCGAGTTTCTCTACAACGATGGCGCGGTGATCCTCGGCCTCGTCTATGGCGGCCTGCTCTTCATGATCGTGCCGCTTGCTAATGCCCTGGAGAGCCTGGAGCCGTCAGTCGTCGAGGCCGGCTTCGATCTCGGCGGCAGTCGCTGGACGGTGCTGCGCCGAATTGTCATTCCGCACGCGATGCCGGGCATTGTGGCGGGATCGATCATCGTGTTCATGCTCACCGTCGGCAATTTCGCGACGCCGGTGCTGCTCGGCGGCAAGAACGGCCTGTGGTTCACGGAGCAGATCTACGCGCAGTTCATCACGCGCTTCAACTGGCCTCAGGGCGCCGCCTTCGGCATGCTCCTTCTCATGCTGTCCTCCGCCATCGTCTGGGCAGGCCTTCGCCTCACCGGGCAGAGCCTGGGCACTACCTTGAAGCAGGCCTAGATAGTCATGAACCGTCCGTCTCTTTCGTGGAAGCTCTACATCGCGGCATTCTACATGTTCCTGTTTGCGCCGCTCCTCGTCGTTGCGATCTTCGCGTTCAACGCAAGCCCATTCCCGTCCCCGCCGTGGAAGGGCTTCACGCTCGACTGGTTCATCGGCTCAGGCAGCACCTTCGGCAAACCCGGTGTGCTGGTCGATCCGATCTGGCTCGACACGATCGCCAACAGCTTCAAGGTAGCGGTGCCTGTGGCCCTGCTTGCCGTGGTGATCGGCACCGTGAATGCCTGGGTTCTGGAGCGCGCCGAGTTTCCTGGAAAGACCTTCCTGTCGATGATGATGCTCTGGCCCCTCGTCATTCCCGGCGTGGTGCTCGGCATTTCGATCCTTGCCTTCTTCTCGCGCGTGGCGAACGGTCTGGAGGATTGGCTTCAGACGGATCTCGATTTCCTGCGCCCCGGATTGCCCCTCGTGGTGCTGGGCCAGCTGTCGTTTATCCTGACGATTTCCACGCTCATCATCGCGGCGCGCCTGCGCAAGTTCGACCGTTCGCTGGAAGAGGCGGCTTTCGACCTCGGCGCCAGCCGTGCGCGCGTGCTGCGCACGGTCACGCTGCCTTTTCTGAGTCCTGCACTGATCGGGGCAGGACTTGTGGCGCTGCTCATGTCGTTCGAGAACTTCAACACGACCCTGATGCTTATCGGCTCCGAGCCGCCGCTGCCGATCACGATGTACGGTCAGATGCGAGAGGGCGCGACGCCCGCGATCAATGCTGTCAGCCTGCTGCTGATGCTGGGCGTTGGCGGCATCGCCAGTATCTTTGCACTCACCTCGAAGGCGGAGCGCTAGCGTCGTTCTTCAGCCTTCCCAAAGCCTCACCCTGAGGAGCGCAGCGTCTCGAAGAGTCTGCCCCGGACTTGATCCGGGGGCGAGGCGTCTCCAGAAAGAACTGGATCCTCCTTCGAGATGGTCACTTCGCGGCTCCTCAGGATGAGGCCGGAGATTGGATGAAGGGTGGGATCACCGTCCCCAGGTGCGCTCCAGAACGTTGATCCAGTTCTCGTAGCAGAGCTTGCGCAGCATTGCTTCGTCATAGCCGTGCTGGCGCATGGCCTCGACGAGGCGGGGCAGGCCGCGCACGTCGCCGATCTCGGCCGGAATGGTCGCGCCGTCGAAGTCGGAGCCGAGGCCGACTCCATCCACGCCCACATGCTCGATGAGATGATCCATGTGCCGGATCATCTCCTCCAGTGGCGTGTCGTCGCTGCGCTGTCCGTCGGCACGGATGAAGGAGGTGGCGAAGTTCACGCCCACCATGCCACGGCTCTCCCGAATGGCAGCGAGCTGCTTGTCCGTCAGGTTGCGCGAGTGCGGGCACACGGCATAGGCGTTCGAGTGCGTGGCCACGAGCGGCGCATCCGAAAGCTTGGCGACATCCCAGAAGCCCTTCTCGTTGAGATGCGAGAGATCGACCATGATTTTAAGCCGGTTGCACGCCTTCACCAGCTCGCGCCCGCGCTCGGTGAGACCCGGACCGATATCCGGCGTCGAGGGATAGCGGAACGGTACGCCGTAGCCGAAGATGTTCGGACGGCTCCAGACCGGGCCGATGGAGCGCAGGCCGCTCTCGTAGAGAACGTCGAGCATGTAGAGGTCGGGATCGATGCCCTCAGCACCTTCGATGTGCAGGATCGCAGCGAGCTTGCCGTTGTCCAGGCAGTGGCGGATGTCGGCAGCCGAGCGGCAGATCTTCACCTCGCCGTTGGAAGCCCGCTCGATGCGGACGAGGATCGAGGCCATGCGCACAGTCACCTGCTGGCTGGGTGCGAGGTCCAGCACAGGCGGCAGCGGCACGTCATACTCCGTGTGGGTCATGAGCGCATCGACATCGATGCCCATATCCGGGGAGGGCACGTAAACCGCGAAGAACCCACCGAAGAAGCCGCCCTGCCTCATGCGGGGCAGGTCGAGATGGCCGATATTGTCACCTTCGAGGAACGCCTTCTCCGGCTGGATCTTCCCGCGCATCAGACGCAGGAGAACGTCGTTGTGGCCATCGAAGACAGGCATCAAGGGAGAACGTGACATGATTTTTTTGCCAATTCAATGAGACAGGAATTCTTTAGCTGGCGATAGCCGTCGCCAGTGAGGGTTTACGCGTGAAGCCCTGACTCGCCTGGATCAGGGATTGGGTATATTCGTTCGACGCCTTGCCGGAGCGCAACGCTTCGGCCGTCGTTTCCTCGACCGCCTCGCCATGGCGCATGACGAGCAGGCGCTCGCACAGATGTGCCACCACCGCGAGATCGTGGCTCACCAGGATATAGGTCAGCCCCATCTTGCGGCGCAGATCGTCCAGAAGGTTCAGGATCTCCGCCTGCACGGAGGCATCGAGCGCGGAGGTAGGCTCATCGAGCAGCAGAACCTTCGGGCGCAAGATGAGGGCGCGGGCAATGGCGATGCGCTGGCGCTGGCCGCCGGAGAGCTGATGCGGATAGCGGAAGCGGAAGGAGGGGCCGAGACCCACTTCCTTGAGTGCCTGGAGGATGCGCGCTTCCGCATCCTTCTCACCGTGGATCGCGAGCGGCTCGGAGAGCGTGCGGTCTACGGTGTGGCGCGGATGGAGGGAGGCGTAGGGGTCCTGAAAGACCATCTGCACCGTGCGATAGAAAGTCTTGTCACGGGGCGTGGTGACCTCCCTGCCATCGACGAGCACGCGTCCGCCGGTGATCGGCGCAAGGCCGCAGATGGCGCGCAGCACCGTAGACTTGCCCGAGCCGGACTCGCCTACGAGACCGTAGGCCTCGCCATGCTTGACGGTAAAGCTCACGTTCTTGACCGCATCGACCCTGAGACGACCTGTGCCGAAAACGACGTTGAGGTTCTGAATATCGAGCATGATCAGAGCGCCCAGGAAGGATCGCGGTTCAAGGTCGGGAGTGGGTGAACGTCGTCCGCCAATGTCGGCAGGCAACGCATCAGGCCTTGCGTGTAAGGGTGCTTCGCCTCACGCAGGTTCCTGGCTTCCAGCTCCTCCACCACACGGCCCGCATACATCACGAGCACGCGGTCGCAGAAGGACGAGACGAGCTTCAGGTCGTGCGAAATGAAGATGAGGCCCATGCCACGCTCCGAGACGAGCTCGTCGAGGATACGCAGCACCTCCATCGATACCGTCACGTCGAGCGCCGAAGTCGGCTCATCAGCGATGAGCAGGTCGGGGTCCGTGACAAGCATCATGGCGATCATCGCGCGCTGGCCCATCCCGCCCGAGACCTCGTGCGGGTAGAGCGAAAAGACGCGTTGCGGATCACGCATCTTCACCGCTTCCAGCATGGCAAGGGCCTTGTCGCGCGCTTCCGCGCGGTTTGCCCTGGCATGCGCCTGATAGGCCTCGATGATCTGCTCGCCGATGGTCATGACCGGGTTCAGCGAATACTTCGGATCCTGCATCACCATGCTGATGCGCCCACCGCGCAGCTCGCGCAACGTGCGCTTCGATGCGGTGAGAAGATCGATTCCGTCGAAGGCCAGGCGCTTGGCCGTGACCTCGCCGGGAGGAGGCGTGAGGCCGAGGATGGCGCGGCCCGTCTGCGACTTGCCCGATCCGGACTCGCCGACGATGCCGAGGCGCTCGCGGCCAAGCTGGAACGACACGCCGCGCACCGCCTCGACGGTGCCCGTGCGCAGGTGGAAACGGACACGAAGGTCTTCGACTTCGAGAAGCGGCTTTATCATTTCGCAGCCTTCGGATCGAGAACGTCACGCAGGCCATCACCCAGCAGGTTAAAGCCGAGACTCACCACGAAGATCGCAAGGCCAGGCATGGCGGCGACCCACCATTGATCGATGAGATAGTTGCGGCCAGTCGCGACCATCGCGCCCCATTCCGGCGACGGCGGCTGCGCACCGAGACCGAGGAAGCCGAGGCCCGCGGCGGTCAGGATGATGCCGGCCATGTCGAGCGTCACGCGCACGATCAGCGAGGAGATGCAGAGCGGCACCACGTGGCCGAGGATGATGCGCGGTGTTGATGCGCCCTGAAGCTTCACGGCCGCGATGAAGTCGCTGTTGCGGATCATCAGCGTCTCTGCGCGCGCGATGCGCGCATAGGGAGGCCAGGAGGTAATCGCAATGGCGATGACGGCGTTCTCGATGCCGGGGCCCAGCGCCGCCACGAAGGCGAGGGCCAGGACGAGGCGCGGGAAGGCGAGAAAGATGTCGGTGATACGCATCAGCACCGTATCGACCCAGCCGCCGAGATAACCGGATACGGTGCCGACCAGAAGGCCGACCGGCGTTGCAATGATCGACACCAGCACGATCACGAAAAGCGTGATGCGCGAGCCGTAGATGATGCGCGAGAAGATATCCCGCGCCTGATCGTCCGTGCCGAGCCAGAAGGTCTCGCTCGGCGGCAGGAGACGCTGCGTGCGCAGGTCTCCGCCGATCACAGGCGAATAGGGCGCGATGAAATCGGCGAAGACGGCAACGAAGAGCAGCAGCACCACGATGCTCAAGCCCAGCACTGCGAGCGGGTTCCTGGTGAAAGAGCGCCAGCCGAGATAGAAGCGGCCGAGGCGCGCCTGCCAGCGGGAATTCGGCTCAGCCGAAAGAAGCCAAGCCCGCAGACCGGAAGGTTGAGGAAGAGGAGGGGCACCAGCCATCAGCGGGTCCTCGGATCAAGCAGACGATAGAGCAGGTCGGAGACGAGATTGAGCAGCACGAATACGGTGCCGATCACGAGAGTCCCGCCCAGCACCGCATTCATGTCGGCGTTCTGCAGGGAGTTCGTGATGTATTGCCCGAGGCCGGGCCATGCGAACACCGTCTCGGTGAGCACGGAGCCTTCGAGCAGGTTCGCGTAGGACAGCGCGATCACGGTGACGAGTGGCACGGCGGCGTTGCGCAGGGCATGGCGCCAGATCACGCGCATTTCCGACAGCCCCTTCACCCGTGCGGCAATCACATATTCCTGCGCCAGCTCGTTGAGCATGAAGGAGCGCGTCATGCGGCTGATATAGGCGAGCGAGAAATAGCCGAGGAGACACGCAGGCAGGATGATGTGCGAAACCGCATCCCAGAACGCATCCCACTGGCCCTGCATGGCGGTATCGAGCAGCACGATGTTCGTGACCGGTGTGTAAAGATAGGAATAGGTCACGTCGATGCGTCCGGGTCCCGGAACCCAGCCGAGCTTGGCATAGAACAGCAGCAGGCTCATGAGGCCGAGCCAGAAGATCGGAATGGAATAGCCGGCGAGCCCGATAAAGCGAACGAACTGGTCGAGGAGGCTACCGCGCTTCACGGCTGCGAGAACACCGAGCGGAATGCCGATGATCGTGCCGATGAGGGTGCCCAGCGTTGCAAGCTCGAACGTTGCCGGAAACGCATTGGCGATATCCGTCATCACCGGATTGGTGGTGAGAACCGAATTGCCGAAATCGCCGGTGACGGCCTTCTTCAGATAGATCCAGAATTGCTGGATGAGCGGCAGGTCGAGGCCGAGTTCCTGGCGGGCGCGCTCGTAGACGTGAGCGGGAGCCCTGTCGCCGACGATGGCGAGCACGGGGTCAATGGGGACGACGCGGCCGATGAGAAAGGTGACGGCAACAAGCCCAAGCAGGGTCGTCGCCAGCACGGCAATGAATTGGATGGTCTTTGTAAGATAGAAGCGGAGGGCATCATGCCCTCCGCCTCCGTTCGCGATTGATGATGCCATCGAGAAATTAGTTCTTCTTCGCTTGAGCAACGCTGTTGGTGTCGAAGGACGGGCCGATGATGAAGCCATCGACATTCTTGCGCTGTGCGGCGACTTCGATTTCCTGCAGGTAGATGACGAACGGGCCGTCGTCGAGGACAGCCTGCTGCAACTCCTTATACATTGCAGCGCGCTTCTCGGCATCCTTCTCAAGAACAGCAGCGCGAGTCTTCGCCGTGAGCGGGCCCGGATCCCAGGCATTACGCCAGGAGAGAGGCTTCGCCTTGGCATTGTCGGAGTTGTCGTCGTTCGCCGCAAAGGTGTCAGCGTTGGTGTTCGGATCCTGATAGTCCGCACCCCAGCGGCCAATGTAGATGTCGTGCTGGCGGGCGCGATACTTGGTCAGGGTCTGCTTGCCGTCGCCGGGGATGATCTCGAGCTTCACGCCGGCCTGGGCGAAGGTGGCCTGGATAGCCTGCGCCGTGCCGGTGACGTCAGCCGTGGAACGCGTATCCATGGTCACGGTGAAGCCGTCCTTCAAACCGGCCTGCGCAAGCAGTTCCTTCGCCTTGGCAACGTCCAGCTTATACGGAGTATCGGTGCTCGCACCGAGGAAGCCCTTGGGCAGGAAGGCTTGGTGGACGGTGCCCTTGTGCTTCATGATCGTGTCGGCAATCGCCTGATAGTCGACCAGGTACTTGAGCGCTTTCCGAACCTCGGGCTTCGCCAGGTTCGGGTTCTTCTGGTTCAGGCCGAGATACCAGAGGCCGCCCTTCGGGCCGGAATCCACCTTGATGTCCGGGTTCTTCGAAACGGCTTCGATTTCTTCCGGGTTCAGGTTGCGGGCGATATCCACGTCGCCCTTTTCAAGCATCAGGCGCTGGGTCGCGGTTTCCTTGATGTGGCGGTAGATGACGCGCGCGAGTGGAGCCTTCTTGTCGTAGTTCGGGTTGCGCTCAAGCACGACGACTTCGTTTGCCTTCCAGTCACGGATCGAGAAGGGACCAGATCCGGCATATTTGGTCTTGAGCCAGTTGTAGCCCAGGTCGCCGTCCTTCTCGTTCTGCATGACGAGCTTCTTGTCCACGACCGACGCGACGCTGGAAGTCATGCAGTACAGGACGAAGGTCGGAGCATAGGCCTTGTCCGTCTCCATGGTGAACTCGTAAGGACCGGTCTGCTTGATCTTGTCCTTCACGTTGTCCTTCGTGAAGCCGAACTGGCCGAGGATGAAGGCCGGAGACTTGTCGAGGATGACCGCACGCTGAAGGGAGAAAACCACGTCCTCAGCAGTCAGCGGGTTGCCGGAAGCGAACTTCTTGTTCTGACGGATCTTGAAGGTGAACGTCTTGCCGTCAGGCGAGACGGTCCAGGATTCGGCAACCTCGCCGTAGATCTTGGATACGTCCTTATAGTCATAGGCAATCAGGCGCTCATAGGTGTTGCCCAGGAGCTCGGAAGCCGTGAACTCGAATACCTCTGCCGGATCGAGCGTGATAATGTCGTCCATCTGCCAGGCCTGGACCAGGGTGTCCGGAGGCGTCGCGGCCTGGACGGCAGTGAACGAGGTTGCCATCGTGGCGACCATGGCGGCGGATAGGAGGAATTTCGGTAACTTTTTCATGGGCCAGTTCCCTTGCAGCGCTCAATGCGCTTCTTGTGCAGCCGTATGAATGCAAATCACACAGGCTCTGTCGAGTCTAGCAACTGGTTTTAAACTGGCAAACATTGCGCAATGTGCTTAATGCAGGTGCATCATCGTTGCGGCTTTGCCTTGGCGCGTGACCTATGGCAAAGGCTTGCAGAGCTTGAACCTCGGGTGAAACACAGTGTCTGAAGAAGCCAAGAAGTCCGGTGCCAACACCATGTGGGGTGGGCGGTTCTCGTCCTCCCCGAGCGCGCTCATGGAAGCGATCAACGCCTCCATCGACTTCGACAAGCGCCTGTATGCCCAGGATATCCAGGGCTCCATCGCCCACAGCGCCATGCTGGCCAAGCAAGGCATCATCGCCGAGAGCGACCGAGATGCGATCCATCAGGGATTGCAGCGGGTGCTCGGCGAGATCGAATCCGGCAACTTCACCTTCTCGACGGCGCTGGAAGACATCCACATGAACGTGGAGAGCAGGCTTCGCGAGATCATCGGCGATCCGGCGGCGCGCCTCCACACGGCCCGCAGCCGCAACGACCAGGTGGCCACCGACACGCGCCTCTGGGTGCGCGAGGCTCACGACCGCACCGAGGAGCAGCTCACCAACCTCGTCAAGGCGCTGCTCGACAAGGCGGAGGCCCATGTGGCCACCGTGATGCCGGGCTTCACCCACCTCCAGAGCGCCCAGCCGGTGACCTTCGGACATCACCTCATGGCCTATGTGGAAATGTTCGGCCGGGACCGCAGCCGCTTCCGCGATTCCCGCAAGCGCCTCAACGAATGCCCGCTGGGTGCAGGCGCGCTCGCCGGCACGTCATTTCCCATCGACCGACACATGACAGCGAAGGCGCTGGGCTTCGATGGCCCCACCCGCAACTCGCTCGATACCGTGTCCGACCGCGACAGCCTGCTGGAGTTCATGGCCGCCGCCTCCATCTGCGCCATGCACCTGTCGCGGCTTGCGGAAGAGATCATCATCTGGATGTCGGCTCCCTTCGGTTTCGTGAAACTCCCCGACCGCTGGACCACCGGCTCCAGCATGATGCCGCAGAAGCGCAATCCCGATGCAGCGGAACTCGTGCGCGGCAAGACTGGCCGCGTCGTCGGCTCGCTGGTGTCGCTGCTCACCGTCATGAAGGGCCTGCCGCTCGCCTATGCGAAGGATACGCAGGAGGATAAGGAGCCGCTCTTCGACGCCGCCGACACGCTCGAAATCGTGCTCGCCGCCACCACCGGTATGATCCAGGATCTGGAGCCCGTGCCGGAACGTATGGCGGCGGTGGCCGGAGCCGGGTTCTCCACCGCGACGGATCTCGCCGACTGGCTAGTGCGCAGCCTCAACATCCCCTTCCGCGATGCCCACCATGTGACGGGCCGCATCGTTTCCGAGGCGGAGAAGCGCGGCTGCACCCTGGAAGAGCTGCCGCTCGAAGTGATGCAGGCCGTCGAGCCGAAAATCCACAAGGGCATCTTCGAGGTGCTGGGCGTCGAGAACTCCGTCCGCTCCCGCACGAGCTTCGGCGGCACCTCGCCCGTTCGTGTCGCCGAGCAGGTCGCCTGGTGGCGTAGCCAAGTCTGAGGCCGCCTAGCGTTTACGGCCCCTCACAGCCCAGGCGCGGGCTGTGAGGTGAATACTGCCATCCGGTTGCGTGGGAAGGCTCTCACGGAGCCTTTCCCGTAGAGCCGAGCGGTCCTCTTCGGTCAGCGACATGCAATAGACTGGCGCCGGCGACTGGCCTCCGAGGAACGGGGTCCAGTAATCATTGAAGTCCCGGAAAATGGTCGGCACGTCGATGGCACGAACCTCGATGTGGCTCAAACCCACTTTCTCCAGGAGCCGGTAGAGCGGCTCCGGTTGGCAGAACGCTGCATGCCAGTTTTCCTGCAGCTCACGGGCATCCGGATTCAGGTCCGCCGCCGCGTCCCAGAACCGGCGCATCATCTCCATGCCGCCCGTATAGTCCCAGACGTAGAGCGCTACCTCGCCGCCGGATCGAGCCACGCGCTGCATTTCCGCTGCCGCGCGTTCCTTCTCTGGGACGAAGTTCAGCATAAGGCCCGAGACGATGCGGTCGAATTCGGAGGCTGTAAAAGGCAGGTCCTGCGCATCGGCCTGCCGCAACTCGACCGCTGTGTCCCTCAACCGTTCGCGGGCGAAGTTCAGAAAGCCCTCGGAGGGGTCGATTCCCGCAAGGCGGGAGGGGGCGCATTGTTCGGCAATCGCTTCCGTCAGGGCACCGGTGCCGCAGCCCACATCGAGCCAGTCGAGGCCGGAGGGGGCATTCAGCCAAGCGAGGAACTCCCGAGCCACCAATCGGCTCCAGCGTCCGACGTAGGGCTCGTAGAGGTCGGCGCTTGCCCACCGGGGCTGCACGTTCTCAGCCATGCCGTCGCTCCTGTCAGGCGATGGTCCTGATCATACGCCAGAGCAGACGGCCGAAAGACGTATCTTGCGGGGTAGGGCTGGAGGCGGTTTACCTTTCCTGCGCTCCCTGCCGGGAGGGCTTGGCAGGGGTCTTGATCCGTCTGAGAACCATATCCATATTGCCGATAACGGCCTCGAAGAGGCTGCGTGAGTGCCGCATGAGCGGGCTCACACTCAACCGAAGTGCCTCTAACCTTGGGCTTCGAACATGTCGCGTCAGTCGCCGTTTGGGCATCCGTTTCTGTTAGGCTTCGACGAGATCGAGCAGGCGCTCGACCGGGTCGCGAAAGCAGCCGGAGATGGCTACCCTCCCTACAATATCGAGCGTTTGCCCCGTACCGAGCGCGCTCCCGAGCGTCTGCGCATCACCCTGGCTGTCGCTGGATTTACCCAGGATCAGCTGGAAGTGACCCTGGAAGAGAATCAACTCGTCATCCGGGGACGTCAGTCCGACGACAAGACCAGGCACTTCCTTCATCGCGGCATCGCCGCCCGTCAGTTTCAGCGCACCTTCCTCCTTGTCGACGGCATGGAGGTTCTGGGCGCCGATCTGTCCAATGGCCTGTTGTCGATCGATCTGGTCCGGCCCGAGCCGGAGCGGATCGTCCGCAAGATCGACATCATCGCCTCGGACAAGGTGTGACGGCATTCCGCATCAAGGAGATGGCCATGAACCACAATACCAACAATCATGCCGGTCGGCTTCTGGATGTGGCCGAGCTGGCTAATCTGGGCCTCGGCGAGATGGCCTACGTGAAACCGCTGCGTTCCGACGATGTGGCGCGGCTCTTTCCGCAGGCTCCGAAGCTGCAGCCTGGGATAAACCTCTTCGCCCTTCTGTCCGCCAGCGGCGAGCCCATCGTGCTGACCGATAGCCGCGATGCGGCGGTCGCCAATGCCTGGGCGCATGATCTGACCACGGTGAGCCTGCATTAAGGCTCACCGCGTCATCTCCCTTCAGGCAATCGCCTCGATCGCTCCGATCAGTCGTTCCAGATCCTCGTCCCGCGACAGGCGGTGATCCCCATCCTTGATGAGGGTCAGCGAGACATTGTCGCCTGGCAGGTGCTCCACGAGTTCGAGCACGTGGTTCCACGGCACGTCAGGGTCTTCCATGCCTTGCAGAATATGGACCGGGCAGCCGGTCTGGATCGGCTTTCCGAGAAGAAGGTGGCGGCGTCCGTCCTCGATCAGCTTTCTGGTGATCGGGTAGGGATCTTCCGAGTAGGCCGAGGGGCGGTAATAGACGCCGGTCTCCTCGACCGCCCGCCGGATGTCCTCCGGAAAGCGGCCCCACATCAGCTTTTCCGTCATGTCGGTGGCAGGTGCGATCAGCACGATGCCCGCTGGTGCGAGGGCAGGGCGTTTTTCCAGCAGGTGGCGCGCTGCCAGGAGGGAAATCCATCCTCCCATCGAGGAGCCCACCAGAATGGGGCGCTCCTTGAGGAACTGCCCCATGACAGCGAGCGCCTCCTCCAGCCACCGGGAGATGGTGCCCTGTTCGAAGTCGCCCCCGGATTCGCCATGGCCGCTATAGTCAAAACGCAGGAAAGCGCGGCCTTGGGCGTCGGCCCAGGAATCGATGGCGCTCGCCTTCGTCGCCCGCATGTCGGACTTGAAGCCGCCGATCCAGACCACCGGAGGGCCCTTACCTTCGCGATGGAGCACGGCGATCCGGCGCTCATCGGCGCCTGATCCGACTGTGACGCTTTGCTGCATGGTTAACCTGTCCTCAACTGCTTTGAAGCAAGGGTTTGAAACGATTCTGTCATTCTATTTGAGAAGGCTCTTACATCGGTGAGTTTTTCAGCGCGACCCGGCGGAGGAGCAGCTTTCCCGTCATCCAACATTCATCCCCTCGCAGGCCGGACCATCCTGCAGATCGTTCCGGAGCTTGAGGCCGGTGGGGCGGAGCGTACCACGGTGGATATCGCCGAGGGGCTCGTTCACGCAGGCGCACGGGCGCTGGTGGCGACCGAGGGCGGGCGCCTTGTGGGCGAGCTTCAGGCCAAGGGCGGCATCTGGATTCCTTTTCCGGCAGCGACGAAGAACCCCTTCTCGATGCTCCTCAATGTGCGCAAGCTCGCCAAGATCTGCCACAAGGAGAAGGTCTCTCTGATTCATGCCCGCTCCCGGGCTCCGGCCTGGGTGGCGCTGGGGGCCGCCCGCAGCCTCAACATACCGTTCGTGACCACCTATCACGGCAGCTATTCCGGCCGCTCTTCGGTCAAGGTGCTCTACAACTCGGTCATGGCCCGGGGTAACGTGGTCATCGCGAACTCGCAATACACGAGCAACCTGATCCGCTCGCAGTACCCTCACACCGCCGATCGGATCGGGGTGATCTACCGGGGAACGGATTTCCTGAAGTTTTCGCCCTCGGCCGTGACGCCCGAGCGAATCGAGGCCTTAAGGAAGGCCTGGGATGTCGCTCCCCATGAGCGTGTGGTGCTGCTCGCGGCCCGCCTGACGGGGTGGAAAGGGCAGAAGGTCCTGATCGAGGCGGCGGCCAAGCTTCGCGATGCGGGCGTGACGGACGTCGCCTATATCCTCGCAGGCGATCCGCAGGGGCGGGATTCCTATGTAAAGGAGCTCGACAGCCTGATCGGGGCCAAGGGCCTCAAGGGGATCGTGCGCCGGGTCGGCCATTGTACGGACATGCCTGCAGCCTTCCTGGCGGCTGCCGTGGTCACGGTGCCTTCGACCGAGCCCGAGGCCTTCGGCCGCTCGGCGGTCGAGGCCCAGGCGATGGGCACGCCGGTGGTGGTCTCGGATCTCGGGGCCGTGCCGGAGACGGTTCTGGCTCCTCCTGCGGTCCAGCCGCAGGAGCGGACGGGCTGGCGGGTGCCCGCAGGCGATGCCGATGCCTTGGCCGAGGCGGTCGGGGCCGCGCTGAACCTGGGCGCCAGCGCCAGAATAGCCTTGGGCGCCCGGGCGAGAACTCATGTGGAGCGGCATTTTTCCCTCGAACGCATGGTTTCAAGCACGCTCAATGTGTATTCCGCGCTTCTGGATAGCTGGTCAGTCCACAGAACAAGTTGACTTCCCGCTGTTTTGAGCGAAATGTCAGTTCATTCTCGGCAACGTTGAGCATGCTGCAGAGGCTTTCCCCAAAAAGTCTCCCGCCTCGACTGAGCCCTTAAACAGGAGATAAGAGCCATTCGCCGTCCCATGAGACCCTTGCCGGTGCCGCAGAAAGAAGGCCCGCGCGCTAACCGTGACATTCGCGGCGTCCGCGAAGTTCAGCTGATCGATGACACCGGACACAACCGGGGCGTGATGCCCTTCTTCGATGCCTTGCGCATCGCTGAGGACGCTGGCCTCGACCTGGTGGAAATCTCGCCGAACGCGAATCCTCCGGTCTGCAAGATCCTGGATTACGGCAAATTCCGCTTCCTTGAGCAGAAGAAGGCCGCCGAGGCGCGCAAGAAGCAGAAGACCGTCGAGGTCAAGGAAATCAAGCTGCGCCCGGGCATCGACGATCATGATTACGACGTCAAGATGAAGGCGATGAAGGGTTTCTTCGAGGAAGGCAATAAGGTGAAGATCACCCTGCGCTTCCGCGGCCGCGAGATGGCGCACCAGGATCTGGGCCTGAAAGTGCTCGAACGCGTGAAGGCCGATGTGGGCGAACTCGCCAAGGTCGAGCAGGAGCCCAACTTCGAGGGCCGTCAGGTCGTCATGGTGCTGGCTCCCCGTTAAGGGACACAGGCTTCTAATGAAATTCATGGCCGTCGGGGTTCCGGCGGCCATTGCTTTTTGGGCAGGCTTCTGTCATAAGCCGCCCTTCATCGAACCGCCCGGCTGTTAGGGCTGCCGTGGCGGTTCGTTTTGCTCACAGCAGCAATACTGGGCCTGAAAGGCGGTTCAAGCCGCTCCGAAGGCCTGACCAAAGGAGAGCCAAATGCCCAAGCTGAAGACGAAATCGGGCGCGAAGAAGCGCTTCAAGATCACTGGCACCGGCAAGGTCGTTTACGCCCAGGCCGGCAAGCGCCACGGGATGATCAAGCGGTCCAACAAGCAGATCCGCAACCTGCGCGGCACCACGACGCTGTTCGAGGGCGACGCCTACAACGTGAAGAAGTACTTCCTGCCGAACGGCTAAGGCGGTCTTCCACCACATCCCTGATTTTGAAGGAGTTTTCCCATGGCCCGCGTCAAACGGGGCGTTACCGCCCACGCCAAGCACAAGAAGGTTTTCAAGGCTGCCAAAGGTTTCTACGGCCGCCGCAAGAACACGATCCGCATCGCCAAGCAGGCGGTCGAGAAGAGCATGCAGTATGCCACTCGCGACCGCCGCAACAAGAAGCGCACCTTCCGCGCTCTCTGGATCCAGCGCCTCAACGCTGCGGTCCGCCTGCATGGCCTGACCTACTCCCGATTTATCGACGGTCTCGGCAAGGCTGGGATCGAGGTCGATCGTAAGGTCCTGTCCGAACTGGCCATCCACGAGCCGGCTGCTTTCGCTGCCTATGTGGAGCGCGCCAAGGCCGCCCTGCCGCAGCAGGCCGCCTGAGGATAGACTTCGGCACTGGCGCGGCTGAAACGTTTCAGCCGCGCCGCCTTACTCCCCCTTCTCCGAGACCACCCGCGCTGACGGCTTAAAAGAGCTGTCGGTTGCCACTTCGCGGCTCGGACGACTTGACGGTTCCCGCGCCGCGCCTCACTCAAAGCGCTTGCATCTGGCAAGGGACCGATGACCGATCTCAATCAACTCGAACGTGACCTGATCTCCCAGGTCGAAGCCGCCGGCGACGAAGGGGCTCTCGAAGCCGTGCGCGTATCCGCCCTCGGCAAGAAGGGCTCCGTCTCCGAACTCCTGAAAACCCTCGGCTCCATGACGCCGGAGGAGCGCAAGGAGCGTGGCCCGCTCATCAACGGCCTGCGCGACAAGGTGCAGACCGCAATCGTCGTGAAGAAAGAGACGCTTGCCGAGGCTGCCCTTGAGGCGCGTCTTGCTGCCGAGCGCATCGATGTGACGCTGCCCGTGCCGGAAGCGCCGGAATCGCGCGGCCGCATCCACCCGATCAGCCAGGTGATCGAGGAACTGACGGCGATCTTCGCCGATATGGGTTTCTCCGTCGCCGAGGGGCCGGATATCGAGACGGATTATCTCAACTTCACGGCGCTCAACTTCCCCGAAGGCCATCCGGCCCGCGAGATGCACGACACCTTCTTCCTCGCTCCCGACGAGAAGGGCGAGCGCAAGGTGCTGCGCACGCATACCTCGCCGGTGCAGATCCGCACGATGACGGGGCAGAAGCCGCCGATCCGCGTGATCATCCCGGGCCGCACCTATCGTCACGACTCGGACCAGACCCACACGCCGATGTTCCACCAGGTCGAAGGCCTCGTCATCGATAAATCGGCCAATATCGCGCACATGAAGTGGATCCTGGAGGAGTTCTGCAAAGCCTTCTTCGAGGTCGAGCAGGTGAAGATGCGCTTCCGCCCGTCCTTCTTCCCCTTCACGGAGCCGTCGGCCGAGGTTGACATCCAGTGCTCGCGCAAAGGCGGCGAGATCCGCTTCGGCGAGGGCAACGATTGGCTCGAAATTCTCGGCTGCGGGATGGTGCATCCGAACGTGCTGCGCAATTGCGGGCTCGATCCGGACGAGTACCAGGGCTTTGCCTGGGGCATGGGCATCGACCGCATCGCGATGCTGAAATACGGCATGCCTGATCTGCGTCCGTTCTTCGAGGCCGATGTGCGCTGGCTGAACCATTACGGCTTCCGCCCGCTCGACATTCCGTCCCTCGTCAGCGGCCTGACTGCGTAAAGGAGGAGAGTACCCATGAAGTTCACCCTCTCCTGGCTCAAGGATCATCTCGACACCACGGCGTCCCTCGGCGAGATCGTGGAAACGCTCACGCGCATCGGCCTCGAGGTCGAAGGCGTTGAGGACAAGGCGAAGACGCTTGCGCCCTACATCAACGCTTATGTGATCTCCGCCGAGCAGCACCCCAATGCCGACAGGCTTCGCGTGTGCATGGTCGATACGGGCGCGGATAAGCCGATCCAGGTCGTCTGCGGTGCGCCGAACGCCCGCACCGGCATGAAGAGCGTGTTCGCGCCTCCCGGCACCTACATTCCGGGCAAGAACATCACGCTCGGTGTCGGCACCATTCGCGGTGTCGAAAGCGCGGGCATGCTGTGCTCTGCGGCGGAGCTTGAGATCTCCGACGATCACGAGGGCATCATCGAGCTGCCGGAAGACGCGCCTGTTGGCGTTGCTTACGCGGCCTATGCAGGCCTCAACGATCCGGTGATCGAGATCAACCTCACGCCGAACCGGCCCGACTGCACCTCGATCCACGGCATCGCGCGCGATCTCGCGGCCGCCGGTCTCGGCACGCTGAAGGGCGACGCCGTTCCTGCCATCGCGGCTAAGGGCGCGTGCCCTGTTTCCGTGACACTCGATTTCGCGCCGGGCGACGAGAAGCTCTGCCCCGCCTTCGCGCTACGCCTCGTTCGCGGCGTGAAGAACGGTCCGTCGCCGGAATGGATGCAGCGCCGTCTGCTCTCCATCGGCCTCCGCCCGATCAACGCGCTCGTCGACATTACCAATTACATCACCTTCGATCGTGGCCGTCCGCTCCACGTGTTCGACGCCAAGAAGGTGAAGGGTAGTCTCACCGTTCGCCGCGCGAAGGATGGCGAAGAGGTGCTCGCGCTCGATGGCCGCACCTACAAGCTCGATCCCGGCACCGTGGTGATCGCCGATGAGAATGGTGTCGAATCCATCGCCGGCATCATGGGTGGCGAGCATTCCGGTTCCGATGAAGGCACCACCGACGTGCTGATCGAGTCCGCGTTGTGGGATCCGCTCAACATCGCGCAGACGGGGCGCAAGCACGGCATCATCACCGATGCGCGCTACCGCTTCGAGCGCGGCGTCGATCCGGCCTTCACGGTGCCGGGTCTCGATTTCGCGACCAAGATGGTCATCGATCTCTGCGGCGGCGAGCCGACGGAAGCTGTCGTTGCCGGTCAGGTTCCGGACAGCACGCGCGTCATCGAGTTCCCGTGGTCGGAAGTGCCGCGCCTGTCAGGTCTCGATGTGAAGCCGGAGGAGTCCGAGACGATCCTGAAGAAGCTCGGATTCCAGGTTCAGGGTTCGGGCGAGCGCGTGAATGTCACGCCGCCGTCCTGGCGTCCCGATGTCGAGGGCAAGGCGGATCTGGTCGAGGAAGTCATCCGCATTGCCGGTGTCGACCGTATCGAGCCGCAGCCGCTGCCTCGTCTCGAGGCCGCTGTTGCCAAGCCGATCCTCACGCTGATCCAGAAGCGCACGCGTCTGGCTCGCCGTGCGCTCGCCGTGCGCGGCTTGGTGGAGGCTGTCACCTGGTCCTTCATCTCTAGGCAAGAAGCGGAACTCTTCGGCGGTGGTGATGCGCGTCTTGCACTCGCGAACCCGATTGCGGCGGAGCTTTCCGACATGCGTCCGAGCCTGCTGCCGGGTCTGCTGAAGGCTGCGCAGCGCAACGCGGATCGTGGCTTCGGTGATGTGGCGCTGTTCGAGGTCGGCCAGACCTTCGCGTCGGACGAGCCCGAGGGCCAATCGATCAAAGCCGCCGCCGTGCGTCGCGGTACGGCCCGCGCCGAAGGTGTCGGCCGTCACTGGGATGGTGGCGCCGAGAGCGTCGATGCCTTCGACGCCAAGGCGGATGTGCTGGCGCTGTTGGCTGCCCTCGGCATTCCGGCCGGCGGTCTCCAGATCGTCCCCGGCGGTCTGGCCTGGTTCCATCCCGGCCGCTCCGGCACGCTTCAGTTCGGCCCGAAGAACATCGTCGGCGCTTTCGGCGAGGTTCACCCGAAGATCCTGAAGGCTCTCGACCTCAAGGGTCCGCTGGTGGCCTTCGAGCTCAATCTCAATGGGCTTGTGCCGCCGAAGGCCAAGCCCACCAAGATGAAGCCGAAGCTGAGCCTGCCCGACTTCCAGCCGCTCACCCGCGACTTCGCTTTCGTGGTCGGCCGCGATGTGGCGGCGGGCGACATCGTGAAGGCGGCTCAAGGTGCGGAGCGTCAGCTGATCGTGGGCGTCGACGTGTTCGACGTCTACGAGGGCACAGGCATCGACCCGGACAAGAAGTCGGTGGCCATCGCCGTGACCCTGCAGCCCACGGAGAAGACCCTGACCGACGTGGAGATCGAGGCCGTCTCGGCCAAGATCGTCGCCGAGGTTTCCAAGAAAACCGGGGCGGTATTGCGCGGCTAGAGCATCGGACCCAAAAGTGGACTTGCACTTTTGGGATTGATCCGATGCTCACTCTCTGCGGGAGCGCATCGTTGGGGGCGGAAAACCGGGTCAACTGTTCCGCACGATGCGCTAGCCACTGGCAGTCATCCTGGGGCCGCGTAGCGGAACCCGGGATCGTCTTCAGGATAAAGCACTTTACTCGTCTTATGATCCCGGATCGCGGCAGAGCCGCGTCCGGGATGACGTGCTTGGTATTAAGGAACAAACTCCTCAGCCAAGTCCCGCCATTCCGGATTGTCGCGCTCGATCAGTTCGACCTTCCAGGCTCGGTGCCATTTCTTCAGTAGCTTCTCGCGAGCAATGGCCTACGCGCTTATGCAGGTCGCTGGTGATTCCCACATAAAGCGGGCCGTCTTTACGGGTGGCAAGAATGTAGACGTAGAAGGCATCAGCCATCTGCGAACTCCCCGGACGATCCCGGATCTGCGCTGCGCTTCGTCCGGGATGACGCTGCAAAGGTTCCGTTGAGCGGATTGTTCTCATCCCACCCGTAACGGATCGTGTCGAAGCGCATCGAGCGTACATCGACCATCAGAAGACGCCCGACGAGGCTTTCTCCAAAGCCTACTATCTCCCGGATCACCTCCATCGCCATCAGGCTGCCCATTACGCCTGCCAGTGCTCCGAGCACGCCCGCTTCCGCGCAGGTCGGGATCGCGCCCGGCGGGGGTGGGGAGGGGAAAAGGCAGCGATAGGTGGGGTTCGGGCGGCCGTCAGGGCCGGTCTCATGGGCTCTGATCGTGGTGAGTGAGCCGTCGAACTGGCCCAAAGCCGCCGTGACCAGCGGCTTCTTCTCGAAAAAACAGGCGTCCGAGACCGCATAGCGGGTCTCGAAATTGTCCGAGCCATCGGCGACGATGTCATAGCGGCGGATCAGGTCGCGGGCATTCTCAGCGGTAAGCCGCAGGTCATGAGGCTCTGCCGCAACGTGAGGATTGAGGCGCAGGATGGCCCCGGCCGCGCTCTCCACCTTGAGCGTCCCGATATCGGACGTTCCATGGATCACCTGCCGCTGCAGGTTTGAGAGGGACACCACGTCGTTGTCCACAACGCCGATGGTGCCGACCCCGGCGGCTGCCAGATACTGGATCAGAGGCGCTCCAAGGCCTCCAGCTCCGATCACGAGCACGCGAGCATCTTTGAGTTTCAACTGCCCGGGCCCCCCGACGTCCCGAAGGACCAGGTGGCGGGCGTAGCGATCGATTTCGTCAGGTGTCAGGGGCATGGAGTGACCTTAACGCCAGGCCTTGAGCTATCAACCATTCCCTGAAGGAAAATAACATCTCGGCTTGACAGGGACCTTGGCGTCGTGACCCTTCCCATGCCATCGTCACGGGGCAACCGGACAAAAATCCGGCGTTAAACAGGGAACAATGCCGATGACAGTCACCAAGTTCGGCCTCGCACTCGCGGGCCTCGCCTTCTCCGCCACGGCTGCCTTTGCGCAGCAGGCGGCCTTCAAGCCGGCCGTCGTTTATGATCTCGGCGGCAAGTTCGACAAATCCTTCAACGAAGGCGTTCACACGGGTGCCGAGAAGTTCAAGAAGGAGACAGGCACCGAATACCGCGATTTCGAGCCGCAGAACGACGCCCAGCGCGAGCAGGCCCTGCGCCGCTTCGCCCGCGATGGTTTCTCGCCGATCGTGGCCGTCGGCTTCAGCCAGGAATCCGCTCTGAAGAAGGTCGCCGAGGAGTTCCCGAACACCAAGTTCGCCATCATCGATGCCGTCGTCGAGAAGCCGAACGTGCAGTCCATCGTGTTCAAGGAGCACGAGGGTTCGTTCCTGGTCGGCCTCCTGGCCGCCAAGGCTTCGAAGTCCGGCAAGGTCGGCTTCGTGGGCGGCATGGACATCCCGCTCATCCGCAAGTTCGCCTGCGGCTACGTCCAGGGCGTGAAGTATGCCAACAAGGACGCCGAAGTGTTCCAGAACATGACCGGCACCACCGGCGCCGCCTGGAACGATCCCGTGAAGGGCGGCGAGCTCGCCAAGGGCCAGATCTCCCGCGGCGCGGACGTGATCTATCATGCGGCTGGCGGTACGGGCGTGGGCGTGCTGCGCGCGGCTGCTGACGCCGGCAAGCTCGGCATTGGCGTCGATTCCAACCAGAACGGCCTGCATCCGGGCAAGGTGCTGACTTCCATGGTCAAGCGCGTGGATGTCGCGACCTACAACGCCTTCGATCAGGCCAAGAAGGGCACCTTCAAGGCTGGCCTCTCGGTTCTCGGTCTTGCCGAGGACGGTGTGGCTTGGGCACTCGACGACAACAACAAGTCGCTCGTGACCGCCGACATGAAGGCCGCTGCCGACAAGGCCGCAGCCGACATCAAGTCAGGCGCCATCAAGGTCCACGACTACATGTCGGACTCCAAGTGCCCGATGTAAGATAACGCATCGATCCGGCCGCAGGCTTTCTGAGAAGAGGGCCTGCGGCCGTTTCCGTTTTTAGGTTTGTGCTTTTTCCGATAAGATCCGCGCGCTTTCCCCTTGCTGGACAACCCCTAGAGGCCAATGTCTCCCGCCATTGAACTCATCGCCATCAACAAGAGCTTCGGCGCCGTTCACGCCAACAAGGACGTGAACCTGTCCGTCGAGCGCGGCACGATCCACGGCATCGTCGGCGAGAACGGTGCGGGCAAGTCGACCCTCATGTCGATCCTCTACGGCTTCTACGAGGCGGATTCAGGCGATATCCGCGTGAATGGAGCGCCTATCCGGATCCGCTCCTCCAACGATGCTATCGCGGCCGGTATCGGCATGGTTCACCAGCACTTCATGCTGGTCGAGCCGTTGACCGTAGTCGAGAACGTGATGCTCGGTGCCGAAGGCGGCGCCATGCTGCGCGCGGGCGAGTCCAAGGTGCGCAAGGAACTTGCGCGTCTCGCAACCGATTACGGCCTGGAAATCGACGTGGACGCCACCGTTGGCGAGTTGTCCGTCGGCCTCCAGCAACGCGTGGAGATTCTCAAAGCCCTCTATCGCGGCGCGGACATTCTCATTCTCGATGAGCCCACTGCCGTGCTCACTCCCGCTGAAGCGGATGCGCTGTTCGAGCTGCTCCGCTCGCTGAAACAGCAGGGCAAGACGGTTGTTCTCATCACGCATAAGCTGCGCGAGATCATGGCCATCACGGATCGCGTCTCGGTCATGCGCCGTGGCGAGATGGTGGCCACCGTCGAGACGGCGAAGACATCGCCACCGGAGCTGGCCGAGCTGATGGTGGGACGTCGCGTGCTGTTGCGTGTCGAGAAAACCGAAAAGGCGCCCGGCGCTCCTGTGCTCGAAATAGACAATCTCTCCGTCATCGATGCGCGCGGCGTGCTGCGTGTCGCCAACGCGTCCTTCACCGTTCATGCAGGCGAGATCGTCGGCATCGCAGGCGTTGCGGGTAACGGCCAGAGCGAGCTTCTGGAAGCGATCGCCGGCATGCGTCAGCCTGTGCTCGGATCCATCAGGCTCGAAGGGCGGGATATTCACTTCTCGGAGCACAATCCGCATCGCATGCGCGAGCTCGGCCTGCTGCACGTGCCGGAAGATCGCCTGCGCATGGGGCTCGTGCCCGCTTTCCCCGCATTCGAGAGCGCCATTCTCGGCTTCTCGAACGAGCCGCAGCTTGGGCGGGGTCCGCTTCTCGATCATGACCGTCTCATCGCGGATCTCGCGAAGAAGATGGAGCAGTACGATGTCCGCCCGCCCGCACCGCGCCTGAAGACGTCTAACTTCTCCGGCGGCAACCAGCAGAAGATCGTGCTGGCGCGCGAAATCGAGCGCAACCCGAAGGTGCTCCTCGTCGGCCAGCCGACGCGTGGCGTCGATATCGGTGCCATCGAGTTCATCCACCGTCGCCTCATCGCACTGCGCGATGCAGGAGTGGGCATTCTGCTCGTGTCGGTGGAACTCGATGAGATCATGCATCTGTCCGACCGCATCCTCACCATGTGCGGCGGCAGGATCACCGGCGAGCGCAAGCCTGACCAGACGAACGAGCAGGATCTGGGCTTGCTCATGGCCGGCGTCACCGACGAGGCCGCCTGATGCAGCCGCGATTGTCGCTCGTTACGCTCGGCGTTGCGGATCTCGCAAAATCCCGCGCCTTCTATGAAGCATGGGGCTGGAAGGCATCTTCCGCCAGCCAGCCGAGCGTCGCCTTCTTTCAGGCGAACGGCCTTGCGCTGGCACTCTTCGGACGGGCTGACCTCGCCAAGGATGCAGGCGTCGAGGACAAGCCCACCGGCTTTGCCGCCATCTCGCTCGCCTATAACGCCCGTTCCAAGCAGGAGGCCGATGAGGTCTATGCCCGCGCCATCGCTGCCGGCGCCCGCGCCGTGAAGCCGCTGCAGGACGTGTTCTGGGGCGGCTATTCGGGCTACTTCGCCGATCCCGACGGACACCTCTGGGAGGTGGCCTGGAATCCCTTCTTCCCCCTCGACGAACAGGGCCACCTGTTCCTGCCGGATCATCAGACGTGAGTGCTCCTATCGACATGCCCAAATGGGCCGACACGGTTCTTGTGCCCGCCATCTCCGTTGTGGCCGCATTCCTGATCGCGGGCCTCGTGGTGCTCAGCATCGGTGAGAACCCGCTCACTGCGACACGCTACCTCCTGCAGGGAAGTCTCGGCACAGGAGAGGGCCTAGGCTTCACCCTGTTCTATGCCACCGACTTCATCTTCGTGGGGCTGGCGGTTGCTGTTGCCTATCACGCAGGCCTGTTCAACATCGGCGGTGAGGGCCAGGCGACGCTTGCAGGCTTGGGCATTGCGCTTGCACTCAACAATCTCACGTTCCTGCCAGGTTTCCTGCTCATTCCTATCGGCATCATCGCGGCGGCCGCCTTTGGTGCAGCCTGGGCTGCCGTGCCGGGTTATCTGCAGGCGAAGCGCGGCAGTCACATCGTGATCACCACGATCATGTTCAATTGGCTCGCGAGCGTCCTGATCGTGTATCTCCTCGTGAATGTGCTGCGCGAGCCGCAATCGATGAACCCGGAAACGCGGGCCTTCCCGGAAGGCTCCTACATTCCCTTCATGCACGAGGTATTCGCCGCATTCGGCATCGATATCCCGGCGTCGCAGCTCAACCTCACCTTCGTGCTGGCGCTGATCTCGGCCCATCTTATCTGGCTCCTCATCTACCGCTCGCGTCTCGGCTATGCGATCCGCGTGGTGGGCTCCAATTCCACGGCTGCGATCTATGCCGGTATCTCTCCTGCGAGCATCACGATCATTGCCATGGTGCTGTCAGGCGCGCTCGCAGGCGGCCTCGCGGTGAATGAGCTGATGGGTTACCAGCACCGGCTCCTGCTGGAGTTCACTTCAGGCTACGGCTTCGTCGGCATTGCGGTCGCGCTCATGGGGCGTGCACATCCAGTCGGCATCATTCTCGCGTCTCTCCTGTTCGGCATTCTCTACCAGGGCGGCGCGGAGCTGGCTTTCGAGCAGCCCAACATCACCCGCGACATGGTCGTGGTGATCGGCGGCATCATCATCCTGTTTGCCGGCGCGCTGGATGGTCTCTTCCGGCGTCTCGTGGCGCAGCTGCTGTCACGTCCTAAACTGGCAGGAGCGTGAGTATGGATTTCGGCATCATCGTAACGATTTTCGACTCGGCGCTGCGCCTCTCGATTCCGCTCCTCGCCGCGTGCTTGGCCGGTCTCTGGTCCGAGCGCTCGGGCGTTGTCGATATCGGCCTTGAAGGCAAGATGCTGGTCGCTGCCTTTGCTGCCGCAGCCGCTGCCTATGTCTTCGGCTCGGCCTGGACCGGACTTGTCTTCGGCATCTTTGCATCGGTGGCCTTCGGCCTCATTCACGGCTTCGCTTCCATCAGCCAGCGCGGCAACCAGATCGTGTCCGGCGTCGCCATCAACATGCTGGCTGCCGGCCTCACAGCCATCGTCGGCAATGCCTGGTACGGGCAGGGCGGACGCACGCCGCCGCTGGAAGGGGATCAGCGTTTCGACGGCGTCCTCTTTGGACATTCGGCGCTCGTCTATGTGGTTCTGCTCGCCGTGCCGCTCACATGGTTCATTATGGGCCGCACACGGTTCGGGCTTCGTCTGCGCGCTGTCGGTGAGAATCCGGCTGCGGTCGATACGGCAGGTATCT
This sequence comes from Microvirga sp. KLBC 81, assembly GCF_003075415.1. Classification (GTDB taxonomy): domain Bacteria; phylum Pseudomonadota; class Alphaproteobacteria; order Rhizobiales; family Beijerinckiaceae; genus Microvirga. The sequence goes on from NZ_QDAH01000003.1 coordinate 215,046, forward strand.
CCGTGACGGGCCTGCGCTACTCGGCCGTCGTGATCGGCGGGATCTTCTGCGGCATCGGCGGCACTTATCTGTCTGTCGGACAGGCGGCGGGCTTCCTGCCCAACATGACTGCAGGCCGCGGCTTCATTGCTCTCGCCGCGCTCATCTTCGCCAAGTGGCGCGCATGGCCCGCGTTGGGAGCCTGCTTCCTCTTCGGCCTTCTCGATGCCGTCGCCAACCAGCTTCAGGGACTTTTCATTCCCGGCATCGGCGAGGTGCCGGTGCAGGCCATTCAGGCGCTTCCCTATCTGATGACGGTCATTCTGCTCGCCGGCGTCATCGGCAAGGCTATCCCGCCGCGTGCGGCCGGCGTGCCCTATGTGAAGGAGCGTTGATCATGGCTTCTCTCGACACGCTTTTCGAAGCGGCCAAGGCGATCCAGGCGAAGGCCTATGCGCCTTACTCCCGCTTCAAGGTGGGTGCTGCTATCGCCACGCCGGAGGGACAGATCTTCACCGGCTGCAACGTGGAAAACGCGGCCTATCCGGTGGGTTCCTGCGCGGAAGCGGGCGCCATCTCGGCGATGATTGCGGGCGGCGGACATCGCATCGGTGAAATCGCGGTGATGGGCGAGGGCGAGCATCTCGTCACGCCCTGCGGCGGTTGCCGCCAGCGCATTCGCGAATTCGCGGCGCCCGATACGAAAATTCATATCGCGGGGCCTGAAGGCATCCGCAAAACTTTTACCCTGGATGAGTTGTTGCCCTTCTCGTTCGGGCCCGACAACCTGACGGACAGATAAGAGACGATCATGCAGCAGAACGCTCAAGAGGCCGCTGAATTCGTTCGTGCTCGCGGCTTCGATGGCCCCTTCGACGCCGCCTTCGTGCTCGGCACCGGTCTCGGCACCCTGGTTGACGAGGTGAGTGACGCGGTGAGTCTGGCTTACGTCGGCATTCCGCATTTTCCGAAGAGCGGCGTATCGGGCCATGCAGGCAAGCTTGTCGCCGGAACATTGGAGGGCAGGCGCGTTCTCCTGTTCCAGGGCCGCGCGCACTACTATGAAACGGGCGATGCGGGTGCGATGCGCCTTCCTGTGGCTTTCGTGAAGGAGCTCGGCATTCCGGTACTGGTCGCGACCAATGCCGCAGGCTCCGTGCGCGCCTCCATCCGCCCCGGCAGCCTCGTCGCCATCAATGATCATCTCAATCTCTCTGGCGCGAACCCGCTCCTGCGCGATCACACGGAAGGCCGTTTCGTCTCGTTGACGGATGCTTACGATCCAAGCTTACGCGAGGTTCTGCAGCGCGCCGCGAAGAAGACCGGCATCGATCTGCCGGAGGGCGTTTACGCGTGGCTTTCCGGCCCGAGCTTCGAGACGCCTGCCGAGATCAAGATGGTGCAGATCCTCGGTGGCGATCTCGTCGGCATGTCCACGGTGCCGGAGGTCATCCTCGCGCGCTATTACGGCCTGCGGGTTGCCGCGATCTCCGTCGTCACCAACCTCGCCGCCGGGATCGAAGGCGCTTCGCCCTCGCATCAGGAAACCAAGGATACGGCGGCAGAGGCCTCTGAGAAGTTCAAGCGTCTCATCCGTTCCTTCGTCGCGGAGCTTTAAAAAATGTCCGACGCGCAAATTGCCCAGCGGGCGCTACGCTGCCTCGACCTCACCGATCTGACGGACACCTGCACCGATCAGGCTATCGATGCGCTCTGCAAGAAGGCGCTCGATCCCCGCGGTCCTGTCGCCGCTGTCTGCGTGTGGCCCCAGTTCGTGAAGCGCGCGCAGGAGAACCTGAAAGGTTCGCCTGTCCGCATCGCGACGGTGGTGAACTTCCCCGCCGGCGGCGAGGAAGTGGACCGCGTCACGGACGATGTGCAGGAGGCTCTCTCCGATGGCGCGAACGAGATCGACCTCGTGCTGCCTTATGGGGCGGTCCGTCGCGGTGATCTGACGATTGCGACGGAGATGGTGGAAGCCGTGCGCGATCTCGTCGATCAGGGGCGGCTTCTCAAGGTCATTCTTGAAACAGGTGAACTGAAGGATGCGCAGCTGATCGAAACGGCGAGCCGTCTCTCCATCGAAGCCGGGGCCGATTTCATCAAGACCTCGACGGGCAAGACACCTGTTTCCGCGACTCCGGAAGCGGCGGAGATCATGCTCAACACGATCAAGGCATCCGGGCGCAATGTGGGACTCAAGCCCTCGGGTGGCATTCGTACGGTTGCCGATGCAAAGATTTATCTCGATATCGCCGACCGCATCATGGGCCCGGGCTGGGCCACGCCCCGGACCTTCCGCATTGGCGCAAGCAGCGTCTACGACACCCTGGTTGCCGCCATCGAAGGGCGTGCGGGTGATGCGGCCACCGGAGCTTACTGACATGAGCCATCTTCCGCAGGAAATCATCCGTCGAAAGCGCGACGGCGGCACGCTGGATGCTGCCGAGATTGAGAGCTTCATCCAGGGGCTCACCTCGGGCCACGTCTCCGAAGGTCAGGCGGCCTCCTTCGCCATGGCGATCTTCTTTCGTGGCCTCTCCGTGCCGGAGCGCGTGGCGCTGACGCGAGCCATGATGAATTCGGGCGAGGTGCTCAAATGGGATCTGCCGGGTCCCGTGCTCGACAAGCACTCCACCGGTGGCGTGGGCGACGCGGTGAGCCTGGCGCTCGGCCCGGCTGTCGCGGCCTGCGGCGGCTATGTGCCGATGATCTCCGGTCGTGGTCTCGGCCACACGGGCGGCACGCTTGACAAGTTCGATTCCATTCCGGGCTACGTTACGCAGCCTGACATCGACACCTTCCGTCGTGTCACGCGTGAGGTCGGCTGCGCCATCATCGGCCAGACGGCCGACCTCGCACCGGCCGACAAGCGCCTCTATGCCATCCGCGACGTGACGGCGACGGTGGAATCCATCGATCTCATCACCGCATCCATTCTCTCAAAGAAGCTGTCCGCTGGCCTTCAGGGCCTCGTGATGGACGTGAAGTTCGGCTCCGGCGCGTTCATGGACAACGCGAAGGATGCGCGTGCTCTCGCCGAGAGCCTCGTGCTCGTTGCCAATGGCGCAGGCCTGCCGACAAGCGCTCTGCTGACCGACATGAACCAGCCTCTTGCTTCGGCTGCCGGCAACGCGGTGGAGATGGCCTATGCGGTCGATTACCTCACCGGCCATCGTTGGGAGAAGCGGTTCCACGAGGTGACGGTGGAACTCTCCGCCGAGATGCTGGTGCTCGGCAAGATCGCGACTGATATCAATGAGGCGCGCGCGAAGGTCGAGAACGCGATTTCCTCCGGCAGGGCGGCTGAGGTGTTCCGGCGCATGGTGACGGCTCTTGGCGGCCCTGCCGATTTCCTGGAGAATCACGGGAAGCATCTGCAGGCAGCACCTGTGGTCCGCCCCATCCATGCGGAGCGTTCCGGCATCGTGCAGAGCATCGCCACGCGCGATGTGGGCGTTGCGGTTGTCGCGCTCGGAGGCGGGCGCACGCGTCCGCAGGATCCGATCGACCACGCGGTCGGCCTGATCCAACTTGCCGAGATCGGTGAGACGGTCGATGCCGATCGCCCGCTCGCCATCGTGCATGCGCGCAGCGAAGAAGCCGCCAAGGTGGCCGAACGCATGGTGCGCGCGGCCTACAGAGTCGGGGATGCGAAAGCTGAACCTGGAGCGCTGATTCTCGAACGCATTGGAGAAAAATCGTGAGCCTGCTCGTCGCCGTCACGTGGGAAACGCAGCCCTGGGTCGAACGCTTCACGCGCCATCTGCCCGGTCGCGAGATCGTGGTGCTGGGCGAGGAGTTCGACAGAAGCAAGATCCGCTATGTGGCAACCTGGGGACCGAGGCCGGGAAGCCTGGATGACCTGCCGAATTTGAAGGCGATCTTCTCTCTCGGCGCCGGCGTCGATCATCTGATGGGCTATCCCGATCTTCCGAACGCGCCGGTCGTGCGTGTGGCGCAGGACGATCTCACCCATCGCATGAGCGAATATATGGTCATGCACTGCCTCATGTATCTGCGCGATCATGCGCGCTTTGCCGAGGCGCAACGCGCCAGGCGCTGGGAGCAGGATCGCTCGCCGCCGATTGCAGCGGATGTGCGCGTCGGTATCATGGGCTTCGGCGTGCTCGGGCAGGATGCAGCGTTGAAGCTCAGGATGATGGGCTTCGACGTGGCGGGTTGGAGCCGCACGCCGAAGACAGTCGAGGGGTTCAAGGTTTACTCGGGCGAGAATGGGCTTGATGAATTTCTTGCACGCACGGACATTCTGGTGAGCCTTATCCCGCTCACGCCCGATACGCGAGGCATTCTCAATCGCAGCCTGTTCCAGAAGCTCGCGCAGGATGGAAGGCTCGGCGGTCCCGTTTTGATCAATGCAGGACGTGGTGGCTTGCAGGTGGAAGCGGATATCCTGAGCTGTCTTGAAGACGGAACGTTGAAAGCAGCAACCCTCGATGTGTTCGAAAAGGAGCCGCTGCCGGAGGATTCACCGCTCTGGACGCATCCGCGCGTCACGATCACGCCGCATAATGCTGCTGTGAGCGAGCCCGAAGCGACAGCGCGCTACATCGCAAGCCAAATCCTGCGCCACGAGGCAGGAGAGCCGTTCGAGAACGTCGTTGATCGGGCGCGGGGGTATTGAGGACATGGGGTATTAGAGCATTTTTCGGCGAAGTGGATCCGGTTCGCCGTCAAAATATGCAGCCTGAAAAAGACGAGAGCTGATTCCAGGCCAATGGAAGCGGCTCTAGAGCACCCCATAGCCGTGCAGGCCATCCCACAGCAGCTTGAGTGCTGTCACGGCGAGAAGGGCGTAACAGAGGCGGTAGAGCTGCCTCTGGTCCAGGCGCGCATGTAAGGTATATCCGGCCCATACACCCAGAGGAATGAGGGGCAGGCACAATCCCATCAATGTCCAAAGCTCGGTGCTGGGTTTTGCAAGCGCGAGCCAGGGCAGAACCTTCATCAGATTGCCTGCTGCAAAGAAGCTGCTGCTCGTTCCGGCATAGACTGCTTTGGGGAGCCCGAGCGGCAGAAGATACATCGCAACCGGCGGTCCGCCGGAATGGGCCATCATGGATGAAACGCCCGATGCCGTTCCTGCAATGACTGCTTTGATCTTCGACCGCGGTCGCTGCACGATCCTGCCGCCGCCACGAAACCATAGGCCTGTGAAGGCCAGAGTGATCGTGGCGATGATGATTGCCACCGTGCTGCGGTCGATCACCTTCAACAACAGGAAACCGATGGCCGTGCCGCAGGCAAGGCCGGGGAGAAGCAGGCCTAAGTCGATCTTCGACCACGTGCTCGGCCGCCAGTAATAGAGCGCTGCCATATCCATCAGCACGAAGAGAGGCGCGAGCACTGCTCCGGCGCTGATCGGGTCCATCACCAGCGACAGAACGGGGATTCCGACAATGGCGAGCCCGCCGCCGAAGGCGCCCTTCATGAAGGCGATGAGAAAAACTCCGAATCCTGCCACGAGCAGAACGGACAGGTCGGGCAGATAGCTCATCGGAGACTACAGACGCTTGATCGAGCTGATCGGACCGTAGCTCGTCCGGCGGATGCGCTCCTCCGCGACAGACAGTGGTTCGATCATCACAGTCATGCTGTGGCCGGTGGCGTGGATGAAGTTCGTCTCATCCATCATCAGGCCTACATGGCCCTTCCAGAACACGAGGTCGCCGCGCTCGAGGCCGCCGAGGCCCGGCTTCACGTCGATGGCTGTGCCGAGCTCTCTTTCCTGCATGTCGGTGTCACGCGGCGCCCTGATGCCTGCGGCAGTCAGCACGGTCTGCGTGAGACCGGAGCAGTCGATCCCGAGGCTTGTCTTGCCGCCCCAGAGATAAGGCGTGTGCAGGAAGCGCTCGGCCACGCTCACATAGTCAACCTCACGCGCATCGACAGCGGCGAGGTGCGCAGCATAGACCCAACCGCCATCGGCAAGCTGTGCATAATCGCCTTGCGTGCCCACGACGGCAACCTTCGCGTTCATGGTCAGGAGGTCGGCGTGCGGCAGCTTCAGGTTCGGGCCCGGATAGATGAAGGTGCGAATGGCCGCGACCTTGTGCGTCGCCTGCGGCCCCGGCTCGCCAAGCACGACGCTCGGCAGATACCCCACATAGCCGTCGTCGTGCAGTTGCACCCAGGCCCAGCCCTCATGCTCGTCGTAAATGGTGACGGCTTCTCCGAAGATCGCCTGCGTGTCGACGGGTGCTTCCCGCGAGGGATGGCGATGAAGAGGGGCGAAGGAGGCGACAACGCGCCTGACCGTCCCCGTCGTGAAGCGCTCGGCCTCGACCTGCCCGCGCAGCTTCTCGTCGGCCAGATCGGCGCGGAAGGGGGTGATGCGGCGGTCGAAACTCATCGAGGCAACTCCTTGGCACAGGCGGTGATAGTGTCTCCTAGAGCATCGGACGTGAAAAGTGGATTCCACTTTTCACGTCCGAAGGCGCAACCAAGGCCTGGCTTCAGGAAGCGTAGCGCTTTTTCAGGAGGGCATACATCAGGCGCGCCGCCTGGACCTCGCCGCCTTCAGGGCGGGCAGGGCGGGTGGAGTTGTTCCAGGCGAAAATGTCGAAATGCACATGCGCCCTGGCGTCGGACACGAAACGACGCAGGAACAGGGCGGCGGTGATGGAGCCGCCCATCGGCCCACCCGTGTTGTTCATGTCGGCGTATTTCGAATCGAGCTGGCTCATATAAGGCGACCACAGCGGCATGCGCCACACGGGATCGTTCACTTCCATGCCGGTGCGGGTGATCTCGGCGGCGAGATCCTCGTCATCCGTGTAGAACGGAGGAAGCTCGGGGCCGAGCGCCACGCGGGCCGCCCCCGTGAGCGTCGCGAAATCAATGATGAGATCCGGCTTCTCCTCATCCGCCAGCGCCAGCGCATCAGCGAGAATGAGGCGGCCTTCTGCGTCCGTATTGCCGATTTCCACCGTGATGCCCTTGCGGCTGCCCAGAATGTCGCCGGGGCGGAAGGCGTTGCTCGAGATCGAGTTCTCGACGGCGGGAATGAGCACGCGCAGACGCACAGGAAGCTCCGCGCCCAGGATCATGTCGGCGAGCGCGAGCGCTGCCGCAGCACCGCCCATGTCCTTGCGCATCAGCAGCATGGAGGAAGATGGCTTGATGTCGAGGCCGCCGGTGTCAAAGGCGACACCTTTGCCGACAAGCGTGATGCGCGGTGCATTCGCATTGCCCCAGGTGAAGTCGATGAGGCGCGGCGGAGTCGCGGAAGCGCGGCCGACCGCATGGATCATCGGAAAGTTCTGCTTCAGCAGATCATCTCCGATGATGCTGGTGAACTCTGCACCATGTGTCTCTGCAATCCGGCGCGCGGCGGCCTCGATGCCGTCGGGTCCGAGATCGCTCGTCGGCGTGTTGACGAGATCGCGGCTGCGGCAGACTGCATTGGCGATGCGCGTGATCTCATCCGCATCGACGCCCTTCGGCACGACGAGGCGAACGGATCTGTCGTTGCGCTTGCGATAGCGGGTGAAGCTGTAGGAACCCAGGATCCATGCTAGCGTGGCAAGCGCTGCATCCGGTGCGTCGGTCTCGAAACGATAGAGGCCATCCGGCAAAATCGTCGGCAGCTTTCCGACGGCGAAAAGATCGCGTTGCTTAGCGTCGTCATTGGCAAGGCCGAAGGCCACGCCGAACAGGTTACCGTCCGTATCCGGCAGCAAACAATGGCCTCCGGCCTTTCCTTCAAACCCCTGAGCCTTCGCAAAGCCTTGCGCCACCTTCGGCAGTTGCGAGAAAACGGTGCTCCATGTGCTCTCTGTCACGAGCCAGATCGGAAGCGAGTTCTCAGTGGACGTGGCGAGAAGGGGATGGAGCATGAGTTTTGACCTGAGTGGGAGTTGAGCGTTCAGCTCTGAGAATGCTGGCGCAGGATCCGCGCCAGACCGGCAAGCAGCGCTTGCTTGGGATTCTTCAGTTCCGTCTTGATGCCGTGGCGTGCGAGCGCGTGCGCATAAAGATCCGCGCGGGCTTGATCGGCGAGAATCGTGACGGAGGCAGGACGTCCGAATTGCGCAAGCGCGCCGTTGATCTCATCGCCTGTGAGGAGGCCGGAGAGATAAGGCGTCAGCAGATTGCTCGCCATGCGCCCCGATACCACCGCGGCTCGCGCGCCGAAGAGCAGATGGAGCAGGCCCACGCGCGCTGCGCCATCAGCGCCGCTGTTGCGCTCTGCTGCATCGAGGCCCATGTCGAAGCCCTTTTGATCCGAAGGCTCCGTGGCGGCGCGTCCGATCATGGAATGCTCGCGCAGCAGCGCATACATCTCTCCTGTCAGGTAAGTGGCGAAGCGCTCGATGCGCCCGTCGCGCATCAGGATCCATTTGGGGTGCGTGCCGGCCGAGCAGACGAGACCGTTTTCGACGCCCGCGCCCAGCACCAGTGTTTCCTCGCCGCGCATCACGTCGGCGGCACCTGGAGCAGGTTCGCAGAAGAGGCCAGGGATGATGTGGGCCTTGCGGCCATTGACGAGATCAACCGGCATCAACGCCTGCGCGATCTCGGCCGGGCCCGCAGGGCAGGAGGCATAGGGTGCCTCCACCCAGCCTTCGCGGCTGCCGACCATGCCGACGAGCAGCACGGGTGCATTTGGTTCCGCATCGAGCCAATGCCCGCAACGTTTCAAGAAGATGTCGCGGTGCTGGCCCTTTTGCAGGGCGGAAACGCCCTCATCCGACGAGACCTGATCGAGAATGGTTTCATGCTCGATCAGATAGCCACGAAAGCGGGTCGTTCCCCAGTCGGCGACAATGAAGCGCAAGGCCTTGAATCCTGTTTCGCAGAGTCACAGCGCTAACAGCGCTAGCTTCTAGCGCGTTCCATACATACGGTCGCCGGCGTCACCCAGACCCGGCACGATATAGCCGTGGTCGTTGAGCTTCTCATCGACGGCCGCTGTCCAGATATGCACATCGGGATGAGCGCTGCGCAGGCGTTCGATGCCCTCAGGCGCCGCGAGCAGGCAGACAAAGCGAAGGTCCTTCGCGCCGCGCTCCTTCAGGCGCTCGATGGCGGCCACGGCCGAGTTGGCGGTGGCGAGCATCGGATCGAGCACCAGCACCATGCGGTCGGCGAGGTCGGACGGGGCCTTGAAGTAATATTCCACCGCCTGGAGCGATTCCGGATCGCGATAGAGGCCGATATGGGCCACGCGGGCGGCGGGAACAAGGGTGAGCATGCCGTCAAGAAAGCCGACACCCGCGCGCAGGATGGGAGCGAAGACCAGCTTCTTGCCGGCGATCTGCACGCCTTCCATCGTGGTCAGCGGCGTCTCGATCTCGATCCGTTCCATGGGCAGGTTGCGGGTGACCTCGTAGCAGAGGAGCATGCCGATTTCGTTGAGGAGCTGGCGGAAGCCTTTTGTCGAGCGCTGCTTGTCCCGCATCAGGGTCAGCTTGTGCTGAACCAGCGGATGATCGACCACCGTCACGCCTTCCATGCTCTTTCCTTCCTTGGTCGTCGTATGCTGATTCATCAAAACACCGTTCCGTCACTGATGATGCTGAGAGGAGGCGAGCCGTCGCCACGCTTCTCTTTGGCCAATCTGCGCCCTGTCGCCCAGGTTCCGCCTTCGAGCGCCTTCGCGAGGGGAAAGTCCTCGGCAGTAAATTGAAGCCGGGCACGGATCGGATCGGCAATGCGGTCCAATAGGGCAACCGTCAAGGCCCGCCACTCCACGACAAGGGGGGAATCCACCGCATGTGCTTGTCTGGCCTCGTCCGGGTTCTTGAGACCGATGACCCCCATATCGAGGAAAAGCCCGCCATTGCGGTATTCCGGCAGGCCTGTGAGTCCGTTGATATCGGTGACCGTGTACCCGGCCCATTCCAGGGGCTCGATGAGCGAATAGGAGAGCCACTGGGAGAGCTTATGGAAGGGAATGAGCCCTTTCGTGGCATCAGAGGCCTCGACCAGCGGGTGGCGCCAGGTATCGCCGAGATCGACGCCGCCCAAGGTGATCCGCCCAGGCCAGATGGGCCCGAGATGGGTGAGCAGTGCCTCCAGGATCGAGGTGGCCTTGACGGCGTCGTCTTCGGCCGTGGCCGCAAGCACGTCGACGAGGCCGCCGGGGCGGGGATCATCCACCTGTCCGAAAATGTCCGGGTTCGTGGCCACAACACGACCCAGGCGGTTGAGAAGGGCGGCGCGGCCTTCAAGACCCACGAGCGGGTTGTCTACAGAGACCTGGAAGCCCTCGGCCAGATCCTCTGCCGTCAGCGCCATCAGCACATCCGCATCGACGCGGAAGGGATCCTCGGGCCTGCTCGAGAAGGCGCCGCTCACGAACATGTCGAAGCTCGCAACGGCCAAGCCCTCGGAGCGAGCATAGGTTTCGCCCGTGCGGCCTTCCTGATAGCACCATTGCGGGCCAGCGCCCGCATCGAGCAGCACGGAGACGATGGCCAAGTCGAAGGCTGAGCGCGCCATCTCGCCGGCATTTGTCCAAGGCGCTCCATGCGTCACCGCATCCCAGCGGTCATGCCCTCCCGTCGAGAAATGCCGCCAGCGGGCATGGAAGGGGATTTCGAGAGAGGGATAAGCCTCGCGGATCGTGGCCACCACCTCGTCGGCGCAGGCTTCCAGGCGGCCCAAGTTCACCGCGAAATGCTGCAGACGATCTTCAAGGCCCGCCTTCAGCAGCTGATGCGACCGTTCGCGCACCGCCGCAGCGGTCAGGAGCGTGCGGGCGGCTTGGGTCTCAGGAGAAGAATTAGGCTGATCCGTCACGCAGGGCTCCAGGGCTCTCAGGTTCAAGAGCGATAGCATAGTCTCGTTCTGGCCAGCACTCTCAAGCTCAGCCGGTTGTGGAGAAGGTTAAAAGCGCTCGAGATCCCGGCCCTTCACCTTGTCCAGCTCCGCCGCGTCGGGCGCACCGTCAGGCGTGTAGTAGCCGGCGGCCTTCTTGGCTTCGAGCTCGACTTGAGCATCCGGTGGCACCAGTTCCGGCGGAATGGGCACACGCTCAACCACCTCGATGCCGGAGCCTGTAATGGCATCGTACTTCATGTTCGACATGGACATGAGCCGGTCGATGCGGCGAATGCCGAGCCAGTGCAGAACATCGGGCATGAGCTGCTGGAAGCGTGCATCCTGCACACCCGCCACGCATTCGGTGCGCTCGAAGTAGGTGGCTGCTGAGTCGCCGCCCTCTTGCCGCTTGCGCGCATTGTAGACAAGGAATTTGGTGACTTCGCCGAGCGCGCGGCCCTCCTTGCGGTTATAGGCGATCACGCCGACGCCTCCTGCCTGCGCCTCCTTCACGCATTCCTCGATGCCGTGCACGAGGTAAGGACGGCACGTGCAGATGTCGGAGCCGAACACATCGGAGCCGTTGCACTCGTCATGCACACGGCAGGCGATGCGTGTTTTCGAATCGCTGAGGCGTGCCACGTCGCCGATCACATAGACGGTTGTGTTGCCGATGGGCGGCAGGAACACGCTCATGTCGGGGCGCGTCACGAGCTCCGGGAACATGCCACCGGTTTGTTCGAACAATGTGCGGCGCAGTTCTCCTTCCGTGCAGCCGAAACGTTCTGCGATGCCGGGCAGATACCACACGGGATCGACCGCGATCTTCGTGACTGAAATGTCGCCGGACCCATGCAGGAAACCGCCATCGGCCTTGAGACGCTTCGCGCCCATGGCAGCGAGGATCTCCGGCATGTTGAGACGCGCCTTCGTCACCGCGATGGAGGGGCGAATGTCGAGTCCGCTGGCAATCTCGTCTGCATGGACCTGGCCGACCAGATGGCCCCAGGGATCGAGCGACACGATCTTGCCCGGCTCGAACCATTGCGGATGCGGGCCGATATCGGCGGTGGGATGTGTGTTGTGGAGGTCTGGGCGCGCGAGTGGATTGAGTGCTCGAGCCGAGATCGCCAGAGCCCGGTAGAGCGAATAGGAACCGCCATGTGCACCAATCACGTTGCGGTCACCCGGGTTCGTGACGGTGCCGACGATGGGCCCGCGCTCCTTCGGGTCTTTCGCGCCCCACTTGATCGGATGTTTGATGGTGCCTGCATTCGGCTCAGGATGCGAGGTGAGCCGGATATGGGTCGAGCGGTTGGGGGTGCTCATGAACGATCTTCTTCCACGCGAGAACGGGAAGACTCCCCCAACGATCGTCAGGAAAGTCTCCTTACGATCTATGGAAGACTGGGCCAAAGTTGCGCTGACGTCAACGCCTTAAGGTTGTTGCGCGGGGAACGGTTCACGGAGAATGGATTCGTTCGTTAAAACCTCCCGTCATCCCGGACCTGTTCCGGGGACCCACGTCTCTTGAGGCGCTACGGTTCCCGAAGACGTGGATGGTCGGGTCAAGCCGGCCATGACGGTGAGGGGGGTCAGATCCAGGACTTGCCCTTGCCCGCAGGCCCAAGCCCCAGATGGGCCAGGACGCTCGAGCCGATATCGGCAAAGCTCTCCCGCCGTCCCACACTGCCAAGTTTCACGGCAGGTCCGAAGCAGAGGATCGGCACATGCTCGCGGGTGTGGTCGGTGCCATGCCAGGAGGGATCATTGCCATGGTCGGCGGTGATGATGACAAGATCGCCCTGGCTTAGCACGGCCTCGATTTCCGGCACGCGCCGGTCGAAGGCCTCGAGAGCTGCAGCGTAGCCTGGTATGTCCCGCCGGTGGCCGAATTCGCTGTCGAAATCGACGAGGTTCGCAAAGACGAAGCCGCCCTCCGGCAGCGTCTTCATCGCGTCGATCGCGGCGGAGAGGCACGCATCGTTACCGTTCGGCTTTACTTCTTTGCCGGTGCTGCGATGAGCGAAGATATCGCCGATCTTGCCGACGGTCACAACAGAGCGACCCGCTTTCGTCAGCGTGTCGAGAATCGTGTCCGACGGCGGGGGCGTCGCGAAATCCTTGCGATTGCCCGTGCGTTTGAAGCCTGTCTCGGGCGTGCCGAAGAAGGGACGGGCGATCACGCGGCCGATCTTGTACTCATCGCAGAGCTCTCTCGCGATCCTGCAGACTTCGTAAAGCCGCTCCAGTCCGAACATCTCCTCGTGAGCCGCAATCTGCAGGACGCTGTCGACCGAGGTGTAGCAGATCGGCTTTCCGGTCTTCAGGTGCTCGACCGCAAATTCCTCGATGATGGCGGTGCCGGACGCATGCTTGTTGCCGAGAATGCCGGGAAGGCCCGCGCGCTCGATCAGCGCAGCAGTGAGCTTTTCCGGGAAGGCCGGTTCGGTGTTGGGGAAATAGCCCCAGTCGAAGGCAACCGGAACGCCGGCGATCTCCCAATGACCGGAGGGCGTATCCTTGCCCTTCGATGTCTCGACTCCGTATCCCCAGGCTCCTTTCAGCGCGCCCTGAGGGGCAAGGTTCGGCGGCAGGCGACCCGTGGAGGCTTCGCACGCAAGTCCCAAGCCCAAAGCCGACATATGAGGCAGGTGGAGCGGACCCTGTCGCAACCCCGCCCGATCGCCGCGACCTTCGGCGCAAGCCTCGGCAATATGACCGACGGTGTCGGCACCGACATCGCCGTAAGCATCTGCATCTTCGGCCCCGCCGATCCCGACGGAGTCCAGAACGATGAGGAGAGCGCGAGCCATGTGTCCCAAGTCCTTCAAGCCGTTCGAAGCACGATTGATACGGCATTACGGCGCAAGATGCGATCCTTGAGTTCCATGGGAGTGCCCCCCATGAGTGTGACCCTCATAATGATGGCCGTGGTCGTGATCGTGGTGATCGAGATGGCATTCCCACCCGTGATCGTGGGCGCCCGGCGCATGGATCTCGATCTGTAGCGTCGCATGGTCGATGCCGAAATGCTCCTTCAGCTCATGCTGGGTCTCGGCCAGGAAGTGGTCTCCAGGATGTCCGCCGGGCATGACCAGATGGGCGGTGAGCGCCGTCTGTGTGGTGCTGATGGCCCAGACATGCACATGGTGCACGCGGGCGACACCGGGACGCTTGGCCAGCGCTTCTCTCACCTCGGCCATCGCGATCCCCTGAGGCACGCCGTGAAGCGAGAGCCTGAGCGATTGCTTCAGCAAGCCCCAGGTGCCCCAGATGATGACAGCGGCGATGAAGAGGCTCAGCACCGGGTCTATCCAATTGGCATCGGTCCAGAGAATGGCCAAACCACCGAGCACGACACCGAGGGACACGGCGGCATCCGCCACCATGTGCAGGAACGCGCCGCGGATGTTGAGGTCGTGATGGCCTCTCATGAAGAGGAAAGCCGTAAAGCCGTTCACGACGATGCCGATGCCGGCCACGATCATCATCGTGCCGGCAGCCACCGGCGCAGGCTCGATCAGGCGCTGCACGGATTCCCATATGATGCCGCCGATCGCCACCATCAGCAGCAGGGCATTCAGCAGCGCTGCTAGGATGGAGCTGGAACGCAGGCCGTAGGTGAAGCGCTCCGACGCGCCGCGCCTTGCGAGGATCGCAGCACCCCAGGCGATGGCTAGCCCCAGCACGTCGCTGAGGTTATGGCCTGCATCCGACAGAAGCGCCATGGAATCCGCAATGAATCCATAGCCCGCTTCGATGGCGACGAAGGCGAGGTTCAGCGCGATGCCGATCGCAAAAGCGCGGCCGTGGCCGATCTCATGGAAGTGCCCATGGTGATGGCCGTGATGAGCGTTGCCTGCTGAATGATGGTGCTCGTGCATGATCTTAAGTAAGTGTCACTGCCGGACCGCATTGGCCCCAACCGTCTCCAGGTTGAAAGCTGCCGCGAAGAGAGCCCGTGTATAATCCGTCCGAGGTGCGGCGAAGATATTCTCTGCCGGCCCTTCCTCGACGACTTGGCCGTTCTGCATCACCACCACGTGATTGGCGAGGGCGCGAACGACCTTCAGGTCGTGACTGATGAACATATAGGCGAGATTTCGCCGCTTCTGGAGATCGCGCAGGAGCTCCACGATCTGCGCCTGGACCGACATGTCGAGGGCGGAGGTCGGCTCGTCCAGCATGATGAATTGCGGCTCCAGCGCCATGGCGCGGGCAATCGCGATCCGCTGCCGCTGGCCGCCGGAGAACTCATGCGGGTAGCGGTCCATCGTAGCGGGGTCGAGACCCACATCGTGCAGGGCCCGCGCCACCACGTCACGGCGTTGGGAGTATGAGAGGCCTTTGTCCTGGACGAGCAGGCCTTCTTCCACGATCTCGGCTATGGACATGCGGGGCGAAAGCGAGCCGTAAGGATCCTGGAAGACCACTTGCAGATCCTTGCGCATGGGACGGATTTCACGCGCGCGCAGACCGTCGATGCGATTGCCGAGAAAGACGATAGGACCTTCCGACTGGACGAGGCGCAGGATAGCAAGCCCCAGTGTCGTCTTGCCGGAGCCCGACTCGCCGACGACGCCCACCGTCTCTCCCTTGCGCACGCGAACCGATACGCCGTCCACGGCCTTCACGTGACCGACGGTTTTCTGGAAGAAGCCACGCTTGATCGGAAACCAGACCTTGATGGGCCCTGCCTCGACGATGGTCGGGGCACCCGCAGGCACGGGATTGGCGCGGCCTTTCGGCTCTGCTGCCAGAAGCCTCTGCGTGTAAGGATGCTGCGGATTGCCGAAGACTTCAGCGACCGTGCCCTGTTCGACGATCTTGCCGTTGAGCATGACGCAGACCCGGTCGGCGATCTTTCGCACGATGCCGAGATCGTGCGTGATGAAGAGCATGGACATGCCGAGCCCTGCCTTCAGCTCCGCGAGAAGCTTCAGGATCTGGGCCTGCACCGTTACGTCGAGCGCGGTCGTCGGCTCGTCGGCGATGAAGAGGTCGGGCTCGTTGGCGAGCGCCATCGCGATCATGACGCGCTGGCGCTGACCGCCCGAGAGCTGGTGCGGATAGGCGTTCAGGCGGCTCTCAGCATCGCGGATGCCGACGAGATTCAGGAGTTCCAATGTGCGGGCGCGAGCCTCTTTGTCGGAGAGGCCGCGATGAAGCTTCAGGATCTCGCCGATCTGCCGGTCGATGGTGTGGAGCGGATTGAGCGAGGTCATCGGCTCCTGGAACACCATCGTGATGTCGTCGCCGCGCACCCGCCGCATCTCGTCTTCGCCAGCCGCAATAAGGTCTTTCCCCTTGAACAGGATGCGACCGGAGGGATGATGCGCGGACGGGTAGGGGAGGAGTTTGAGAATCGAGAGCGCGGAAACCGACTTGCCCGAGCCGGACTCGCCCACCAACGCCACAGTCTCGCCCGGCTTGATGTCGAACGACACGCGGTCCACCGCCAGCATGTCGCGCTCGCCCTGGCGGAAGGCGACCGAGAGATCTTGAATGGAAAGCAGAGGCTCTGTCATCGGAACGTCTTTCTCGGATCGAAGGCGTCACGCACCGCTTCGCCGACAAAGATGAGGAGGCTGAGCATGAGCGCGATCACGAAGAAGCCGGCGAGGCCCAGCCACGGCGCCTGGAGATTGGCCTTGCCCTGCGCCAGCAGCTCGCCGAGCGACGGCGAGCCGGGCGGCAGGCCAAAGCCGAGGAAGTCGAGGGAGGTGAGCGTCGTGATCGAGCCGTTGATGATGAAGGGCATGAAAGTGAGCGTCGCCACCATCGCGTTCGGCAGGAGATGCTTGAACATGATGGTGGTATTCGACAGGCCCAGAGCTCTAGCTGCGCGCACATACTCGAAGTTTCTCGCGCGCAGGAATTCGGCGCGCACGACGCCCACCAGCGAGACCCAGGAGAAGAGCAGAAGAATTCCGAGCAGCACGAAGAAACTCGGCGTGATGATCGCCGAGATGATGATGAGAAGATAAAGCGAGGGAATCGCCGTCCAGATCTCGATGAAGCGCTGGGCGATGAGATCGATCCAACCGCCATAATAGCCCTGCACCGCACCGGCGAGGATGCCGATGATCGAGGAGATGCCGGCGAGGATCAGGCCAAACAGGACGGAGATGCGGAAGCCGTAGATGAGGCGCGCTACCACGTCACGACCCTGATCGTCGGTGCCGAGCCAGTTCCATTCGATGTCCTTGCAGCCCGTGCCGCCGTTGCGTTCCGCGATGGGGCGGCATTGCTCGTCAGTGAGCATCCAGGTTGGCGGAGCAGGGGCGGGAACCGGAAGGTCGAGATTGTGAGTGCTGTAGGAGAAGCGGATCGGCGCCCAAAGCAGCCAGCCGTTGTCCTGGATCTCCTTCGCGATCACGGGGTCGCGGTAGTCGGTCTGTGCCAGGAAGCCGCCGAACTTTTCTTCCGGGTAGTCGACGAAGGCAGGGTAGAGAAGCTCGCCCTTGTAGGAGGCGAGGATCGGCTTGTCGTTCGCGATGAACTCCGCGAACAGGCTCAGCACGAACAGGACCATGAAGATCCAGAACGACCAGTAACCGCGACGGTTCGCCTTGAAGTTCTGCAGCCGCCGCCGGTTGAGCGGCGAGAGCTTGATGAAGCCTTGGCGCGGCAGGGGCGGCGCGACGGGTGCAGCGGCTGGAGAGGCGACGGGAACGTTCTCGTTCATCTCACGCCTCCCGCTGCAGCCGTCATCACCGGCCCTGTGCCGGTGATCCCGATCATGAGAGGTGCGGCGCTTTTCTCCATCGGGATGGCCGGGACAAGCCCGGCCATGACGGGCAGAGTCAACATGTCATGGGTATGCGCCTGAGCGGTCATCTCACGCCTCCCGCGTCTCGAAATCGATCCGCGGATCGATCCAGGTATAGGTGAGATCGGAGATCAGGTTCACCACCAGGCCCAGCAGCGAAAAAATGTAGAGGTTGGCGAAGACCACGGGATAATCGCGGTTCACGATGGATTCGAAGGAGAGAAGGCCAAGCCCATCGAGGGAGAAGATCGTCTCGATCAGCAGCGAGCCTGCAAAGAACGCGCCGATGAAGGCTCCTGGAAAACCCGCGATCACGATCAGCATCGCATTGCGGAAGACGTGGCCATAGAGCACCTGCCGTTCAGAGAGGCCCTTCATGCGTGCGGTGAGAACGTATTGCTTGCGGATTTCATCGAGAAACGAGTTCTTGGTCAGCAGCGTCGAGGTGGCGAATGCGCCGAGCGCCATGGCCGTGATGGGCAGCACCAGATGCCAGAAGTAATCGGCAATCTGCATGTGCCATGGCATGAAGGCCCAGCCCTCGGAGGTGAGCCCGCGCAGCGGAAAGATCTGCCAGAAGGAGCCGCCCGCAAAAAGAACGATCAGCAGGATCGCGAAAAGGAATCCCGGGATCGCATAGCCGATGATGACGATGGCCGAAGTCCAGATATCGAAAGCGGAGCCGTCGTTGACCGCTTTCTTGATGCCGAGCGGTACCGAGATGGCATAGGACAGAAGCGTCATCCAGAGGCCGAGACTGATGGAAACGGGCAGCTTCTCCTTGATGAGTTCCAGCACCGAGATATCGCGGAAATAGCTCTTGCCGAAATCGAAGCGCGCATAATCCCACAGCATCTTGAAGAAGCGCTCATGGGCCGGCTTGTCGAAGCCGAACTGCGCCTCCAGCTGCTTGATGAATTGCGGGTCGAGGCCCTGCGCGCCGCGATAGCGCGAGGACGAGGCTTCGGCTGCGCCTCCGCCTTGAGCCTGGCCTGCTCCACCGACATCGCTGCCACCGCCGGAGATGCGCGATGTGGCGCTCGAATCCTGCCCCTGAAGCTGCGCGATGATGCGCTCCACGGGACCGCCGGGCGCAAACTGGATGATGACGAAGGAGATGAGCATGATCCCGAGGATCGTCGGAATCATGAGGAGGAGACGGCGCGCGATATAAGCCAGCATCAAGCGCCTGCGGATTTAAGGCCGATGCGGCCGAGATGGGTATCGCTGAAGCCGGTGGCGTATTTCAGGCCATAGCCGAGCATGCGGTCGAAGCCGACATGTGCTGCCCAGACAGCCGCTATGCCGATCAACAGGGAGTGACCCAGCGCGAGGCCAATCAGTCCCAGGATCGCAGGGCCGATCGTGGAATGAAGAGCATTGTAGGCCATGGAGCCGAGCCTGGGGCCAGCCGCATAGGCGGCAAAGCTCACATCGGGCACGAAGAAGAGAACGGCGTAGAGCCACCAGGGCTGGCCCGTGTGTGCAAAGGCCCATGAGGCTCCGGCCAGGAGCACCAGGCCCTCAAGGCGCAGAAGCAGGCGGGGCGTGCCCGCAACGGCTCTCGTCGTCAAAGTTGTATCCAAACCTTATCCTCGTCCGATCCGCTTGGCCTTCTCGGCATCATACCACCAGGTTCCCGGCGCGCCCGAGCTGAAGCGTGGCTTCGTCTCGGGGCGGGAGAACTGGTCCCAATAGGCAATCCAGTCACTGGCCTTGAACCACATGGGCACCCAATAATGGCTTGCCCGAAGCACCCGGTCCAGGGCCCGGCATGCGATGTTCAGCTCCTGCCGGGTTGCCGCATTGCCGATCTTCTCAACCAAGGCGTCAACGGCAGGATGCGCGATCCCGGCGATATTGCGCGTTCCCGATGTCCTGGCGGCTTCTGAGGCGTACACCGTGCGCAGGTCATCGCCTGGGGTTGTCGTGCCTACGAGCGCGCGGCTTGTCATGTCGAAGTCATATTCGTTCATGCGCTGCTGGTATTGAGCGGCGTCGACTATGCGTGATCGGGCGTCGATCCCCAATCGCTTCAGATTGGTCTGGAAGGGCTGCGTGTGCGGCTGAAGGGAGTTCTGGAAGTCGAGGAACTCGATGGTGAAGGGTTGGCCATTGGGCAGCTTGAGGACGCCGCCCTCACGCTTGCAGCCGGCCTGACGCAGAAGTTCGTCAGCCCGGCGCAGTAATTGTCGATCCTGTCCCGAGCCGTCTGAGACCGGCGGCACATAGGGTTCTCCGAACACTGTAGGCGGCAACTTCTCGCGGAAGGGCTCCAACAGCGCGAGTTCCTCGGGTGAGGGAAGGCCAGTCGCCTTCATGTCGGAGTTTTCGAAAAAGGACGTGGTGCGGCGATAGGCACCGAACATGATGTTGGCGTTCGTCCATTCGAAATCGAAGGCGAGGCCGATGGCTTCGCGCACACGTGGATCCTTGAAGGTCTCACGGCGCGTGTTGAAGTACCAGCCTTGGATGGGGGCTGGCGTATCATCGGGGAGCTCCTCGCGCTTCACGCGGCCTTCGCGCATGGCCGGGAAATCGTAATTCGTGGCCCAGATGCGCGAGGTGAATTCCTCGTGATAGTTGATCGTGCCGTTCTTGAAGGCCTCGAAAGCCACAGTGCGGTCGCGGAAATATTCATAGCGCACGCGGTCGAAATTGTTCTGCCCCAGATTCACGGGCAGATCCTTCGCCCAGTAGTCGGGCACGCGCTCGAACTCGATGAAGCGCCCCTGCTCGAAGCGGCTCACCTTGTAGGGGCCTGAACCAAGCGGAGCTTCGAGCGTCGCGGCTTCGAAGTCCTTGCCCTGCCAGTACCGCTCCGAGAAGATCGGCATGCTCGCGACGACGAGATGGAGATCCCGGCTGCGCCGAGGCGAAAACTGAACGCGCAGCACATCCTCCGCCTCTGCTTCTGCCGAGACCATCTGCGTGAGGACCGCGCGATAGACCGGGTGTCCCTTTTCCTTCAGGGTCATCAGCGAGAAGGCCGCGTCGCGCGCCGTCAGTTTCGATCCGTCGTGAAAGCGGGCTTCCGGGCGTAAGGCGAAGCGATAGGTGAGTTTGTCGCCTGAGATGCGCACACTCTTGGCAACAAGGCCATACATCGTGTTCGGCTCGTCGCCGGAGCCTGCCATCAGCGTGTCGAAGGTACTCCCCATGCCTGCTGCGCCATCGCCGCGCAGCACATAGATGTTGAGCGTGTTGAACGTATCGAAGTTCTGGTTGCCGCTCGTCTGCCTGATCTGCAGCACGAGCGCGCCGCCCTTCGGCGCAGCGGGATTGACGTAATCGAAATGCTTGAAGTCGGGTCCGTATTTCAGATCGCCGAAACTGGACAGACCATGTGTCTCCGTTTCACCCTCTTGCGCAAAGCCACTGCGCGGAATGAAGGATAGAGCCGCTGCCGCAGCGCTGCCCTTGAGAATTGTTCTGCGGCTGACATCCTTCATCGCGGTGCTCCGGTCTTGGCCGCCTTGGTCTCGTCGTACCACCAGACGGTGGGAAAGGCGGAGCCTGCATAATGCGGCATCACATCCGGATGGCTGTAGCGGTCCCACCGAGCCGTGCGCTGCTTCAGAGACGTCCATTGCGGTACGACATAATTGTGCGCCAGCAGAACACGGTCGAGGGCCTTTGTGGCGGCGACCAGCTCTTCACGATCCTTGGCGAAGATGATCCTGTCGATCAAGGCATCGACCGCAGGATCGGCGATGCCGGCGAGATTGCGCGAGCCTTCTCGCTTTGCCGCCTGGGAGCCCCAGAACTCGCGCTGCTCATTGCCGGGCGACAGGGATTGTCCCCACAGGCCAGTGGTGATGTCGAAGTCAAAGGAACGGGTCCGGTTTGTGTATTGCACATCGTCGACGCTCCGGACCGTCACCCCGATGCCGAGGCGTTCGAGGACGGCCTTGTAAGGCAGGAAGACGCGCTCCTCGTTGGGGCTGCTGCTCAGAAGCTCAACGCTCAAGGGCTCGCCCTTCGCGTTGACGCGACGACCGTTCTTGACCTCCCAGCCTGCCTCGCGCAGGAGACGGTCCGCTTCGCGCAAGTTATTGCGGATGGCTTCGTTCGTATCGTTGACAGGGTTCTTGTACGGCGTCGTGAAGACCGATGGTGGAACCTTGTCCCGGAGGGCTTCCAGAATCTCCAGCTCCTTGCCTTCCGGAAGTCCTGACGAGGCCAGTTCAAGCCCGTGGAAGTAGCTTCCGACCCGCTCGTAGAGGCCGTAGAAGACGGTCTTGTTGAGCTCTTCGAACGGGAAGGCGAGATTGAAAGCGCGGCGCACGCGCTCGTCCTTGAACTTGTCGCGCCTCAGGTTGAGCACGAAAGCCTGCATGACGCCGGAAGCGCGGAACGGGAATTCCTCGAGAACGACACGACCTTCATGGCGGGCCGGGAAGTCATAACCCGTCGCCCAGTTGCGTGCGCTGTTCTCGGTGCGAAAATCGATGCGATCCGCCTTGAAGGCCTCCAGCAGAACGGTCGCATCGCGGTAATATTCGTATCGGATCTCGTCGAAATTGTTCTGTCCGACATTCACATTGAGGCTGGAGCCCCAATAATCCTTCACGCGTTCGTAGGTCGCGTTGCGGCCGGTATCGAAGTTTTTGAGGCGATAGGGGCCTGAGCCAAGCGGCGGCTCGAGGGTCGTTTGCGTGATATCGCGCTTGCGACCATCTGCGGTCGTGCCTTCCCACCAGTGCTTCGGCAGCACGGTGAGCTGCCCCATGATCTGCGGCAACTCGCGATTGCCCTTTTCATCGAAGGTAAACTTGACCTCGCGCTCGCCCAGCTTCTCTGCCTTGGTGACGTTGGCGTAGTAGAAGGCATAGGTCGGGCTGTTGGTCTTCAAGGCCTCGAAGGAAAAGACGACATCATCGGCCGTCACCGGCTTTCCGTCGTGCCACCTGGCCTCCGGGCGCAGGCGGAAGCTGACGGAGGAAAAATCCTCCGGATACGAGAAAGCCTCCGCCAGGAGGCCGTAGGCCGCGCTTGGTTCATCAAAGGACGGAGCCGTCAGGGTTTCGTAGATGAGGCTCAATCCCTGTTCGGGGGAGCCCTTCACGCCTGCGACCACGATGTTGAAGCTGTCGAAGGTGCCCTGCGCTCCGAGCCGGACCAGGCCGCCCTTGGGAGCGCTCGGGTTCACATAGTCGAACTGCTTGAAGTCGGCAGGGTATTTCGGTTCCCCGAGGAGGGCCGCACCATGCCGCCATTGGGCTTCCTGGGCTGCGAGAGGGGTGAAGGCAAGGCAGGCGGCCAGGAAGCTCGGCAGAAGGGTACGGATCACAAGGCGTCTCCTGAAGGACGAGGCGTCTGTCGTCAGGTTACATTTTTGTGCGCTCGAGAGCGAACGCAAGGGAGAGTGGGCAAAACAAAAGCCGGGCACAAGGCCCGGCTTCGCTGAAATTGAAGTGTCTCTGCTGGGCCTTACGGGGCCGGGAGCGGAGCCGGGTTGTCGGACAGGGTTCGCAGGTAAGCCAGCAGGTCCGCGCGCTCCTTCTCCTGAGCGATGCCGGCGAAGGCCATGATCGTGCCGGGGACGGCCTGCTTGGGGTTGTGGACGAAGGCGGCGAGCGCCTCATAGCTCCATTCGCCGCCCTTGCCCTTCAGGGCTCCCGAATAGTTGAAGCCTTCGTGCGAGGCGACCGGGCGGCCGACGATACCATAGAGATTCGGGCCGACCTTGTTCGCGCCGCCCTTCTCGAAGGTGTGGCAGGAGGCGCATTTCTTGGCCGAAGCCTGGCCCTTCGCCGGATCGGCGCTGGCCAGGAGTACGGGGAGGGGCTGGGCCGGAGCGGCCGGAGCACCGCCTGCGCCACCGACGGCAGCCTCTTCGGCTCCCGGGAGGTCATAGCCCGGAACGGCGGGCTTGTGAGGCGAGAACAGGCCGCCGGCGATGACATTGACGCCGACCACGAAGAGAAGCGTGCCGAAGACGGCGCCCGCGATCTTATTGGTCTCGATATTCATAGGTTAGGCTCTCCTCGCCTTGGCACGGCGAAACCCAGCGCAAACAGAACGGCTCCGCGGGCGGACGCCCGGGATACGGGGCGTTGCTTAGCCGTAGAGCAGGGGTTTTGACAATGGGGTTCTTGCAGGTTTTGCCGTTCCATTAGTCGCAGTTTCGATCCCAAACGCCGGAGGAGGGGAGTAGGTCCCCGGATCCATTGCCGCAGAGCCCGTGACAAACAGGGCCTGCCTTGCCGGCTTATCGTGCGGAACCGGAGGTCCGCGTCAGTGACCCGAAGGGCCGCGTCAGCGAAAAGGGATCCGGTCTTCCGCATCCGACCGCTAGCCTGGAAAACGAACATCGGATCGATCCCAAAAGTGCATTCCACTTTCGGGTCCGATGTTCTAAGGACGCGCAGCTTCTCTTCAAAGACTGCGCCATGTCCGATCCCCTCGTCGTCATCCCCGCCCGCCTTGCCGCCTCCCGCCTGCCGAACAAGCCCCTGGCCGATATCGCGGGCGAGCCCATGATCGTGCATGTCTGGCGCCGGGCCATGGAGGCCGGGATCGGGCCCGTGGTCGTCGCCACCGACTCGCCTGAAATCGCCGAGGTTGTGGCCCGCGCTCACGGCAAGGCCGTGCTGACCCGGGCGGACCACGCCTCCGGCTCCGACCGGATCTTCGAGGCTGTGGAAAAGATCGACCCGGAGGGACGGCACGATGTCGTCGTGAACGTCCAGGGGGACCTTCCGACCATCGATCCCCGCATCATCGCCGCCTCGATCACCCCTCTCGCCGATCCGGATGTCGATCTCGCGACCCTCGTGGCAGTGATCGAGCGCGAGGAGGAGAAGACCAATCCCAACGTGGTGAAGATGGTCGGCACTCAAGTGTCGCCTGGCCGTTTCCGCGCTCTCTACTTTACCAGGGCCACGGCCCCTTTTGGCGACGGCCCGCTCTATCATCACATCGGCCTCTATGCGTATCGCCGCAAAGCCTTGCAGCGCTTCGTCGGACTTCAGCCTTCACCGCTGGAGCTTCGCGAAAAGCTGGAGCAGCTGAGGGCGCTGGAGGCCGGAATGCGGATCGATGCCGTCGTCGTCGACGATGTGCCGCTCGGCGTCGATACCGCTCACGATCTGGAACGAGCCCGCGGGATCATCGCGGCCCGGAGGACAGCATGAAGAAGATCATTTCATTCCAGGGTGAGCCGGGGGCCAATTCCCACATCGCCTGCTCGGAGATGTATCCCGATTGGGAGGTGCTGCCCTGCGCTACCTTCGAGGATGCCTTCGCGGCCGTGAACGAGGGGCAGGCGGGGCTCGCCATGATCCCCATCGAGAACTCGATTGCCGGTCGTGTGGCGGACATCCACCACCTCCTGCCGACTTCCGGGCTCCACATCATCGGCGAGCACTTCCTGCCCATTCACTTTCAATTGATGGCCCTGCCTGAGGCCGATCTCGGTACGATCAAGAGCGTCTACAGCCACGTCCATGCGCTGGGCCAGTGCCGCAAGATCATTCGCAAGCTCGGGCTCAAGGCCAACGTGGCCGGCGACACCGCAGGCTCCGCGCGTCAGGTTGCCGAGTGGAAGGATCCGACCCGGGCCTCCCTCGCGCCCCGCATGGCCGCGGGCATCTATGGCCTGAAGATCCTCGCAGAGGACGTGGAGGACGAGGCTCACAACACCACCCGCTTCGTCATCCTCTCGAAGACGCCGCAATGGGTGCCGGCCGGCAACGGTCCGACCGTCACCTCTTTTGTCTTCCGCGTGCGCAACCTGCCTGCCGCGCTCTACAAGGCGCTGGGCGGCTTTGCGACCAACGGCATCAACATGACGAAGCTCGAGAGCTATATGCTCGAAGGCGAGTTCCTGGCCACGCAGTTCTATGCCGAGGTCGACGGTCACCCGGAGGATACGAACCTCAAGCGCGCCCTGGAAGAGCTCGAATTCTTCTCCCGCGAGCTGCGCATCCTCGGCGTCTATCCGGCGGCGCCCTTCCGCGAGAAGATCAAAGAGGTGGCGGAGTAATGATCTGCGTCATTCCGGATGGAGCGTAGCGGAGGTCCGGAATCGGGTTCAGAATTTAGCTCCATGTCATCACCGGCCTTGTGCCGGTGATCTCGTTTTTATGAAGCGTAACGCCTTTCGAACGGGGATAGCCGGGAC
Organism: Microvirga sp. KLBC 81; assembly: GCF_003075415.1. Classification (GTDB taxonomy): domain Bacteria; phylum Pseudomonadota; class Alphaproteobacteria; order Rhizobiales; family Beijerinckiaceae; genus Microvirga. Next base: position 240,716 of record NZ_QDAH01000003.1, read on the forward strand.
AAGCCCGGCTATGACGAGGAAATGTCAGCCCTTCATCCACTCCCGGATGAGGTGATTGGCAATGGCGATCGGGGAGGGCGCTGCGAAATGCTCGTGCGTGCCCTCAAGCATCTGCCTCACCTCATCCTTGGTGAACCAGCGGGCATCCTCCAACTCCTCGCGATCGAAGTTGATCTCTTCGCTGATCGCCTCGGCGTGGCAGCCGATCATGATGTTCGACGGGAAGGGCCAGGGCTGCGAGGCCATGTAGCGGATCCCGCCCACGCGGACGCCGGCCTCCTCGAAGGTCTCGCGTCGCACGGCATCCTCGATGGTCTCGCCCGGCTCCAGGAAGCCTGCGAGGCAGGAATACATCTTTTCCGGAAAACGCGGCTGCCTGCCCATGAGGCATTTGTCGCCGCGCGTGACCAGCATGATCACCACCGGATCGGTGCGCGGGAAATGCTGAGCGCCGCAGGCTGCGCAATCACGACGGAAGCCTGCCTGCGCGGCTTCCGTCGGTGCACCGCAATTGGCGCAGAAACGATGGCGGTTGTGCCAGTCGAGCATGGATTTCGCCATGGCGAGGATGCCGAGCTCCTCTGCCGGCACAAGCCCACGAACGGCAATCGAGCGCAGATCCGTGACCGTATAGGCCGGATCGTCCTGGAACAGCTCCGCTGTCTCGGGGCTGGCCAAGGTCGCGATGACAGGGCGGTCCTGAAGCGTTCCGAGGAAAACCTGCTCCTTATGAGACGGCAGACGGCCCAAGGCGGAGATGGGCAGAAGGCCTGTTCCGGGCTCTCCCGCCTGGAGGATCGGATGGTCTCCGGCCAACAGCACCAGAGCGCTCATCGGATCTTTCGCGGCGTTGGCGAGAGCCTCCGGGTCCCGCTCCGCGCTGTGGCGGACGAGAGGATTCGTGATATAGCCGATGGGGCGCGTCATGATCAGGCTTCAGCAAAGAGGGCAGCGGCGCGCTCGATGAGGGCCGTTGCCGCGTGATCCGGGTAGGGCTTGCGGGTGCCATGGCCCCAGACGGGTCCAGGCCAGGCCGGATCGGAGCGGAAGCGTCCGATCACATGCACATGAAGCTGCGTCACGATATTGCCGAGCGCGCCCACATTCACCTTATCGGGCTTGGACAGCTCCAGCATAACCCGGGTGGCGATGCGGATTTCCTGCGCCAGCTGAGCGTAGTGCTCCTCCGACAGATCCGTGATCTCGCTGACATTCGGGATACGGGGCACCAGCACGAACCAGGGAAAGCGGGCGTCGTTCAGGAGCAGGACCGAAGAGAGGGCCAAGTCGCCGATCGGGATCGTGTCGGCTTCGAGCCGGGAATCGAGCTGGAATGTCATAGGGCCTATCTAGCCGAGGTTGCGGCCTATTGTCAGCCGTCATCCTGGAGGGCGAAAGACGGGTCCCATCTCGCATGATGGGAGATCAGCGTGACCACTTGTGCTCGTTGATTTCCGGCTCGCCGTGAAAGCGCCGCTCCATGCGAAGGGCGATGCGGCGCACGACTGCGTGACAGAGAAAGAGCTTGTCCTCGAGCTGCCGGAACATGATGAGATCGGCCGTGCTCGGCATGTAATCGCTGTCGCGCCAGTAGCGGTGGATGAGGGTGGCGGCCTCCTGCACCAGCTTCTCCGCCTGCGCGAGCGGCGGCTTGGGTTTGCGGCGGAACACCATGGCGACACTCCCCTTGTGAAGCGAAGCGACCACCAGCGGGGCTGGTGGTCGGGGAGCTAGAAAGCCGCCTGAGACGGCTGCATTGGCCTTTAGGCTCTCGCCCT
>NZ_QDAH01000004.1 GCF_003075415.1 Microvirga sp. KLBC 81
GAGGGAGTACCGACTGCGATGAACACCGCCTCGGCGTTCTTGACGGCCTCGGACAAGCTGGTGGTGAAGGTCAGGCGGCCCTCGCGTACGTTGTTGGCCACGAGATCATCCAGGCCCGGCTCGAAAATGGGGATTTCGCCGCGATTGAGGGCCTCGATCTTGCCGGGGTCCTTGTCCACGCAGCACACTTCATGCCCGAAATCGGCAAAGCACGCCCCGGACACCAACCCCACATAGCCCGACCCGACCATCGCAATGCGCACCAGGATCTCTCCCCTTTGTCCCAGAGCGACGGTTTAGGGCGTCTGAGACTGAGCCGCAACCCGGGCAAAGGCAGGAGACTCAACTCTTTTGAAACAATACCCCCTTTGACATCTGGACAAAGCACGCCCAAAAGACCGCCGTTTTCAAAACGGGGCATTCATGGATAACCCTTACCTTGTCGAGGTCACCCGCGGGCAGCTGGTCGAATCGCGCCACCGGGGCAGCGTTTCCGTGGTCGATGCAGACGGTGCGACCGTCCTGTCGATCGGCGACGTGGACCGGCGCGTGTTTCCGCGCTCTGCGGTCAAGGCCCTCCAGGCCCTGCCGCTGATCGAGCGCGGAATTGCTGATAAATACAATTTGACGGACGAAGAGATCGCTTTGGCCTGCGCCTCCCATTCCGGTGAGCCGGAGCATGTGCGGGTGGCAGAGACCATGCTGGCCAAGGCTGGGCGGGATGTGGGCTGCCTCGAATGCGGTGCCCATTGGCCCATGGGTGAGGCGGCGAGCCGGGCGCTGGCGGCTGAGGGCAAAACCCCGAATGCCCTGCACAACAACTGCTCCGGCAAGCATGCAGGCTTCATCTGCCTGGCCTGCGGGACGGGCACCGACCCGCAGGGCTATGTGGGCGCGGACCATCCGATTCAGCGCATGGTGCGCGAGGCCCTGGAGGATGTGACGGGTGCCTGCCACTCGATGGAAAAGAGCGGCATCGACGGCTGCTCGATCCCGACTTACGCAATCCGGCTGCCTTCGCTCGCCTTCGGCTTTGCCAAGTTCGGCACAGGCGTCGGGCTCTCAGGCGAGGCAAAGACGGCGGCAGAACGCATTCGCAAGGCTGTTGCGGCTCATCCCTTCATGGTGGCTGGCACGGGACGCTTCGACACCAAGCTCATGGAGATCTTGCGGGAGCGCGCCTTCGTGAAAGTCGGCGCCGAGGGCGTCTATTGTGCCACGTTCCCAGAGCTCGGCTACGGCATCGCCTTGAAGGCCGACGACGGTCACGTGCGGGCGGCGGAGGCCATGATGGCCGGGCTGGTTCTGCGTTTCCTGCCCCTGAACGATCAGGAGCGAGCCGCCGTCGAGGCATTGGCGCAGCCTGTCTTCAAGAACTGGAACGGCATCGAGGTCGGCGGCATTCGCCTGACGTCTGCGCTGTTGGGATAAGCCGCTTCCAAACGACGAAAGACAAAAGGCCGGAGATCATTTCTCCGGCCTTTTGTTTGGAAGAGGACAGCCGCCTTATAACGCAGAAGTCGGCATAGGCGGGTGCGAGGTAGCTTGAATTTTGCGTCGGTTCGAAGTGCTGAGGGGGGTTAAAGGCTAAAGCCCCAGCAGCTTAACGATCTCGCTTGCACCGGCGTTGGGGGAGAGGCTGCCCTCGGCAATGGCTTTTTCGATCTCTGGTATGCGTTTTTTCAAAGCGGGGTCCTGAGTGAGTCGCTCATGCATGCGCTCTTCGACCAGGGCCCACGTCCATTTCGTGTCCTGAGCCCGCCGTTTGGCGGCGAGTTCGCCGGTCGCCTCAAGGCGTTTGCGGTGATCCAGCACCTTCATCCACAGTTCATCCAGGCCTTGGCCGGTGAGCCCCGAGATCGTCAGCACCGGCGGCGTCCAGGTCGGGGAGGCTGGCGCGAGGATGTGGAGGGCGGCCTTGTATTCGGCGGCTGCCGCTTTCGCCTTCGCGCCCGCGTCGTCCGCCTTGTTGACGGCGATCAGGTCGGCAAGCTCCAGAATGCCTTTCTTGATGCCCTGCAGCTCGTCGCCTGCGCCGGGGAGCATGAGCACAAGGAAAAAGTCCGTGAGATCGGCCACTGCCGTTTCCGACTGTCCGACGCCGACAGTCTCCACCAGGATCACGTCGAAACCTGCGGCCTCGCAGAGCAGCATCGTCTCCCGGGTCTTGGCGGCAACGCCGCCGAGCGTGCCCGAAGAGGGGGAGGGGCGGATGAAGGCGTTCGGGTCGGCAGAGAGCCGCGCCATACGCGTCTTGTCGCCGAGGATCGCGCCGCCCGTGCGGGTGGAGCTGGGATCCACTGCAAGCACGGCGACCTTGTGGCCCTTCTCGGTCAGCATGGTGCCGAGCGAGTCGATGGTGGTGGATTTGCCCACTCCTGGCACGCCGGTGATGCCGATGCGCACGGCCCTGCCCGTGCGGGGCATCAGCTCCTGGAGGAGGGCGCGTGCGGCCTCCCGGTGATCGGGGCGGCGGGATTCCATGAGCGTGATGGCACGGGCGAGCGCCGCGCGGTCGCCTCGCGCCACGGCCTCGGCCGTCACATCCGTTTTCTTCGTCGAACCCCCGGTCATAGGTGTAGCCTTACCGGATTCGACTTCGGCTTTCACCAAGTGATCGGATCCATTCCGATCCGTCCCCAGGCAGGAATCTTAATGGCAGGGCGGCGGATGTCGATTCCGGCGACCAGTCCCATGAAATCAAGCTCGATGCCCTCGACCCAGCCGAGTGCAAGGCCCGCGTAGCCGGCGAGCGATATCTGGATGCCGGTGCGGCTTGGGGTGAGTCCAATGAGATCCTGCAAAGGTCGCCAATCCTTGCCCAGGGCCGTTGGCGGTAGGGCCGCATTCAGCTCCGGCACCGAGCGCAGCACATGAGCCACGAAGGTGTTCGAATTGGGACCCGGCCAGGCGTTGTAGGAGCCGTAAGCAGCGTAAGGATAGGTCGAGACCGCCTTGCGGATCTGCGGGATCAGCCGTTGCGCATCCTCTCCCTCGATCAAGGCCACGGGATGCGGCGCATTGCCGAACCAGCGCCCGTCCGGCGCCCACCCGTTGGTCCGCACGGGGCTGCCCCAGCCGACCTTGTCGTAGCGGGTGTAATGGCTGGCTCGGGCCTCCTTCACCACGATCCACGTATGATGAGCGAAGATGCCGCGCCAGCGGCCTACCCGTGCTGCATAGACCGCGACGATGGCCTGCGGCGCTTGCGAGGCTGGCGGAAGCAGTTTTGCACTCGACCAATCCGCAGCGCGCCAATTGGGCGCGACATCCTCGCGCAGGGTCCACCAGAGGGCGTGAGCCCCCATGGGAAGAATGAACAATCCGATGATGAAGAGGAGAATGCGGGAAAGGATAGTCATCCCGCCAATGGTATGAAGGCAATCTCTCGCCATCAAGGCGCAGAGTGGCCGGTGCCGTTCACCAATGCTTTACCTTAAGGCGCAAGGAATGGGGGGATTGCCCGGCTTTGCCTTGCGCATGCCATGATCGGGGGCAACACAGCATCTACCCTCCTTATCTTTTGATCCTCCGGCCTCATGTTGCTGTCCATCTCCCGCCTTGCCGTCGTCTGCCTGACCGCCGTCACCCTCTCCGGGTGCATCGGTGACGACAATGCCCTGACGAGCCCGCTCTCCTCGCCGCTTCCGGGTCTGGAAAAGGACCCGAAGCTGCTGGTCGCCACCACGCGTCTGCCTGCGGGCGATCCGCCGAAGAAGCCCTGGTTCAGCAGCGAGCGCTCGCCGGATCTCGTCTATGCGGAAGCTCGCCTGACGCCGCCTTCCGGCTCTCTCATCGGCAGTTCGGAATGGACGATTTCGAAGGTCGATTCCCTGAATCGCAGCAACGCGGCCCAAGCCTTTGCCCAGGCTGCCTTCGGGCGTGACCTGCTGCTCTACATTCACGGCTATCGCGAGAGCTTCGAGACGGCGGCGGCTTCCACCATCGATCTGTCGGAGGGCATCAAGTTCCCGGGTGCAACAGGCCTCTTCACCTGGCCTTCCGCCGCCTCCACCTTGAGCTACGTGGCTGACCGCGAGGCAGCCATGTGGTCGCGCGACGCGCTGGAGGATCTGCTCACCGCCATCGCCAAGACGCCGAGCGGCGGGCGCATTCATATCGTGGCGCACAGCATGGGCACGCTGCTGACGCTTGAGACCCTGCGCATGTTGCGCGGTTCCGCTGGCGAGAGCGCCATGGAGCGCATCGGCGCGGTGGTGCTGGCGGCTCCCGATATCGACATCGATCTGTTCGCGCGAGGCTTGGAGCGACTGGGACCGGATGCGAAGAAGATCACCGTGATCAGCTCCACAAACGACCGTGCGCTTGCCGTATCGAGCCGTCTTGCGGGCGGTATCATCCGCGCGGGTGCGGCGGATCGCGAGCGGCTGGAAGCCCTTGGCGTGCGCGTGGCCGACGCCTCCGAGTTCGGCGGCGGCATCATCAACCACGATCTCTTCCTGTCGAACAGGGAAGTGCAGCAGGTGGTAAAGCGCGCGATCGAGCGGGAGAAATAATCCCGCCCATCCGTGCAGCTCGCGCGGCTTTTAGGCGCTCAGCTTGTCCGCGAGAGGTCCAGGCTTAGTTCTTCCTCCAAAGACAAAACTTGGAGGAAACAATGATCTGGACACGCCGCAACATCCTTGTGGGCATGGCTGCTGCATCCGCAGCCTCGACGCTCTCAAGCTGGGGCGCCTTCGCGCAGGCCGATTATCCTGCAAGGCCTGTCCGAGTCGTCGTGCCTTATGCGGCGGGTGGCGGAACGGACTTTTTCGCACGCCTGGTCTTTGCGGAAATCGGCAAGCATCTGGGCCAGCAATTCGTCATCGAGAACAAGGCCGGTGCCGGCACCAATCTCGGCGCCGAGGCTGTCGCCAAGGCCGAGCCCGATGGCTACACGCTTCTCCTCGGCGACACCGCGACCTATGCCACCAATCGCACGCTCTACAGCAAGCTCCCGTTCGATCCTTACAGGGATTTCAGCCCGATCTCCTTGAGCGGCCGTTTCGCCCTCGTGCTGCTGGTCAACACGAACAAGCTCAATGTCAAATCGGTCCAGGAGCTTGTTGCTGCCGCCAAGCAGAATCCCGGCAACACCACCTATGGCACCCCCGGTCTCGGCAGCCCGTTCCATCTCGCGACTGAATTGCTTGCGCAAAACGCCGGGATCAAGCTGACCCATGTGCCTTACCGGGGCGCAGCTCCTGCCGTGCAGGATCTGGTGGCCGGCAATATCGGCATGATGTTCATCGATTTCGCGACGGCGCGTGCGCAGCTGTCGGGTCCCATCAAAGCCATCGCGGTCGCTTCTCCGGGCCCGTTCGCTGGTCTTCCCGGCGTGCCGCCTGTCGCTGCGGATTTCCCCGGTTTCGAGGCCTGGGCCTGGCAGGGAATCGTGGCGCCTGCCGGTACGCCATCTGAGATCATCGGAAAGCTCAACGATGCTTATCGCCGTGCCGTGAGCCAGGCGGAAATCCGCGACAAGCTCACAAGCGCTGGCATCGAGGTGCTGCAAAGCACACCCGAAGAGATGTCGGCCTATATGCGAGCCGAGGGTGAGAAGTGGGAGAAGGTGATCAAGACCGCCAACATCAAGCTGGAATGAGCGGAGCCACTGGCGCCGCCACGAATGACTTGATCATTCCGCCGCTTGTTTCGGGCCGTAGCCCAGTCTGCGGTTCAGCTCCTCGATGAGGTTCACCGCCGCATCGGCGATCACAGTACCGGGCGGGAAGATTGCCGAGGCGCCGGCCTTATGAAGCGCGTCGAAATCCTGCGGCGGGATCACGCCGCCGACGACGATCATGATGTCCTCGCGGCCGAACTGGGCGAGTTCCGCTTTCAGCTCCGGCACGAGCGTCAGGTGACCGGCCGCGAGCGACGAGACGCCGATGATGTGCACGTCGTTCTCGATGGCTTGGCGCGCGGCTTCCGCAGGCGTCGCGAAGAGGGGGCCGATATCGACGTCGAAGCCGAGATCGGCGAAGGCCGAGGCGATCACCTTCTGGCCGCGGTCGTGCCCGTCCTGGCCCATCTTGGCGACGAGGATGCGCGGACGGCGGCCATCGTCGTGCTCGAACTGCTCTACCAGATGACGGATTTTCTCCACGGCAGGTGAAGCCATGCCGACCTCCCGCTTGTAGACGCCCGAGATCGCCTTGATCTCGGCGCGGTGACGGCCCCAGATTCTTTCAAGCGCGTCGGAAATTTCGCCCACCGTCGCTTTCGCGCGTGCGGCCTTCACCGCAAGATCGAGCAGGTTGCCCTGACCCGTCGAAGCGCCCTTGGAGAGTACGTCGAGCGCGGCGTCGACATCCGCTTGGTTGCGCTCGGCGCGCAGCTTCTTGAGCTTCTCGATCTGCTGCGCACGCACGGCTGCGTTGTCGACCTTCAGAATGTCGATGGAGGCTTCGTCCGCGGGCTTGAAGGCGTTCACGCCGATGATCTTCTGATGGCCTGAATCGATGCGCGCCTGCGTGCGGGCCGCGGCCTCCTCGATCTTGAGCTTCGGAATGCCCGCCTCGATGGCCTTCGCCATGCCGCCGAGCGCTTCCACTTCCTGAATATGGCTCCAGGCCTTTTCGGCGAGTTCCTTGGTCAGGCGCTCGACGTAATACGAACCGCCCCAAGGATCGATGATGCGTGTGGTGCCGCTTTCCTGCTGCAGGAAGAGCTGCGTATTGCGGGCGATGCGCGCGGAGAAGTCGGTCGGCAGTGCCAGCGCTTCGTCGAGTGCGTTGGTGTGCAGCGATTGCGTGTGGCCTTGCGTCGCCGCCATGGCTTCCACGCAGGTGCGAACCACGTTGTTGAACACGTCCTGCGCGGTGAGCGACCAGCCGGATGTCTGCGAGTGCGTGCGCAGCGGCAGCGATTTTTCGCTCTGCGGGTTGAAGCCCTTAACGAGTTTCGCCCAGAGCAGGCGCGCGGCGCGCATCTTGGCGACTTCCATGAAGAAGTTCATGCCGATCGCCCAGAAGAAGGACAGGCGCGGCGCGAACTGATCGATGGTGAGGCCCGCCGCCAATCCGGCGCGGATGTATTCCACGCCGTCGGCAAGCGTGTAGGCGAGTTCCAGATCCTGCGTCGCACCGGCTTCCTGCATGTGGTAGCCGGAGATCGAGATGGAGTTGAACTTCGGCATGTTCGCCGAGGTGTAGGCGAAGATGTCCGAGATGATGCGCATCGACCCTTTGGGCGGGTAGATGTAGGTGTTGCGCACCATGAACTCTTTGAGAATGTCGTTCTGGATCGTGCCTGAGAGCTTCGAGGCCGGAACGCCCTGTTCCTCCGCAGCGACGATATAAAGCGCGAGAATGGGCAGGACCGCGCCATTCATGGTCATCGACACGCTCATCTGATCGAGCGGGATGCCGGCGAACAGCGTGCGCATGTCATAGATGGAGTCGATGGCAACACCCGCCATGCCCACGTCGCCTGCCACACGCGGATGATCCGAGTCATAGCCGCGATGGGTTGCGAGGTCGAAGGCGACGGAGAGGCCTTTCTGACCGGCGGCGAGGTTGCGTCGATAGAAGGCGTTCGAATCCTCAGCCGTGGAGAAGCCTGCATATTGGCGCACGGTCCAGGGCTGGTTCACATACATGGTGGGGTAGGGGCCGCGTAAGAATGGCGCGACGCCCGGGAACGTATCGAGGAAGTCGATCCCAGCTCGGTCCTCGGGGCCGTAGGTTCCTTTGACGGCAATGCCTTCCGGCGTGAGCCATGGCTCAGCTTGCAGTGGCGCTGCGGGCGAAGCTTTGGAGGCACCGGCCCAACCGAGGCTCGAGAAATCTGGGATACGTGTCATGACCTTGAAACGGATGCCCTCGTCGAACAGGAGAGGTGTTGTATTTCGCCTATTCTAGGCCATCCGAAACCATGAGGCTATCGGAGCATCGTCTAGGGTCAGCTCCGCTTCTCGGCGTTCCAATAGCCCGAGCAAGAGCGCCCGCCGGACGTGGTCCAAGTGCCGCGGCCGGTTCTGCCCACGAGCCTGCCGGAGACGTTGGCTCTGTCCTGTCCCCTTGAGATGCTCGCGGAAACGGAGCCGTTGGAACGGACCTGGCCGTTCACGTCGAACTGCTCCGGTCCGCCGTAGCGGGCGCGCCCGTTCTGGACGATCACCGAATAGCGATAGGCTCGGTCGCAGCCGCCCTGCTCGGTGACAACCTCGACGCTCCAGTTGCCGTCGAATTTATTGGTTTGTGCTTGGGCTGCGGACGCAACGAGGGAGGCCGCCAGAACCGTTGCGCCGGGCCAGGACATCATTCGCATCGAAAACTCCATGCCCTCTAAGGATAGGCTGGAATAACGTGAGGTCCCGAACAGGGTTCCTCCGTGGAGAAGGGAAGGCCTGGCAACAAAAAGCCGCCACATCAAACAATGCAGCGGCTGAGAGTGCTTTGATCTTGTCCGCTTTAAGCCGAGCGCTTCTGAGCCGTCCAGCGGCCAGAGCATCCAAGCATGGCAAGCTGCCAGGTGCCGGAACCCGACTTGCCGTTCAGGCGGCCGCTTGCATCAGCTTTGGCGATGCTGCGGCGAATGTCGAGATCGACGGTTCCGTCCGGGCCGATCCGGCCCGACACGGTTGCCGGGGAGGATCCAGGGTTGGGAATGTACCGAACATTGCCGTTCTCGACGGCGATGGAATAGCTGGCGCTGCTGTCGCAGGTGCCGGAATCCGTCGCCAGCTGGACGCTCCAGATCCCATCATGCTTGGCGCCAGGGGCGGCAAAGGCGCCGCCGATCATCGTCAAGCCGAGGCCCAGGGCCACAGCCGTTCGCTTCGCAAGAGTCGTCAAACCGTGCTCCTCCCGGTTTAAAAGGCCGGGAGGACGGCTCAAGGACTTATGAGCAGGCCTTCTCCAAAGCCTCGCTCAGGACCTTGAGGGTGTCGCACCCAGCATAGATGAAAGTGGTGATGCCGGCGCGGGTCAGCTGTTCTTCGCGTTCTCCCGGGCGCCGTGCAATGTAGATAGGTGATAATCCCACTTCGCGCAAGGTCTTGGCGGCATCAATTGCGTGACTTTCGTAAATTTCATCTGACGAGCAGATGCAGGAAAGCTTGGCTTTACTTTCAAGAAAGGCCTGCTTAAGCTTTTCCGTATCAGAGAAGCCATCGTTCATCACGGCTTCTATTCCGCCTGCCTCGAAGAAATTCTTGGCAAAGGTCGCGCGCGCCGTGAAGGCGGAGATCGGGCCAAGGTTGGCGAGGAACACCTTAGGGCGCGCGCCGGTCTTGGCGAGGTAGGCATCCGACAGGTCGCGCAGGCGTTCGAAGGCCTCCGCCGTGCGGACAGAGGGCAGGGGCGTGACTGACACGGCAGCTTGGCCAGTCTCTTGCTTTTCCGCAGGAGCGGTCGGCATCAGCACTGTGACGTCTGCCTCGTGGATGTTCGGGAATTCGCTCGTGCCGGTGATCGGCTCCTTGCGGGTGGCGGCCGCCTTCTCCCGCTGCACACGAACAGTGGCGATGCGGGGCTGGAGAGCCCCCTGCTTGAGGCTCTCGATGATGCCACCCTCGCGCTCGATCTCCTGGAAAAGCCCCCAGGCTCTCTCGCAGAGCGCATCGGTCAGCGCCTCGAAGCCGCCAGCGCCGGCGGCGGGATCGGCCACGCGCCAGAGGTTCGACTCTTCGAGCAGGATCAGTTGCGTGTTGCGTGCAATCCTTCGGGCGAAGGCATCGGGCAGGCCGAGAGCCGCCGTGAAGGGCAGAACCGTGATCGCATCCGCCCCGCCGATGCCGGCCGAGAAGGTGGCAACCGTCGTGCGCAGCATGTTCACCCAAGGATCGCGCTTGGTCGTCATGCGCCAGGCGGTTTCCGCATGCAGGCGAATGGGCTTCGGCTCCAGGCCGCAGGCCTGCTCCACTTGTGCCCAGAGGCGGCGCAGCGCGCGGAACTTCGCGACAGTCAGGAACTCGTCCGCATCCGCGACCAGAAGGAAGGACAGGAATTTACGCGCGGCATCGAGGGAATGGCCTTGGGATTCGAGCGCCCGCAGATAGCTGACGCCCGTGGCGAGAACGGCGGCCAATTCCTGCGCCTCGCTCGCGCCTGCCTCGTGGTAGGGGCGCCCTTCAGCCAGGAAGGCGCGGCCCTTGAAGCCTTTCTCGGTCAGGCTCTTCAGCATCGCGCCCATGCGCGCCGACACCTCGTCCCACGCGACAGAGAGACTGCCGATGGAGGCCAATCCGCCGATGGGATCCATGCCGAGATCGAGCGAGAGGTCCGACAGCTTGTGGCCGCGCTTTTCTGCAAGCGCGATGAGAAGCTCCGCCATGTGGCGGCCCTTGCCGCCCGCATCGAGCCGCAGATGGATGAGGTCCAGCATCACGCCGGAGAGTGCACGGTCGAGATCCTCGACCGTCTCGATCTTCACGCCGAAGCTGCGCGCCGCGGGGGCTTTATGTGTGCAGAGGGTCAGCGCATCGGCGCCGTTTTCGAGATCGATGAGGGCAAGCTCATTGGCCCTGGCCGGATCGGGATGATCCATCCGCTGGGACACGCGCCAGCGCCCGGCCTGCTCGCGCTCAATGCGGGTTGCTCCCTCCGCCTTTGGATAGAGCGGCTGGATCTCAATGCCGTCATAGGTACGACCGACGAGCTTCTTGGTGAAGTCGGCTCCCTTCAGCACTCCCTCGACCAGCTTGAGCCATTGCTCGCGGGTGGCTTGAGGGAAATCGGCGGCAAGAGGGAGATCGTCCATGGGGGTATCCTCGTCCGGAGGAGAGCAGCTTGAAAAGTTGCGCCGGAAGATACCGGGTCGGGGAGGGCGTGGAAATGCCCTTAAAGGACGAGAAATTGTCCAAGTGCAGAACTTATATCTTTCAATCCATGCCAGATGTGACACCTTTCTCCGCTAGGACGGTGGATCTTCAGAAGGAGCGTCACATGAGCGTTACCCGACGTGATCTTGTCTCAGGAATCTTTGCTACGCCTGCTCTCGCCTTTCTCTCGGGGCGTCATGCCGTCGCGCAGAATGCCCCATTCCCGCTGCCTCTAACGCCTGCCTGTGACGGCGGTCACACAATCACGCCATCGATGACCGAAGGGCCGTTCTACAAGCCCGAGAGTCCCTTGCGCAGCGATCTGACCGTCGGGGAGGTGAGTGGAACCCGCCTGAGGATCGGCGGTCATGTGGTCGATCGGTCCTGCCGCCCCATCGCCAATGCCATCGTCGAGCTGTGGCAGGCCGACGGGAACGGTCGGTATGACAACGTTGGACATCGTCTGCGCGGCTATCAGAGAACCGACGCACAGGGGCGCTGGTCGTTCACGACCGTCCTTCCAGGCCAGTACCCGGGCCGTACACGCCACATCCATTTCAAGGTTCAACGCCCCGGTGGACCGATCCTCACCACGCAGCTCTTCTTCCCCGGGGAGCCAGGAAATGAGCGGGATCGCCTCTTCAAGACGCAGCTTCTGTTCGACATGGAGAGCGTTGGTTCCGAACGCCTCGGTCGGTATGATTTCGTGATCGCTTAAGCCTCCATAGCGTCGAGAGACATCGCTTCATCGACGGCCCTGCCCCGATAGCCATCCCGAGCCGGCCCAGCCGCCCCGGGATGATGTTGAAAGAGAAGAGATCAAACGAACTGCGACAGGCCGGGGATCGAGCCCATGATGGCGCCCATCGTATCCTCGCCGGCCTTCTCGCGGCCATAGGCGAAGAGTTCCTTGCCGAGCGGCTGCATCTGGCCCATCGAGACGCCGATGCCCATGAGCTGGCCGCCGAGCGCCATCACGCCGCCACCCATGGAGCCGACCATGCCCATGAGGCCACCGTCACCGCCGCCGGCCTTGCCCTCGTCAATTGCGTCCTGTGCGCCGGGAAGGGCGGCGATCAGCTGGTTCACCTCGTTCTGCGGCCCTTCTTTCTGCAGATAGCCGAGGATGAGGCCGATGGCCTTGCGGGCCGTGGCCTGATCGAGGCCGGTCTTCTGCGTCACGCGGGCGATGAGTTCGTCCATATGATTCTCCTGGTGCTTGGTTAGCATGATGGTTTAGCTGTAAACTATTCAGTCGAGAAATCTCAATCGAAAATTCCCGAGTGGAAACTAGCAACAGGTCTTCTAAGATCCTTTCGCAGATTCTGGAGACAGACACGATGCTCGAGGACGGCAAGATCTTCATCGGCAAAAGCACCAAGCCGGAATACCTAGACTTGAGGCTCGCCAATCGCCACGGCCTCGTCACGGGCGCGACGGGCACAGGCAAGACCGTTTCGCTGCAGGTGCTGGCGGAAGGTTTTTCCAACGCGGGCGTTCCGGTTTTCGCCGCCGACATCAAGGGCGACCTCTCAGGTTTAGCGGCTCCAGGCAACGGCAAGGAGCCCTTGGTCAAGCGCGCTCAAGAGATCGGCATCGAATACAAGCCGGACCAGTTCCCGGTGGTGTTCTGGGACATCTTCGGCGAGCAGGGACATCGTGTCCGCGCGACGATCTCCGAAATGGGCCCGCTGCTTCTCTCACGCCTTCTCGATCTCAACGAGACGCAGGAGGGCGTGCTCAACATCGCCTTCCGCATCGCCGACGAGCAGGGATTGCTGCTGCTCGATCTGAAGGACCTGCGCGCGCTCCTGCAGCTCATCTCCGACAATGCGGGCGAGCTCACCACCACTTACGGCAATGTGTCGAAAGCCACGATCGGCACGATCCAGCGTCAGTTGCTCGTGCTGGAAAACCAGCAGGGTGACGAATTCCTCGGCGAGCCTGCGCTCGACATTAAGGATCTGATGCGTACCGATCGCGACGGGCGCGGCATCGTCAACATCCTGGCGGCGGACAAGCTCATGAGTAATCCGCGCCTCTATTCGACATTCCTGCTCTGGCTCATGTCGGAACTGTTCGAGGAGCTTCCGGAAGTCGGCGATCTCGATCAGCCGAAACTCGTCTTCTTCTTCGACGAGGCTCATCTTCTCTTCAATGATGCGCCGAAGGCTCTCGTCGAAACCGTGGAACGCGTCGTGCGCCTCATCCGCTCGAAGGGTGTGGGCGTCTATTTCATCACGCAGAACCCGGTCGACGTGCCGGAGACGGTGCTCGCGCAGCTCGGCAACCGCGTGCAGCATGCTTTGCGCGCCTATACGCCGCGCGAGCAGAAGGCGGTGCGCGTCGCCGCGCAAACATTCCGGCAGAACCCGGCCTTCGATACCGAAAAGGCGATCACGGAACTCGGCGTCGGAGAGGCGCTGGTCTCGACGCTCGAAGGCAAGGGCGCGCCCTCCATGGTGGAGCGCACGCTGATCGCACCCCCCATGGCGCAGGTCGGACCCATCGAATTGTCCGAACGCCAGCAGATCCTGAATGCAAGCCCCATGAGGGGGAAGTACGACCAGCCGGTCGATGTGGAATCGGCTTACGAGATGCTGGCCAAGCGCGCCGAGCAGGCGGCAGCCGATGCCAAGGCTGCCGAGGGCGGGGGCGGCATTCTCGATATGCTCGGCAACATCTTCGGCACCAACGGCCCGCAGCGGAAAGGCTCGATGACTGTGGGCCAGAAAGTCGTGCGCGAGGTTACCCGCACCGTGGTCAACCAGACGGTGGGCAACATCGCGGCCGAGATCGGCAAGTCCATCGGCGGACGCCAGGGCAGCTCCATTGGACGGGCCATCGTGCGTGGCACCTTGGGCGGTCTGCTGAGGCGCTAGACTTAAATTGCTTCCTCACGTCTCGGCCAAAGCCATGGCTGAATGGCCACGGCCATCAGCATTCCAGCCAGCTGGGCGAGGATAAAGCCCGGAACATTGGTCGGCGCAATGCCGGCGAATGTATCGGACAGGGCACGGGCCAGGGTCACGGCAGGATTGGCGAAGGACGTCGAGGCGGTGAACCAGTACGCCGCCGTAATGTAGAGCCCGACCGCATAGGGGATTGCCGACGGAGCACGGGCGATGCAGCCGAAGATCGTCAGCAGGAGCCCGAAGGTTGCGATGAACTCCGCAATCCACTGGCCTGCGCCGGTCCTCACTGTCAGCGAGAGCTGCCATACGGGCAGCTCGAACATGCTGTGAGCCGCCCAAACACCAAGGATTGCGCCCACGACTTGCGCGACAATGTAGAAGCCTCCTTCCTGCCAGGTGAGGGCGCGCTTCAGCGTGAAGGCAAGGGTGACAGCCGGGTTGAAATGCGCTCCTGAGACGGGGCCGAAAATCAGGATCAGGACGACGAGGATCGCTCCGGTCGGAAGAGTATTGCCGAGCAGAGCCAGTGCCACGTTCCCTCCGGCGAGCTTTGCCCCCATGATGCCGGAGCCGACCACGGTCGCGAGAAGAAACGCCGTTCCCAATCCTTCAGCGAGAAGGCGGCGCGAGAGCGGTTCTCTCATCGGCGAGTCTCACCCATATCGCGTGTCGCTCCTTCCATCCTGCCGATGGTCTTGAGCTGGCGGAGAAGGGCCTCTCTCTCCATCCCGGCGACAGGCAGGGACAGGAAAACGGAGATGCGGTTGCGCAGGTATTGGAAAGCCTGCACGAAGGCCCGTTCCTTCTCGATGTCGGTGCCTTGGACCGCCGCGGGATCCTCGATGCCCCAATGGGCGGAGGCAGGATGTCCGGGCCAGACCGGGCAAGCCTCGCCCGCGGCGTTGTCGCAGACCGTGAAAATGAAATCCATGACGGGCGCATTGGGACCAGCGAATTCGTCCCAGCTTTTCGACCGAAGGCCCTCGGTCGGGTAGCCGTAGCTCTCGAGAACCTTCAGGGCGAAAGGATTGACCGCGCCCTTGGGCCGGCTTCCTGCGGAGAAGGCATTGAACCGGCCTTGCCCGTCCTTGCGGAGGATGCCCTCGGCAAGAATGGAACGGGCCGTGTTGCCGGTGCAGAGAAAGAGAACATTGAACACGCGGTCAGTCATGCGCGGGGACCTTTATCAGATTGCAGGACGTCAGGTTGGCGACGAGGGGGGCGCAGATATCGGCCTTGCCGCCGCAGCAATCCTTCAACAGGAACAACATCATGTCCTGGAGGCGTGCGATGTCCGCGCGATAGATGATGAAGCGGGAGCGCCGTTCGCCGGCCACCAGGCCCGCCCGTGACAGAACAGACAGATGCGCCGACAGGGTATTCTGGGGGACCGCCAAGCGGCCGGCCAGTTCTCCGGCGGGGATGCCGTCAGGCCCTATGCCGACCAGCAACCGGAAAATATCGAGGCGCGTCGGCTGCGCGAGCGCGGCCAGGACTGTGATGGCATCTGTCTTATCCATAAATCCAGAAATATCGATTGTTCGTGACACTACGATGACAGAGGCCTCCATTGGAGATCTCCATGGATCGCCTCAGGGAGCCCTCTCCTGGGTCGATGCCCCCCTTGCAGCCTGCTCGTCTTAGGCGCACTTTGCCGCGCAACCTGACAGATTCTTCAACTTACAAGGACCGCCATGTCCCAGCTCGACCAAGTTCTTTCCAAGATCGATGCAGATCTCGATGCCTCCCTGGAGCGTCTGTTCCAGTGGCTGAAGGTGCCTTCGATCTCGACCGACCCTGACTACAAAGACCATTGCCGCATCGCCGGCGAGTGGCTCGTGGACGAGCTGAGGGGGATCGGCATCGAGGCCTCGCTTCGCGAGACGGGCGGGCATCCAGCCGTCGTGGCTCATGGCAGGGGCGAGGCGAAGCCGCATGTCCTCTTCTACGGGCACTACGACGTTCAGCCGGTCGATCCGCTGGAGCTGTGGGAGACGCCGCCCTTTGAGCCCCGCATCATCACGCTGCCGGACGGCCGCAAGGCCATCAGCGCCCGCGGCTCTTCTGATGACAAGGGCCAGGTGATGACCTTCGTCGAGGCCTGCCGCGCGTGGAAGGCGGTGACCGGATCGCTCCCCATCAACATCACCTTCCTCATCGAAGGCGCGGAGGAGGACGGCTCCAAGTTCCTTCCCGAATTCATCGAGGCCAATAAGGACGAACTGAAGGCCGACGTGGCCCTCGTCTGCGATACCGGCATGTGGGACCAGAATACGCCTGCTATCACCTCGTCGCTGCGCGGCATGGTCTATGAGGAAGTGATCGTGCGCTGCGCGGATCGCGACCTGCACTCGGGCATGTTCGGTGGCGCCGCGCGCAACCCGATCCATGTGCTCGCCAAGATCATCGCCGACATTCACGACGAGAACGGCCGCATCACGATTCCAGGCTTCTACGAAGGCGTTCCTGAAACTCCCACACAGATCCTGGAGCAGTGGAAGGGCCTGAATCTCACGGAGCAGGATTTCCTCGGTCAGGTTGGCCTGAAGCATTCCGCGGGCGAGAAAGATCGCATGCTCATCGAGCAGATTCAGTCGCGCCCCACCTGCGACGTGAACGGCATCATCGGCGGCTATACGGGCGAGGGCACGAAGACCGTGATTGCAGCGGAAGCGCGTGCCAAGATCTCCTTCCGCCTCGTGGGCGATCAGGATCCCGCGAAGATCTCCGACAACTTCCAGGCCTTCGTGCGCGCGCGCATTCCTGCCGATTGCTCGGTGGAATTCATCAAGCACAAGGGCTCGCGCGCGCTCGCATTGCCGCACGACTTCCCGGCGCTCACCGTCGCGAAGGCCGCACTGCACGACGAGTGGAAGAAGGAGCCCATCGTCATCGGCATGGGCGGCTCGATCCCGGTCGGCGGCGACTTCAAGCGCACGCTCGGCCTCGACACGCTCTTCGTCGGCTTCGGTCTCGACGACGACCGCATCCATTCGCCGAACGAGAAGTACGATCTCAAGAGCTTCCACAAAGGCACGCGTTCCTGGGCGCGCATCCTCGCGGCGCTTGCGAAGTAAGTCTCTTCATCAACATATTACTTGCGTCATCCCCGGATCGTGTCCGGGGACGGCCATGACGGGCATCACAACAGCCCTTCAAGCGAGTCGATGATCACGAGGGGAGGGAATTCCGGATATTCGTCCGGCATATTGAGCCGGTTCACCCAAATGGGAATAAGGCCGAAAGCGGAGGCTCCCGCGATGTCCCAGCGATTGGACGAGACGAAGACGATTTCGTCTGCGTTGAGGGATAAGGCTTCGAGCGCGACATGATAGGCATCAGGGCTCGTCTTGAAGACTTTCACTGCTTCGACGGATAAAACCGCGTCGAGCTCACCCGAGAGGCCGGCTGAAGCGACGGCAGTGCTCAGCATCATGGGGTCGCCGTTCGAGAGAATGCCCGTGCGCAGGCCCCGCGCGCGCAGGGCGCTGAGGGTTGTCTTCACTTCCGGATAGGCGTCGAGGCTGCGATAGGCATCGAGCAGCAGGGGACGTAGGGAGAGATCCACTGTTGGACAACGGGCGAAGGCGTAGTCGAGCGCTTGCTGCGTGAGGGACCAGAAAGGCACGTACCTTTCGGAGAGTGACAGCACCCAGGAATATTCGAGCTGCTTGGCGCGCCAGATTTCCGACAGCCGTGTGGCCTCATCACCGACCTGCGCCGCATGGCGGGCGACCGCCGAGTGGACATCGAACAATGTACCATAGGCATCGAACACGATGGCATTCGTACCCGCTGGAATGATGGAAAGCGGCGACATGCTTGCGGTCCTGGAACGAGGGAAGGGCCAACTTAAGGGAATAATCATCCTCTTTCATGCATTCCATCACAAGACTTTATCTCCCCAAAGCTCGCCAGGTGATTGACGTATGCTACCCAAAGGGATTCGATAGGGCAGGTATTCTGACCCAAAGGATCGAGACAGTGGCTTGGTATTCGCAGACCTGGAACTGGTTCAACGGCGCCTGGCATGAGGGCAATCCGCCTCTCATCGGGCCGCGCTCCCATGTCTCTTGGCTTGGTTCGTCCGTGTTCGACGGCGCGCGCGTGTTCGAGGGCGTCATGCCCGACATGGACCTGCATTGCACCCGCGTGAACCGCTCGGCCACCACCATTGGTCTCAAGCCCACCATGGACCCGAAGGTCATCGTCGATCTGGTGCGCGAGGGCGTGAAGAAGTTCGCTCCCGGCACGGCGCTCTATGTGAAGCCCATGTACTGGGGCGAGGCCGAGGGCTTGGCCACCATCGCGCCCGATCCGGAATCGACTCAGTTTTGCCTGTCGCTCTTCGAGGCGCCCATGCCGGTCCCGGGCGGGCTTTCGGTGATGAAGTCGAGCTTCCGACGCCCGACGCTGGAATCCATGCCCACCGACTCGAAGGCGGGTGCCCTCTATCCCAACAATGCCCGCGTCATCCGCGAGGCGAAAGAAAAGGGCTTCGACAACGCGCTCGTCTGCGACGCTTTGGGCAACGTGGCCGAGACCGGCACGTCCAACGTGTTCATGGCGAAGGACGGCGTGGTCTATACGCCATATCCGAACGGCACCTTCCTCAATGGCATCACCCGCCAGCGTGTGATCCAGCTCCTGCGCGCCGACGGCGTGACCGTGGTCGAGGACACGCTGCGCTACGAGGATTTCGCCGCGGCGGACGAGATCTTCATCTCCGGCAATTATTCCAAGGTGATGCCGGTGCTGCGCATCGACAACCGCGATCTCCAGCCTAGCCCGTTCTATCGCCGCGCCCGTGAGCTCTACTGGGCCTACGCTCATTCCCAGCCCGTCAGCAAGGCGGCTTGATTGACATATTCCACCGTCATGCCCGGGCTTGTCCCGGCCATCCACGCCTTTGTAGCGCGGCGGTCTCAAGACGTGGATGGCCGTAAACCAAGTGCGGCCATGACGGAGTTGTGAAGGCCTTAGGTCGGTTCTGATTGGCTTGCGCCCTAAATGGCTCCAGCATCGTGCCCTCTTCTGGAGCCTCCGATGCGCCTGATCCTGAACAGCCTCTTTGTCCTTGGCCTTCTGACAGCACCGGTATCTGCCGAGCCCGTTGATCTCGAACTCGTCTTCGCCGCGGATGGCTCCGGCTCGATCGATGATGACGAGCTGCGCCTGCAGCGGAAGGGCTGGGCCGATGCGCTCACGAGTTCCGAGGTGCTGGCCGGCATCAAGGACGGGCCTGCCGGCGCCATTGCCGTGGCTTATATGGAATGGGGCGGGCCGAGCTCGCAGGTGCTGATCGTCGACTGGCATGTGATCCGGGATGAACCGAGCGCGAGGATCTTCGCCGACAAGCTCATGAGCGCACCGCGTGGTGCCACCGGTTACAATTCCATCTCCAACGCCATCGATTTTTCCGTGCGCCTCGTGGAGCAGAACGCTCATGAAGGAACGCGGAAAGTGATCGACGTGTCAGGTGACGGGCCGAACATGGGTGGACGCTCGATTGAGAGCGCGCGGGCCGACGCACTCGCAAAAGGGTTCACCATCAACGCGCTTGCGATCCGCCGCCCCGGCAGCGGACGCCCCGGTGGCCCCGGCGGCATGCCGCTCGAGGACTACTACGCACAGAACGTGATTGGTGGGCCTGGATCGTTCGTGGAAATTGCGGATGAGACCCAACCCTTTGCATTGGCCGCGAGGCGCAAGCTGCTGACGGAGATTGCGGGCACCGGGGGCAGGACCCGTCACGCTAGAGCATCATGCGGAAAAGTGGACCCGGTTTTTCCGCGCCAAACGATGCTCTGCTCTATGAAGGGAGCATCGGACCCAAAAGTGGATTCCACTTTTGGGTCCGATGCTTTAGCCGCTGAATTCATCACATCAGCAGGGGGCATTTCGCAAGGGATGCTAAGCTGCACACATGTCGAATCTCGAAAGCTGGATCATCGAACAGGGCTTCAAGGGCTCCACCGTCGGCGCGCTTTTGTCGGGCTTTGCCGAACGGCTGGCCGGAGAGGGCATTCCCTTGCTCAGGGCTTACATGGCCCTGCCGACCGTCAACCCGACCTTTCGCGTCTACAATCATGTCTGGACCCGCATGTCCGGCATCCTGGTCGAAGGCGTGTCGCATGAGCGCAATGATGGTGCGTTCGAAGTCAGCCCTTTCGGGTACATGCTGCGGACCGGATTGAAGGAGCAGCATTGGCGGCTCGACGATTCCGAGGCACAGCCATTCGCGGTTTTCGATGATGTCAGGCGCGGCGGGGGCACGGATTACCTTGCGCGCCTGATCAGCTTCGAGAACGCGACGGCTCCCGACCTTCGGGGCATTGCAGTCTCGTTCTCCAGTGATCGCATGGGCGGGTTCCTGCCGGATGAAGTCGCCCGCATCGACGCGGTCCTGCCCCTGTTGGGACTGGCGGCTTATCGCATCACCCTGCTCAATCTGGCAGTTGATATGCTCGATACCTATGTCGGCCTCTCAGCCGGGCGCCGGGTGCTCAGCGGCGAAATCCGGCGCGGCTCTGGAACGACACTCACGGCAGCCTTGCTCTTTGCCGATCTGCGCGGTTTCACGGCCCTCGCCGACATGGCCGGAATGGACCTGATCGCCCGGCTCGACCAGCATCTCGAGGCGATGGTGGAACCCGTGACGGAGCAGGGTGGCGAGGTGCTCAAATTCATGGGTGACGGCGTCCTTGCCGCTTTTCCCATCACCGCAGAGCGCACGCGGGAGGAAGCCTGCGCTTCTGCCATCCGTGCGGCACAGTCGGCCCTGGAGCGGAATGCCGCCGTCAATCGCCTTCGCGACCGCGAGACCTCGCTCGATCTCGACATCGCCCTCCATTGTGGAGACGTCTTCTACGGCAATATCGGCGCTGCGGGCCGGCTCGATTTCACCGTGATCGGGCCCGCCGTCAACGAGGCGAGCCGCATGGAGGCTCTCTGCCAGTCGCTCGGGTGCTCCGTCATCATGTCGGAGAGCGTGGCATCGGTCAGTCCGGTTCCTGTCGAGCCTCTTGGTCACCATCGGCTGCGCGGCATCGCCGCGAAGCGGGAGTTGTTCACCTTGTGCTTCAGCGGCGCGCGAGCCTCACGCCCATGACTTTCATTCCGGCGAGCAGGATGCCGCCGTAAATGAGCGCGCCGATGAGCCCAAGCGCACCCAGCAGCGTTTCGTTTCGCCACAGGGGGAGGAGGGCGGTCCAGCGATCCAGAGGAGCGGGTGCAAACCAGGCGAAAGCGGCGAGGAGAACGCTTGCCGCTGCGATGGCCAGGAAGGTCTTAGCCAACGAGCGGTTCGGCGCCGTCCATCCGCGTCGGTAGGCGAGCATGAAGAGCAGGATGAGATTGGTCCACACGCCGATGGCTGTGCCAAGGGCAAGCCCCACCACGCCGTAAGCGTCCATCAGCAGGATCTTCACGAGGACGTTCACGGCCACCGCCGTGAGCGAGGCGATCAGCGGCGTCGTCGTGTCAGAGCGGGCATAGAAGCTGGACACGGCGGAGCGGATCAGCACGGCGGCAGGAAGACCGAGGCCATAGGCTGCCAGAACGGCGCCCGCCCGCTGTGCGGCCTCGGCATCGAAGGCGCCGCGCTGGAAGAGGGCGGACATGATGAGGTCCGGCATCACCAGGAAGGCGACGAGGAATGGGGCGGCCAGAGCCAGCGTGAGGCCCACGGTGCGGTTCTGCGCGGCATAGGCGCCTGCTTCGTCACCAGCCGCGATGCGGCGGCTCATTTCGGGCAGCAGCACGGTGCCGGCAGCAATGCCGATCACGCCGAGGGGAAGCTGATAGAGACGGTCGGCGTAGTAGAGCGACGAGACTGCGCCTGTGGGCAGGAACGACGCGATGATGGTGTCGGCAAAGATTGCGAGCTGCACGCCGGCGGAGCCGATCACGGCAGGGCCGAGGGCCTTGAAGAAGCGCATCATCGCGATGTCGATGCGCGGCTTTTCCAGGCCGGGAGAAACGTCGATTCGACGCGCCGATGTCCAGACCAGCAGCAATTCGAAAATGCCTGCGGCGGTCACGCCCCAGGCCGCTGCATATCCTGCATTCGGAAACAGAAATACCGCTGCCAGCGCCACGATCATCGAGACATTGAGGAGGACTGGCGCGGCGGCGGCTGCCGCGAACCGGTCATGGGCGTTCAGGATGCCGGAATAGATGGTGACGATGGTGATCAGCAGCAGATAGGGAAAGGTGATCCGCGTCAGAGTGACGGCGAGGTCGAACTTTGCGGGATCGTCCGAGAAGCCCGGAGCCAGAAGCGACACGACGATGGGCATGGCGAAGAACGCCACGACCAGCAGCGCGATCTGCACGATCAGCATCAGGGTCGTGATGCGGCTGGCGAACGACGTGGCGCGTGCCTTGCCGTCTGTTTCGAGGACCTGCGCGTAGGTGGGGAGAAAGGCGTTGTTGAACGCTCCTTCACCGAAAATGGCGCGGAAATGATTGGGGATGCGGAAGGCCACGAAGAATGCGTCCGCCACGGGCCCGACACCCATCACGGCCGCGATCACCACGTCACGGATGAAGCCGGTCATGCGAGAGACAAGCGTCCAGCCGCCGACGGAGAGGAGCTTCTTGAACATCGGTCAGGCCTGACGCAGCAGGTAATTGTCGGGAACGAGGCTGTTCGAGATTTCCGCCGTCGCGCCGATCCGCTCAGCCACCACATAGAGCGGACGGCGCTTCACCTCCGCGAAGATGCGGCCCACATATTCGCCGATGATGCCGAGCGACATCAGCTGAATGCCGGAGAAGAACATGATCGACACGATCAGGCTCGGGAAGCCGGGAAGGTCGGTGCCGAAGAGAAGCGTTCTGACGAGGAAGAAAGCGGCGGTGGCGATCGACAGGAACGAGATCAGGAAGCCGAGATAGGTCCAGATCCTCAGCGGCACCGTGGAGAAGGCTGCGATGCCGTCGAAGGCGAAGCGGAAGAGCTTTCTGAAACTCCACTTCGACGTTCCGAAGCGGCGCTCCTCCACCACGAAGGGAACGCCAGCACCCCTGAATCCGATCCAGGCATAAAGCCCTTTCGAGAAGCGCGCTTTCTCGCCCAGGGTGCGCAGCACATCGACGCCTTTGCGGTCGATGAGCCTGAAATCGCCTGCACCCTCAGGCAGGCTGATCTCACCAAAGCGCGAGAAGAGGCGGTAGAACAGATGCGCGAAGCCGCGCTTGACCCGCGTCTCGTCGGAGCGGTCGGTACGCTGGCCGTAGACCATGTCGTAACCTTGCTGCCAGCGCTCGACGAAGGCTTCGATCATCTCCGGCGGGTGCTGCAGGTCTGCATCCATGATCACCACCGCATCGCCTCGGGCGTGGTCGAGGCCGGCCGCGATGGCGATCTCCTTGCCGAAGTTCCGGCTGAAGGAGACAGCCCCGATCCGAGGTTCTGTCTCGCTCATGGAGCGGATAACCTCGAGGGTATCGTCCCGGCTGCCGTCGTCGACGAATACCACCTCCCAGGCAAGGCCGATCCGGTTCAGCACCGGAAACAGGCGTTCGCAGAGAGGCCGGATATTGGCGCTCTCGTTATGCACGGGGATGATGACGCTGAGCTTTGGCGACGCCACGGCTGTAAACCCTTCATGTTTGGCCGCATCAAGAGCCGAGTTTGCGGCTTTGCTCAAGTGCCTATGTACAGTTTGACGTTAGAATGTGGCGTGTTGGACCGGCCTCTTATTGCCGCATGATCTCACCGGATAACCGGTTCCCACTTTTCGCTGGCGCGGACCGCTGGTTCCGGATCATGCTTAGGGTGCGGCAAAGCCGAGTTCAGGGATATCCATGCCATTCTTTCGCAGCGTCATTCTTTGCGCCGACGATTATGGCCTCAGCGATGGCGTGAGCCGGGGTATCGCGGAACTGGCGAAAATGGGCCGTCTCTCGGCTACGGGCGCCATGACCAATATGTCCGGCTGGCGGCGGGCTGCGCCTGACCTGAAACCCTTGAAGGAGCGAATCGCGGTTGGCTTGCATCTTAACCTGACGACTGGCTCGCCTTTGGGGGAGATGCCGCACCTGGCTCCCACGGGGCGGTTCCCAGCGCTCAAGGACATACTGGCCAGGGCCTTCAAGGGGCAGTTCGATCGGGCCGAGATCGCCGGGGAAATCGTGCGCCAGCTTAATGCCTTCGAGGAGGCCCATGGGGAGCCCCCATCTTTCGTCGACGGGCATCAGCACGTGCATGTGCTGCCTGGGGTGAGAGAGCCTCTGCTCGAGGTGCTGAAGGAGCGCGGCTATGCCGGCCGCATCTGGCTGCGCGATCCGGATGATGGAATGGCCTCGATCCTGCGCCGCCCCATCGGGCGAGGGAAGGCTCTCATCGTCAAAGGCTTTGCGCGAGGCTTTGCCCAGGAGGCGCGGACTGCAGGCTTTTCCACGAACCAGGGTTTTTCGGGCTTCGCGCCCTTCGATCTCTCGGTGCCGGCCAGCCGCATTTTCGAGACGGCTTTCTCGCATCTGGGGTCCATGCCGCTTGTCATGTGCCATCCGGGCTACGTGGATGACGAACTGCGAAGCCTCGACCCGGCTGTCGAAAGCCGTGTCGCAGAGCTTGACTATCTCAGGTCCGATGCCTTCGGCACCCTGCTGCAGGAGCGGGGGCTGAAGCTCGCTCCCGACCTCGCCTGAGCGGAAAGCAGCCTGAATTTTCCTGAAATCCAATGAAAATCGCGTATAGTAGAAGGGCGTGACAGCGCAGGCTTATCGAGGGGCTGAGGGGGCCTAGGGAGCTGACCGATGCAGGAGGCAACCTCCGTCAACGAAGCTGAGCGGCTGGCGGCGCTTGCCCTCTATCAGGTGCTTGATACCCCACCTGAATTCGCCTTCGATGCGGTCACAGAGCTGGCAGCCGAGATCTGTGGCTGTCCTGTCGCCCTGATCAGCCTCGTGGACGAGCACCGGCAGTGGATGAAGTCGAAATATGGATTGCCTGCCGACTTCACCGAATGCCCACGCGAGATCACCGTCTGCAGCCACACGATCTGCTCCAACGATCTTATCTATGTTCCCGACCTAACGGTCCATGAGCGCTACAAGGATCTACCTGTCGTCACACAGGAGCCGCACCTGCGCTTCTACTGTGGTATGCCGCTGATCAATCGGGAGGGGTATGCTCTCGGCACTTTGTGCGTCGTCGGCTTTGAGCCTCGTGAGCTGCGGCCCTCTCAGCGCGAGGCCGTGCGTCGCTTGGCGCAGCAGGCTATGGCTCTCCTGGAACTGCGGCGTCAGCTATTGGAGCGCAATGCTCTGTTGAATGAACTCGCTCAGGCAAAAGCCTCAGCGGAGGAGGCGAGAGATCAATCGGACCGGCTTCTGCGTAATATCCTGCCGGAGCCGGTGGCCGATGAGTTGCAGCAATACGGAAAGGTCGAGCCACGCTTTCACGAGGCCACCACGATCCTCTTTGCGGATTTCAAGAAGTTCACGCTGCTCACCGAAACCCTTGATCCGGCGCGCCTCCTCAATCAACTCGATCAGAATTTCGGACGCTTCGATGAGATCGCGGCAGACAACCGGCTGGAGACGATCAAGACCATCGGTGATGCCTATCTCTGCGCCGGCGGATTGCCGATGCCCAACCGCACCCATCCCATCGATGCCTGCCTCGCAGCCTTGCAGATGCAGACCTATATCCGGAGCGCCAACCGGCAGCGAGAGAAGCTGCGTCTTGCGTCCTGGGAATTGCGTATCGGGATCAACTCAGGCCCGGCGATTGCGGGCATCGTCGGGCACCGCCGCTTTACCTATGACATCTGGGGAAATGCGGTGAACGTTGCGCAGCGACTCGAGGAAGCGTGCGAGCCGGGGCGCATCAACATCTCGGCCAGCACGTTCCATCATGTCTCACGCCTGTTCGAGGCCGAGGCGCGAGGTTCGGTGAGCGTCAAACATATCGGCGCGATCGACATGTATTTCCTCAACCGCATCAGACCCGAGTTCAGCGCCGATGCGGAGGGATGCATTCCCAACGCGGAGTTCTGGCGGGCGAGCGGAACCGGATAGGGCCAAAACAAAACGGGCCTCCGAAGAGGCCCGCCTGACACAACGGGATGTCCGCTTACTTCGTCGCGGATTCGAACATCTCCTCGACGTGCTCCCAGTTCACCAGGTTGTCGAGGAAGGCCTTGATGTAGTCGGGACGGCGGTTGCGGTAGTCGATGTAATAGGAATGCTCCCACACGTCGCAGCCGAGGATCGGCTGAGCGCCGTGGACCAGCGGGTTCTCGCCGTTGGGGGTCTTCATGATCGTGATCTTACCGTCCTTCACGGCAAGCCAGGCCCAGCCGGAGCCGAACTGGCTGACGCCGGCCTGGATGAAGTCTTCCTTCATCTTGTCGACCGAGCCGAGATCCTCGACGATCTTCTTCTCGAGCTTGCCGGGAAGCGCGCCGCCGCCATTGGGCTTCATCCACATCCAGAAGTGGATGTGGTTGTAGTGCTGGCCGGCATTGTTGAAGAGGGCTTGGTTCTTGCCGTAGGAGCCCTTCACGACTTCCTCGACGCTCTTGCCTTCGAATTCCGTGCCTTTCAGCAGGTTGTTGCCGGTGTTGACGTAAGCAGCATGGTGCTTGTCATGGTGAAACTCCAGAGTTTCCCGCGACATGTAGGGCTGCAGGGCATCATAGGCGTAGGGCAGTTCAGGCAGAGTGAACGACATCGGCGTCTCCTTTGGATTGAGCGACCTGTGTGCGTTAGTTAAAGCTCCCCAGGCTCAAGAGCAACGGTCGGCAGCCGGACTTTTTTCTGGTCAATCTTTCCAATAGGTTGCCTTTGGCCTATAGAGGCATAGCTATGCCCTTGAAAACCTTGGTTTGCGTATGATGGAGACGGCATGATCATCGCTCTTCTGGCCCTCGCTTTTGCGATGATCTTGGGTGGATTAGTGGCTGCTTTCTTCGGATGGGACATCGTCCTGATAGAACGTGGCTGGGTGATGGTGATTGCAGGCAGCTTCAGCGCGGCCTGCGGTGCGTTGCTCCTCGGCATCACAGCTGCTGTGTCCAGACTCACCCAGATTCAGGCTGAACTTGCCCGCTTAGAGACTGGTTTCAACGAAAAGATGCAGGAAGAGGCGCCATCGTCCTCGACAGGTGTATCCATGGCTGCCCTTACGGGCGGCCTGCTGGGCGGCAAGCTGCTCGACCGTGGCGAGAACAAGGATCGGGACGAAGGCCAAGCGGACCTGCCTCTTTTCGCCGACAGCGACAAGCTGGAGTCGGTCGCCGAGGCTCGTGAGAGTCCCGATGAGAATGAGATCCCCAAAGGCGAGCCTTTCCCACTCTTCCCCCCCAGGGAAAGCAAAGGCGCCGAACGCCGCGCCGATGAGGAGCCTGAAATAAAGGTTCCGGATTTCCTCTTGGCCGAGCGGCCTAACGAAACTTACATCGAACCACGTGTCACAGAGGCGGACACGTCGCTCTTTGCCGGCGAGCCCAAGTTGGAGGAGCCAGAGGAGCGGCAGAACGCCCTTGATCGCGATGATATTCTCGAGCCGCTGCCCGAGCCTGTCTCTGCTCGAGAGCCAGAGACCGAGCGGGAGCCAGAGCCTGTCCTCGCCGAAGAGGAGAGTGCCGCTTCAGAAGAATCGGCGCGCGAGGAGGAGGCTGTCAAGGAGACGCGCTCCGGCACTACGGTCGTCGGTACCTACAATTCCGGCAACAACACCTACGTGATGTTCTCCGATGGCTCCATTGAGGCGCAGACCCCGAGCGGAGTGTTCCGCTTCCACTCCCTCGACGAGTTGAAGGCCTTCATCGCCTCGGGCGGCGAGGGTGGAACTGCCGCTACTTGAACAGGGGAGAGAGGGCTCGGAAGTCGTCCGTCGCGGCCCTCTCCATCCACTCGAACGCGACCATTTCCGTGGTCACCCAATGGCAGCCCGCATGAAGCAGGCGGGCACAAGCGGCATTGACGCTGTCAGGTGAGCGGCTCGAGACCGCATCGGCAACGACGAAGGCGGCGAGCCCCATACTCTTGAGTCCGAGCGCGCTCTGCAGCACGCAGATATGCGCCTCAACCCCACAGATCACGATTTGATCGCGCCCCTCGCCGCGAAGCCCGGCGACGCGCTCCGCCGTTGCCGGGTCTCCAGCCGCGGAGAAGCTCGTCTTCGGAAGCACGGGCGTAGCAGCCGGAAGATTGTCCGCCACGGGGGCGACCGTCGGGC
The DNA here is from genome assembly GCF_003075415.1 of Microvirga sp. KLBC 81. GTDB lineage: Bacteria > Pseudomonadota > Alphaproteobacteria > Rhizobiales > Beijerinckiaceae > Microvirga. Next base: position 27,881 of record NZ_QDAH01000004.1, read on the forward strand.
CAAGCCCCTTCGGGTACTGCTCGGTCACCGTTACGGGAACGCCAAGCCGGAAGGCCGCCTGCAGCAGCACGCCGATGTTCCTGAGCGTGGAGCCGCCCTCGTGAATGGCCGGCATGAGCCTGGATTGCACATCCACTACGAGAAGATGCGATCGTTTTGCGCTCAACAACATGATGTCTCCTCACTCCGCCGGATGGATAGGCGGATTCCTTCTGGTCTTTTACACCAGGCTGGACGTGTGAATGCCGATGCCGTGCAAGCTTTAAATGTGTGCTCTCCCGCCATTTGAAACAGCCTGAACCCAATGCCAACGGTGAAGGGGGCGCTCGTCGTCCGCGATGGGGATGTGCGGTGCTACTTATCGGGGTCGAAAAGGGGCGGATCGACCGGAATGGGCATGCTCATCGTGAAGCGGAGCCCTTCTTCCCGGAAGTCCATGTTGACCTTAGCTTGCAGTTGCGCGGACAGGACCCGCTGCAGCAGGCGGGAGCCGAAGCCTTGGCGAGCTGGATTTGTGACACGTGGTCCGCCATTCTCCGTCCAGGTGAACTGCAACATCGGACGCTCCTCGCTGTGCTCGATGTGCCAACGGACCTCAACCTGCCCGCCAAAGGTAGATAAAGCGCCATGCTTGGCAGCGTTGGTCGTGAGCTCGTGGATCGCCATACCAATAGGCACCGCCGCTTCCGAGGGTAGCTCGACATGCGGGCCATCGATGAAGATGCGATTGCGGGCCTCATCTTCGTAGGGGCCGAGCTCTGTCTCCACCAGCTCCTGTAAATCGGCTTTCTGCCACAGGTCTTCGGTGAGCAGGTTGTGGGTGCGTGCAAGCGATACGATGCGACCTACGAATCCTTGATAGAACTCGTCGATGCTGGATGCGGTGCGCGCAGTCGAGCCCACGATGGCTTGCACGGTCGCCAAGGTGTTCTTCACGCGATGGTGGAGTTCGCGGATCAGCAGCTGCTGGCGCTCCTCCGCCTGCTTGTGTTTGGTCACATCGATGTTGACCCCGACAATACGCGAGGGGCTGCCATCCGGGGCATAGAAGATTACCATGGTGCCTTCTATGTTGCGGTAAGTTCCGTCCGCCAGCGGAATTCGATAGGTGAACGACAGCTCGCGGTCGTGGCGAGCGGTGGCCTCGCTGAAAGTCCTTTCGAAGAGGGCGACGTCATCCGGGTGAGCACGCGAGGCCCAGCCTTGATAGTTGCCTTCGAAGGTATTGGGCCCAAGACCGAACAGAGCCTCCTGCTCAGACGTCCAAGTAATGGAATTAGAAGACACGTCCCAGTCGAAAACACCGATCCGCGCGGCGCGCTGTGCCAGCGACAGGCGCTCCTCGCTGATACGCAATGCCGCTTCCGTCATTTTCAAATCATGGATGTCGACGCTGGTGCCGACCCACCCTTTGAATTCGCCGCTCGCGCTGTGCACAGGTGCCGCTCGAATGATATGCCAGCGATATTCCCCTTCCGCCGAGCGGTAGCGGACCTCGGTGGTATAAGGGGTTTCATTGGCAACGACAGGCTTTAACTCTTCGGTCATTCTCACCCAATCGTCCGGGTGAATGGCAGCCGTCCAGCTATGCCCCAGGGCCTCTTCCGGAGACAGACCCGAATAGGTCACCCACCGTTCATTCGTGTAAGTCAATTCCAGGTTAGGCTTTACAATCCACACCAGAGCGGGAAGGGATTCCGCGATGAGCTTGAAGCGTGCTTCCGTCTCGCGAAGATTCGCCTCCGCCCGGACCTTCTCTATGGCAAGCCAAGTGCGCTCCGCCACATCTTCGACAAGCGCGATCTCATCGCTCGTCCAATCCCGAGGCACCGATGAATGGACGTAGAATTCGGCGATGAAGCGTCCACCCTTGTGAAGAGGTACGACAAAACCCGAACGCACGTTCCTGCTGAGGAGTGACTGGGCAACCGAATTGGCAATGCGGGGATCACTTGCCATGTCGTTGACGATGGCAGGTTGTCCGCGCCTCAACGACGCAAGAATCCCTGAGCAATGGTCCAGCCTTTCAACCCTGCCTTCGTTGCTGATGAGCCCCCACGACCACTCGCGTTCGATGACGACAACGCCGCGTTCCTCATCGACTTCGCCATAGCCCGCGGTATCGACCTTCAGGAACTCGCTTACCCTGCGTGCAGCGATCTCCATCATCTTATACTGGTCGTCGATATTGCCGAGCTGATCGTTGAGCTTGAGGAGGAACTCCTGGCGGCGCTGAACCTGGTCCATTTCCTCCCTGATCTTTTGCCGCTCCTTGACGTCCTGCATAACACCCATGAACCGGATCGGCTTGTCGCCTTCATAGATGGCACCGCCACGCACGTGGACATGGCCGATGTTTCCGTCAGCCTTCAGGACCCGGTGCTCGATGTTGAAATCCGTCCTGGTGCGAAGGGCATAGGAAACGGCTTGATTGATGCGCTCGAGGTCGGCCGGGTGGAACATGGCCTGAAGCTCGGTATGCGTGAGCTTTGCGTCCGGCTTGAGGCCCAGACAGGCTTTGAAGGCGGCTGTGCCCGTGACCTCGCCCGTCTCGAGATCGCGCTCCCATGATCCGAGCTTTCCAACGTCGAGAGCCATGCGCAGTTTGCCGCTGGTCAGGCGCAGGGCCAGCTCCGTCTCGCGCAGTTGGCGCTCAAGCTCCACGATCCGCTGCTTGTCGTCCTTCTGGAGGGAAATGACCTCATCAGGGGCCGGTAAACCACCGCGCTTGCTCATGGACGCTCACTCTCGACAGGACTGCACCTCACCATGGTGATGAGTTATATCATGCCTGAAATCCCTCAATGCATTTGATTGCAAAAACATACGCAAGGGCAACCTCTTCCAGGCGGTCGAAGCGCCCGGAGGCCCCGCCATGGCCTGCATCCATGTTGAGCTTGAGCAGGATCGGGCCACCTCCCGTCATCATAGCTCTGAGGCGGGCCACCCATTTCGCCGGTTCCCAATAGGTCACGCGCGGGTCTGTGAGGCCCGCGAGCGACAGGATCGCCGGGTAGATCTGGGATTTAACATTGTCATAGGGCGAATAAGACAGGATGGTGCGGAAAGCGGCTTCATCGGCGGCCGGGTTCCCCCACTCGGGCCATTCGGGCGGGGTGAGGGGGAGTTCCGCATCCAGCATGGTGTTGAGCACGTCGACGAAAGGCACTTCGGCGATGATGCCCGCGAAGAGGTCCGGCGCCATATTGGCGACCGCTCCCATCAGCATGCCGCCCGCGCTGCCGCCATGGGCCACGATCCGCCCGCGCGCGGTGTAGCCTGCCTGGACCAGCGCCTCGCCGCTGGCGATGAAGTCCTTGAAGGTGTTAGGCTTCTTCTCGCGCTTGCCGTCGAGATACCAGCGCCATCCCTTTTCCGTGCCGCCCCGGATATGGGCGATGGCGTAGACGAAGCCCCGGTCGACGAGAGACAGGATGCTGGTGCGGAAGCTCGCCGGCATGGACATGCCGTAGGAGCCATACCCGTAGAGCAGGCAGGGAGCCGATCCGTCGAGCGCGATCTCACGTCGGTGCAGGATCGAAATCGGCACCTGTTCCCCATCCGGGGAGGTGGCGAAGAGACGGCGCGTGACGTAGTCCGCCGGATTGTGGCCGCTGGGGACCTCCTGGCGCTTGCGGAGCGTCCGCTCGCCCGTAATCAAGTGGTAATCCGTCACCTCGTTCGGTGTGGTGAGCGATGAATAGTGGTAGCGGATCACATCCGTGTCGAACTCGTAGCCGGGAGTGAAACCGAGTGAATAGGCCTCCTCGTCGAAGGCAATCGCCTCCTCCCGTCCCGTTGCGATCTCACGCAGCACGATCCGCGGGCTCGCATTCTCCCGCTCCAGGCGCACGAGATAGCGGGCGAGCGCCACGACTGAGAGAATCATGATGCCCGGGCGGTAGGGAACAAGATCCTTCCAAGAGGCGCGCCCGGGCGTTGCGACCGGAGCGGTCACGATCTTGAAGTCCTCTGCGCCGTCCGCGTTGGTGAGGATGATCAGGCTGTCCCCGTGGTGCTCCACATCATATTGCAGCTGTGGGGTACGGGCTTCGACGAGGCGGGGCGTGGCGGCGGCATCGGACCGGTCGAGGAGCCAGACCTCCGAGGTTTCGTGGTCGCTCGCCTCGATCAGCACGAAAGCATCCGATTGGGTCACACCGAGCTTCACGAAGAAGCCGGGGTCCTTCTCCTCGTAGATCGCTTCATCCCGAGCCGGATCGGTGCCGATCAGGTGACGCCTGACCCTGACGGGCCTGTGATTCTCGTCGAGCTCCACATAATAGAAGCCGGAACTGTCGTTGAGCCACACGACTCCGCCTGAGGTATGAGGCACCTCGTCGGAAAGGTCCTTGCCGGTTTCGAGATCCCGGATGCGAATCGTGAAATATTCGGAGCCCTTCACATCCGAGCCCCAGGCCAGGAGGCGATGGCTCGGGGAATGGTCCGCGCCGCCCAGGTCGAAGAAGGCGTGGCCTTCGGCCTCCCTGTCCCCATCGAGCATGATCGTCTCATCGCCGCCTTCCCGAGGCTGGCGGCAGACGAGGGGGTGCTGGCCTCCCTCCCGGTAGCGGGTAAAGTAAGCAAAGGGGCCGTCAGGCTGGGGAACGGAAGAATCGTCCTCCTTGATGCGCGCGCGCATTTCGGCCACGAGCCGGGTCTGGAAATCCTCCGTGCCGGCAAAGGCGGCGGCCGTATAGGCATTCTCCTGCTCCAGGCATTGGCGGATGGACGAATCGAGAGCGGCAGGGTTCTTGAGTACCTCCTTCCAGTTTTCGGCCTTCAGCCATGCGTAATCGTCCTGGATCCTGACCCCATGTACCTCGAAGCTGGAAGGCTTTGCGGGGATAACCGGCGCAGAGGGCAGGGGGCGGGACGGAAGGCGCTCGCGTTTCATGAAACTATCCGGATCGGGTCTAGGGCGGGATCGATTATGCATACATAACTCGAATTTCCCATGCGAGGTCCGCCGCCAGTTACGTTGGGTCATTCGGGTGCGCCATTCGCCAGGCGTCTTTTTAGCTACTTCTTCTGGTTGAACAGGCGCGAATTCAATATTCTGTTGCTCAAGACCGATTCCGCTTTTTCCCATTGGTTAAACCTGGGTTTATTGCAAACGGAAAGTTGACCCCAAGTTTTCCAAAGTTTTCCTTCTAATGATCTTGTTTTCAGAGCGAATTTGCCATACCTGAACGAGTAGGCACGATTTCTGTGCGTGTACAGTGCGGTTCAAGAATGAAGCAAGCATTGCTTGCGCGATGACTGCTCAAAAATAAGGCCGAAAGGCATTTGAGCTGTTCTTATGGGCCGGAAAGGAAGAAAATCAAAATGAGCGACAATATCGCTGCATCGAACTACATTGAGCTGGCTGCGGATATCGTCTCGGCCTATGTGAGCAACAATTCTGTTCCGTCGGGCGAGCTGCCTGCGCTGATCAACGATGTCCACTCGGCTCTCATGCGTGTTGGTGGCGGCACCGTCGAAGCCCCGGCCGAGGCTCCGAAGCCTGCCATCCCCGTGAAGAAGTCCGTCACTCCCGACTACATCGTCTGCCTCGAGGACGGTAAGAAGTTCAAGTCGCTGAAGCGCCATCTGCGCACTCAGTACAACATGACCCCCGAGCAGTATCGCGAGAAGTGGGCTTTGCCGGTGGATTACCCGATGGTTGCCCCGAACTACGCCAAGGCTCGTTCCGAGCTCGCGAAGGAAATGGGTCTCGGCCAGCAGCGCCGGAAGCGCCGTTCCTCGCGCGGCTAAGCCGGGCAAGGCATGCGCCTTTTGAAGCCGCCCTCCGGGGGCGGCTTTTGTTTTCGGTCACGACGCGATCGCGCCTTCATGGCGTTTGTTGGCCCAAGAGGGGTGGTGCCTAAGTTATCCTCACTCTTATCAACAGATTTGAATCTCATTGACAGATAGGAATAAGCGCCCACTATCAGAGGTGGAGGGGTGAGTCCTTTCTTTCTTTATTTTTAGGAACAAAACATGAACAAAAATGAGAACGAGCGAGTTCATCAAACGATTGCCCCCGCAGGGATTACCGTGCGCCGGAAGACTAAAAAGCAAAGGCTTGCCAATCAGATGAGAGGGGCGGGCGGTCCTGTTCCCATGGCGGCATGGTCCACATCCCTCCCGCGAGAGGCAGCACGACTTCTGGCTGTGCTCGACGTTGCGGAAACTCGCGTCATGGTCGATCCCACCGACGAGGGGAGCGTCATCGTCCACAGGAAGCGCGCAGGCATATCGGTCGGTGCCGGGCGCTTTGGAGCCGCGGATGCGGAGACGCTCGTTCGGCAGGATCTTGCCTGCTGGCAGCGTGGCGAAGCGGGACAAAGGACGCTGGTTCTGAGCGAGGCGGGCCGCTCTTATCTGCGCCGCGCGTCCGTGGATGAGCCGGAAGCAGCCTTTCTGCACCAGCACCGGGAAACCGTCACCGCCACGATCCAGACCGAGGTCGGCTTGAAACGGGTGCGGATGGATGCGGAGGAGAGTCCTCTCGACTGGCTGCGCCGCCGCAAGGATCGCAACGGGGTGCCGATGATCGACGAGTCCGCTTATCAGGCCGGCGAGAGGCTGCGCACGGACATCATGCTGGCTGGCCTCTTGCCGGGCGTGACGGCGCGGTGGGATGCGATGCCGACCGGGGGTGGTCCTGCCTCACCGTCGGAGGCGACCGATCGCATGATTGCCGCCCGCCAGCGCATCCGGCATGCCTTCGATGCAGTCGGTTCCGACTTCAGCGATCTGCTCATGGATCTGTGCGGCTTCCTGAAGGGTCTGGAACAGATCGAACGCGAGCGGGGGTGGCCACAGCGCTCCGCCAAGATCGTGGTGCGCCTCGCCTTGGCAAGGCTCGCCGAGCATTACGGCATCGAAGCCGCCGCACGGGGACCTGCGGGTTCGCGCGGCATCAAGACGTGGCGGGCCGTCGTGATCGAGGGAGGGCGGGCCTAAAGAGCGAGGCCTAGCGCCTCGTGCGGAAAAGTGGACCCGGTTTTACGCTTCAACGATGCGCTCTCTAGAGAAGGGAGCATCGGATTGGTCCCAAAAGTGTAAGTCCACTTTTGGGTCCGATGCTCTAGAGCTGATTCCATTGGCACGGAATCAGCTCTCTTCTTTGCCGGGCCGCATTCTTTGATGGTGAGCCGGAGCCACTTCACCAAAAAAAGCTCTAGAGAGCAGCCTGGGCCATCTGCGCATCGCGGCGGATGCGCTCGACCATGGATCTGACGCCGTTCGACCGTTGCGGCGTCAGATGTTCCGCAAGGCCAAGCTCCTTGAAAAGGCCAAGCGCATCGGTGGAGAGGGCTTCCTCGGGCGTCTTGCCGTTGTAGAGCGCGATCATGAGCGCCACGAGGCCGCGGACGATGTGGGCGTCGCTATCCCCCAGAAGGTGGAGCACAGGCTCGCCGTCGGATTGGTCGAGGCGCATCTCGAGCCAGACCTGGCTCGCGCAGCCCTTCACCTTGTTCGCCTCGGTATGGGCTTCCTCCGGCAGCGGCTCCATCATCCGCCCCAGCTCAATCACATAGCGATAGCGCTCTTCCCAGTCGTCGAGCAGCTCGAAATTGGAGACGATCTCGTCAATGGTCGGCAGCATGGCATCCCTGCTTTGTCTGCCGTTCATATAATCATTGCCGAAGCGTTTGGCGACGGGCCGGCTGACAATCAGCCGCGGGGTTTGTGTCCTCGGGCCGCACGGTCTTCCGGCTGCAGCGTGTCGGAGGGCTTCGGGGAGGCGGGCGTGAGGCCAGAGGTGGTCAGGATCTTGTCGACCACGGCTTGCTTGGCCCTATCGGGCAGGGCCTGCCACACGGTTTCCAAATGGCCCGGCGTTCCCTCGGCCGCAGGCGAGGCTGTCGTTGCTGGGGCCGCCTGCGCGACCTTCTTCGGGGCGAAGAACTCCTGCAGCGGATCGGGTCCCTCGCCACGCTGACGAACGGGCGAGTAGTAAAAAATAACACCGACGATGACGACGAAACGCAGGATCGAAAACATATGGCGGCTGCTGGTTGCCTGAACAGGTCGAAAGGTGATGCATCATAACGTGCCGGACCGGCGGCGCGTAGGCGAAGGCCAGACAACCTGCGAACAGGATGAATCAATCGTTAAAGACCCGGCGGCCAGCGACGAGGTTGTTAAGGTCTTTGAATTTCAAGGAAAAAGATAGGATGCGTGTTCCGCTTGAGGCTGCGGCCACGTTCATTTGCCCGTCAGCCGCCATGGTTTAGAAAGGCAAGAGGGCATGGTTTTAGTGTTCGCTTAAGGCGCCTCTGCCACGCTTTCGACAAGAAGAGGGAGGAGCGGCTTTGGATGCTCTCGCCGGTGACCTCCGGCATCGGCTCGGGGCTTGTCACGGAGAGGATGCGCCCAACCATCATGCTGCTCCTTCAATAACAGGGTGATGCTTGTGCGTGACGCTTTCGCTGCCGAGTCCGATGACGATTTCGATCTGCCCGCTGTCGTGCGGCGGAAGGCTCCGCCGCGTCCGCAGCAAAAGCGTGCGGCGAAGCGGCCACCGCGCAGGATCGGCTTAGGGGAGCGCCTGGTCACGCAGGCTCTGAACCATCCCGGCCGCATGGTGGCGGCCATTTTCCTCACGGGCTGTGCCGGCGTGATCGCGTGGAACGCGCTGCTGTTGCAGAACGTCCGGCATCCTGCGCCGCTTTTCACCCATCGTGATCCGGCGGTTGCTGTCGCTCCTGCGCCATTGCCTGCGTCCGCACAGCCCTTGCCTCCGGCGCGGCCGGGCGCTGAGTCTTCGGAGACGCAAGACATGGCTGCGCACGAGGAGCCTGCCATACAGGATCCGGCCCCCATTGAAGCCGCTCCGGCGCCAGCAGCTGCTGCACCCCGAGCGGCACCGCGCAGTGCCATCTCTGATCTGATCCGCAACAACGGCGTACCCAGTGCCGCGCCTCAGCCGCAACCCGCACGCACGCAGCAGGCCGCGGTTCAGGCTCCTGCTTCCGCATCCGCTTCCGCGCGAGCATCTACTGTGCGCGATCCGATTGCGGAAATGATCCGCCTCGGCGGTCCGGTGCCGACGCCGCCTGCCAATGTGGGGCGGCCCGACGGAGGTGACATCGTGCTCTCCGGCCAGCGCGCACTCGCGCGCCTAGGGTACGGCGTGAAGGTCGATGGCGAGCTGGGACCTGGAACGCGTCAGGCGATTCAGCGCTTCGAGCAGGACAGGCGCCTGCCGGTAACTGGCGCGTTCAGCCCGCGCACAGTGCGTGAACTCTCCGCGCTGTCGGGCATTGCCGTCCAGTAATGGCTCGCCTTCGCTCCGATTTCTGGGTCTCCGCGTACTTACGCCGCTGCGGTGTGGAAGGCGTCGACGCCGCGTTGCGCAAGCGCGGTGCTGCCGAGGCCGGAGCGGTTTTCGTCAAGGTCGATCATCTCGACGGCACGGCGAGCCTCTACGGGCCTGCGCCGCAGCTCTTCGTCGAGGACAGCGACGAGCGTCTCTTCGCGCCGATCTTGCAGGGAGTCATGCCTCTCGATGTGGAGGAGAGAATGGCGCGCGAGCTTCGCTTCGACTCCGATCTCTGGCTGGTGGAAGTGGATGACCGCGAGGGACGTCACTTCCTCGATCTCGCACCAGACACTTAAGTCTTCCTGCTGTCTCCTGGGAGCGCTCTCATGCCGAGGATCGTCTCGACGAGAGCCAGTGCGACTGCGCTGGAGGTCTCCCGCTTCTCGCGCACCAGGTCTCGGATCGTGGAAAGAGGATAGGACAGGGCCGGATGAAGCGTCAGGAAGATGCGTGTCGCTACCTTTTCTGAAAAGCCGAGCGCTTTCAAAGCCAACGCGAGAAGCAGATGCCGTCCGATCTGCAGAATGCGCCACTCCGCTGGGACGGGAAAACCGAAGGCTTCCGACAGCATTCGCTCGAAGCGTGCGATATCGCCATCCTTTGCGGCGCCAAGGAATGCTGCCACATCGTGCTCCGCCAGACGGAAGGACGGGGAGGTCGCCGGGGCAAGGGTCTGCGCGACACGCTCTCGGATGAGCCTGCGCCGTTGGCCGTCCGCTGCGAGATAGAGGCACGCCTCGTGTGCCGCTGTGAGATCGGTGCGTTGAAGCAGGATACGCGCAAGGGCAGGGCGCTTGATGGCGCGTCTCACCAGTTGGTGGAAAGCCGTTGCAGATGATGGGAAGGCTGGATTGGTGGCAAGAATGTCCTCACTCGTTTCTTCCCGAAGCACGAGAATCCGCTCGATGGTCGCGATGTCGAGATGAGGCTGCGAGGCAAGATGCACCCGGCCGGCTGGTGTTGCGAGATACATTGCATCAGGCAAGGACGCGGGCGGTGACTGGTGGCGCAGAATGACGCCGCGCGCCTCGGGGACATGCTGGAGCAGGTAATCGAGAACGGAAGGCGGCGTGTCCGGGCAGGGGGCAAGAATGCGTGCGATCTCGCGAAGGGTTGTGCGGTCCGCTTTCGGCAGAAAACCCAGCGCCAGGGCTTCGAAAGTCTCGATGCTCTCACGGTCGCGCGCGGGAGCGGCCACGAACATGTCCGCGTTGACCTTCAACAGCGCCGCGCATGCGTCCGCGCCGCTCAAGTCGGAAAGATCAGACCAGAGGCCTGGGTTCGCAGAGGATGCCATACTCAACTCATTATCCAGCGCAGCCCGGCTCGAACCTAAAGATGGTGTGTTAGCGCATCTTTAACCCGCAAGACCGCTGTGCCCTCCGACTGTGCGGTACAGCACACATGACCGTGAGCGCCCCGGAACTGAAGCGCGGCCGGGAATGTTGTTTTCATGTCAGGCCCCGCAATTTTCGAGCAGGCTCCGCGTGCTGGAAACGGTCTGTTAACCATAAGGCTTTTTGTGTGAGCGAGTTACAAATGTTGATTTTAGAGCCATAGAGGAGGCTGCAATGCAGGATGCGTGGGTGAGATCGCCCGGAGTGGTGATTGCTTTTCCTGATGCTGCGGACCGGCCGCAACGTCCGCATATCGATGCCGGAGAGCCGAGAGGCGAGATCCTTCTCTTCACGGGCGTACGCTATGAGCGGCCCGAGCCGAGTCCTGGTCCGTCCCGTCCTTACGCCAATAGCCGCCCCGGCCGTCGCCGCTCGTAAATCTTTCCGAGTTTATTTTTTAATCATGACGCTTTTTGCGTCAGCTGAGTGTCTGTGCGAGTTTGCGCACCATCACCATCGCATCCGGTCCATATGAGAGGAGTTTTTCTTCCAGACCGGGAACATTTCTCGTACGAAAACCCAGCCGCTCCCAAAAACTTTGAGAGTTGTTGACGGCCACCAGTGACAGATTGCTGAAGCCTGCTGCCTTTGCGTGGCGAGCCAGCTTTTCGGCTACCTGCGAGGCGTAGCCATTGCCGCGTGCCTCCGGCAGCAGCGCCACATCGTGCACGTAGTAGGTCGTTGCGTCGTGCGGAATTTCGCCTAGTAGCGAGTTCAGTGCGGGCGGCTTGCCGAAATGCCAAGGATGAGTGACGGCGTAGCCGATCAGGTGTCCGTCTTCTTCGAGCGCCAAGCAGCCTTGCGGATGAAGGCGCAGGCGCTCGGCAAAGACCGCCGCATCCTCCGGGTGATCGACATGGATCGTGTCGGCCAGGATCTGCACCTGCGCAAGATCCTGCGCAGTCATGGGACGCCAGGGCATGGTCTTGAAACCTTAACCTTCCTGCTCGGTGATGCAGGAGACGGCCTTGGCGACCTCTTCCGCCTGAAGGCGCTGACTGGCGGTGGGCGCGGCTACTCGCACGATGACAAAGCCCTCCTGCTCGGGGGCAACGATCCGCACGTCGCGGGAGGGTTCGTTCTCGTCCTCCGCTGCGCGCGCCTCGTCGAGCTGGCGCGCCGTCATGGCGACGATTTCAAGTTCGCCGCGCACGGCGGCGCGGTCCGTCACGGCGAAGAAGACACCGCCGGATTTCTTGTGAAAGGCAAACGACAGCAGGTTCGACCCCGTTCTCGTCGAGACACGCATGGGTCCATCGCGCAGATCATAGGCGCAGGCGGCGACAGCGATTGCCGGATCGGGCAACGGCATCCAGGTGCTCTCCCCGCCCGGCGCGCTGATGATCTGCGCTTTATCGGCTGTGAGCGTCGGCGCGATCTTCGCGAAGGCGTCATGCTCGGCGAGATGCGGGGTGGCGAGAATGGAAGCGATGTGAACGCCCACGGCCAGCACGAGGCCACAGAGCGTGGTGATCAAAAAACGGCCGAATCCTCTCATGCGCCGCACTCCACACGCTCGATGGCGGGGAAAACGCTTTCGGTCAGACCCGTGCCTGCGGCCCCAGGAGTATCGTAGAGCCTGAGCACGATGCTGAAATTGCCTGAGCCGGGGAGTTGTAGCCAGTTGCCGTCCTGCAGGCCTCGCGAGAGGGCAATGATGAAATGATCCTGCGTGTCGCGCAAAATCTCAGCCGAGGTGAAGCTGCTGCGCCCCAGTTCGGTTTTCGGGAGTTGGCCGTTTTGGTCGTAGATGGAGAACGTCCACAAACGTGCCGCTGGGGCGACGGAGCCGATGCGGTAGGTGCAGGCGGAATCGAGCGGCCTACCTTCGCTGTCCGTTACGGCCGTGAAGCCGAGGCCTTCGCCGATGGCTAGGGGCACTGCGCCGCGCTGGGCGAGAATGGCGCGCATGTAAGGGTCGGCATCGGCCGAGCCGAGGGCGGGCCATGCTGTCCAGGGACCGATACGCAGTCTGCCGAAGGGAGGGTCGCCGTCGAGGATGAGGTAGGTCGCGCCCAATCCCAGCCCCAGCGCGAGGAGGAGCGCATAGACAATCAGGACAGCAGTAGGGACAATACGGGTGGTCACGGGCTTCGATACGGTCGTCGGGGTGCGCATCGAAGCGGCCCCATCGGCATTCGTCAATATGGCCTGGCTATTCATTGTTATGGCATGGCCACTTGGCGGGAGGCTTCCACAGACCCGGTCACGCGCGGAGCGGTGCTCTCCTTCACGGTAGTTACCGTGCGTTCCGCTGCCTGGAACAGGGAGCCTATGTTGCCCAGTACTTCATAGGACTTCCGGGAGAGGGTGCCCGCCAGGAAGGCCTGCGAGGGTCCCTGCGCCTGGTCTGCTGCCGGGCGTCCCGAAGCTGCGACCCGTGCGAAGGCCGCCGAGTCGACCCCCGGGATCGGGCGGATCTCGAGGTTCTGGTGCGCGAAGTTCATCACCTCGTGCCAAGTCTGAGCGGGAAGGGTGCCGCCCGTCATGTTGTTCATGGGCTTGGAATCGTCGTTGCCGTACCAGACGGCGGCGACCAGATTGCCCGTGTAGCCTACGAACCAGGCGTCCTTGTAGCCGTTGGTGGTGCCGGTCTTGCCCGCAACCGGAATGCCCTCGAGCGCCGCGCGCTTGCCGGTGCCCTCCGTGACGACCTTATTCAGCATGAAGTTCATGTCGGTGACAACGCGCGGCTCAAGCACCTGCTTGGGAGGCGTATCGCGGTCGTGGCGATAGATCACCTCGCCGGCCGAGTTGCGTACTTCCCAAGCCGCATAAGGCGCGGCCCGCTTGCCGCCATTGGCGAAGACCGCATAGGACGAGGCCATGTCGATCACCGTCACCTCGGCGGCGCCAATGGGCAGCGGGCTCTCGTTCGCCAGGGGATGGGTGAGGCCCATGCGCTTGGCGGTGTCGATGATGATGGCGCGACCGGCCTTCGCATTGCCCTTGCCGATCTCCAGGGACATGCGCACCGGGATGGAGTTGATCGAACGCGCCAAGGCCGACGACAGAGGCATCGCGCCGGAGAAGGAGCGGCCATAGTTCTGCGGACACCAATTGCCGAGGCAGATCGGGGCGTCCACCACCTTCGAATTGGGATTCAGCTTCGGGTTGGTGGTGAGGGCGGCGGCATAGACGAAGGGCTTGAACGAGGAGCCTGGCTGGCGCAGGCCGTTGGTGGCGCGGTTGAACTGGCTCTGACCATAATCGCGGCCGCCGACGATGGCTCTCACGGCCCCGTCCACGTCCATGACCACGATCGCGCCCTGGCCTGCCTTGTACTGGCGGCCGTTCTGGCGCAGCTCGTTTTCCAGAACCTCTTCCGCGTGGCGCTGCAGAGCGGTGTCGAGGGGTGTCTTGATGGTGAGAACGCGCTCGCTGCCAAACTTTTTCTCGGCAGCCAGCGCCTGAACCTGCTCAAAGGCCCAATCGAGATAGAAATCGGGGGTGGTCTCGCGCTCGCGGTTTACCGGGGTCGCCGGATTACGGCGGGCGGTCTGGATCTGGCCCTCGGTCAGGAAGCCCGCCTCGACCATGTTGCGCAGCACCTCGTTGGCGCGGGCGCGGGCGGCCGGCAGGTTCACGTGGGGGGCGTACTTCGTCGGGGCCTTGAAGAGGCCTGCCAGCATGGCGGCTTCAGCCAGCGTCAAGTCTTTGGCAGGTTTGCCGAAGTAGTAATCGGCAGCCGCCACGACGCCGTGAGCGCCACCGCCCATATAGGCGCGGTCGAGATAGAGCTTGAGGATTTCGTCCTTGGTCAGGTGGAATTCGAGCCAGACCGCCAGGAACGCCTCCTTGATCTTGCGCTCGAGCGAGCGCTCGTTCGTCAGGAAGAGGTTTTTCGCCAGCTGCTGGGTAATGGAGGAGCCGCCCTGCACCACGCCTCCACCCTGGGCATTGACCACGAGAGCGCGGAAGGTACCGATGGGGTCGATGCCCCAGTGATCGTAGAAGCGCCGGTCTTCCGTCGCCAGCGCGGCTTTGATCATATAATTCGGGAAATCCTCGAGCTTATAGGAATCGTCGAGGTGCAGACCGCGGCGACCAACCTCCTGCCCGTAGCGGTCGAGGAAGGTGACTGCGAGGTCCTGAGTTTTCAGCCAGTCGTCCTCCGTCTCGCGGAAGGCAGGAAGCGCCAGGGCGAGCATCACGATGCCGCCAACGGCGCCCAGGGTCGTGGCCTCGCTGGTCAGGTCGAGAAGGACGCTTGATGGGCCCCGAAACCGCAGGCATTTCATCTTCTCGGAATAGGACTCGTACGCTGAAGCCAGCCCGCGTCCGCTCTGAAACAGGAACGAGTTGAGCCATGCGTCCAGCCAGAGCGCGGCACGCTTGATCCGTGTCGAGAGGGGAGTGGAGGGATGCTGGCGCACGGTGGTCCTTCGGAGCAGGTCAGGAAGCCTGATAGGCCCTGTTTATGATCGTTGATTTCCCTAACGGCAACGCTTGCACGCTGCGACATGTGTTATCAACAACTCACAAACAGCTGTCCCGGTTCAAATAGGTCTACCCCGTCCGGGAGAAAGGTTTGTAAATGTGTGGCGTCGCACCTTCCCTCAAACCGCCGCAAAGAGAGTTCACAGAGCCCGCATGTCCCAAACAGCCCCCACCATTCGCTCCAAGCCGGAGGAGCAGCCCTTCTGGCGCCTGAAAACGCTCGAGGCTTTGAGCCTCGACGAATGGGAGAGCCTGTGCGACGGCTGCGGGCGCTGCTGCCTGGTGAAGCTCGAGGACGAGGATACGGCCGAGGTTCTCTACACGGATGTGGGCTGCACCCTTCTCAATGACGAAACCTGCCGTTGCCGGGACTACCCCAACCGCCAGGCCAAGGTCTCCGACTGCGTGCGCCTGACGCCGGAGGCCGTGCACAGCCTTTCCTGGCTGCCGCATACATGCGCCTATCGGCTCGTGGCCGAAGGGCGGGATCTCCCCTGGTGGCATCCGCTCGTGTCCGGCGATCCGGAGACAGTGCATGCCGCCGGGGTTTCCGTGCGCGATCGGGTTGCCGGTCCCGAGGAGGAGTTCAGCCTCGCCGAGCTTTTGGAACGCATCACCGATTGGCCGATGGAAGACGTAGAGGCTAGCGCATCGTGCGGAACCGAAGGTCCGCGTCAGTGACCCGAAGGGCCGCGTCAGCGAGAAGTGGCCCCGGTTTTCTGCCTCGAACGATGCGCTCCTCTCAGGAATGAGCATCGGATCGATCCCAAAAGTGCAGATCCACTTTTCACATCCGAGGCTCTAACTTAAACGCCGCCTTTTTCTTTGGCTTCGGCTTCTCCGGGAACGGTGGTTTGCTCGCCGAGCGTCTCACGGACGTAGAGTTTCTTGACCAGCACATAAGCTACGACAGCGAGCGGAAAGCCGAAGATCAACCCCAAACTGCCGAAGAGAATGCTTCCAACCAGGATCGCAAAGAGGGCGAGCGCTGGAGGAATGCTGACCACGCTTCTCGCCACGAGGGGGAAGATCACATTGCCTTCGATCTGCTGGATCGCCAGCACCGCGAGCACCGTCCAAAGAGCAGCCTCTCCACTGATACTGAAGGCAAAAAGAACAGCCGGAAGCGCGCCGAGAATCGGGCCGAGGAAGGGGATGAAGTCGGCCAGGCCCGCGATCATGCCTAGCGCATAGGGCGAGGGGAGCCCGATGAACCAGAAGGCCAGCGATGACAGGACTGCGACGCAGGCCATGGCGATCAGCTGCGACATGAGCCAAAGCCTCAGGGCTTGGCCCGATGCATCGAGCGAGCTCTCGACGCGCTCGTGGTGGCGGATGGGGAAGAGCTTGATGAACCCCTGCTTGTAGAGTGTCGGTGAGGCCGCGATGTAAATGCCGGCAATCACTACCAGAAGGAAATCCGCCAACCCGCTGAGAACCGCTCCGCCGATGCCGGCGATGCGTGTCGCGAGGCCGCCGCTAGGCATGTTGTTCATCATCTCGGACAGGTCGTCGGACACGGCGCCGAAGCCGAGATTCTTGCTGAAATTGTCAACGACGAAAGGAAGGCGCTCCACCACGTTGGAGAACTGCGCCCGCATCTGCGTCCCGAAAAGAGCGATCAAACCAAGGACGATGCCGAAGATGATGATGCTCGCCACCCACAGGGCCCAGCGTTCAGGCACATGAATGTAGCGGACCAGCAAGTCCGCGGAGGCGTGCAGGATGAGGGCAACCAGAATAGCGCCGAAGGCGAGGAGAAGAACGTCCGCAAGTTTCCAGAGGAGGAGCGCCAGCAGAACCAGCCCAAGGACGATCAGGGTTTTGCGAACGAATTCGGCGTCACCCATGATCCTGCGAAAGGAATAGCCATCAGCATCCATTGATCAGTCCCTTGCCACGTCACCGGGACAATCGAAACGGCGAAGCTCGGTTCCCGAGAAAGATTTAGCCCATATCCTGATGGCCGAATTTGTTCATGCTTGGCCGTTGTTATTTTGAACTCGCGGTTCTTTTGGCTTTCAGGAACGTAAAATTGCAAAAACAGTTGATGTGGCAGAAGGAGGGTTCATGTAATGACCTCGAATATCATCTGCTTTTTGCTTGGCACGGTGTTTCCTCTGGCAACTGTCGGCTGGATGATTTCTCATTAATGCCGAAAATCTCCTCTTGAAGGTGAGAGGGACGAACGAAGCACTTCTCTGTGCCAAGGCACTAAAAAACCCGCCTCATTCGGTGGCGGGTTTTTTAGTGCCGCGAGTGCCATCAGAGCCTACCGCGAGGCGACGGCCGCCCGCTTGATCAGTTCTTCACGCAAGGGTGCCGGCAGCTCGATCCCGCTCAGGCGCCACGTGGTGCTCCTCAGGCGCATGGTGATCTTGAACTGCTTCTCCTTGGCCTCATCCACCGGGACGGGGATGGTTACGCTTCGAAAGCCCTGTGCCTCCGAGAAAATGAAAGTTCTCCAAGCCTGCTTGAGCGAGCCCATATCGGAGCGCAGGGGAACGGCCGTTCCGCCCATGCCTCCCACGGCCTTCTCGGGCCAGCCGTCCTCAAGCAAGTCGATCAGGCCCTGGGGCGTCACGAGCTGCTCCACGACAGGATTGAGAATCGCGGCTCCCGCCTCGGTCGCAAGATCTCGCTCAGCTCCTTCGAGATCTTGGTCCTTCATGTACTCGCCAAGAATTTGGCGGGAGAGGGAGTTTCGCAAGGCATGGAAGTTCACACGCTCCGTAATTCGGTCAATGTCCTTGGCCTCGACCGCCTTGCTGAGGTCATAGAGGGCCACGAAGGGCGAGACCATGAAGATCGCCCAGGCCAGAAACAGGAGAAAGCTGATCCTTAATGTCCAGCGCATATGCTCGGTAATTCCTTCACTGCACAGCCGGCCGCTGCTGTCGAAAGAATGATCGGGGAGGCGGTCGGGGAAGGGCCCTATGTGGGGAGCACTGGAGCCATAAAAAAGGGCGACCAAATGGCCGCCCTTTCCGAGATCGGTGAAAGATCCGCTTAGAGCTGTTTCCATTGACGTGGAATCAGCTCTCTTCTTTGCTGGGCCGCATTTTTGACGGTGAACCGGATCCACTTCACCGAAAAATGCTCTAGCCGCGAGCGCGGGCGCGGATCATGAAGGTGTCGTAAGCGTACTCGGCCACTTGGAACCAAAGGTACTCTTCATTGCGGAAGCCGCGGACGCTCTCGTAGATTTTCTTGAAGTCGGCGTTCTTGGCCGAAACTTCATCGTAGACCTCGTTGGCGGCCTTGTAGGCAGCTTCCAGGATTTCCGGAGAGTAGGGGCGAAGCTGCGTGCCGGCACCGAGCAGGCGGCGCAAGGCGGCCGGGTTGCGGGCGTCGTACTTCGCCAGCATGTCGTTGTTGGCGTAGCTCGCAGCCGTGGTCAGGATCGCCTGGTAAGCCTTCGGCAATTCCTTCCACTTTGCATTGTTGATGAAGAGGTGGATGGAGGGGCCGCCTTCCCAGAAGCCCGGGTAGTAGTAGAACGGGGCGACCTTCGAGAAGCCGAGCTTCTCGTCGTCGTAGGGTCCGACCCACTCGGCCGCATCGATGGTGCCGCGCTCGAGCGACGGATAGATGTCGCCGCCCGGGATCTGCTGCGGAACGACGCCGAGCTTCGACATGACCTGCCCGGCAAGCCCCGCGATGCGCATCTTCAGGCCCTGCAGGTCCTGAACGGTCTTGATCTCCTTGCGGAACCAGCCGCCCATCTGCACGCCGGTGTTGCCGGCCGGCATGCCATACAGGTTGTGCTTGGCGTAGAACTCGTTCAGCAGGTCGTTGCCGCCGCCGTGATAGAGCCAGGCATTCTGCTGCCGGGCGTTGAAGCCGAAGGGCAGGGCCGTGCCGATGGCGAAGGTCGGATCCTTGCCGAAATAGTAGTAGGAGCAGGTATGACCCATTTCGATGGTGCCATTGCCCACGGCGTCGGCCACCTGGGGCGTGCCGACGATTTCACCGGCCGCGAAGGGCTGGATCTGGAACTTTCCGTCGGTTGCTTCCGAAACGTATTTCGCGATCACTTCGGCTGCGCCGTAGATCGTGTCGAGAGACTTCGGGAAACCGGATTGCAGGCGCCACTTCAGCTCCGGCATCGACTGAGCGATGGCGGGGGCGGCAACCGCCGTCGAGGCGGCACCGACCGTAGCGGCCTGAAGAAACTGACGACGTTTCATGAGTTTAAACTCCTCCCTGGATCGTGACCGTGACTTCGTCACTTGCGCCCAATTGACACTGAATCGAGCGGAAATCGCAAGAAGGTTTCGTAGTGCTACCTACCAATGGTCTAGACGGATTGTGAATTGATCGTTGAGAATGCTCAAGAAAGAGGCACGTCCATGGTGCAGACAACGCCGGTCGGCTCATAGTGAAGGTGCACGACACCATTCAACTCCCGGGCCAGCCCGTCCTGAATCAGGCGCGAACCGAAGCCCTTCCGGGCGGGGGGCTTTACAGGAGGTCCGCCGCGCTCCTCCCATCGCATGATCAGGCGCTGCCCGGACGAAGCTGTGGGAGTTGACCAGGAAATACGGATCTGTCCGGATGAATTGCTCAAGGCACCGTATTTGTGGGCATTGGTGAAAAGCTCATGCAGGGTCATGGACAGGCTGAGGGCCATCGGCGGCGAAACGCGCAGATCGGGCCCTTCGATGGCAATGCGCATGCACTCCGTCGCATTGGCCCGGTGGGCGGCGCATGCTTCGGCTAAAACATCCGAGAGGTTTGCGCCTTCCCAATTCTCCCGCGTGAGAACGTCATGGCCGCGCGCAAGGGCGAACAGGCGCGCCTCGAAGGCGTTGCGGGCGGCTCGAAGATCATCGTCAACATGCGAGCCCAGCCGGCTGAAGCTTTGGGCCGCCAGGGATTGAACGGTCGCAAGCGTGTTCTTCACGCGATGGTTGAGTTCGTTGACCAGAAGCCGCAGATGCTCTTCGGCACGCTTGTGATCGGTGATGTCGATCTGAAGACCATCCCACACATAGCTGCCATTCGCCAGCTGGCGCGGCGTTACAACCAGACGATGCCAGCGAACCTCCCCGGTCCTCCCATGGCGCATCTCGAATTCCATATCGAACGCCTTGTGCTCGCGAACGGCCTCAACCTCCTTGGCCAGCATTCGATCCCGATATTGAGGTAAGACAAGCTCATAAAGGAGGGAAAGATTGGCCTGCACCTCTTCGGCGGGAATGCCGTTGAGCCGCTCGCAAGTCTTGGAGATGTAGAGGAGCTTTCGGTCTCGATAATCCGCTGCGTCGTCGATTTGGTAGACCATGCAGGCCGGCACGTTATCGGCGAGAGAGGTGAGGCGGGCCTGGCTTTCGCGGAGTTCGATCTCTGCTCGGCGGCGTTCCGTCCAATCGCGAAAGCTGATGCCAAGGCCTCCGTTGTAAGGGAAGACGTGGACCTCCAGGAAACGTCCGGGAACTCCAACCGCATCCGTCTCGAAGGAGGTTGCGATTCCGGTGGCCGCAACCTCTTCGTAGCGTCGTCTCAGCTCCGTCCCGACCGAACTGGGAAAAACGTCCCAGATCATCCGCCCCAGCATCTCTCCCCGGCCAGTGCCGAAATAGACCTCCGCGGCACGGTTGATGTACGAAAAGCGCCACTCTCGATCGAGAGAGTAAAAGGCGTCGCCAATCCCTTCGAGGAGTTCGGAAAGCCGTGCCCCAATCCGTGCTTGGACCGATCGATCCATGGTCTGCAGAAGCACCTCCTCCATCGATCCCTGAGAGTTCCGGTGAGCATTCGGAATCACGAGGTCGCCGGAAAACTCCTGCAAGCTGTCGAGGGTTGAAAGTGGTGAGGGTGGCGGGTTCATATCATGAAATATAATAATATTGCTTTGAGAGCGCAATCCTTGAACCTGCCTCAAGTTCTCCTAGAAACATGATGTTGAGCAAAGTCTAGATGGAAGGAAGATTATCCGGAGTCGCCTTCGGAAAAGCTCTCGGATTCATATCGAGCAGTTTCAGCTTTTGGGTGCACTGAAAGCCTCTGCCGCGCAGACCAGGGTGAATAGAGCGATCACGCCTGCCAATTCTGCGACGTTCACGATGATCGCTGAAGGATCGAGGACGTAGAAAAGCGCGCCCATTGCGAGCGCGATGATGGTAGCCCAAGCGAGCATGGGCCTTCTCCCGGCATATTCTTGTGCGCCTCACTAACTCGAAAGAGGCAAAGAAGTTCCTAATACTCCGAAAATTTTTCTCTCGTGGCCCATGGTCGGCCCGACTGCGTTAGGTGTGACGGAACCAATGGCGGGAGCGAGAGCCTTGCGCCCTTTGATCGACCGAAGCGTGCAAAATCTTCCTTGTCCGGAAATACCTCTTCTGCAGGAGGCACGCCGCTCGACGCATGACATGACGGCTCACCGTGAATTCATGGATCGTATCGAGGCTCTTCACGTCATCGAAGCCCAGCCTCCGGGAAAGAAACAGTCAGTTCCAAGGAGGTTGCGCATCGCCGCCTTGAATGCCGAGCGACTGACACGGCCCGAAGCGGTCAGGCACCTGATCGAGAAGACAGGCGCTCACGTCGCGCTTTTGAGCGAAGTGGATGTGGGCATGGCCCGTTCCGGCAATAGCCACACGATCCGCGATCTCACCGGCTCCCCGGGGTGGGGCTATCTCTACGGGGTCGAGTTCATCGAACTCGACCTGGGTGATGAAAAAGAAATGCGCCGCCATGCAGGCGAGCGAAATGCGTGCAGTCTTCATGGCAATGCCATTGTGAGCGGCCTCGCCTTCGAACAGCCTCACGTGATCCCGCTCGAAGAGAGCGGATTGTGGTTCAAGGGAATCGAAGGTGCTCAAAGACGGATCGGCGGAAGGATTGCCGTTGCCGCACGCTTGGCCGATGCACCGCGTCCCTTGTGGATCGTGAGCCTGCATCTCGAAAGCAAGACGGATCCAGCGGATCGCCGGGTGCAGGTTCGGAACCTATTGTCCGCTCTTGAAAAGCTGATGCCGAACGAGGCCTGCATCATAGGCGGAGATTTCAACTCCAAGGCGCTGCCGAATGGCGAGGGAGAACGGCATCTGCTGCTGGAGCAGCCGGAACGATACGAACCATTCTTTGCAGATCTTCGCGATGCAGGATTTTCATGGGCGGCTGCGAATCTTGCCTCTCCGACTCAGCGCGATGGTCCGTCGAAGAAGCATCCCAGGCCTTTCGGCAAGCTCGACTGGTTCTTCGTGCGGGGCATTGCGGCAGAAGACCCGCAGGTCATCCCCGCCCTGGATTCACAAGGACAGGCGATTTCCGATCACGAAATGATCATCGTGGACCTCCAGTTCTGAGCGGTCATCCGAGCCATCCCTCAAAATCCCGCTTGACAGCGCACCGCTGATAGGGTACAAAACGTGAACACTGACGAAGTGTGAATGAAACCCGCCCGGCTTCATTGTGATAAATGACCTCCACCGCTCAAGCGCCGCTTGGGCGGTTTTTCGTTGGGCTCCAGCATCGGCCCCAAAAGTGGACTTGCACTTTTGGGATCCATCCGATGCTTTCTCCTTCAATGAGAGCATCGTTGAAAGCGGACCTTCGGTTCCGCACGATGCTCTCGATGCTCCCTGTTCGAGCGGGGCATCGTTCGCCGCAGACCGGAGGTCTGCGCCAGTGAAAAAACCGGGCCCACTTTTCGCATGATGTGCCATGTATCCCAGAACCGAGGTTCCCGACGAGAAGCGGCAGCAGGCCTATCTCTATTACGCAGGTCATCCGAAGCTCACTTTGAACGACATCGCCGCCTATCTCGGCGTGAGCTTGAGTTCCTTCGTTCGCCTGAGGCAGCGTTGGGACTGGCCGCCGCGTCATGCGGCGCTCGCTCAGAACGAGTTGAGCAAGGCTGCGAAGGATCCGACCGATATTCTTGCCGGGAGCACGGCAGCGGCGACGTCCCTGCGCGAAGCGGCGCGCTCCCTGGCGCGGGCCACCCGGTCGCAGATCAACGCTCTCATGGAGCAGCAACGCAGCGGGTGCATCGACGATCACGACCGGACCGCCCGGACACTGGCCTCCTATGCCAAGACGTTGACGACAGCGCGGGCGCTCCTGGAGCAGGAAGGTTCAAGGCTCGATGAGACCGAGCATCAAGATGAGACGCCCCGCAGCCTCCATGAACTCCGTGACGAGCTTGCTCGCCATCTTGAGCGGGTTATCGCGGAGGAGGAGGCTCGCGGAAGCGACGGCCTCCTTATCTAAAACCGAACTCGAACAGCTACTTCGCTATTGGCCGATCCGCTGCCGCCCCGAGCAGCGTCTGCCGGGCTTGAGCCGGCGTCATGATCCCTGGACGCTCTGGCTCATGCTGGGCGGGCGAGGGGCGGGAAAGACCCGCACCGGCTCCGAATGGATACGCGGCATCGCTCTTGGCGAGCCGGATTTTACTGACGCTCCGATGCGGCGCATTGCACTGATCGGAGAAACATTTTCGGATGCGCGCAACGTGATGGTGGAGGGACCGGCCGGCATTCTTTCCGTCCATGCCCGTCATGAACGGCCGACCTGGTCGCCGTCCCTGCGCAAGCTCGAATGGCCCAACGGCGCGGTGGCGCATGTGTTCTCCGCCGAGGATCCGGACTCTCTCCGCGGTCCTCAATTCGAGGCTGCGTGGGCGGATGAACTCGCCAAGTGGAAGCACGTGGAGGAAACCTGGGACATGCTGCAGTTCGGATTGCGCCTAGGAGTACATCCGCGCCAGATGGTAACGACCACGCCAAGGCCCATTCCGTTGCTGAAGCGCTTTCTCGCCGATCCTTCAGTGGCGGTCTCCCGCGCCCGGACATCGGACAATGCGGCCAACCTCGCGCCCGCCTTCCTGGAAGCTGTTGTCGGGCGTTATGCCGGCACGCGGCTCGGACGGCAGGAGCTTGATGGCGACATCATCGAGGATCGCCCCGATGCGCTCTGGACCCGCGACATGATCGAGATGAGCCGGGTCGATGGCGTGCCGCCGCTCATGCGCATCGTCGTTGCCGTCGATCCGCCTGCGTCCTCATCGAAGCGCGCGGATGCCTGCGGCATCGTTGCGGCGGGCTTGGATGAGGGTGGCACGGCTTATGTGCTGGAGGATGCGACGGCATCCGGCCTCAAGCCGCCGGAATGGGCGGCCAAGGCGGTCGCTCTCTACCGGCGGCTTGAGGCCGACGCCTTGATCGTCGAAACGAACCAGGGCGGCGAGATGGCGACCAGCGTGATCCGTGAGGTCGACCCTGCCGTGCCGGTGATGAGCGTGCGCGCCATGCGCGGAAAGTATCTGCGTGCGGAGCCCGTCTCGGTTCTTTATGCGCAGGGCCGCGTGCGCCATGTGGGGGCGTTACCTGAGCTCGAAGATGAACTCTGCGATTTCGGGCCCGGTGGACTCACGTCAGGCCGTTCGCCCGACCGCATGGATGCGCTCGTCTGGGCGCTCACCGAACTGATGCTGCGAGACGGACGAGAGCCGCGTGTGCGGATGCTATAGCCTTCCGGTTTCAGCCCGTTCGCTTTGCGTCGAGGGCTTTTCGATTCACAAGCGGTCCAAGAGGATCTAGACTTCGTGCGTCGTAACCAGTGCAGCGCTGGCCTGATGCCAGTCATATCAGCCTCCCCAAGGAGGTCACCATGTACGCACGACTGACGACGTTTCGCGTAAAGCCCGACAAGATGGACGAGCTGCTCCGCTGGCGTAAGGAGAACGAGGCTGCGATCTATGCCCAAACGGGCCTCCAGGAATGGATCGGGCTCATGGATGATGACGGGGAAGTCTTCGTTCTCTCTCTCTTCGACAATGAGCAGGCTGCCCGTGATTCCATGCCGCATGTCTGGGCTCTCTGGGAGCAGATGGCGCCCATGCTCCAAGGTACGCCGTCGGCAAGATTTCTCGACGTGATGGCCGCGAAAAGCTTCGCTACGCGGGGAGCGCCCATGGCCTGACCCTTCCCGGTATTCTCCGGGCGTGGGAAGGCTCGCTGTCTTCGGAGGCTATTCCGGCACAAACCCGCTCGGCCGTTCTGCAACCGGACGCGCGACGCCCATGGATGTCGCGCGCACTCGCCTTTGTCCTCATGCCTAAGGGCAGGAGCTTTTCATGCTGACCAAATTGACCCGCTGGTTTCAGGCGCCGCCTGAAGCCAAGGCTTCGCGCGCGCATTCGGCCGTTGCGTTCTATTTCGACGGACGCGCTGTCTGGACGCCACGCGACTACACAGCGCTCGCTCGCGAAGGCTTCCAGAAGAATGCCATCGTTCACCGTGCGGTGCGGCTCGTGGCCGAGGCGGCGGCGTCTCTGCCTCTTACGTTGAAACAGGGGGAGCGCGATCTCGCGGCCCATCCGGTGCTGACGCTGCTTGCACGTCCGAATGCCCGTGAGGGCGGGCAGCGCTTTCTGGAAAGCGCCTATGGACATCTCATGGTGTCGGGCAATGCCTATGTGGAGGCCGTCGGCGTCGATGGGGCGCCTGCGGAACTCTACGTTCTACGGCCTGACCGGATGCGCGTTGTGCCAGGTTCCGATGGGTGGCCCGCTGCGTATGAATACACGGTCGGAACGGAAACGGTGCGCTTTGCGATCGGGCAGGGGGAGGCGGTTTCGCCGATCCTGCACCTGACGCTCTTTCATCCGGCTGACGATCATTATGGTCTCTCGCCGATGGAAGCCGCGGCGGCTGCCCTCGACATTCACAACGCGGCGGGCGCCTGGAACAAGGCGCTCCTCGACAACGCAGCCCGGCCATCCGGCGCGCTCGTCGTCGGCGGAGCGACTCTGACCGATGCGCAGTTCGACCGGTTGAAGAGCGAGTTGGAAGAGAATTATCAGGGCGCCTCCAATGCGGGCCGTCCGCTGCTTCTCGAAGGCGGGCTCGATTGGAAGCCACTGTCCCTTTCGCCGAAGGACATGGACTTCGTGGAAGCGAAAGCGGCGGCCGCACGAGAAATTGCACTCGCCTTCGGTGTGCCGCCGTTGTTGTTGGGTCTTCCGGGCGACAACACCCACGCCAATTATGCGGAAGCGAACCGCGCCTTCTATCGTCAGACCGTGATCCCCCTCGTGAAGCGTACGATGGAAGCCTTCGCGCAATGGCTCTCGCCCGGCTTTGGCGAGGTGCTGCATCTCGAACCCGATCTCGATGCCATTGAGGCGCTGGCCGACGAGCGTGAAAGCCTCTGGCGCCGCATATCGTCTGCCTCGTTCCTGACCGATGACGAGAAGCGCGAGGCGGTGGGTTACGGGCGTGGTGCTGTTGTTCGTGCAGGCAGGGGAAAGCAGAGGAGAACAGCTTAAGGGTCATGTCGGACGGCGTCAGCCGATACGGAATGACGCATTGCCCTCCCCGTCATCACCGGCCTTGTGCCGGTGATCCCGATTGCGTGAATGTTGCGCTCTTCGGATCGGGATGGCCGGGACAAGCCCGGCCATGACGAGAGAGGTGTCTGTCAACCGTCCCGGAGTTGCGCGGCGCGTCGTGCGGGGCGACGAGCCTCTCATCGCCTCGTTCATCTGTCTCCTACAGCATCGGACGTGAAAAGTGGATTTGCACTTTTGGGACCCATCCAATGCTTTCTCCTTCAATGAGGGCATCGTTCAGGCGGAAAACCGGATCCACTTTTCGCTGACGCGGCCCTTCGGGTCACTGATGCGGACCTCCGGTTCCGCACGAGGCTCTGAAGGTTCATCAGCAAAACCTCAAACTTGAGTGAGTGGGGGCATATTGCGTAGGAACAAATCATGAACATTTTCGAAAGGGTCGCCGAAGCCGTCATCAGCCGCGGCGATCTTGCCCATCTCGCCCTCTTCGTTTGGGCGAGCGGGGCCTCCGCTTTGCTTGCCATGACTCTGCGCGATCTGTTCGCGGCCAACCGCCGGTTCGACGAGTTCGTACGCGAGCTGTCCCTCTTCAACCGCCGTCACACGGGAGATCCTTCATGAACCGCACCTTGCCCCGCCCTGCCCGGAAGCCGAAAGCCGTGCGGAATGGGCAGAGCCGCGCCTCGCTCGTGTTCCGCGACTTCGTACGCCAACTCGAGAAGCTCGATGCGAAGCCGGAAAAGCCTCCGCGTGGAGTGCGAGCATGAAACTGGCTGTCATTCCCACCACGCAGGAGATGAAGTTTCTTAGCCAGCCTCTGAACGCCGTCGATGACGGCGGCGTCTTCGAGGGCTATGCCAGCTTGTTCGGCGTCGCCGATCTCGGCAAGGACGTGGTCATGCCGGGAGCTTTCACGGATAGTTTGAAGAAACGCGAGGCGAGCGCGGTCCGGCTGCTCTGGCAGCACGATCCCGCCACGCCCATCGGCCGCTGGCTCTCCATCGAAGAGGACCGGCGCGGGCTTCGCGTTCGCGGCAAGCTCAACCTCGCCGTCGAGCGGGCGCGGGATATCCATGCGCTGCTGCGCGAGGGCGCCGTCGATGGGCTCTCCATCGGCTTTCGGGTGGAGCGGGCGAGGGCCGAACGGCCCACCGGCCTGCGACGACTCGAAAAGCTCGATCTGTGGGAGATCTCAGTCGTGACCTTCCCCATGCTCCCTGGCGCGCGGGTTGAGGCCGTAAAGCGGGTGCCGGGAAATCTCGCCTCCACCATCCGCACCACGGCCGCTCGATTATTTTCCTGAACCGAGGAAGCTCAAGCGCGTTACACGCAAGCCCGCAGAGTTGCGGACGCTGCGGGCGCTGCCCGTGATGCCGTCCGCTCTCTCGGGAGGTTTTCCATGAAGAAGCTCGCTCTTGTTGCCCTTCTCGGCCTCGCGGCCGCAGCCTGCACCACCACGGAAGAGCGTGTTGGCGGCGCCGCTGTCGGTGCCGGCGTCGGCGCTGTGGCTGGACCGCCCGGTGCGATAGTCGGCGGAGCCGTCGGCGCTGCGACCGGCCCGACCGTCGCAAGAACAACCCGCCGCGCAGCCCGCCGCTACTAAGCATTCCCCTTACCGGGAAGTCGTGGGCCCGCCTCCGGCGGGCCTTTCTGTTGAAGCCCAACCCTTTTCAAGACCTTTGGATTGATATGATTCCTGTTGTTGAAACCAAATCGGTATCCGACGATGTCGCGTCGGCTTTCGATGATTTCGCCCGCGCCTTCGAGGCTTTCAAGGACGCCAACGATACGCGCCTGTCCGAGATCGAGACGCGCCTGACGAGCGACGTTGTCACGGAAGAAAAGCTCACCCGCATCGACGCCGCGCTCGATGATGCCAAGCGCCGTCTCGATCGCCTGGCCCTCGACCGCTCCCGTCCGCCACTTGGCCGGGTCGGGGATGCTCCGCGCGATCCGATGCAGGCCGAGCACAAGACGGCCTTCCACACCTATATGCGTTCGGGAGAGGCCACGGGCCTGAAGCGTCTCGAAGAAAAAGCACTATCCGCCGGTTCCGGCCCGGATGGCGGCTACCTCGTGCCCGACACGGTCGAAACGGAAGTGCTGCGTCGTCTCTCGGCCATCTCGCCGATCCGTGCGATCTCGTCGGTACGCGTGATCTCGGGCGGTCAGTACAAGCGCGCCTTCTCCACCTCGGGCCCGGCCACCGGCTGGGTGGGAGAAACGGCGGCGCGTCCCCAGACCGCCGGTCCGACCCTTTCCGAACTCAGCTTCCCGGCCATGGAGCTCTATGCCATGCCGGCGGCCACCCAGACCCTCCTTGACGATGCGGTGGTCGATATCGACCGCTGGATCGCGGAAGAGGTCGAAGCGGCCTTCGCCGAGCAGGAAAGCGCCGCCTTCGTGAACGGCGACGGCGTCAACAAGCCGAAAGGCTTCCTCGCTTCGGACATCGTGGAGGACGATACCTGGAGCTGGGGCAAGCTCGGTGCCATCCATACGGGCGGCGCGGCATTCCCGTCCTCCAATCCGTCGGATGTGCTGGTGGAGCTGATTTATGCCCTCAAGGCGGGCTATCGCCAGAACGCCTCCTTCGTCATGAACCGCAAGACGCAGAGCGCGATCCGCAAGTTCAAGGACTCGAACGGCCAGTATCTCTGGGCTCCGCCCGCAAGCGCCGGCCAATCCGCGACCCTCATGGGTTTCCCCGTGGTGGAGGCCGAGGACATGCCTGACATTGCGGCCGGTTCCTGCGCCCTTGCCTTTGGCGATTTCAAGCGCGGTTATCTGATCGTCGATCGGGCCGGCATGCGCGTGCTGCGCGATCCATATTCCGCAAAGCCCTACGTGCTGTTCTACACCACCAAGCGCGTGGGTGGCGGTGTGCAGGATTATGCGGCGATCAAGCTGCTGAAGTTTGCTGCCTAACGGTACCAGAGCATTGGACCCAAAAGTGGATTTGCACTTTTGGGTCCAATCAGATGCTTCCTTTCTAGAGGAACGCATCGTTGTCAGCGGAAAACCGGGTCCACTTGTCCGCACGATGCGCCAATCAAGCCTCAAGCCTCATCCCGAGGAGGATTGCGTAAGCAATCCGTCTCGAAGGGCGAGGCGTCTCCAGTGGTCTCTGGATCCTCCTTCGAGACGCAGACTTCGTCTGCTCCTCAGGATGAGGGGGGAGGGTTTTGTCGGACGTTCTGAATAAAGCGTAGCGAGATTAGCGTCTCGCCCATGCGCCTTCGGAGGTGGCGAGGCTGCGGACGGCCTGCCTGATCCAACCGAGATGCTCGACGATGGGTGTCACGGCGGTCAGGCCTCCGCAGGCGCTGGGCTCGCGCGTGCGCATGGCGCCGCTCGACCAGCTGACGATGCCGTAGAGCAGATAGCTGTTCTCGGTCGCGGCGAGGATCGGCCCGCCGGAATCGCCCCGGCAGGCGCCGGCGCCGCTCGTTTCCGCCAATCGCTGGCGGTCGACCACGATCAGCACGCGATTGGCTACCTGAATGGGGCCGAGCGAAACGAGATTGGCCTGGCGCAGAATGCGCGCGGTCTGCTTGCGCCGTTCGGTCAACACGCCGAAACCTGCAATGGTCACCTCGTCGCCGACGTCGATCGATCCGGCAAGCGTTGGGTCGAGCGGCAGGAACTCCGGACCGAGCGGACGTTCAAGGCGCAGGATCGCGAGATCGACACCGGGCTGCGTGCGAGGAGTCGTGCCCGTCACGAAGGAGGGATGCACGGCCAGAGCAACGACCTTGAACCGCTGCGGCTTGAAGGTCCGATTGACTGCAACGACGCGATAAGCGGCTGAATCGGTGACGCAATGAGCTGCGGTCAGCACCAGGTCTGGGCTAATGAGGGCACCGGAGCAAAGCTCGCCTGCGGAATTTTCGATGGAAACGACGGAGCGTCGCAATCCGTTCGGATCCCGTGATGTCGCGCCCAGCAGAACGGCCTGCGCGGACCCCGTGAAGAGGGTGAGGGCGATGAAGGCGATCAATGAAAGGGCGCGCATCGGGACTATGAAGTGATGGAGGAATCATTACGTAGGGGAAGGGCTATCAACGCAGGATAGTTCCGCCACGCTTGATTTTTCCAGCTTTAGTTGCCGTTCCACAACGCCGCACGGTTCCAAGCCCTCAGGGTACGATCGATCCATTCCCTCTGTGGGCCAAGGAGAATGCCTTGCGTCGGTCCTCCGCAGCCTTGCCCGCGTGATGGTGACGACCACGATGTGATGGCTGCAACGGCTGATCCTGATGCCATCGGACCACCGGAATCGCCCTGGCAGGCTCCCATAGCTCCTGAGCCTTGGGACCAAAGCAGGATCTTGCTGGGGCCATGAGGCTCCGTCACCGTTAGGGATGCAGTACGGAAGGTTCCGGTGGTCTTGGCATCGCCTTCACGGGCCAGTCCATAGCCACCGACAAGGATGGTTTCATCCTTGGCAGGCTTAGTGGCGGTGAGCGTTGCCCGCTCGAAACGCTCCGGCAGGGCCTCAGGGATGCGCACGAGCGCAAGGTCGATGGAGCGCTGCCGGGTCGCGATGGCTTTCGCATTGTAGCCAGGATGCACGGCCTTCGCTGAGGGGGTGATCAGCACCGGTTCGCCCGCCTCGTCGCGAAAATGCACCCGATGCTCGTCCGCGCCCGTCACGCAATGGGCTGCGGTGAGGACCACATCGCGCGCCACCACGACGGCGCTGCAGACGCCGCCATTCGAACTCAACACCATCACGCTCTGACGGGCGAGGGGACTTTGGTCCTCCGCACCGCCGACGATGGCTTTTGCTCCGGTCGCAGCAAGCGAGAGGGCGAGGGAGAGCGTGATCAGACGATTCATCATGGAAGGAATCCTGTTGCGATGATCCCGATATTCGTTGATGGCCCCGCCGTCGAGCCCGTAACGTTGCTTGAGATGAAGGCCTATCTGCGCGTCGACGACGAGGCGGAGGACGATCTGGTCTCCGGGCTCATCAAGGCCGCGCGGCTCATGGTGGAATCCGCCTCCCGGCGCATCCTGATCGAGCAGCGCTGGCGGGTGGTGATGGATCGTTGGCCGCAGGGCGGGAAGGTGCTGCTGCCGATCGCGCCCTTGCTGGCCGTTGACAGCATCAGGGTGACGGACGCTGCAGGCTCCTCCACGGACATTCCCGCGGCTTCCATCGAGACGGATGCCGCGAGCGATCCGCCCTGCATTGCCGTTGCCGATGTCCCGGAGCCAGGCAAGGTGAGAAACGGCATCGAGATCGAGCTGCGCGCAGGTTACGGCGCTTCGCCCGATGCCGTGCCGGCCACCTTGAAGCTCGCGATCAAGGTTCTTGTGGCCCATTGGTTCGAGAACCGGGGCGATGCGGCAGGCGAGCAGATCCTGCCGCTGCAGGCGATGGCGCTCATGGCTCCGTTCCAGCGGGCGCGTCTCTGACATTCATCCACACCGTCATCCCCGCGCAGGCGGGGATCCATAATCGCCGATGTGACAGAAGGAGACGAAAGGACGACCACGCTCTTCTGCACTGTTGCGGCTATGGATCCCGGGCTCCGCTCCGCGGCCCCGGGATGACAATGGAGTTTCTCCCTTCTTCAAGACTGTTTCCCGATGAAAGCCAAATCATTTTCAATCGGCGCGCGGGCGCGCCGGTTCGTTCTCGAAGTGCCCCTTGAAACCCCCGACGGGTTCGGAGGCGTGATCCGCTCCTACAGGCCGGGTCCGCAGGTCTGGGGTGCGATGGAGATGCTCTCCGGTTCCGAGCGCGTGCGCGCGGACCGACCCGAGCAGAGCCTCACCCACAAGATCACCCTGCGCTATCGCGAGGGCGTGACAGGCGCCATGCGCCTGACCTCTGGCCTGCGCCGCTTCGCCATTCGCGCGGCCTCTGATCCGGACGGCGCGAGGCGCGATCTCGTCTGTTGGGTCGAGGAGATCAAGGCATGACAAGCCCGATTCTCGCGCTCCGCCGTGCCATCCTGGAGACGGCATCGCGTGACGCGGAGCTGATGGCCCTCATGGGCGGAACCTTGCGCCTGTACGACGAGCCGCCTCGGAATGCGGAGCCCGTCTATGCCCTGTTCGGAGATGTGACGGCCCAGGATTGGTCCACCGACACGGATCGTGGGCACGAGCAGGATCTCACCATCGTGGTGTGGTCGGAGCGCGGCAGCGCCCGCACAGGCCTCTCGGCGGCCGAGCGCTTTGCCGCCCTTCTCGACGATGCGCCGCTCACCCTCGACGGTCATCGGCTCGTGAACCTGCGCGTGGCGGAGATCGCCTCCGCCCGCGACAAGGACACGCAGCTTGCCCGCGTCACCCTTTATCTTCGCGCCGTCACCGAACGCGCGTGAGGAAGCACTGATACCATCATTCCGGGGCCGCGCTGCGGAGCCCGGAATCCATAACCGCTGACATCGCAGGATAGAGAGCTGTCGCGATTATGGATCCCCGCCTCCGCGCGGATGACAAGAAGGGGCTTGCTCCTCTTCCAGCAAAGATCATTCCTCCGTATTCCGAAAGGACCTCCTCATGCCTGCTCAGAAGGGCAAGGACCTGCTCGTCAAGATCAGCGATGGCGGTACAGGTTTTGTGACCGTGGCCGGTCTTCGCACCCGCCAGATCTCGTTCAACGCCGAGACCGTCGATGTCACCAGCGCGGAATCCGCCGGGCGCTGGCGAGAACTTTTGGCAGGCGTCGGCGTGCGCCGCGCCGGCATCAGCGGCTCCGGCGTGTTCAAGGACGAAGCCTCGGATGCACGCATGCGCCAGGTGTTCTTCGACGGCGATATTCTCACCTATCAGATCATCGTTCCCGATTTCGGGCGCATCGAAGGACCGTTCCAGATCACGAGCCTCGAATATCGCGGCGATCACGCGGGCGAGGTCACGTTCGAGATGGCTTTCGAATCCGCCGGTGCCTTGACCTTCGTGGCACTCTAAAAGCTGTCATCCCCAGCGGTCCGCAGGACCGGGAAGGGGATCCATGGCGCAACGCCTGATCGTGGATTCCCTTCTCGTCCGATGGCTGCGCCATCTCCGGCCGGGAATGACACGATAAGCAGAGGAACATCATGGCCAACAAAAGACGCGGCGAAGTCGCGCTGCAATTGGGAGACAGGCGCTACACCTTGTGCCTCACGCTCGGCGCTCTGGCCGAGCTGGAAGAAGCCTTCGGCGTCGATGATCTCATGGCTCTTGCCGAGCGCTTCGGTACGGGCCGTCTGTCGAGCCGCGACCTCTTGAGATTATTGGTGGCCGCTCTGCGCGGCGGCGGTCATGAGGTGACCGATGCGGAGGTGGCGAACCTCCCGCTCTTGGGCGGCATCGAGCCCGTCGCATCGGCCATCGCCGATCTCCTCGTCGTCACCTTCGGTGCCGAGAGCACTCCCTCAAACCCTTCGCAGCCGCAGGGCGCTTGAGCGAGCCGCAGGTCTTCCCCTGGGAAGACGCGATGATGCTGGGCTTGAGCGTCCTGCGGTGGAGCCCCGACCAGTTCTGGCGCGCAACGCCGCGCGAATTGTTCACCGCTTGGGAGGGCTTGAGTGGTGGGAGACGGATGGAGCCTGCGCTTTGCCAGGATTTGAAGCGGATGATGGAGGCGTTTCCGGACAGTGAGTGGTGATCAAGTCCCTTCGAGAAAGTTGGATCTCATGGATAATAGGATTGCCGGAACACAGCCCCATTCCGCTTGAGACACTCAACCTGTAGATCTTCCTTCAATTCGTCCCGAGTTCTGGAAGCTGGCCTGCCGGCAACGGCAGCCGCTGCCTCGCCCTCACAAAGATTATTGATCCGCCTCCATTCCTCTTTAGGCATTGTGACTCTGCCGACGAAGGTTGCACCCTTTAATTTGGCGCACAGGGCGTAAAGCCGGTTCCATGTGTAGGAGACGGCCCCCGAATAGTCGGAGGCGGTGGCTTTTTCCGCCTCGTACGCACACTCGTCGTCGATCCGGCTCCATTGAGCATCACTGATCCCGGGTGTCTTGAAATAAGACCGGGTCGGCGGGGTGCTGACGCACGCCGCGAGACTAAGCATCAAGACGGCAACTGTTGAGCGGGCTAGCATTGGAAGGCCTACCCAGGATTTCTTTGGGATCCTGGAATCTGATCAGTTGTCCCAACGTATTTGGCGCCCTTTGCCTCCATGCAAAGAACAAAGATCCTTTTCCATCTGTCACCAGCACTGATGCTGTTCGTAGCCAGCATAGCAGCTTTCTCAGCTTCCAGATTGCACTCGGCCTCCGCCTGAGAAAACTGCTTTCGCGATAAGTCTTGCGAGTTGAAAATAAACTTTTGCGGTGGCTTCGTATTGCAGGCCACTAACGCCATCAGTGGCATGAAAAAAATAAGAAGGGTACGCTTTATGGCTGGTAAAGACCAAGAGACTATCATTAACGCGCCTAAATCGGAGTGGGAGAAAGACAGAGAACGCCAGCTCGGTACACTCATCAGCCTCTCCGAGAAATTCGGTGACTCTTTGTCCAATGCTTTCGCAAAGAATATTGCCGAGGGCAAGAAATTCGATGTTGTTTTGAAGAAGGTGCGCGAGTCTCTTGTGGAAACAGGGTTACGTCTCGCGCTCGGGCCTCTGCAGATCGCCTTGAGCCAGAGCTTGAAGGGGTTGACGGCCGAGCCCCTGCAAGGCTCGCTTCCTATGAGTGGAGGAGACCTGCTTGGCGGTCTCTTCAAGGGAATAGGCTCGATTTTCGGCTCCCTTTTCGGCGCGGGAGGAGGCGCTGCCTCAGCCGCACCCTTCGCCAAAGGCGGTGTGTTCTCGCGTGGGATGGTGATGCCGTTCGCGGCAGGAGGCGTGGTGGGGGCGCCAACCTACTTTCCGTTAGGTCGTGGCCTCGGCGTCATGGGTGAGAGAGGGGCGGAGGCCGTGATGCCCCTGGCCCGCGGGCCTGACGGCAAGCTCGGCGTGCGTGCCGGCGGAGGAGGGCGCCCGGCTTCGATTACGGTCAATATCTCGACGCCCGACGCGGAGAGCTTCCGCCGGTCCGAGGCTCAAGTGTCCGCCGCGCTGGCCCGGGCCGTCGCCCGGGGGCAGCGTGGGATGTAATTATCAGGAAAGCTCAGGCGTTCTTGTTGTCGAGCATCGCCATGATCTCGTCCTTGATCTGCAGGCGGCGGCGCTTGAGCTCTTCTTCCACCTCTTCGGGCTTGGGTTCCACCCGGGTCTCGACGCGATGAATGGTGCGGTTCAGCTCGTTGTACTCGTCATAGAGCCGCGCGAAGTGATTGTCGCTCGTCTTCAACTGACGAATCCGATCGGCCTTGTCCGGGAAGTCCTCGGTGAGGTCGTTGGGAGCGTTGCTCATCGCCTGGCATCTCCTTGCTGAATGTCCTGCCGGGACGTCAACGCCACCCCCGCTTTTTTCGTTTCATGTTCACGAAGGATGGATCATGGCATCCGACTTCCATGAGGTCCGCTTCCCCCTCGATGTCAGCCTGGGCAGCCGGGGAGGGCCCGTGCGGCGGACCGATATCGTCACGCTCGCCTCCGGCAGAGAGCACCGCAACAGCCGCTGGGCCTCCTCCCGCCGCCGCTACGATGCGGGCTTGGGGGTGAGAACCGTCGATGCGCTCCATGCGGTCATCGCCTTCTTTGAGGAACGGCGCGGCAAGCTCTACGGTTTCCGCTTCCGCGACCGGACCGATTGGCGCTCCGGCCCGCCCTCGAAGGAGCCGACGCCCCTCGACCAGCGGATCGGCACAGGTGATGGCACGACGAAGACTTTCCAGCTCGTAAAAACCTACGGCTCCTCCTTCGCGCCTTATGTCCGCGCCATCACAAAGCCCGTGGGTGGCTCGGTGAAGGTGGCCGTCAACGGCGTCGAGCAGGAGGTGGGCTCCGCCTTCAACTGCGACCCGACGACCGGTCTCGTGACCTTCGCTGAGGCACCGCCCGCTGGAGTTGTGATCACGGCGGGCTTTGCTTTCGACGTACCCGTGCGCTTCGACACGGATGAACTCGACATCGATCTCTCCACCTTCGAGGCGGGCGGCATTCCGCAGATCCCGCTGATCGAGATCGTGCCTTAAGGCCTCACAAACATGCGTACAATTCCCTCGAACCTTGCCGCCCATATGGCGGACGGGGCGACGACGCTTTGCCATTGCTGGAAGCTCATCCGCCGTGACGGCAGGAGCTTCGGCTTCACCGATCATGACCGTGATCTCACCTTCGGCGGAACCGTCTTTGCCGCGCGGTCTGGTCTGGAAGCGGCGGAGGCTACTGCCGAACTCGGCTTCATCGTGGGCGGCGGCGAGGTTTCCGGCGCGCTCATGTCCGCGGGGCTTAATGAAGACGACATCTCGTCCGGCCTTTACGATGATGCGAGCGTGGAAACCTGGCTCGTGAACTGGAGCGATGTCGCGCAGCGTCTTCTTCTCGATCTCGGTTCCATTGGCGAGATCCGCCGCGCCGACGGCAGCTTCGTCGCGGAGGTGCGTGGGCTCATGCACCGCTATGACGAGGAGCGGGGGCGCCTGTTCCGCGCCACCTGTTCGGCGGATCTGGGCGATGCCAAATGCGGCATGAATCTCTCGTCCTCCACCTACTCCGACACGGGCACGGTCACACGAACCGATGGCTTTCTCAGCATCGTCGCCTCGGGGATCGGCTTCGCGGATGGATGGTGCACGGGAGGCAAGCTCACCTGGACGGGCGGCGACAATGCAGGTCTGTCCGTCGAGATCAAGGTGCATCGCGCACTCAGCGGCACCGATGAGTTCGATCTCTGGCAGCGCGCGCCGCAGGCGATCAAGGTCGGCGATACATTCCGCGTGACGGCAGGGTGCGACAAGACCCATGCCACCTGCCGCAGGAAGTTCAGCAATGTCCCGAACTTCCGCGGCTTCCCCCACATGCCCGGCAACGATTTCATCATACGCATGCCGCAGCAGGGCGAACCGGGACTCGATGGCGGGAGCCTGTTCAAATGAGCGAAGCTCTCTCTTCGCGAGTCATTGCAGAGGCGCGCTCGTGGATTGGAACACCTTACCGCCACCAGGCGTCCCTGAGGGGGATAGGCTGCGACTGCCTTGGTCTCTTACGCGGCGTCTGGCGAGGCGTCATGGGAGCCGAGCCGGAGCTGCCGCCGCCTTACTCGCCTGATTGGGCGGAGGCTGGCGCCGATACGCTCGTTGCTGCCGCACGTCGTCATCTCATCGCGATCGACGTGGCGTCATTCGAGCCGGGGGACGTCCTGCTCTTTCGCTGGCGCGAGGCTCTCCCGGCCAAGCACTGCGCCATCGCGACCTCGGCCGACACCATGATCCATGCCCATGATGGAGCCTCGGTCGCCGAGGTCGCCTTCGCGCCCTGGTGGCGGCGTCATCTCGCTTATGCCTTTCGCTTTCCGGAACTCTGACCATGGCCACACTCGTTCTTCAAACCGTCGGCTCCGTCGTGGGCGGCATGGTCGCCGGACCTTTGGGCGCGATGGCAGGTCGTGCTCTCGGTGGTCTTGCAGGCGCTGCCATCGACAATGCGCTCTTCGGCGGCAGCGATACGAAATACGTCGAAGGGCCCCGCTTCAAGGAGATCGACGGCCTCACCTCGACGGAAGGCGCAGCCATTCCGCGGGTCTATGGCCGTGCGCGGATCGGTGGGCAGCTCATCTGGGCAACGCGCCTGGAGGAGGTGGTGAACACCAATGTCGAACGGTCGGGT
Organism: Microvirga sp. KLBC 81; assembly: GCF_003075415.1. Lineage (GTDB taxonomy): Bacteria > Pseudomonadota > Alphaproteobacteria > Rhizobiales > Beijerinckiaceae > Microvirga. The sequence goes on from NZ_QDAH01000004.1 coordinate 66,009, forward strand.
ACTCAGGGTGGCAAGGGCATGAGCGGACCGAAGACGGTCACCACCACCTACTCGTATTTCGCCAATCTCGCTGTCGGTCTCTGTGAGGGGCCCATCGCCTTCATTCGCCGCGTCTGGGCGGATGGACGCGAGATTGACCTCAGCACCATCACCATGCGCGTCCATCGTGGATCGGAAACCCAAGCTGCCGATCCGCTCATCGTGGCGAAGGAGGGTGTAGAATATGCGCCGGCGTATCGCGGATTGGCCTATGTGGTGTTCGAGCGATTGCCGTTGGAGGATTACGGAAATCGTATTCCTCAATTTTCCTTCGAGGTGGTGCGGCCGGTGGACGGCCTCAACAGGATGATCCGGGCTGTCTGCCTGATCCCAGGCGCGAGCGAGTTCGGGTATGACACGCTGCCCGTCATGCAGGTGCTCGATCTCGGAAAGACGAAGCCTGAAAACCGCTATCAATTGCGCAACACCAGCGATGCGATGGCCTCTCTCGATGCGCTGGAGGCGCTTTGCCCCAATCTCAAGCGCGTCTCTCTCGTGGTCAGCTGGTTCGGCAACGATCTCAGAGCAGGCTCGTGCCTGACCGAGCCGAGGGTCGATCTCAGGACCAAGACAACGGATGGTGCGACCTGGTCGGTCGCGGGCTTAACGCGTGGTGAGGCCAAACCCGTCTCCCTGGTCAATGGATCACCTGCCTATGGCGGCACGCCTTCGGATGAAACCGTCATTCGCCTCATCAGAAATTTGAAGGAGAGGGGATACGAAGTCGTTCTCTATCCCTTCGTCATGATGGACATTCCATCCGGAAACGATTTGCCCGATCCCTATGGCGGCACTGGCCAGCCAGCCTATCCCTGGCGCGGGCGCATGACGTGCCACCCGGCGCCGGGACAATCAGGCACGCCCGACGGAACAAGCACTGCGGCGACCCAGATCGATCAATGGTTCACCTGTGCCGACGGGTATAACAGGTTCATCCGCCATTATGCGCAGCTTGCCCGGGATGCAGGCGGCGTTCACGGCTTCATCATCGGCAGCGAGCTCGTGGGTCTCACCCGTGTGCGCCAGGCCCCCGGAAGTTATCCTGCCGTCAGCAATCTGATCTCGCTGCTCGGGCAGATCCGTCCCATCCTGGGAGGCGACACGAAGATTGTCTACGCTGCAGATTGGACCGAATACGGCGCCCATGTTCTTGATGGAGGCAGCGAGGTCCGCTTTCCGCTCGATCCGCTCTTCGGCCATGCGCAGATCGACGCGGTCGGCATCGATTACTACCCGCCGATTTCCGACTGGCGCGACAGCTCCGATCATGCGGACCTGGCTGACGCACGCAGCATCTACGATGTGAGTTATCTGCGCAGCAGGTTAGGCAGCGGCGAAGCCTTCGATTGGCACTATGCCAATGCTTCCGACCGTGCGGCGCAAAACCGCCGGCCGATTACCGATGGCGCCTATGACAAGCCATGGGTGTTTCGCGCGAAGGATCTCGTATCCTGGTGGACGAACCGGCATGTAGAGCGTGTTGGCGGCGCCGAAACCAGTGTCACGGCTTGGCAGCCTCAATCGAAGCCCATCTGGCTGACCGAGATCGGTGTCCCGGCAGTAGACAAAGGCCCCAACGGGCCGAACGTGTTTCCCGATCCGAAATCATCGGAATCCGCTTATCCACCTTTCTCTCGCGGCGTGCGTGACGACCTTGTGCAGACGCGTGCCCTGGAGGCGATCCTGTCCCGGTTCGATCCCGCGCAACGAGGATTCTCCTCAGCCTACAATCCGGTTTCATCGGTCTATGACGGGCGCATGGTCGATCCAGCCAGCATCTTCGTCTGGGCCTGGGATGCTCGGCCGTTTCCCGCTTTCCCCGATTTCGATACGGTCTGGAGCGATGGGCCCAATTGGGAAACCGGTCATTGGATCACGGGGAGGATCGAGGGCGCACCGCTCGACCGGCTCATCGCGGCCATTCTCAGGGATTTCGGTTTGGCTGATCCGGGAGTGCTCCCGGTCGACGGCTTCATGGATGGCTATGTCATCGACAGGCCCATGTCTCTTCGTGGAGCGCTTGAGCCTCTCATGGGGTTGTTCGGTGTCGAGGCGGTTGCCAGTGGCGGCAGGATCACCTGGAAAGGTCGTGGCGGCCGGGCAGTCATCGCTTTGACGAAGGACGACCTGGTGATGAACGAGGGTGAGCCCTCACTCAAGCTCACGCGCTCTCAGGAAACCGAGCTGCCTCAGCAGGTGGAGATCGGCTATACGGAAAGCGAACTGGATTATCGCCGCGCCGCCGTGGCCTCTCGCCGCCTGTCGGGGTCGAGCCGGCGGGAATCCCGGACCGATTGCGCCATGATTACCCGCCGTGCCGAAGCGCAGCGCCTGGCGGATGCCTGGCTGCAGGATCTCTGGGCGGGGCGGGAAGGCGCGGAATTCGAGCTATCCTCTCGACGCATTGATCTTGAACCTGGAGACGTCATCTCACTGCCCACCGATGCGGGCTTTAAACTCCACCGCGTGGTGCGGATCACGGATGGCCCGGCACGCAAGGTCAGCACGCGGGCCGTAGAGCCTACCGTTTTCGAAAGGCCCGGCGCCTCGATTGCGAAGCCTGTCCGCCGACCGCCGCCTGTTCCCGGCAAGCCGCAGGTTGTCATTCTCGATCTGCCTGCCGCTCTCGACGATCCTACTCCTTTGCAATACATCGCGGTTGCAGCAGACCCCTGGCCGGGAGCAGTGACCGTCTGGCGCTCGGGTACCGGCGCCAGTTTCAAGCCGCATCGGATCATCGATCTTCCGGCCATGATCGGGCGAACGAAAAAGGCGTTGCCTCCAGGTCCTCTCTGGCGATGGGATCCGCAGGCTGTTCTCGATATCGAGATTTCCTCCGGCGCGATCAGTTCCCTCGATGACGAAACGACGCTGGCCGGCGGCAATCTGTTTGCGGTGAAGGGCACGGATGGGCGCTGGGAAATCCTTTCTGCTGCTCGGGCCGAGATGATCGGTGAGCGTACCTACCGTTTGTCGCGTTTCTTGCGTGGGCTGGCGGGAACGGAGCCGGAGGCCAGTCGCTCCGTACCGGAGGGAGCCCTCATCGTCCGCCTCGACGAAGCGATTGCTCCTCTCACGACAGACTTGGCCGATCTTGGCCTAACCTGGCGCTACAGGGTCGGTCCTGCAGGGCGCGATCATGCCGATCCGGCCATGACTGAGATCGCGGCTGGTGTGGAGCGTGAAGCCCTCAAGCCTCTGAGCCCGGTTCACGTGCGTCTCAAGCGTGATGAAGGCGGAGTGCGCATCTCGTGGATCCGTAGGACGCGGCGTGGTGGAGACGGGTGGGAGGCCGTCGATGTGCCTCTGGCGGAGGATGCCAAGCGATATGAGATCGATGTCCTGAAGGCAGGAATCCTTGTTCGCACGCTTTCGACCACACAAGCCTCTGCCCTTTATACTGCCGAGCAGGAGATCGCTGATTTCGGCATTTCTCAGACGATGCTCGGCCTTCGCATCGTGCAGATCAGCGCCGTTGCGGGACGAGGCTTCGAAAGAAGCGTCGTTCTTCCTGTTCTCTAAGAGCGGATAACAAAACACCAACCTGAGCCTCATCCTGAGGAGGACCATCAGGTCCGTCTCGAAGGACGAGGCGTCTCCAGCGCGCACTGGATCCTCCTTCGAGGCGGTCACTTCGTGACCTCCTCAGGATGAGGGGGATATTAGACTCTCCAACACGAAAATTATTCACCTGTTCTTTTCACGGCACCTCATCAATGACCTCAACGCCTCATCTGGCTCTGCCACTGCTCGCTGCTGCGCAGGCGCAAAAGCATGTCACGCATAACGAAGCGCTCGCATCCTTGGATGCTCTCGTTCATTTGGCCGTGAAGGAGCGCGGACGCACTGCTCCTCCCGCCACTCCCGACGAAGGAGATCGTTACCTCGTCGGAACGGGTGCGACCGGCGCATTCTCCGGCCAGGAGGCCAAGATCGCTCTCTTCGATCTCGGCATGTGGCGCTTCTTCTCACCTCGTGCGGGCTGGAGGGTTTATATCGAGGCGGAGAGCGCCATCGTCGTTTTCGACGGTGCGGAATGGCATGACATCGGTCACTTCTGCCGCGTCATCGACAACTTGGATCGCCTTGGCCTCGGAACGGCTCCCGATGACCTGAACCGTTTCTCTGCGAAGCTCAATGCGGCCCTGTTCGCAGCCATTAGCGCGGAGGAGGGCGGAACGGGAGACCTGCGCTTCGTGCTCAACAAGGCTGGGGCCGAAAATATTCTCTCACAGCTGTATCAGCGTGGCTTCAGCGGACGGGCGGAAATGGGACTCATCGGCAATGATAATTTCAGCATCCGCGTCTCGCCCGATGGCGCACGGTGGATCGACGCGCTGTTCCTCGACGGAACGACAGGTGTCGGCATCTTTCCGCAGGGATTGTCGAACCTGCCGCGCGCCAATCTGCTCATCAACTCACCTTTCAACGTCAATCAGAGAGGATTTGCCGGTGGTGCCTTAGGTGAAGGAGTCTATGGCTTCGACCGCTGGAAGGGAGGGCCGGGAGGATGCACTGTCAGCCGCGCAGATGACGGATTTATCACGCTGATCGGAGCGCTCGATCAGGTGATCGATGTGGAGCATGTCGCCGCATTAAGTGGGCGTGCGACACTCGGCGGATCGACCCTGACTCTCTCGGTGGAAGAACCATCCGAGCCGCTGCCGGTGGTGATCGGAACGAAAACGGCAACGATTCCGGCCGGTTCTGGGCGCCGTTCCGTGTCGGTCATGCTCGATGAGTCAGAAACCGGGCACGTTGTCGTCCGATTGAATCCCTCTGGCGCGTGTTCCTTCAGGCACGTGAAGTTGGAGATTGGATCTTACGCGACGCCTTGGGTCGGTGAGGCGCGCGACATGGAAGAGTTTCACTGCCGTCGCTATTACCAATCTCTGCCTGTCAGCGGCACTTCCCCGAAAATCCTGGGAACCCTTGGGCAAAGGGTTTCAAGCAACCTCATCGATATCCCGTTGAGCCTGTCCACGTCGATGCGGGGCGCTCCGACCCTGGTGACGAGCGGCGCCGTGTGGGTGAACACCTCGCCCGTCGGGAACCAGATCGGTTTCTACAGCAACACCAATACGGCGTGGGTGACACTCGCAGGCACGTTCACCGTGACGACAGCGCTGCCTGCCAATTCCTCCTCATTAGTCCTGAGATTTCAGTCCAGCTCGATGTTCACAGGCTCGCCGGGCGGCGTTGGCAGCCTGTATTTCGGAAGCTCCGCCTTCATGGCTCTGGATGCAGAGCTCTGAGCAAGGCCGTGGTAGCTTCTTCATCACCTTTCGAGCAAGCCTTGATGCTTGTCCTGCGGCATGAAGGCGGTTTCGTTCAGCATCCTCGGGATCCCGGAGGTGCTACGAATTTCGGGATCACGGTCCAAACACTGTCCCGGGTGAGAGGATATGCAGCCTCCATCGATGAAGTCCGTCATCTCACGCTGGAGGAGGCGGCGGCGATTTATCGCCATTTTTACTGGGATGCCGTCCGCGCCGATGAAGTCCCCCGGGGACTTGATCTCGTGCTCTTCGATCTTGCCGTCAATTCGGGTCCGGACCGTGCGATCATGCTGCTGCAGAAGGTTCTCGGTGTCGCGGTGGATGGGCTGATCGGCCCCGCTACGATCGAGGCTGCCCGGAACACCGATGTCATCGAAGTGATTCGCCGCCTGACGCACGAGCGCCTCGGCTTTCTGTCCCGTCTCGCCAGCTGGCCCGTCTTCGGGCGGGGGTGGCGCAGGCGGGTTCTCGACGTCGAGCGGGAGGCCATCCTGCTCGCATCTTCGTCTCACCCCGTCCAAGGCGGACATATCATGATAGACACCAAAACCATTCTTGCCAGCCGGACCGTTTGGGCCAATCTGATCGGCCTTGCCGCTCTGATCCTTGGCCTGTTCGGCTTCGATGCCTCCGCTCTGAATGCCGGAGCCTTCCAGGAGGCCCTGGTCCAGTTCATTGCGGCGGCCAGCTTCATCGCCTCCACGGTCTTCCGGATCCTGGCCACCAAGCAGATTGCGAACTAGATTGGGCATTCAGGCTTCGTTCAGTGCTGCAAAGGCATAAGGCGGGCATGCGTTTGGTTTGGCTGGTCATAGCGCTGTGGGGAATGATGGGGGCTGCGTTCGCGCAAAGTGCGACGGCGGCTCTCCAGAATTGCCTGCCGCCCCGGGAAATGCAGGAGGCCGTGGCCTCCAAGGGCGTCGTCGCGCCGGCCACGGCGGTCATGACGGCCCGCCGCCAGGTTCCCAACGCGGATGTGGTGCGGGCCAATCTTTGCCGCAGCAGCGATACCCTGGTTTATGTGATCATGGCCTTGCAAAAGGATGGTCGGATCGTGCAAGTGATGATCGACGGCTCCACCGGACGTGTGAAATCGGTCCACTGAAAAGAAAGCTCGAAACGTGCGCCTTCTCGTTGTCGAGGACGACAAGACCCTCAATAAGCAGATCGTGACCGCCCTTGAACAGGCGGGCTACGCGGTTGACACGGCTTTCGACGGCGAGGAGGGGCAATTCCTCGGGGACACCGAGCCCTACGACGCCATCATCCTCGATCTCGGTCTGCCGAAGGTGGACGGCGTGTCCGTCCTCACGGCTTGGCGCCGGGACGGCAAGAAGACGCCCGTGATCATCCTGACCGCCCGCGACCGCTGGAGTGACAAGGTCCAGGGCTTCGACGCCGGGGCGGATGACTACGTCACCAAGCCCTTCCATATGGAGGAGCTTCTGGCCCGCGTCCGCGCCTTGCTGCGCCGGGCGACCGGCCATGCCACGAGCGAAATCGCCTGCGGTCCCGTGAAGCTCGACACCCGTTCGGGCCGTGTCGCGGTAGACGGGAACCCGGTGAAGCTCACCTCGCATGAATACCGGCTTTTGTCCTACCTCATGCACCATACCGGCCGCATCGTTTCCCGAGGCGAGCTGACGGAGCACCTCTACGACCAGGACTTCGACCGCGACTCGAACACCATCGAGGTCTTCATCGGCCGTCTGCGCAAGAAGCTCGGCGTGGACATCATCCAGACCGTTCGCGGACTAGGCTACCTCCTCGACGCGAGCCAGACCCAAACGAAGTCGTGAGCGGCTTTCGTCCGATCCTGAAAAGTCTCGCTGGCCGGCCCATTGCTGTCCGGCTTGCGGTCTCCTCCGTCTTCTGGAGCTTCGCAATCCTGCTCATTGCCGGGTTGATCCTGCTGACGCTCTATCGCGACAGCACGGAGAGGGCCTTCGACCAGCGCCTTCTCGTCTATGCCAACACCCTGGCTTCGAACCTTGTAGCACCAGGCGATCCGGATCGCGATCTCGGCCCCATTGGCGATCCCCGGTTCGAGTTGCCTCTGTCCGGCTGGTACTGGCAGGTAGCGCGGCCCAATGCCAAGCCGGATGAAATCCGCTCCTCCAAATCCCTGTTCGGCGGACAGGTGCCGAGCCTTGCGGTGTCCGGCGATAACCGGTTCGGGCAAATTCGCCGTGGCTATGGCAAGGCGCCGGACGAGCGGAATCTTCGCATTATCGAGCGCGACATCGATCTCGGCGAAGACGGCCGTTACGTCATTCGCGTGGCGGGTCCAGCCGATGAAATCGATGTGGGTGTGCGCGACTTTCTCTTCGCCCTGACCATCACCTTCGCGCTGCTTGGGCTCGCGCTCGGCTTTTCCACTCTTCTCCAGATCCGCTTTGGCTTGCGACCCCTGGCCAATCTTCGCAGTGCGCTTAGCGCTATCCGGCGCGGGGAGGCGGAGAGGATCGTCGGAGAGTACCCGCGCGACATTTCCCCGCTCGCGAGCGAGTTGAACCTTCTGCTCGATACGAACCGGGAGATTTTGGAGCGCGCTCGCACGCAGGTCGGTAATCTGGCTCATGCCCTGAAGACCCCTCTCAGCATCATCATGAATGAAGCAGAGAATGCTCCCGACGAGGTGGCGGCCCGGGTGCGTGAGCAGGCAACCCTGATGCGGGATCAGGTGAACTATTATCTTGACCGTGCTCGCGCGGCGGCTCTGGCCGGAACGCTGGGAACGCTGACGGATGTGGAGCCGGTGATTGCTGGCCTCGCCCGCACGTTCGCTAAAATTTACCGCGACAAGGATCTTGCGGTCGAGCTCGCGGTTCCGCGGGACCTGCGTTTCAGGGGCGAAAAGCAGGACCTGGAGGAAATGGCGGGAAACCTGATCGACAATGCGGCCAAATGGGCTACGGGCAAGGTAGAGATCTCCGTCGAGGTCATTCGCGAGGATGATGATCGCCCCCGGTTCCGTCTGCTCATCGACGATGACGGCCCAGGTCTCCCGGAAGCGGCGAGAGCCGAGGTTCTCAAGCGTGGCCGCCGTCTCGACGAGACGAAGCCTGGTTCGGGTCTGGGGCTTTCCATCGTCACTGATCTTGCAACCCTCTACCGTGGATCGCTCAAGCTCGAAGCCGCTCCTCTCGGCGGTTTGCGCGCCGTGCTCGAGCTGCCGGGGGATAGAGGCTAATCCTATGTATTTTTACGCGTGACACCGTGCCACCGTCGTGCTTGACGGGGACTCGGAGTAATTAGGATTTTATGGTGATCTGGATCATACTCTTGCTGATGACGGCGGCAGCCGTGATGGCGGTGCTTTGGCCGCTGTCGCGCCACTGCGCGCGCGCTGCGCAGCAAGCGGACCCGGATACCCACTTCTATCGCGAGCAAATCGCTGAGATCGAGCGGGACCGTGAGCGCGGAGTGCTGCTCCCGAGCGAGGCCGAGGCGGCCAAGGCGGAGGCCGGGCGGCGCCTTCTGCGTGCCACCGGCATGACGGCGGCCGATGCTTCCGCCGCCGTGGGAGAGCCGGCGCTGCGCCGCCGCAGAGCCGCTTCGACACTGGCTCTGTCCGTGATCCCGATTATCGCTCTCGCAGTCTACGGAGCTTATGGCTCGCCGCATCTCCTGACCCATCCGCAGGAGCAACAGGCTCAGGTCCCCGGTGACAAGATGGATCTGATGGCCGCGGTCTCGCAGATCGAAGCGCACTTGGCCCAGAACCCGCAGGATGGCCGCGGCTGGGAGGTGGTGGCTCCGGTGTATATCCGCATGGGCCGCATCGACGATGCCGTGAAGGCCTACGGGTCGGCCGTGCGTTATCTAGGTCCCAGCGCGGATCGGCTGGCCAATTACGGTGAGGTCATGGTCCTTGCCAAGGACGGTCTCGTTTCCTCGGAAGCCCAGAAGGTTTTCGAGCAAGCGGTGCAGTTGGACAAGACCTCGCCAAAGGCTCGCTACTATCTTGCAGTCGCCGCCGAGCAGGATGGGCAGATCGAGAAGGCCAAGCAGGCCTATGGCGAACTTCTCTCCTCGTCGCCGGAAGGTGCTCCGTGGGTCAATGTCGTCAGGCAGCGCCTGGCGAGCCTTGGGGACGAGCCGCCCGTTGCAGAGCAGGGGGATGCTCCCCAGATAGGGGCGGCAGACATTGCCCGCATGGTGTCCGGTTTGGCCGAGCGCCTTGAGACCCAGGGTGGATCTCCTGAAGAATGGGCGCGCCTGATCCGGTCCTATGCGGTTCTCGGGCAGCGCGACAAAGCCGTGGCTGCTGCCCAGCTCGCCCGGCAAGCCCTGGCGCAAAACGACGCTGGGTTGAAGACCATCGATGCGATGGCACGCGAACTGAAACTGACTGACGCCGGACCATGACCAGAAAACAAAGACGCCTGACCTTGATCGGGATCGCAGGAGGTATCCTCGCGGTTGCGCTCGGTCTTGTGCTTTACGCCATGAATGACACCATCGTGTTCTTCAACTCTCCGGCGGATATTCAGGCCAAGAACGTGTTGCCCGGCACGCGCCTCCGTCTGGGTGGGCTTGTGAAGGAAGGAACGGTGCAGCGCGGCACCGACCAGCAGATCACCTTCGAGGTGATGGACGCTCAAAGCACGATCCAAGTGCGCTACAAGGGGCTGCTGCCCGATCTGTTCCGCGAGGGGCAGGGCGTTGTAGCCGAGGGCGTGCTGGAAAGCGCCAGCGTGTTTCGCGCGGACTCCGTGCTCGCCAAGCACGACGAAAACTATATGCCGCGTGAAGTGGCCGATGCCCTGAAGAAGCAGGGGCATTGGCAGGGCGAGGCGAACGCCGCGCCGAAGACGCAGTAAGTGCAGTAAGAAGGAGAGCCCTCGTGTTGGTCGAGGCCGGACATTTCGCGCTTACGCTGGCGCTCGGGTTGTCCCTGATCCAGTTCATCGTGCCGCTATGGGGCGCACGCGCCAACGATCCCGTGTTGATGTCGGTGGCGCCTGCCACGGGCCTGGCCGTTTTCGCCTGTATCGGCTTTGCCTTCATCGCCCTGACGATCGCTTATGTGACGTCGGATTTTTCGGTCATGAACGTGGTCGAGAACTCGCATTCGGCAAAGCCCCTCATCTACAAGCTCTCCGGTGTGTGGGGTAATCACGAGGGCTCCATGCTCCTGTGGATCCTCATCCTGGCCCTCTTCGGAGCCGTGGTGGCGCTTGCGAAGAACAGCATTCCGCAGCGGCTGCAGGCCAATACGCTGGCGGTGCAGGCAGCGATTACCACCGCCTTCCTGCTGTTCATCCTGATCACATCAAATCCTTTCACGCGCGTCATTCCGGCCCCCGCCGAAGGACAGGATTTGAACCCGCTGCTCCAGGATCCCGGCCTCGCGATCCATCCGCCGCTTCTCTACATCGGCTATGTGGGCTTCTCGATCTCGTTCGCCTTCGCCATTGCCGCACTGATTGACGGTCGCATCGATGCCGTATGGGCACGCATTGTTCGCCCCTGGACGCTCGGCGCCTGGGCATTCCTGACGCTTGGGATCGCGATGGGTTCATACTGGGCCTATTACGAGCTCGGCTGGGGCGGCTGGTGGTTCTGGGATCCGGTCGAGAACGCCTCGCTCATGCCGTGGCTTGCCGGTACGGCGCTTCTGCATTCCACGGTCGTCATGGAAAAGCGCGATGCGTTGAAAGTCTGGACGGTCCTTCTCGCGATCCTCACTTTCTCGCTTTCATTACTCGGCACGTTCCTCGTGCGCTCGGGTGTGCTGACCTCCGTTCACTCCTTCGCGGTTGACCCGGAGCGCGGCAGCTTCATCCTCGGCATTCTCATATTCTTCATCGGCGGCTCTCTCGCGCTGTTCGCCTGGCGCGCACCCATGCTCAAGCAGGGTGGGCTGTTCGCGCCTGTCTCGCGCGAAGGCGCTCTCGTGCTGAACAACCTGTTCCTGGCCACCGCCTGCGCGACGGTTCTGATCGGTACGCTCTATCCGCTGGCGTTGGAGGTTCTGACGGGCGAGAAGATTTCCGTCGGTGCGCCGTTCTTCAACTTCACCTTCCTGCCGCTGGTCGTTCCGCTCCTGCTGCTGTTGCCGCTGGGCCAGACGCTCGCCTGGAAGCGCGGCAACTTCCTGGGCACGGCTCAGCGTCTTTACGCCGTGTTCGGTATCTCGCTTCTCGCTGCTATCGCGATGTTCGCGTTCGAATACGGTGGGCCTGTTGCTGCGCCTCTCGGTATCGGTCTCGGCGTGTATCTGGTTCTCGGCTCTCTCAACGAGATCGTGACGCGTTCCTGGTCGAAGGGCACGCCTCTGGCTGTCGCTTCGCGCAAGGCTGCCAATCTGCCGCGCTCTGCCTGGGGCACGGTGCTGGCCCATGCAGGCGTTGGTCTGACAGTCATCGGCATCGCTGCCACGGCTTGGGGTGTCGAAGGACTGGCAACACTCAAACTCGGCGAGCGCCTCAAGGCCGGCGATTACGAAGCCAAACTCGAGCGCGTCATTCCTCGTGTGGAGGCCAATTACCGGGAGGATGTGGCGGTGTTCACGATCCTTCGGCAGGACCAGGTGCTCGGGACGCTGGAGAGCATGAAGCGTCTTTACGTCACCCGCGGCATGCCGACGACGGAAGCCGGTATCATGACTGTCGGCCTGGGCCAGGTCTATGTCAGCCTTGGCGAGGTGGAGCCCGATGGCTCGGTTGGCGTGCGTCTCTACTACAAGCCTCTCGTGCTGCTGATCTGGATTGGCGCGCTCGTCATGGCTTTGGGAGGAGGCGTCTCCCTGACGGATCGGCGCCTGCGCATCGGTGCCCCGGTCCGGGCGAAGGCGAGCCCGGCCGCGCCCGTTCCTGCGGAGTGAGCCATGCGGTTTGTTCTTGCTCTCCTGGCGGCCCTTGTGTTCAGCGCGTCGGCTTTCGCCGTTCAGCCGGACGAGGTGCTGAAGGATCCCGCTCTCGAAAAGCGGGCTCGCGAGATCTCCTCGGAGCTGCGCTGCCTTGTCTGCCAGAACCAGTCCATTGACGATTCCGATGCGCAGCTTGCCAAGGATCTGCGCCTTCTCGTCCGCGAACGGCTCGTGGCGGGCGATACGGACCAGCAGGTTCGTGACTTCCTGGTACAGCGCTACGGCGAGTTCGTGCTGCTCAAGCCAACTTTCAGCAGCCACAATCTGCTGCTGTGGCTGACCCCGGTGCTCGTGCTGGTTCTGGGGGGGATTGGAGCCTATGCGGTTATCCGCCGGCGTCCTCAGGCTCCCGAAACCCTCAACGAGGAAGAGCAGAAGGCCCTGGAAGCGTTGCTCAGGCGAGACCAGTCGATCTCCTGATCGAACCTTACCAACATTTCATCTTGGGGTGAGAGTGCCGTAAGGCGCCAACCCCCATCTTCCTCTCAATACGAACCGAAAAAGGTTCTTTTCAGGAGAGAGAAGACATGTTTGATAAGGTTTCCACTTCCTTCCGCAAGCGTAGCGCGAAATGGCTCGGTGCCGCGGCCGTTGCTGCCCTGATTGCAGGCGGTGCCGTTGAGACCGGCCTCGTTGTTCCCAATCCCGCCCATGCCGAGCTGCGTTCCATGTCGCAGCCGATCCAAAACGTACCGTCCTTCGCCGACGTGATCGAGCGCGTGAAGCCCGCCGTCGTCGCCGTGAAGGTCAAGGTCCAGAACGTGGCCGACCGGGACGATGACGAGGATGGGCCGCAATTCTCGCCGCCGGACTTGCCGCCCGGCCATCCGATGGAGCGCTTTTTCCGTCAGTTCCGCGATCAGTTCCCCGGCGAGCGTGGCGGCCGTGGCCCCCGCCAGGAGCGTCCCCGCCAGTTCGGCCAATCCCTCGGCTCCGGCTTCTTCATCTCGGCTGACGGCTATGTCGTCACCAACAACCACGTGGTCGACAGCGCTTCCGAGGTGCAGGTGACCATGGATGACGGCAAGACGCTCGATGCCAAGGTCATTGGAACCGACCCCAAGACTGACCTCGCCTTGCTGAAGGTCGAGGGCAATGACTTCCCCTATGTGCGCCTCGCCGGCCAGAAGGCCCGCATCGGCGATTGGGTGGTCGCCATCGGCAATCCGTTCGGCCTCGGCGGCACGGTGACGGCGGGCATCGTCTCGGCCCAGCACCGCGATATCGGCGCCGGTCCCTATGACGACTTCATCCAGATCGACGCCTCGGTGAACAAGGGCAACTCGGGCGGCCCGACCTTCAACCTCTCGGGTGAGGTCGTGGGCGTGAACACGGCGATCTTCTCGCCGTCCGGCGGCAATGTCGGTATCGCCTTCGCGATCCCCGCGAACACGGTCGACCAGGTCGTGACGGCGCTCAAGGAGAAGGGTTCGGTGACCCGCGGCTTCATCGGCGTTCAGATGCAGCCGGTAACCAAGGAAATCGCGGAAGCGATCGGCCTCAAGGAGCCGAAGGGCGCTCTCGTGGCCGAGGCGATCAAGGACGGTCCTGCCGCGAAGGCTGGTGTCCGCACGGGCGATACCATCATCGCCGTTGACGGTCAGCCGATCAACGAGGCGAAGGACCTCTCCCGCAAAGTCGCCCAGGTCGCGCCCGGTAAGACCCTGTCTCTCACCCTCTGGCGTGAGGGTAAGGAACGGACGGTGACCCTGGAGGTCGGCAGCCAGCCGAAGGGCGTCTGATCCTTCGGCAATGAGTAAGGCACCAGGACCTTTAGTGTTGATTGCCCCCGACACCTGGTGTCTTCTGCCCGCGGCAGGTTGGCCTTCTCCCCTCCAGGGCCGGCCTGCCGCTGGGCTCACATTGCGTTACAGATAGGCCATGCGGATTCTCATCATCGAGGACGACAAAGAGGCGGCCTCCTACCTCGTGAAGGCATTCCGGGAATCGGGCCACGTGGCGGACCATGCCGCCGATGGACTCGACGGCTATGCCATGGCCGAGGCGGGGGATTACGACGTGCTCGTGGTCGACCGCATGCTGCCGAAACTCGACGGCCTCTCCCTTATCCGCTCCTTACGCGAGCAGAAGGTCGAGACACCGGTTCTCATTCTCTCCGCCCTTGGTCAGGTCGACGACCGCGTGAAGGGCCTGCGGGCCGGCGGCGACGATTATCTCCCCAAACCCTATGCCTTTTCAGAGCTTCTCGCCCGCGTCGAAGTTCTTGCTCGCCGCAGAGCATCCGCGCCGAGCTCTGAGCCGACCGTCTATCGCATCGCCGATCTCGAACTCGACCGCCTGTCCCACCGTGTCACGCGATCCGGTCAGGAGATCATGCTGCAGCCGCGCGAGTTCAGGCTACTCGAATACCTGATGAAGAACGCCAACCAGGTGGTCACGCGCACCATGCTGCTCGAGCATGTGTGGGATTATCACTTCGATCCGCAGACCAACGTGATCGACGTTCACGTATCACGCCTGCGCTCCAAGATCGACAAGGGCTTCGACAAGCCGCTCATCCATACCATCCGAGGCGCAGGCTACATGGTCCGTGTAGGCTCGGCGGAGGAGGGTGAGGAATGAGTGTGTTCTCATGACGGCCTTCGGCAAGCTCTTCCGGACCACCGCGTTCAAGCTGTCCTTCGCTTATCTTCTCATCTTCACGCTCTTTGCCTTCGTGACGCTCGGCTATGTGGCCTGGAGTGCGCAGAGATTGCTGACCGATCAGTTCGTCGCTGCCATCGAAGCAGAGATCAACGGTTTGTCAGAGCAGTACAGGATCGGCGGCCTTCGTCGTCTTGTGAACTCGGTTGATCGGCGCTCTCGCGCACCTGGCGCTTCTCTTTATCTCGTCACCACCAGTGTCGGTGAGCGGATCGCCGGCAATGTCGGAGCCCTGCCTCCCGGTGTGATCGACCGCGTCGGGCAGTTCGAGACACTCTACAATCGCACGGACGAGACGGATACGAAGCCGAACGTCGCTCTTGTTCGCGTCTATCTCCTGCCTGGTGATTTCCGCCTGCTGGTCGGCCGCGACATCGAAGAGCGCATTCGCCTGCGCGACATCATCCACCGCGCTTTTGGTTACTCCTTGTTGTTCATCGGCGTCCTGGGCTGCCTGGGCAGCTGGTTCATCGCACGGCGCGTTCTCAAGCGCGTCGACGATATGACGGATATTACGCGCGATATCATGGCGGGCGATCTCGATGGACGCTTGAAGGTTGCCGGAACGGGAGATGAACTCGACCGTCTCGCTCAGAACCTCAACGATATGCTCGACCGCATCGGCGAGCTGATGCGCGGCATGCGCGAGGTGTCCGACAACATCGCCCATGACCTGAAGACGCCCTTGACGCGCCTGCGGAACAAGGCTGATGAAGCGCTGCGGACGGCCAAGACGCCCGACGAGCTGAAAGCAGCGCTCGAAGCCACGATCGAGGAGAGCGACAATCTCATTCGCATCTTCAATGCGCTTCTCATGATCGCCCGGCTTGAGGCCGGCAATGCCCGTGAGGCTTTGTCTGACTTCGATGCCGCGGAAGCCGTCCGGGATGTGGCGGAGCTTTACGAGGCCTTGGCCGATGAAGCCGGTGTTTCGCTCGACGTTTCCATTGAGAATGAGTTGCCGATCCACGGCAGTCGCGAATTGCTGGGCCAAGCCATGGCCAACCTCCTCGACAATGCCCTGAAATACGGCGCAGCTCCTGATGGGAGTCCACAGACGATTTTCGTGTCGGCCCAGCGTATCGGCCAGGAGGTGAGGATTGTCGTGGCAGACCATGGCCCCGGCATCCCGGAAGAGGAGCGCAACCATGTGCTGGAGCGCTTCGTGCGACTGGAAACGGCGCGCTCGCGTCCGGGCTTCGGGCTGGGCTTGAGCCTTGCTGCTGCCGTGGCCCGGCTCCATGGGGGAAGCCTTGTGCTGGAAGACAATGCACCTGGCCTGCGGGTCGTGTTGGTCCTGCCGTTGAAGGACGTTCCGGTTCAGCAGACCGCTCTCCCGTCTGCGGCCTGAGCCAGAAGTCGAAGCAGGTAAGGGCAGATTTCGGTTGCCTCTTGCTCCATGGCATGAACACTCACCCCATCTAGACCATGGGTGATTAGCCGTGCCGAACCAGAACCGCTCTCTCATCAGCCGCCTGACGCAAGCTCCACCCGTTTCCGACCTCAAGAAGGCAAAGGCCCAGCTGACTGAGTTCATCGGGCGCGTCCGCGAGGAGCCCGAGGCTGCCGCGCTTCTGCCGCATCTTGAGGAGGGGCTGTTCCGCGATCTCCTTCTGGCGCTTGCCGATTACTCTCCCTTCCTCTGGCAGCTCGTGGCGAATGATCCCGTGCGTATGGCACGGCTTGCCCTGGAGGAGACGGAGGTGGTCCATCCCTCCATTATTTATGATCAGGCCAACCTGTTCCGCCGCGTGCGCTCGGGCGAGATGACCCGCGACGATGCGGTGAGCGCTTTCCGCCGTAACCGGAACTCCCATGCCCTTCTCGTGGCCTTGGCCGATATCGGCGGGCTTTGGAGTACGGAGCAAATCACGCAAGCCCTGTCCGATTTCGCGGATGCTTCCGTCGCCGGCGGCCTGAATCTGATCCTTGCCGAAACAGCCGATCTTGGCCGCATCACACTCCCCGATCCTGATACGCCAGGCGACGGATCGGGCGTTACAGTGCTGGCACTCGGCAAGCACGGGGCAGGTGAGCTCAACTACTCCAGCGACATCGACCTCGTCATCTTCTTCGATCCCGAAACGCCGGCGCTTAAAGAAGGCGCCGAGGCCACCACCATCTATACCCGCATCGCTCAACAGCTTTCCCGCCTGCTGCAGGAGCGGACGCCTGACGGTTATGTCCATCGCGTCGATTATCGCCTGCGTCCCGATCCTGGTTCGACGCCCACGGCCATGTCGCTGTCGTCGGCCTATGTCTATTACGAGACGCTCGGTCAGAACTGGGAGCGCGCGGCCTTCATCAAGGCGCGCCCGGTCGCGGGCGACCTGGCACTTGGCGAGAATTTCCTCAAAGAGCTGCGTCCCTTCATCTGGCGCAAATATTTCGACTTCGCCTCCATCGCCGATGTGCATGCCATGAAGCGGCAGATCCATGCAGTGCGCGGGCACGATGAGATCGCGGTGGCCGGTCACGACATCAAACTCGGACGTGGCGGCATTCGCGAGATCGAGTTTTTCGTTCAGACACAGCAACTCGTCTTCGGCGGCAGGCGTCCCGCTCTTCGAGGACGGCGCACCCTCGACATGCTTGTCGAGCTGCACAACGAAGGTTGGATCACGGCGCAGGCCCGCGATGAACTCTCCCATGCCTATCGCTTCCTGCGTACCATCGAGCATCGGCTGCAGATGGTCGCGGACGAGCAGACCCAGCGCTTGCCCTCGGACGAGGAGGACCTCAAGCGCTTTGCGAAATTCTGCGGCTATCCCAATCTCAAGGCCTTCTCAAAAGCCCTGACGGATCAGGCTAAGATCGTACAGGGCCATTATGCGCTGCTCTTCGAGGAGGGACCGGAACTCGCCTCCGAAGTGGGAAGCCTCGTCTTCACCGGTACGACTGACGATCCCGAGACGCTCGCCACGCTTCAGCGCATGGGCTTCCGTGAGCCCGAGAAAGCAGCCGAGACCGTGCGTGGCTGGCATTTCGGCCGGCGTGCAGCCATCACGAGCCAGCGCGCCCGCGAGGTGTTGACGGAACTCACACCCGCTCTGCTCTCAGCTCTCGGCGGCACAGCCGATCCCGATGGCGCTCTGGCCGCGCTCGACAGCGCCTTCGGCCGCATGCCGGCTGCCGTAGAACTCCTCACTATCCTCCAATCCCACGACAAACTGCGCCTGCGCTTCGCGGACTTGCTCGGAACGGCTCCGCGCCTTGCCAATACCGTGGCGCAATCTCCCCACGTTCTCGACGTGCTGATCGACCCGGCCTTCAACGTTCCGCTTGTCGATGAAGCGGCCATCGAACAGCAGGTAAGGCAGACCATCGGCAATCCCGAAAGCTATGAGGACTTTCTCGACCGTGCCCGCGATGCGGCACGGCAGATGCGATTCATCACCGGCGCGCGCCTTCTCTCCGACATCATCTCCCCGGCACAGGCAGGTGAGGCCTATGCGGCCATTGCAACAGCCATCGTCCGCGTTTCGTTCGAGCGCGTGCGCCAGGAGTTCGAGGCCGAACATGGTACAGTGCCGGGCGCGGAAATCGTCATCCTCGGGCTGGGACGCCTCGGCACGAAGGAACTCACGGCAGGCTCGGACCTCGACCTCGTGGTCATCTACGATTTTGACGAGGAGCGGCGCGAAAGCACAGGGGCTCGCTCGCTCGACGTGGTGGTCTACTTCACGCGCCTGACCCAGCGTCTCGTGGCGGCGCTCACCGTTCCCACGCGGCGAGGGCTCCTCTACGAAGTCGACCTGCGCCTCCGCCCTCAAGGAGGAAAGGGGCCCGTCGCCTCTCAGTTCAAAGGCTTCGTCGCTTATCAGCAGGGCGAGGCTGATCTATGGGAACACATGGCTCTCACGCGGACCCGGGTGCTGACGGGCGATAGCGAGTTTGCACGACGGGTCGAGGCCGCGATCCATGAAATCGTTGCGGCGAAACGTGACCCTTTGCATGTCTGCAAGGAAGTGCGCGACATGCGCGCCCTCATCGCGCAGGAAAAGGGCGATGATAACCCCTGGGATCTCAAGCTCGCCAGGGGTGGCCTGACCGATCTCGACTTCATCGCCCAGGCCCTGGTTCTGGCCCATGCGGCGGAGCATCGGAGCCTCAGCGGTCTCCGGCCGGAAGCAGTGTTTCAGGAGGCCTGTAAGGCTGGCCTTCTGTCAGAGGACGATGCCAGGGCACTCGTCGAAGCTCACCGTCAATTCAGCCTTATTTTCCAGTGGCAGCGCCTCACCATCGAGGGCTCCTTCGATCCTGCGAAAACTCCTCCTGCCATCCTCAAGCGCCTCGCCACGGTCGCGGGCCTGCCGGATGCCAACGTTCTGCTGACGCACATGAACGAGATGCGGCAGCAGGTGAGGGCCGTGTTCGAGCGCATTCTGCATTGACATGAGCCATGATGGAATGCGCCGTTGGTGGATCGCCTAGAGCCTTATCGATGGGCTTGGTCGCGAAAGTTCTCAAAGTCTTAGGGCTGCGAGACCTCTCCTATACGATCCGGCCACAGGGCGCCGAAAAACTGACGCAGAAGTGGAGTCTTAAATCCACCTTTCTCGATGCGCACAATGGACCTTTAGGCTGCCGCGTCCGCCAGGGCGATGTCGGCGTTCGTGGCTTCCGTGAGCGGCAGGTGGACGAGGACGATGGTGCCGACGCCTTCCTGGCTCTTGATACGAAGCGAGCCGCCGTGCAGCTCGGCAAGAGAGCGGGCGATGGCAAGACCTAGACCTGAGCCCTTGTAGCTCTTCGAGAACTCAGTCTCGACCTGCTCGAAGGGCTGGCCGATCTTGTGCAGGGCATGATCCGGAATACCGATACCATTGTCCTCGACATAGATGTTGACCGCGCCGCCTGCGAGACGGGTGCGCACTGTGATGCAGCCGCCTTCGCTCGTGAACTTCGTCGCGTTCTGAAGCAGGTTGACGAGGATCTGGTGCAGCGCACGCTCGTCGGCCGGAATTACGATGTCTTCGGGATTCACGTCGACTGTGACCGCAAGGTTCTTGGCCTTGGTCTGCTCGCTCACAAGTCTCAGCGCACGCTGGATCGAGGCGTGAACCTCAAGCGGCTGTTTCTTCAGGGTCGTGCGACCGGCCTCGATGCGCGACATGTCGAGAATGTCGTTGATCACGGACAGGAGATATTCGCCGCTCGAGCGGATGTCCGCGCAGTATTCCTCGTACTTCTCCGAGCCGAGCGAGCCGAAGATGCCGCTCTGCATCACTTCCGCGAAGCCGATAATGGCATTGAGCGGCGTGCGCAGCTCGTGGCTCATGTTGGCCAGGAATTCCGACTTGGCGCGGTTGGCGCTCTCGGCCTGTGCCTTCTGGTCGAGATAGCGTTCGGCGAGGTCTGCCAGCTGATGTGTCTGGGCTTCCAGCTTCTGGCGCGACTGCTTGAGATCGAGAACGGTGGCGATGAGTTCCTTCTCGGACTCGACGAGACGATGCTCGTGGCGCTTGAGCGCGGTGATGTCCGTGCCCACGGACACATAGCCGCCGTCCTTGGTGCGGCGCTCGTTGATCTGCAGCCAGCGGCCATCCTGAAGACGCGCTTCGAAGGTACGGGCGCCCACATCCTGCTGCTCGCGGCGCAGGAACTGGTGCTGCACTTCCGGCGGACGGCCAAGCGCCATTACTTCCGCATAGGACTTACCCTGGAGGTTGGCGTCCGGCGGCAGCTCGTGGAGCTTCTGGAATTTCGAATTGCAGAGCACGAGATTATTGTTCGCATCCCAGAGCACGAAGGCTTCGGAAATGGCCTCGATGGCATCGTGCAGGCGCGCATCGGCGCGGGCAGTCTTTTCCTCCAGGCCGCGCTGCTCGGTGACGTCCACGGCGATGCCGACGAGGTGGCTTGCGGCGTCGTCCGGATCGTTCATCAGTTCCGCGCGGGCGCGCAGCCATACCCAATCACCCGTCACACTGCGGATGCGGAATTCGAAATCGGCGAGAGAGGTGGTGGCGGAGGCCAGCTGTTCGGCGAGTGCGTAAAGATCCTGATCCTCGGGGTGGATCATAGCGTTCACTTCGCCGAAGGAGAGGAATTCGTCCTGCCGCTCGTAGCCGAGCAGCTCGTACATGGAGTCGGACCAGTAAATCCGTCCGCGCCCGATATCCCAATCCCACAGGCCGCAACGTCCACGGTTGAGGGCGGAGTCGATGCGGTCGCGCACCTTCTCGCAAACTTCGTCGGCAGCGCGAGCGCGGTTTGCCTGCATCATGTAGGCAACGCCGATCCCGAGCAGCACCATGATCGTCGCACCAAGCAGGGAGACATGCCCGATGGTGCGCATCCACCAGCCGGAAAGAACATGGGGCAGGGGCTGGACGATGGCGATCTGACCGGAAGAGGAGGGAAGCGAGCGAACGGTCGCAATGCCTTCGTTGCCGTCAGACATCCTGATCGTCATCACACCCGCACGATCCGCGAACAAGGCCAGCGGTTGCGCATCGCCTAGAACCTCAGCAAGCGTCTCCGGTGCGCTATCCGTCTGCGGATACATGGCAAGCACAGCACCGGACTGGTCCATTAGAAGGAGGCTGCGGCTCTGACTCAGGGCGCTGGCTGGCATCCCCTTAACGAGGGCAGCTAGTTGTGCAGCTGCCTGTCGTTTATTGGTGAGGGCACGAGAGGTGCCGAGCTTGGCTGATGAAAGCGAGGCAATGATGTCGATGTCCTGGATCGCATCGAGCATGGCATCGCGTCGGCCATCTCGAATCTGAATCCAGGCGCTACCGGCGAGCGTGATGAGAAAGATGATGAGAACGGCAGGGACTGCGAGCCGGAGCAAGGATTCGTACTGCTCGAGCCGACGATAAGCCGGGTTTACGTCCGATCGCGCTACGCCCAGAATCGTACCCGTGCGCGCGGGTACGCATGCGGTCACCGCCCCCGCCATGCGATGCTCCCTTCGGAACCGTTACTGTCCTCATTCGGAGGACGTGCCGCATCTCTCCGAATCACTAACAATAGAATCACGGGCAGGTGATTTGTCTAGCTATGCATACGATTAGGTTAATAAAAAATTCTTACCCTTGGCTTGGCCTGGGGATAAATTTGGATAAGTCGCGGCGACACTTGTCACCGCGATCCTAATCTTAACTGGCTGCGCTTTCTTCAAGCGACCGATTCACGATGTCTCCTACATCGCGGGAAAGATTCGGCTTTTGCGCGATGGATTGCAGTGCGCGTCGTGCGTGAGACCGGCGTGTCGATTCCATCATCGTCCACGTGCTGAAGGCGGTGAGCAGACGTGAGGCGAGTTGCGGGTTCAACTCGTCGGCACGCAACACGATCGATGCGAGGAGCGCATAACCTGCTCCGTCCTTTCGGTTGAACTGAACCTGATTGAGCATTGCGAAGCTCCCGATCAAGGAGCGGACGCGGTTCGGGTTGTTGATGGAGAAGGCGGGGTGCTCCATCAGGCGCTTCACACGGTCGAGCGTCGTGTCTTCTGGAATTGCGGCCTGCAGAGTGAACCACTTGTCGAGAACGAGAGGTTCGTTGCGGTAACGCTGCTCGAAGCTTGCAATGGCATTCTCACGCACCATGCCCGGGATCGTCATGAGTACGCCCAAGGAGGCTAGACGGTCCGTCATGTTACTGGCTGTCTCAAACTGCTCGCTCGCGAGCTTCTCTCCCGCTTCCTGATCCGCAGCCGTCAGGAGATCGAGGGCAGCATTGCGCAGAGCCCGTCGACCGGCGCTGGCCGCGTCTGGGCTGTAGGCTTCAGTCTCGGCGAGGGAACGGTAGAAATCCATCAGGTGCTCGAAGCAGGCGCGGCCGATGTGCCGGCGCATTTCCTTGCGGGCACGATGGATCGCATCGGGATCCACATCCTTGCCAATCTCCTGAGCGATATCGGCCTCGCTCGGCAGCGTCAGAACGAGTGCGGCGAAGGCAGGATCGCTCAAGGCGTCCGTATCCATGAAGGAGCGGAAGGCGGATGCGAGGGAGTTCATCTCCTCATCACGCACCGCGACACTGGTCGAGAGAGATACGAGCGTGCGCATCGCAACCGTCTGCGCCGCCTGCCAGCGATTGAAGGAATCCGTGTCGTGCCGGAGCAGCACGAGAAGCTCTTCGCTCGAGAGGTCGAGAGACACCTTCACCGGTGCCGAGAAACCGCGGAAGACGGACGGAACAGGGCGGGAGCTCACGCCCGTGAAGGTGATGCTGTCCTCAGCCTTATCCAGAATGAATACACCACGCGCGTTCACACGCTCGCAATCGGCGTCCATCGGCTGTCCGTTCTGGCTCACGAGCCCCAACGCGACGGGGATCACCATCGGCTCCTTGGTGGGCTGTCCGGGCGTCGGAGGAGTCTGCTGCTTGAAATCGAGGCGATAGGTCTTCGCCGTCTCGTCGTAATGTCCATGCACGCTCACGCGCGGCGTGCCGGACTGTGCGTACCAGCGCGAGAAGTGGGAGAGGTCTCGGCCCGTCACATCCGCGAAGGCCTTCAGGAAATCCTCGACCGTCGCAGCGGTGCCGTCGCAGCGCTCAAAGTAGAGATCCATCCCACGCCGGAAATCCTCATCGCCAATGACGGTCTTGAGCATGCGCACAATCTCGGCGCCCTTCTCGTAAACGGTGGCGGTGTAGAAATTGTTGATCTCCCGATACTGAGTTGGGCGAACCGGATGGGCGAGGGGGCTCGAGTCCTCCAGGAACTGCCGCGCCCTCAAGGTTTTCACCTCCGCGATGCGATGCACCGGGCGCGAACGCTCGTCGGATGAGAACTCCTGGTCTCGGAAGACCGTCAGGCCCTCCTTCAAGCAGAGCTGGAACCAGTCGCGGCAGGTCACGCGGTTGCCAGACCAGTTGTGGAAATACTCGTGCGCGATGATCGCTTCGATGTTCGCGTAGTCCGTGTCCGTCGCGGTCTCAGGAGAAGCGAGCACGTATTTGTCATTGAAAATGTTGAGGCCCTTGTTCTCCATCGCGCCCATATTGAAGTCGGACACGGCGACGATGTTGAACACGTCGAGATCGTATTCGCGGCCAAAGACTTTCTCGTCCCAGATCATGGAACGTCCGAGCGCATCGAGCGCATAATCGGCACGATGCTCCTTGCCGGGCTCTACATAAACAGCGATCTCCACTTGACGTCCGGTCATGGTCGTGAAGGGCTTTGCAACACGGCCCAGGCGTCCGCCGACGAGTGCGAAGAGATAGGACGGCTTCGGGAAAGGGTCGTGCCAGACCGCATAGTGCCGTCCGGTGCCTTCGATGGCACCGCTCTCGACCAGGTTGCCGTTGCCGAGCAGTACCGGAGCCTCCTCCCGCTCAGCTTCGATGCGCGTGGTATAGACGGCGAGTACATCGGGACGGTCGAGAAAATAGGTAATGCGCCTGAAGCCTTCCGCCTCGCATTGGGTGCAGTAATTGCCGCCCGAGCGGTAAAGGCCCATCAGCTTGGTGTTCGCTGTTGGATTGATCTCGGTCTCGATGGTGAGCCTGAAGGGCTGCTGCGGCGGCTGGGAAATCACGAGGGATTGGGGCGAGGCCTCGAACTCTCCGGCCTCCAGCACGCGCTCATCAAGGGCGACTGTCTTCAGATTCAGCTCGTCGCCATCGAGCACCAGTGGGACATCCGAACGCCCGGCTGGGTTGGGCCGCAGGGAGAGCGTCGCCGTCACCCTCGTCGCCGTGGGATGGAGCCGGACGTCCAGCTCGACACGGTCGATCAGGAAATCGCTCGGCCGATAATCCTCAAGACGGACAAGCTCGACGATATCGGTGCGCATCGGCATCTCTCTTCTGAAACGTGATTGCGTTATAGCCTAGGGGTTCTGCGGCAGGTGGCAAGATTGTCTGAATTGACTAGCGATAAAAGTCACGCCCACTTGGACAATTCCAAGGCTTTTTCCGGGGGTATAAAGCATGAGGCTTGATCTCTTCGCCAAATGCGCCATCACGGTAAACCAAACGCATAGGAGAGATGGTCTATGGAATACCTCCACACGATGGTCCGGGTCTCGAACCTGGAGCAATCCCTCGATTTCTTTTGCAACAAGTTCGGCCTCGTCGAAGTCCGCCGGACGGAGAACGAGAAGGGCCGTTTCACCCTTGTCTTCCTGGCGGCTCCCGGGGATGTGGAGAAGGCCAAGGACACCAAGGCCCCGCTTCTGGAACTCACCTACAACTGGGACGAGCACGAATATTCGGGCGGCCGGAATTTCGGCCATCTCGCCTACCGGGTCGATGATATCTACGAGACCTGCCGGAAGTTGATGGATGCCGGCATCACCATCAACCGTCCGCCCCGCGACGGCTACATGGCCTTCATCAAGACTCCCGACAATATCTCCATCGAATTGCTGCAGCGCGGCGAACCCAAGCCTGTGCAGGAGCCCTGGGCTTCCATGCCGAATACGGGGACCTGGTAAGCTCAAGGCCTCGCGGAAAGCCTGAGAAGAGCCCGCTTGGCGAAAAGGCCTTGCTCCGTCATTCTTCCCGGCCCACCATAAGAGGCCGGGAATAACCCGGCGGAGGAATATCTTGGCACGAGACGCAATCCGCTTCTGGCGGAACGGACAGCCCATTGAGGTTTCTGGCTTTCACCCGCGCACCACACTCCTGGACTACATAAGACTTCAGGAGCGCCGGGTCGGAACGAAGGAGGGCTGCGCCGAAGGCGATTGCGGTGCCTGTACGGTGGCTCTCGGCCGCGTCCGGGGCGGGCGCGTTCATTACGAGCCCATCAATGCCTGCATCCTCCTGCTGGGCCAAGTCGACGGGACAGAGGTCGTGACCGTCGAGGATCTGGCGAAAGGCGGAGAGTTGCATCCGGTCCAGTCCGCCATGGTGGCGCATCACGGCTCCCAATGCGGCTTCTGCACGCCCGGCATCGTGATGAGCCTGTTCACGCTCTATCAGGAGGCCGGGCGGCCTTTGGATCGTGAACGCATCAACGATGCCCTGGCAGGCAATCTCTGCCGCTGCACAGGTTACAGACCTATCGTCGATGCGGCCCTCGATGCCTGCACGAGCGCACCGCATGATGCATTCTCCCAGGCGAACGCCACAACGGCGCGTAGTCTCGATGAACTCGCCGATGGCCAGGACGTCTTCATCGGCTCTGACACCAGCTTCTTCGCTGCCCCCGCGAGCGAAGCCTCTCTCGCAGCGCTCTATGCGCGGCATCCCGATGCCACGCTGGTCGCAGGCTGCACCGATGTCGGCCTTTGGATTACAAAAGGCATGGTCGAGCTGGAGAAGATTATCTGGCTCGGGCGCGTCGCTGGCCTCGACTGGATTGAGGACGGCTCCGATGCGCTGACCATCGGCGCGACGGTCACGCATGCGCAGGCTTTCTCGAGCCTTGAATCGATCGATCCCGATCTCGGCGAGCTCATGCGCCGCTTCGGATCGGCCCAGGTACGTGCTTCGGGAACGGTCGGCGGCAATATCGCCAACGGCTCACCCATCGGCGATCTCGCGCCCGCGCTCATCGCGCTCGGCTCCACGCTGGAACTGCGCCAGGGCGAGAACACTCGCGTCATTCCCCTTCACAATTTCTTCATCGCCTATCGCAAGCAGGACCGCCTTCCCGGCGAGTTCGTGCGCAGGGTCACCGTGCCCAAGCTGACGGCGCATGAGGCATTTCGTGCCTACAAGGTGTCCAAGCGCTTCGACGAGGATATTTCCGCCGTCATGGGCGCTTTCAAGTTCACGCTCGATGGTCGCCGTATTGCAGAGGCACGCATCGCCTTTGGCGGCATGGCGGGCATTCCGAAGCGTGCCACGGAAACGGAAGCCGCGCTTGTTGGCGTTTCGCTCGATGACCCGTCCACCTGGGGCGAGGCAATGGCTGCCATCGCGCGAGATTATCAGCCTCTCGACGATCATCGCGCATCTGCCGCCTATCGCGCGACGGTGGCCCGCAATCTCGTGTCCAAGGCCTTGAGCGAAACGGCCTCGGGCGAAACCCGCGCCACGCGGATCATTGGCCAGCGCGAAGCGCTTGAAGCGGCGGAGTGAGGCCATGAACGCACCGACCAAACCCATCGATACCGAGACGCTCCGCCACATCCGCAAGCCCCTGCCGCATGATTCCGGCCCCAAGCATGTGCAGGGCGTTGCGCAATACATCGACGACATCCGCGAGCCTGAGGGCACGCTCCATGTCGCCATCGGCCAGGCGCCGAAAGCGCGGGGGCGGCTGGTCTCGCTCGATGTCTCCGCCGTGCGTGATACGCTTGGCGTGATTGCTGTTCTCACAGCCGCCGACATTCCCGGCAAGAACGATGTGTCGCCCGCTTTCGGCGACGATCCTCTGTTCGTCGACAGCGAAATCAGCTTTCTCGGACAGGCCGTCTTCGCTGTCGTTGCCACGAGCCGCGATATCGCTCGGCGCGCAGTGAAGAAGGCGGCGATGGAGATCGAGTCGGAGACGCCGAGCATCACCGTCGAGGACGCGCTGGAGCGTGGCGAGACCGTCCTGCCGGATTACGCCTATGGGCGCGGTGATGCGGATCAGGCTGTTGCGAGCGCGCCCCACCGGCTCAAAGGCCAGTTCCGGGTCGGCGGGCAGGAGCACTTCTATCTCGAAGGCCAAGTGGCCTTCGCGATTCCGGGCGAGGATGGCGATGTCCATGTCTATTCCTCGACGCAGCATCCCACGGAAGTGCAGCACGTGGTTGCCCGCGTGCTCGACATTCCCGACTCCTACGTGACCTGTGAGACCCGCCGCATGGGCGGTGGTTTCGGCGGCAAGGAGAGCCAGGCCACGCAATGGGCTGTGACGGTAGCATTGGCCGCACGCGTGACAGGGCGGCCTTGCAAGATCCGTCTCGATCGCGACGACGATTTCATCCTCACCGGCAAGCGTCATGATTTCCGCTGCGACTGGCGCGTCGGCTTCGACGACGAGGGACGCATTCAGGGTTACGGCGTCGATCTGCTCGCACGCTGCGGCTATTCGGCGGATCTCTCTGCCGGCGTGGTGGACCGCGCGATGTTCCATGCGGACAACGCCTATTGGATGCCTGCCGTCCACATCGCTTCGAAACGACTGAAGACCAACACGGTGTCCAACACAGCCTTCCGCGGCTTCGGCGGTCCGCAGGGCATGCTCGCCATCGAGCATGTGATGGATCAGATCGCCTGGGCGACGGGCCGCGATCCGCTCGATGTGCGCTACGCCAATTTCTACCGGGGGGCTGATAACCTCACGCCTTACGGCATGGAGGTGGAGGAGACGGATACGCTCCACAATCTTGTGCGCACGCTCGAAGAGACCTCGCATTATCGCATGCGCCGCGAGGAGATTGCGGCTTTCAACGCCTCCTCGCCGATCATGAAGCGCGGGATCGCGCTGACTCCCGTGAAGTTCGGCATCAGCTTTACGCTGACCCACATGAACCAGGCAGGCGCGCTGGTGCATGTGTATCAGGACGGCTCCGTGCATCTGAGCCACGGGGGCACGGAGATGGGGCAGGGGCTCTATATCAAGGTGGCGCAGGTTGTGGCCGAGGAATTCGGCATCGCCATGGAACGCGTGCGTATCACCGCGACGACCACGGCGAAGGTACCCAACACCTCGCCGACGGCTGCTTCGTCCGGCTCCGACCTCAACGGCATGGCGGCGAAGATCGCGGCAGGCGCGATCAAGAAGCGCATGATCGCCTATGCCGCCGAAGCTTATAGCGTGCCGGAAGACCAGATCGAGTTCCGCGACGACCGCGTGTTCATCGGCAACGAGAGCATCCCCTTCGATGAACTCGCGAAGAAATGCATTGTCGCCCGGGTCCAGCTCTCAGAAGCAGGTCACTACAAGACGCCGAAGATCACATGGGATCGCGCCAAGGGCACCGGCCGACCCTTCTTCTACTTCGCCTATGGTGCAGCGTGCTCCGAAGTGATCGTCGATACGCTCACCGGCGAGAACCGTGTCCTGCGGACGGACATCCTCCACGATGTGGGACGCTCCCTGAACCCGGCCATCGACGTGGGGCAGATCGAGGGCGGCTTCGTGCAGGGAATGGGCTGGCTCACCACCGAGGAGCTGGTGTTCAGCGAGGAGGGGCATCTGCTCACGCATGCGCCTTCCACCTACAAGATCCCCGTGGCGTCTGACGTGCCCGCCGATTTCCGCGTCGCACTTTATCCCAATTCCAACCGGGAAGAGACGGTCTATCGCTCGAAGGCCGTGGGCGAACCGCCGCTCATGCTGGCGAACAGCGTGTTCTGCGCATTGGCCGATGCGATACACTCGCTCGATCCCTCGAAGCCTGTGCCGCTGAACGCGCCTGCGACGCCGGAGGCGATCCTGCGTGCCTGCGAGGCGCTACGGGGAAGGCCGATGGGGTGAGGGTCTGGCGACAGCTCACCGATTTCATCACGCGGCATGGGTCTGCGGCCTTAGTCACTGTGCATGAGGTGAAAGGCTCTGCGCCTCGGGAGAGGGATGCGCGCATGGTCGTGCGGTCCGATGGCGCTTTCCATGGCACCATCGGCGGCGGCCAGCTCGAGTTCCTCATGCTCGATATCGCGCGCGAGATGCTTGGCCAGGGGCGTGGCCCTGCACGCATCGTCGATCAGGCGTTGGGGCCAGATCTCGGCCAATGCTGCGGCGGGCGCGTGAAGATCCTCATCGAGACGTTCGACAGGCGCGACCTCGACGACATCACGCCTCTTGTCGAAGCGGAGGCCAAGGGTGGCCTCTTCGACGTCGAATGCCGCATGGAGGACGGTCGCGTGAGGCGCGAACTGGCATCGGAGGCGGATGTTGCTCCGGGCTGCGAATGGCGCGAGACCCATGGCGAGGATCGCACGCCCGTTCTTCTCTTCGGCGCAGGGCATGTGGGTCGCGCACTCGTTCTGGCGCTTGCGCCGCTTCCGTTCTCGGTCCGGTGGCTGGACAATCGGGAGGGAACCTTTCCTTCCCACATCCCGGCCAATGCGACGGCTGTCCACATGCGTAGCCCCGAAGCTGAGATTGCGGAAGCAAGGCCGGACTCCCTCATTCTCGTCATGACCCACGATCATCCCCTCGACATGGCGATCGCGGCTGCGGCCCTGCGGCGCGGCTTTCCCTATGTCGGCCTCATCGGCAGCGCCACGAAGCGGGCACGGTTCGAGAAGCGTTTCCGGGAGCTTGGGCTGTCTCGGGAGCGGATCGCCTCCCTGGTCTGCCCCATCGGGATTCCCGGCATCACGGACAAGGACCCGGCGGTGATCGCGGCGTCCGTGGTGGCCCAACTGCTCCAGGTGCGGGAGCGCCGGCAGCTTGACCGAAATCTCTCGCCACTCGCTGCCGCAGGCGGTACATAGACCCGATGACCGATATGAACACACAAGACCAGCGCTATCTGAAGCGCGCCATCGATCTGTCTCGCGAGCACATGGAGGGCGGTGAGGGCGGCCCCTTCGGCGCCGTGATCGTGCGTGACGGCAAGGTCCTGGCCGAGGGCTGGAATCAGGTGACCTCCGCCAACGATCCCACCGCCCATGCGGAGGTGACGGCGATCCGCCGCGCCTGCCAGGCGGTCGGCGACTTCTCGCTGGAGGGCGCGACGCTCTATACGAGCTGCGAGCCGTGCCCCATGTGCCTGGCTTCCGCCTATTGGGCGCGGGTGTCGCGCATCGTCTTCGCCAATACCCGGCAGGATGCGGCGGATATCGGCTTTGATGACAGCCTGATCTATGATGAGATCCCTAAGCCCATCTCTGAGCGCATCATTCCCATGGATCATCTGCCGAGCCTGGAGGCCAAGGCCGTTTTCCAGGCCTGGGCGGACAAGCCGGACAAGGTCGAGTATTAACTTGGCCTAGTGCGCTTCCTATCTAACGCTGACCTAAGCATTCACCCTGAGACAAAGCCATGCCCCGCGTCACCACCATCGTCCGCAAGCCCGCCGTGAAGGCCGACCGTGTCGTCGACACGGTGACCCTCGACCATGAGGGGAGAAACCGCCGGCAGGCGACGCTGAAGGGTGAGGGCGGCACCGAGATCCTGCTCGATCTCGACATGGAGACCACCATCAACGATGGCGATGCCCTGCGTCTGGAGGATGGCAGCCTCGTCCAGGTGAAGGCGAAGCCTGAAGGATTGCTGGAGGTGAAGGCGGAGAACCCTCTGCGCCTCATGCGTCTTGCCTGGCATCTCGGCTCGAACCATGGCCTCGCCGAGATCACGAACGATGCTCTCTACATCGAGAACAATCCGGCCCTTGCGGAGCTTGCGCGCGGGCAGGGCTGCACGGTGACGCCCGTGGAGCGGCCGTTCAAGCCGGAGCGCAGCGCCCATGTCTGCGATCACGATCACCACAATCACGGCCACGGGCATCACCACCACGGTCATGACCACCATCATCATGACCATGCCCACGGCCACGCGCATGAGCATCAAGACCATGAGCGTTCCCATGCTCATCACCACGATCATGGGCACCATCACGAACACGGTCATGGCTGCGGATGCGGCCACCATCACCAAGGCCACAAGCACGATCACTGATCGCCTGAATTCCTAAAACCGTCCCATGTCCAAGACGACCCGCGCCACGCAGGCCCTTCAACAGGCCGGCGTTTCTTTCACGGTTCACTCTTATGAGTATGACCCGAATGCGGAGCGCATTGGCCTGCAGGCTGCGGAGGCGATGGGGGCAGACCCCAACAGCGTGCTGAAAACCCTGATGGTGCTGGTCGATGGGAAGCCCGCTTGCGTCGTCGTTCCCTCGGACAAGGAGGTGAACCTGAAGAAGCTCGCCTCGGCTCTTGGTGGCAAGGCGGCACAGATGATGAAGCCTGCGGATGCGGAGCGCGTTACCGGCTATCACGTGGGCGGCATCAGTCCCTTCGGTCAGAAGAAGCGCGTGCCGACGCTCATCGAGCAGTCTGCTTTCGCTCACGATCAGGTCTTCATGAACGGAGGCCAGCGCGGCCTGCAGGTGAAGTTGAAGCCAAGCAATGCCGCCTCGGCGCTGAAAGCCAAGGTCGCCGAACTGATCTGATTGTCAGGAGGGCTCGGAGGGAGCGCCTGGCATCCCTCCGCTGAAAAAGGCGTGTTACTGGCTCTTCGTGGTCGAAGAGGTCGAGCCGGTGGTGTCCGTCGGCAGCTTTTTCTTCTGGCCGGGAGCGTAATCAGAGGCGCCATGGCCGGTGGAACCAGTCGTGTCAGATTTCATCTGCCCGGGGGCGTAGCCCGAAGCGCCGGGGCTGGTCGTCGAACCAGTCGTACCGGACTTCATCTGCTGGCCCGGGGCGTACTGGGACGCGCTATTGGAATTGGTATTTCCGCTAGAAGTCTGCGCATAGGTGGCCACAGGAAGCGCCATCATCATGGCGGCGGCACAAGTAATACCAAGCATTTTCTTCATCATTACGCTCCTTACGGGATGCGGTTCTTGGACTGGAAGAACGTATGCTGGCGCGGAGCGTTCCAAGCGTCGCTTAAAATGAATTTATATAGTTTTATGCTGAGATTCGATTGTAGTACTAGATGAATATCCCATGAATGGTGTTTGCCGCGTGACACCGATGGCCGCTTATTTTCCTTGTGATTGTCGTCCCCCACCTTGGAAAAGGCCGCCTGACCTGATCCCAGCCGCGCTGAGGAGACGACGCAGAAGTTCTTCACTGTTGCCCCCATCATGGCTCGGGGCGTTAAGCTTGGGCCGGCACGGCTCCTGGCACAGGCGCCCACCACATTCCATCATCCGCCAGCGGCGCCGCGGCACAGTTGGCGCCCGAAGCTGGCGTGACCGGCGGCTGAACACCTGTCTTGGACTGGGAGGTCAAGCGCCCGGGAGCGGCCAGTCCAAGCTCCAAGGCCCAGCCCCGCACAAACGGCACCGGGAGAACCAAACGGTGAGCGGCCATGACAACGCCCTGCGCGGCAATCAAGACCCTCAGGTCGGCTTCAAGCCGCCAATAATCGAAGGGGAGGCGGCCGTCACGCGACGCCCAGCCATACAGCCGGCCATCCTCATAGCTCAGTTCGGCTGCTTGGACCGGGGAAAACACGGTTTGGGCCGTTTGGAAGGAGGTGGCACAGCGGATCTCGGGCGCGGCGGTGCCGGCAGGAAAAGGAATCACGTTGGTCATGGGAAGCCCCGAACACCTGTCTCGCAGCAGGCTTTGCGGCGCCTTACAACCCGACTGGGCCTGATCCGCAAGGGACCAATGGACGCGCCTCACTCGCAGGATGCCCCCAATGCGAGCAAGGAAAACCGCTATCGGGTAGCGATTCAAAATTCGAAAATCTTATCTCCTGGGCAACTCACCAAGCTGCTCAGATCGTCGCGTCCGGTCAAAGCTTCGCAGGGCGCCTATGGCGCATCGTGCTTAAAAAGTGGACCCGGTTTTCCGCATCCGACGATGCGCTGCTTGAGAACGGGAGCATAGGATGAATCCCAAAAGTGCAATCTACTTTTGGGTCCGATGCTCCGGAACCCCGCACAAACATCAATCCCGCCGCCCCAGATGTTCGTTTCTCAGAACGGAGGGGAGGGTGGAGGAGAAGGCATCAAAGTTCAGCCAAGTCAATCAGTTGAGCTCTCTGTTTGGGCCGGGGAACCATCATATTGACAAATCGTTCTTTATATCGACATGTATGTTTTGTTTAATGAACTCCTGAGCGTGGGGCCATGGCTGCAGCGGCAAAGATTGTTGACCTTAATGAGTTTCGACGCCGGCATCAGAAGACGATGAGCCCGGCAGCGCCCGAGCTTGGCGTTGTACGGATGCCGTGGGTTGCGGTATGGTTCTTTGCGCCCGTCTGGGTGGGGACTGTTTGGCCGATGCATCGCTAAGATGAGGTGCCGTCGTGGGAGATGGGGCAAAGGATCATCTCGGCGGCGGCGTCCATCAGGCCGAGGGCGATCTGGAGAATGAGGCCCACGAGCTTGCCGAGATCGTCAGCAGTAACTTAAAACGACTGCGCCGGTCGCGGGGGCACTCCCTTGAGCGTCTTGCGAATCTGGCCGGCGTGAGCCGTGCCATGCTGAGCCAGATTGAGCTGGGACGAAGCGTTCCGACCATTTCTTTGTTGTGGAAGGTGGCACGGGCGCTCGATGTCCCGTTTTCGGCGCTGACGAGCCCGGGCACTGGCAGCGGCACGGTCGTGATGCGCTCCAAGAATGCCAAGATCCTCGCCTCGGCGGATGGGAGATTCACCTCACGGGCACTGTTTCCTTTTGAAACGGAGCGGCGCGTCGAGTTCTACAAATTGACCCTTGCCGCGCAATCGCAGGAAAACGCGGTCGCTCACGCCGCGGGTACGCTTGAGAATCTTACCGTCGTAGTTGGCGACGTGGAAATTGAGGTCAACGGTACCGTTTACAGCCTCCATGCGGACGACGCGATCGTCTTTCAGGCTGACGTCCCACATATTTACCGCAATCCCGGACCCGTGACGGCAATCATGTATCTGGTGATGTCATATGTCGAGACCGTCGGATAGCTCGATCCGCACGGGGTCCGTTCCGAGCAGTCCGTGCCGCATCGGCGAGACATGGCACTGCCCACGGAAGGAATGCGTGCCTAGGCGCTCTTCTTCATCGGTTTCGTCTGCGCGCCCATGCCGATGAGCATCATGCCGCCACACATCATCATGCAGGGCATGCCCATCTCCATCATCCTCATCATGTTCTCGCAACACATCCTGAACATGTCTGCGGACATGCCCTCCATCGGCGTCATGTTGCAGGTCATGGAGCCGTCGGCAGCCATTTCGCAGGACATGCGACACATCATGCCTGGCATCATCCCGCCCATCATGGGCATCATGCCGCCCATCGGCATCTGAGGCATCATGTTGGGCATCATGGGCATCATGCCGCCCATCTGCATGGGGGGCATCATGTTCGGCATCATCCCGCTCATCATGGGCATCATGCCACCCATCGGCATCGGAGGCATCATGCCCGGCATCATACTGCCCATCATGGGCATTGCGGCTGAGCTGGTCATCTATCACTCCCGTTCGGTTGTCGGAAATTCGCCAGCGATTCCGCTGGATCGGACCAAGGATGAAGCCGCGCAGGCCCCGGCGGCAACACATCTCACATCAGGGTCCCGCTTTTCCTCCAACATATTGGAGGCTGGGCCAAGAGATCGAACAAACCGTTGCTTTATTAGATGCGCCTCAGCTTTAGCGGATGCTTCCGCGTTGCGCCGGATCAGCTTGGCTGATGCCCCACGCACGCGAGGATCACGTCAACGTCGCCTGTTGTTCCTTGGAGGCGAGGTGCAGAGCGCCGCCGGGTGGCGACACAAAGGAGGTTGTCCTAATTTACGCGCTTGCACTCGATAACGCTTGCCGCGCTTTGTAATCGTCGCCATGTCTGGCACATCTCCTGGCACAAAAGTGGCACACCGTGGCCTGGATCGAACCCGTATCGGAACTGTGCCAAGGCCGTCGCGAAGGCAAGTTGGGGCTGAAAAATTGTTATTTAACAAAGGTGTAAGTTTAGGCGTTGCGCCGATGATGGACTGGACCGATCGGCATTGCCGCTCGTTTCATCGCGTCATGTCGCGCCGGGCGCGGCTCTATACGGAGATGGTCACCACGGGGGCGGTGATTTACGGTCCGCGCGAGCGTCTGCTCGGCTTCAGCGATGCGGAGCATCCGGTGGCGGTTCAGCTTGGCGGATCGAACCCGGCGGAGCTGGCTCAGGCAGCCAGGATCTGTGCCGATTTCGGCTATGACGAGATCAACCTCAATGTGGGCTGCCCCTCCGACCGGGTGCAGAACGGCCGCTTCGGCGCCTGCCTCATGCAGGAGCCCGTGCTCGTCGGCGAGTGCGTGGCAGCGATGAAGGCTGCGGTTTCCCTGCCTGTCACCGTGAAGTGCCGCATCGGCGTGGACGATCAGGATACGGAAGAGGCTCTCAATCGCCTTGCCGAATGCGTGGTCGCAGCCGGTTGCGACGAGCTGACGGTCCATGCGCGCAAGGCGTGGCTCCAAGGTCTGTCACCGAAGGAGAACCGGGATATTCCGCCTCTCGACTATGCTCGTGTGTATCGCCTGAAGGCGGCGCGGCCCGATCTGCCGGTTGCTATCAATGGCGGCATCAAAACCTGGGCCGAGATCCATGAGCACCTGAAGCACGTAGATGGCGTCATGCTGGGCCGCGTGGCCTATCATGAGCCGGAGATCCTGCTCTCCGTCGACCGTGAGCTTTACGGCGAGGAGCCGCCGGTAGCCGACGGCTTCGAGACAGTGGAGGCTTATGAACCCTATATCGCGGCGCAGCTGGAGAAGGGCGAGCGGCTGAGCAACATCACCCGCCACATGCTCGGCCTCTTCACGGGGCAGCCCGGCGCCAGGGCCTATCGCCGACACTTGGCGACGGAGGCGACGAAGCCTGGAGCTAATCTCAACACCCTTCGCGATGCTGTGGCTCATGTGCGTGTCAAGCACCTGGAAGCCGTAGGATAGAGGCTAGCGCATCGTGCGGAAAAGTGGATCCGGTTTTCCGAGTCTCACGATGCGCTCTCTAAGGAAGGGAGCATCGGACCCAAAAGTGCAGTCCACTTTTGGGTCCGATGCTCTAACGCTTTCAGCTGTAAGTTTTTATATTGATCATCGGCAGCTTACGACGGTCAGAGCATTATAGATTCTCGCAATCATAAATTGTTATGGCAACAAAGTGTGCAGGCCTTGTGAGGTTTCGCACATTACATCCATATTCTGAAATAATTCTTATCAGCGACCTTTACTGTAACATTGTTCGAACTATTCTCCCTCTTGCGGACAAGCCTCGGCACCCGCTCACTCATCCTAGAGGGAGAAAGTTCATGTTACGTCGTTTTTGCACTGCCATCCTGGCAATCGCAGCTGGAATCTCAACGCTATCGGTCGCGCAGGCGGCTCAGGTCGCAAATGGTCTTACCGTGAATGGCCTGACTGTTAACGGCCTCAGCGCCAACGGCACGGATGTCCAAGGCCGCCTCAATGATGCCTCTTCCAGTTCAACCCGTCTCGAGGCCGTGATCCTGCAGGATGGTTCGGTCTTCCTCCTGAAGTAACAAACCCATCACTCTGATCCGATCGCATCAGCCCCCGCTTCGGCGGGGGCTTTTTTATTGGCTCGTCTAGCTGCCGAGCCGGAGCCATGGTTCTGAAACGTGGCCGGTTTCTGTGCCCTTGTGGTTGAAGGGGCCACTCGCAACACCCCAGCTCCTGGCCGGCGCTGAGGGCGAGGCGCAGCGGGAGACCTCGATGGTCTACGACCGCGTGGATCTTGGTCGTGAGCCCTCCGCGAGAGCGACCGGTGCAGCACCGCTCATCCCGCCGGATACATGCACCGTGCTGGTGGACACGGACGATCGAACTGTCGATCATCTGCACGTCGGCTTCGGCTCGTGCGGAGAGCGCGTCAAATATGCGGTTCCAGACGCCCACCCCGCCCCAACGAACGAAGCGGTTGTAGCAGGTGGTGTAGGGCCCGTAACACTCCGGCAGATCGCGCCACGGCGCTCCCGCCCGCAGAACCCAAAAGATGCCGTCCAGGACGCGCCAGTCGTCGACCCGCGGTACGCCACGTGATTTGTTAGGCAAGATCGGTTCTATGGCTCTCCATCCCGGGTCGGAGAGGGTGTGACGCATGGTTGAAGCTCCGTTTCAGAGTCAAGGGCCGTTCGTCCTCATCGCCCTCAGGCGCAGTCGGCGCTTGCGGCAATCCCGTCCAGTGCGACAAGTGCGTCTTCTGGCAGATCGAGCTCGGCTGCGGCGAGGTTCTCCTGCAGATGCGCGACAGACGAAGTGCCAGGGATCAAAAGGATGTTGGGCGCGCGACGAAGCAGCCAGGCGAGCGCAACCCGCATGGGCGTGGCACCGAGGCGCGCAGCGACGTCGGACAAGGTAGACGATTGTAGCGGGTTGAACCCGCCGAGCGGAAAGAACGGCACATAGGCGATGGCGTCGCGGGCCAAATCGTCGATCAGGGCATCGTCGGTCCGATGCGCCAGATTATACTGGTTCTGCACGCAAACGATCTCGCAGATCCGGCGTCCTTCCGCGACCTGCGCGGGGGTGACGTTGCTCAGCCCGATGTGACGCACCAAGCCCCGCCGCTGGAGTTCGGCCACGACGGTGAGCGGCGCCTCGATTGAACCCTCGGCGGGGCCATGCACGCTGAACATGATCCGCAAATTGACCACCTCCAGCACGTCGAGCCCAAGATTACGCAGGTTGTCGTGCACCGCCTGGGTCAGCGCTTCCGGCGAGAAGGCCGGGAGCCATGAGCCATCCTCGCCACGCCGGGCGCCAATCTTGGTGACGATGACGAGATCGTCGGGATAGGGCGCGAGCGCCTCACGGATTAGCCGGTTGGTGACGTGCGGGCCGTAGAAATCGCTGGTGTCGATGTGGTTCACACCGAACGCGACGGCTTCGCGCAGCACGGCCAGTGCCGCGTCGCGATCCCTGGGCGGGCCGAACACGCCGGGGCCCGCGAGCTGCATGGCACCGTAGCCAAGCCGCTTCACGGTGCGGTTGCCGAGAGTGAACGTGCCGGACTGGTTAATGGTGGACATGATTGATCTCCTCTCAAGACGACACACAGTTAGGCGTTGCCGGCACGCGCGATAATGAGGCACAATCCGCACGGGCTGTGCGGAGTGGCGAACAGTGAAGATCGATCTGGGTGATCTGAACGCCTTCGTGGCGGTGGCGCGCGCCAGGGGCTTTCGCGATGGCGCGCGCGCAAGTGGCAGCAGTGCGTCCGGGCTCAGCGAGGCGCTACGCCGGTTGGAGGCGCAGCTCGGCGTCAGGCTGCTCCACCGGACGACGCGCAGCGTCGTGCCCACCGAGGCGGGCGAGCGCCTGCTCGAGCGGCTCGGCCCGGCATTGACCGAAGTGGAAGCGGCGCTCGACGTGGTGAACGGCTTTCGCGACAGGCCGGCGGGCACACTCAGACTCAATGTCCCGGTCAGTGCGGCGCGGCTCGTGCTGCCCGCGATCGTGCCGCCGTTCCTCGCCGCCTATCCGGAGATCCGGCTGGAGGTGATTG
This sequence comes from Microvirga sp. KLBC 81, assembly GCF_003075415.1. Lineage (GTDB taxonomy): Bacteria > Pseudomonadota > Alphaproteobacteria > Rhizobiales > Beijerinckiaceae > Microvirga. The sequence continues at coordinate 104,843 of NZ_QDAH01000004.1, forward strand.
CCGAGGACAGCTTCGTCGACGTGCTCGCCGCCGGCTGCGACGCCGGCATCCGCTACGACGAGCGGCTGGAGCAGGATATGATCGCGGTGCCGATCGGTCCCCGTGTCCAGCGCTTCGCGACCGCCGCCGCTCCCGCCTACCTCGATCGCCACGGCCGGCCCGAGCACCCGCGCGAGCTTCTCGGTCACGCCTGCCTGCGCGGCCGCCTCACCAGTGGGACGATGGCGCCGTGGGAATTCGAGCGCGACGGCGAGGTGGTGCGGGTCGATCCCGCGGGGCCGCTGCTCGTGCGCGTCGGCGCGGCGACCGATCTCGCCGTCGACGCAGCGATTGCCGGCACCGGCATCGTATACCTTTTCGAGGACTGGCTGCGCCCGCATCTTGATAGCGGCGCCCTCGAACCCGTCCTCGAACCATGGTGGCAGCGCTTCCCGGGGCCGTTCCTCTACTACCCCGGACGGCGCCTCGTGCCCGCGCCGCTGCGAGCTTTCGTCGACTTTATCAAGGCATCGGCCGACCACGTTTGACCTCCGCACCATGGCGACCGCCTGGGCAGCTGTACGTCCGCTGCGGAGAACACGCGACTGTCGGCGCTACGACCTACACGGGTCGGTTCGCGACATTCCGGGCGCCGATCATCAACTGCCGTAGTTGGCGGAACTGTGACATGGGGGGTGGCCGTTGGCTCACTTTCCAGTCGGCTCGAAAGCGGCCATCGGGGGGCCACCCTGGACGCCGCCGTTTAGGAGTACACGTCCTAACAGGAATGGTGCAGCAGGCTTGCCGCCGATGTGATTACTTAAAGTTATGGCCGAGTTGTTTTGCAACGATAAGTAATTTTGATTCAATGAGCAGTTGAGTTAAATCGAGGCCCCTCCAACTAGCAATATTGCGGAAAGTAAGATTTGCAATTATGCATATATAACGTAACGTTTGCTCGTTTACAGCAATGATATTACATGTATCTTCCCCTACGCGAACAAGCGAAGTGCCGCTACGTCGTTCGCGAATGCAGTAACTAAGGGGATGAATATGCACACTCGGTCTTACATTTGGGTTCTTGCCATTGCGCTCGGGCTTTCGGTCGCCTCAGGTGCAAGCGCGCTTGAGATCGCAAACGGCTTGAGCACCAATGGCCTGAGCACGAACGGCCTGAGCACGAATGGCCTCAGCACCAATGGCCTGAGCACGAACGGCTTGAGCACGAACGGCTTGAGCACGAATGGCTTGAGCACGAATGGACAGGATGACAAAGGCGCCGTTTCTTCGGGCATGCAGCTTGAGGCAGCAGTCCTGCGAGATGGGTCGTTTATCCCGCTTGGCCATTAATCGATGTTACTTTATAGCTTGTAGCCTCTCGTTCGAGAGGCTACTTTCTGATCAGGATCCGTTTCATGCGCACCCTGACCCTCGCATCGTTTCTGCTGATCACCCTGTATGGTCTCGTCTTCCCCCACACTGCCATTGGCGCGGGCGGCAGACTTCGGGCCGATGGGCCGGAGCTTGTGCTGAGCCTGGACGATGGCCGGGTTCTGCGCGGCGACGATTTGATCGGAGTGCGCTTGGTTCTTGCAGGCCCTCATGGGAAAACACAGGTCCAGATTGTCGGCTTCGCCGAAGATACGACGGCAACCGGCGGACCGATCCCGCTCTATAGCCTCTCCGTGAGCGCTTCCGACGGCCCGTCCGACAATTTCTGTCGGCCCGATTCCCGTGGACGCCACGCAGGATTCCCTCTGCCGGATGGCTCCGGAGGCTTCAATTTCACCTGTACGAGCGGCGCCGAGGGCAAATGCGTCCTGATGGGCTATCGTCCCTGGGAGATCAGGGATGGAGTCCCGATGCGCGACCTCCATCGCGCCTGCGTGCATATGCTGCGAGCCGATTACGGTGGGGATGATCGGCCGACAACGCGCGATGGCACATCTGTCGATGTTTTCGATCGTTTCGGCATCCAGAAATCTGAGAAGTTGGACGGCATGCAGTTCGAGGCGGCATGGGGACCCGATGGTGCGGTGTGCGTCGCTCATCCGCGCATTGCGCAGAATGTAACCCTTGAGCGGCTCGCAGAGCGGCACCCTCGTTTGGCAGATCGACTGGGGCCGAAGAGCTGCAGCCTCGAGATGATGCAGCCGGAGCCACGCGCGCTCCTGTTCAACCACTCCTTTCCCTGAGCCATGATCATCCGCTGACGATGCGCTGCTTGAGGGCGTAAGCATCGGAACGGCCCCAGAAGTGCCTTCCACCTTTCGCGTCCGATGCCCTCATGCTTCAGCCGCCCCGTTGCTTCATCCAGGAGCTGTCTTCGCCCTTAGGATCAGCCTGTTGCCGCGCACCTCGTAGGAGCCGAGGCGCTCCAGGAAACTCATTCCGAGAAGATTGGCGTGGAGCACGCCTTCTCTTGCGACGAGCGCGTGGACATTGCGCTCCGTGATCGGTCCGATCGAGAGGCTCTCCACCACGACGGGAGCTGCGAGTGCTCCACCATTCGCAGTCGCGACAGGAACGGAATAGTTCAGCCTTTCCGGCTTGAAACCCAGGGCGACGGCGTTTTCCGCGCGCAGCACCACCGTGCTCGCGCCCGTGTCGAACACGAAGCGCGTGTCGTGCCCGTTCACCTTGCCCTGGAGCAGGAAGCTGCCGTCCGTTCTGCGCGCGGCGACCACTTCGCCGTCCGGTGTGACGACCGTGCGGCCGACCGAAATGTCGCCGATGGCGCGGTCAATCACGGTCTGGAATTCGCCGCGCGAGGCATACATGACCATGAGCGCGATCAGCACGCCGCCGCTCACGGCAATGGCCTGCACGCCATAGGTCCAGTGACGGGCAAAACCCTCAATGATGCCGCCGGCGAGAAGAAGGCTGATGCCGCCAAACCCCAAAAGACCTGCGGCTTCGAGAGGCGTGAAAGCGCCGATATCCTGCTCTGCGAACATCGCAATCAGCAGTGCCGCGATCAGAAGCAACCCGCCTGCGCCACGAATGCCCGGCATCACTCGGCCTCGTCCTGTTGGATGGCGAATGCCTGCCGCATGCGCTCCGGCAACTCGGCCATGATCCGCAGGCGCTCTTCTTCCGTCAGCCGATACCAGCGGCCGATTTCCTCCCGCGTGCGGCCGCAGCCCTCGCAGAGCCCCGTTTCTGGGTCGAGGGTACACACTCGGATGCAGGGGCTGGAGGCGCGGGTCATGTTACCTTCATGTTGTTACGGGTGGACCACGGTCAAGAGGCCGACCAGCGCGGCAATTTCAGCCACCTGCTGGGTCGCACCTGCAATGTCACCCGTCTGTCCTTGAATGTGATGGTCGGCAAAGCGGATCATACCGTAGCCGGACAGGACTGAGAGGGCGACCATCAGGATGACGCCTTTTAACGGGAGGCCGCCGAGCGCTCCCAGGATAATCGCAGCCATGCCTGCAAGGCCCGCCGCAAACCAGAAGCTCTCACGCGGGGGCTGGCCCACGGCATGGGAAGCACCCTCGAGCCGGGCCGGGGGAAGGAAGACGAGCGGCATGAGCCCCGCCGTCCGGCACAGGGCGGCGACGCCCAGGATCGCGGCCGCCGCTGCTGTGCCATCGGTGCGGGAGATCAGCGTCGCCAGGGCTCCGATCCGAAGGGCCAGCGCAAGGACGAGGGCGGCCGCCCCGAATGAGCCGATCCGGCTGTCGCGCATGATGTCGAGCCGCCGCTCACGGGTGGCTCCGCCGAAGCTGTCGGCGGTATCGGCCAAGCCGTCTTCATGGAAGGCGCCCGTGGTCAGGGTCATGACGCTCACAGCCAGCATCGCGGCGAGCCAGGGACCGAGATCGAGCCAGAGAGCACCGGCCATCGCGAGCGCAGGCAGGACACCGAGGACAAGGCCTGCCAGGGGCAGGACGCGGGCAAGGCGGGGGAAGTCCGGCAAGGCATGGGGGTTCTGCTCATAAGGAAGAGCGGGCACCGGAAGGCGCGAATAGAAGCGCAGGCAACGGGCCAAGTCGATCGTGACGGCCTGCCAGAAGCCGGTCGGGACACTCTGCGTCGTTTCCATTTGCTCGGACATGCTTCACCCGCGTGATTGCCCCGTGTTTTCTCGTTGGCCGCATTTTCTTGCGGCGAACCGGTGTCCACTTCGCCGGAATATGCTTATAGGTCACGCCAAATCAGATTCCGCAATGCCCGATGGGCCGGAGCCCCTTATGACCAATCCCGCGTCCTCGCCTTTCGACGATATCCGCCGGCTGATCACGACCATGCCCGGTCCGGACGAAGCGGCGATCGAAGCCGTGCGGATGCGGGACCGGCAACTGACGAAGCCGGCCGGAAGCCTGGGGCGCCTGGAGTGGATCGCCGAATGGCTCGCCGCTTGGCAGGGCAAGCCCAATCCCACCGCGGACCGCCCGCTGGTCTGCGTCTTCGCCGGAAGCCATGGCGTGACGGCGAAGGGCGTGTCGGCATTCCCCTCCGAGGTGAACCGCCAGATGCTCGAGAACTTCGCGGCAGGCGGGGCGGCTATCAACCAGATCTGCGGGGCCTATGGCCTCGGATTCAAGGTCTTCGACCTTGCCCTCGACATGCCCACCGGCGACATCACCGAGACGGAGGCCATGGACGAGAAGGCCTGCGTCGCCACCATGGCCTTCGGCATGGAGGCGATTGCCGGCGGCACGGACCTACTGGCGGTCGGCGAAATGGGCATCGGCAACACCACCGTTGCGGCGGCGATCTACACAGCGCTCTACGGCGGACCCGCCGAGCACTGGGTGGGCCGCGGCACGGGAATCGATGACGAGGGTCTGAAGCGTAAGGTCGCTGCTGTTGAGGCTGCTATTGCCTTTCATCGCGATCACCTGAAGGATCCGCTCGAGATCCTGCGCCGTCTCGGCGGGCGCGAGATTGCGGCGATGGCGGGTGCGATCCTGGCGGCTCGTCTCCAGCGTATTCCCGTAGTGCTCGACGGTTATGTGACGACCGCCGCCGCTGCGGTCCTGCACGCCATCCATCCCTCGACCATCGATCACTGCATCGCCGGACATCTCAGCGCTGAGGGTGCGCATCAGGATGTATTGGCTCGCCTCGGCAAGATTCCGCTTCTGGCTCTCGGCATGCGCCTCGGCGAAGGCTCGGGTGCGGCTCTGGCGATGGGCATCGTGAAGGCTGCCGCTGCCGTGCATCGCGACATGGCCACCTTCGGCCAGGCCGGGGTTTCCGAGCGCCTGTCGTGAGAATGCGCCGACGCCGCTTCGGTGCGAGCGGCATTCAATCCCTCGTTATCGCGCTGGCGCTCGCCGGCGGGTCGGTGATCGCTCTCAAGCCGAACGGTCGCGCCCTTGAGGGGCGCGCCCATGTCACCGATGGCGACACCATCAACATTGGCGATGCCAAGATCCGCCTGAAGGGAATCGACGCACCGGAGATGGACCAGATCTGCTCCCGCTCAGGCCGCTCCTATCGCTGTGGCGACACGGCCCGCCGGGCGCTGATCGACATCGTCTCCGGCGAGAATGTTCAGTGCAAGGCTGCAGGCCGTGACCGCTACCAGCGGATCCTCGCCCGCTGCACCGTGAAGGGAAGCGATATCGGCGCACGGATGGTGGAGAGCGGCTGGGCCGTCTCCTATGGGCGCGATTACGACATGCAGGAAATGCGCGCGCAAAGCCGTGGAGAGGGTCTCTGGGCTGGCGAGTTCGAGCGGCCGCAGGATTGGCGAAGGTCTCGGGCGGGCGACTAGCCGAGGGCCGTCGCTCCAAGCGACGCTGAAAAGGTCAGGAGAACCAGGGCTGCGCCGCGCTGAACGAGCCTCGGCTGGATCCTGGCGCTTGGCCCTGAGAGGGTTGAGCCGAAGCCGATCCATCCAAATGCAATCGGCACGATGATGGCGGCGAAGAAACCCATCGTCTGCAGGAAGCCGCCGAGACTGCGGAAAGCCGCTTCGGGAAAGATGGCGATGGCGAAGAGAAGAGCCTTTGGGTTGAGCAGCGTCGCCGAGAACACGCGGCGGGCACCGAGATGCTCACCGTTCTCTGCGCTTCCTGCATCCCGCCACAGGCTCCAGGCCACCGCGACGAGATAGACCGCACAAGCCAGTTTCAGAAGGGGCTTCAGCCAGGGAAGGGCCGCGGAGGCGGGTTCGAGAAAAAGCCCCCATGCGGCAATGGCGATGCCATAGCCGGCGAGTTCCGCGGGAACGAGCCGGAGCGAGCGGCGAAAGCCCGCTTGTGCGCCGGAGGTCGCCAGCAGCGTATTCGTCGGTCCTGGCATCGCGAGGATGGCGGCAACGGCCGGAACGAAGGTGAGAAGATCGATCATAAGAACCGTTTAGGGCATCCAGGGCAGGGGAGCTTTGATCCGGCTCAAACCTCGCGAATGTCTCTCCCGGTTCCCATCTAACGGGGATGGAGCCGTCCCTCGATTTCGATGAACTCGCCCGTCGCCTAAGGGCCTGCCGCATTTGCCGCGATGCGCCGCGCTATGGCTCTGCGTTGCCCCATGAACCGCGCCCGATCATCCAGGGCAGTGCCTCAGCTCGCCTTTGCATCGCCAGTCAGGCGCCAGGCACGCGGGCTCACGCCAGCGGCGTTCCCTTCAATGACCGTTCAGGCACCCGGCTGCGCGAGTGGCTGGGGCTCGACAAGGCGGTGTTCTATGATGCCTCCAAGGTCGCCATCGTGCCGATGGGCTCCTGCTTCCCGGGGCATGACGCCAAGGGTGGCGATTTAGGCCCTCGCCGAGAATGCGCGGAGGCCTGGAGACGGCCTCTGTTTCAGGCGTTGCCCAGTCTCGAGCTCGTCCTGCTCATCGGGCAATATGCGCAGGCCTGGCATCTCGGTGACGATTTCCGGGACGGTTTGACCAGCACCGTGCGGCGCTGGCAGGAGATCCTCTCCGGCCCGCAAAAGCCTCGCATCCTGCCGCTTCCGCATCCGTCCTGGCGCAACACCGGTTGGCTTAAGACCAATCCCTGGTTCGAGGAGGAGCTTTTGCCTGTTCTTCGGTCCGAAATCCGCACTATGTTCAAGCTCAACCATTCAGGAGCTTAAGGCATGAGTCTGACGACCCTGCGCTGCACCATCGAGGGGCCCGTCGCCACAATCGCGCTGGCGCGGCCCGACAAGTTGAACGCGCTGAACGGCACCATGCATGCCGAACTGCGGGAGATGCTCGAACGGTGCGAGCAGGACGAAGCCGTGCGCGTCGTTGTGGTGACCGGGGAGGGCAGGGCCTTCTCCTCGGGCCAGGACCTCACCGAGAATCTCCCCAAGGACGAGAAGGGCCGCATCGACCTCGGACCGCCGCTCGCTCGCGACTACAATCCCTTGGTTCTGAAGCTCGCCAATTATTCGAAGGTCACCATCGCTGCCCTCAACGGTCCGGCGGTCGGCGCGTCCATGAATATCGCGCTCGCCTGCGACATCGTCGTGGCCGCGCGCTCGGCCTATCTGCAGGAGGCCTTCGCCAAGATCGCGCTCGTGCCGGATGCCGGCGGCACCTGGATTCTGCCCCGCCTTGTCGGACCCAAGCAGGCGCTGGCACTCATGCTCACAGCCGAGCCCATTCCCGCGGAGGAGGCGCTGCGCATGGGACTGATCTTCAAGGTTTTCGACGACGCCTCCTTCCCGGTGGATGTCGCGGCCTTCGCGGCAGGCATCGCCGCAGGTCCGGGACTTGCACAACGCCTGACCAAGCAGGCCGTGGCGCAGAGCCTCTCGAACGATCTGCAGGCGCAGCTCGAGCTTGAAGCGCAGCTGCAGCGAGAGGCAGGTTTCAGCCGTGACTTTCTCGAAGGAGTCACCGCATTCCGCGAGAAGCGCGCGCCTCGGTTCGAGGGACGGTGAGGGGAGAAATCATGCGTCGTCTTCCGTGGATCGTGATCCTCGCAACTTTAAGCGTCGTTCTGACAATCATCGTATCGCGTGATCCTGAGCGCGCCGAGCGCTTGTCAGAGATGTACCGGAGCGTCGCGTTCACCGGCGAGACGCGCGAGATGGTCATCATGCTGCTCGCGCTCGGCCTTGGAGCCTTCATCGTCTATCTCGCCGTGACACGCCGATGACGGGTAAATGCTCTCTATCCTGTTCTCATTCAGATGATACGCGCTAAGGTCTCCCTGGGCGAGACGCCGAAGGTCCGTTTGTAAGCAGCCCCGAACTCTCCCATATGCGAGAAGCCGCAGCTCAGGGCAATCTGCGTGACGGTGCTGAGAGATGGATCAGCTGCAATCAGCGCTCTGTGCACCTTCTGCAGGCGGATCGATCGCAGAAACGCCATTGGAGTGGTGTGGCGGAAGCTCTGGAAACCGTTCTGCAGGCTTCGGGCACTCACGCCCGCTTGCGCAGCGATGTCAGCTAAAGACAATGGCTCGGCGAAGTGCGCCTCGATGAAGGCTTCTGCTCGCTTCACGTAGAAGGGAGCAGCCGCCGATTGCGGCTGAAGAAGTGCATCCGAATAGTTGTGCCGGTGGCCATAGAGCAGGCTTGTGAAGACCAACTGTTCGAGCTGGTTCCAGACTGCCGGCACATGCCGGATGAGCGAATGCGGGTTGCTGAGTTCAGCCGATGCGTATTGGACAGTCCGGAGCCAGCTTTGGCCAGCCCCCGTATCGAGACGTAGGTTGATGTCGAGATCGATCCGCTGTTTCAGATCCCGGCCGAGCAGTTTTGCGCAGTAATCCGATAATCTGCGACGGTCCACGAGGAGAGCGCGGGCATCGCAGTCCTCCGAGAACTGAAGGGAACGTTTGGGTCCGGAGAGAAGATGATGCTTTGGTTTCCCGAAACGGTGAACTCGTCACGCCCATAGAGTAGTTGAGCACTACCCGTCTGAGCCATGACAAAGGCGATGTTGTTGAGGCGATCATCCGTCTCATCCGGAGGAAGATCGATGAACAGCTTTCGCCCAAATCGAACGTCAAAGACGCCAAGATTCTGAAGGCCACGAAAACGAAACCCACCGTCAAGCTGCCCGACCCGTGTCATTGGGGCAAGCCTCTGGGACGCAACGAATTGGCTCAACGCCTCTTCGAGTTCCTCAAGTTTTCTAGTCGTGCAAGAATGATCGGCGATAAGCATTCCGGTCTGAGCGGACGCGGGCTGGAGAAGGTTGTTGGCTTTACCTGAGAGAGTTATATTGTCCATGACTGCAGCTCGACAGTTTCTAGGCTTACACAGATGGCCCAGCATGTCCACGATCCGATCCGTCATCTGAACCAAGCAGCTATTGCCGCCCTCGATGGACCCGTATTCGGCGCCTCCATGAGCATTGCGCTCACCCGACACTGAAGCGCCTCAATGCGTTCTCGTTTGTTCACGAGGCATTCAAGTACAGCATCTCATCTTCAATCCGAAATGCCCGTTCTCCGGGTGAATAAGGTTCGCGCATCGTGTACCAACTGAAACGTACTATCGTTCTTGCCGTCTTCGTTCTGGCCTCCCTGGCTGGTTCGATGCCTTACGCCTCGGCTCAGCAGCAACAGCAGCGCCTTGCCCTGGTGATCGGCCAGAGCGCCTATGACGGCCGTCAGCTCGCCACCGCCGCCAATGACGCGGGCCTCATTGCCCAAACGCTCACCAGCGCCGGCTTCGAGGTTGTCCAGGGCCGTGACCTGAATGCCAACGATCTGCGCAGCGTGGTGCGGGACTTCCTCGACAAGGCCCAGGCCCTCGAGGGCGATGCCGCCATCATGGTCTATCTTTCGGGCTTTGGGATTCAGCTCGAAGGCGAGAACTATCTCCTGCCGGTCGATGCCCGCATTCAGCGCGATGTGGATGTGCCGATCGAGGGCTTCCGCCTGTCGGACCTCGTCCGCTCGCTGGAGCGCACTCCGGCTCAGGCCCGCATCATCGTGGCCGATATGGCGCGGGATTATCCGCTCCCCACCGGCAGCGATCCGATTGCTCGCGGCCTTGCGCTGATGGAGCCGCCCGCCGGCTACCTGATCGCCTTCTCGTCCGCCCCGAACATCACCTCCAGCGATGCGCCCGGACCTTATGGCCATTACGCTACCGCTCTGGTGGAAATGATGCGTCAACCCGGCGTGCCGGTGGATGAGGTATTCAACCGCGTCCGCCTGCGCACGCATGAGACCACGAAGGGCCTGCAGACGCCCTGGCACAAGACCAATCTCGGCAACACTCCATTCGTGTTCTTCGAGCCCGAGGAATCGGCCGCCGTACCCCCACCCGTTCGCGAGGTGCGTCGTATCGAAGAGGTTCCTGCCGAAGAGGCCTACCACATCGCCGTCGAGCGCGACACGATCCAGGATTATCAGGCGTTCCTGCGCCGCTATCCCGATCATCCGCTCGCTCGTCGCGTCTCGGCGCTGCTGGCCGCGCGCCGTGAGGCCATCGTCTGGCGCCAGACCGTCAACCGCAACACGAGCGAGGCCTACTGGACCTATCTGCGCCGCTACCCGAACGGCCCGCACGCGGCTGACTGCCGCCGCAGGCTCGCGCGTCTCTCCGCGCCGGTTGCTCCGCCGCCGGTGTTCGAAGAGGTCGTTTACGAGGACCTGCCGCCTCCGCTTCCCGTGGTGGAAACCGTCGAGGTCGTCGAGGTCGTGACGATCATCCGCGAGGTGCCGCCTCCGCCACCTCCGCCGGTCTATCTGCTGCCGGCTTATGAGGAGGATGTGGAGTTCGTCACGATTATCCGTGAACCGCCCCCGCCTCCGATCCTGGTCGGCGTGCTGCCGATCCCGGCTCCGATTCCGGTGCCGCGTTATGCCCGTCCGCCGCGCTCGTTCTATGAGCCAATTGCGCCTGTGACGCCGCGGGGTCCGGTTGCCATTCCTGTGCTGCCGCCTCGGATTGCTTCTCCGCGTGGGCCGACGGCTCGTGAGCTTTCAGGCGCTCCGGACGCGCCCCGGTTCAGGCCTTCCCGCGGCCTTCGTCCGGAGCCGGTCGTGCCGCGTCAGCCCGGCCTGGCCGCTCAGCCGCAGCCGATTCCGGTTGCCGCACGTCCTGCCCCGCCACGTGCGCCCACCGCGCGTGAGCTCTCTGGCGTTCCGGACGCGCCTCGGATCCGTCAGCCTCGCCTGCCGAGCCGCCCGATCCCGGTGCCGACGGCGGCGCGGCCGGAAGCGGATCGCCCTGCGCCTGCGGCTCCCGGAGCCGCTGCGCCCGTGGCGCCTCGCCCAACACCGCCGGTGCCATCAGCGTCCGGGCGACCTCCTGCTGCGGATGAAAGGCAGGACGAAACACCGAGGCCGTCGCTTCCGGCCGCGCCGCGACTGGGTCGTCCGCCTGTCCCATCGGCTCGGGATGTGCCCGATACCGAGCCGCGCGCCCTGCGCCCCGGTATCGAACAGGATCGTCCTTCCGCAGCCCGTCCGGCGCGTCCCGATGTCGAGCGGGATCGACCATCCGCAGTGCGTCCGCCGCGTTTCGATACCGAGCGGGAACGTCCTGCGGCACCGCGCCCACCCCGTCTGGGCGTCGAGCAGGAGCGTCCTGCCGCGTCGCGTCTGTTGCGGCCGGAAGTGGATGACGACCGCTTGGATGGACCTCGTCGGCTGCGCCCGACAGTCAGAGAGGAGGAGCGTCCGCGTCCGCCTCGTCCTGCAGCTCAGCCCAGGCCCGAGCCTCGGATAGAGGTGGAACGCCCTGTGCAGCCCGCACGTCCGCGTGTGCCGCAGGTGCGGCCCGAGCCGGAATTCAGACCCGCGGCCCCGCGAGTGCCCCGAGCACGGCCCGAGCCTGAGTTCAGGCCTGCGCCTGAGCCGAGAGAGATCCGGCCGCCACGGCCGATGGTGCAGCCCCGTCCTGCTGCGCCTGAGTTCAGGCCGGCGCCTCCCGCGGCCAGGCCGCAGCCTGCCGCGCCCGCATTCCGGCCCGCTCCCCCTCGGGTGCCGTCGGCAAGGCCTCAGCCCGAGAGGCCGTCAGCTCCTGAAGCAGCGCCGCGCAGGCGCGGTTGCCAGCCCGGGCGGCCCTGTCCTCAGGATTGAGCCAAACATGACGAAAAGCGCCGGAGCCCTTAAGGGCTCCGGCGCTTTTTTATGAAGCTGAGGTGTGGCTTATTTCTCGAGTCGTGCGATGAGGCTCGACGTATCCCAGCGGTTGCCGCCCATCTTCTGAACATCGGCATAGAACTGATCGACGAGTGCGGTCACCGGCAGGCTCGCGCCGTTCTTGCGAGCTTCGCCCAGCACGATCGACAGGTCCTTGCGCATCCAATCCACCGCGAAGCCGAAATCGAACTTGCCCTGATTCATAGTCTTGCCTCGGTTCTCCATCTGCCAGGAGCCGGCGGCTCCCTTGGAGATCACCTCCAGCACGGCCTCGATGTCGAGGCCGGCGCGCTTGCCGAAGTGGATGCCCTCGGCTAGGCCCTGCACGAGGCCCGCGATGCAGATCTGGTTGATCATCTTGGTGAGCTGGCCGGCGCCGGCTTCGCCCATGAGGCGGCAGGCGCGGGCAAAGCTCATGATGACGGGCTCCGCCTTGGCGTAGACGTCCGCATTGCCGCCGCACATGACGGTGAGCACGCCGTTCTCAGCCCCCGCCTGGCCGCCGGAGACAGGCGCATCGATGAAGGAAAAGCCCTTGTCGCGTGCCGCAGCATAAAGCTCGCGGGCCACTTCCGCCGAGGCGGTGGTGTGATCGACGAAGATCGCACCCGTAGGGATGCCATGGAAAGCGCCGTCCTCACCGATGGTCACCTGGCGCAGATCGTCGTCATTGCCCACGCAGGCGAAGACGATCTCCTGGCCTTCCGCTGCCTCGCGCGGCGTCTTGGCGGCGCGACCGCCGTTCTCGGACACCCATTTGTCGGCCTTGGCCGCCGTGCGGTTATAGACCGTCACCTCATGCCCCTTGGCCGCGAGATGTCGCGCCATGGGATAGCCCATTACGCCCAGACCTAGAAATGCCACCTTCGCCATCGTGTGCTCCCGTTTCATCCCAGAAGTTCTAGAAACCGAAAGGGCAGGGGTCAAACGGGTCTATTTGATATCGAAGGAAAAATATTTGGCGCGGATCCGATCATAGGTGCCGTCCGCCTTCACCTGCGCGATGGCGCGGTTGAAGCGAGCGCGCAGATCCTCGTCTTCCTTGCGAAGACCGATACCGTAAACCTCGCGGCGATAGGCGGGCTCGGCCGGGGCGTCGCCAAGCACATGGCAGCATTCGCCCTCGCGGCTTTCGAGGAATTTCGAGAGCAAAAGCTCGTCTCCGAAGACAGCATCGAGCCGTCCCACGAGCAGATCGAGATTGGCTTCCTCGGCTTTCGCGTAGAGGACGATCTCGGCGTCCCTGTAGAAGGTCTTCAGGTAAGTCTCGTGATCGCTGCGCTCGGTGGTGCCGATCTTCTTGCCGGCAAAAGCCTGCGGCGTGACTTCGCCGGGCTTGATCTCCTTGGAGCCGATAAAGACAGCCGGAATGCGATAATAAGGATCGGAGAAGGCAATCCTCTTCTGGCGTCTCTCGGTGATCTCCAGCGACGACATAATCGCATCGTACTCGCCGCGGATCAGGCCCTTGATGATGCCGTCCCACTCACGCTGAACGAGCTCGCACTGGGTCTGCATCACATCGCAGAGGCTTTTCAGAAGATCGATCTCGAAACCCTGCAATTCGTTGCTGGTCGGGTCGATGAAGTTGAAGGGGGGATAGGCGCCTTCAATCGCGACGTGGATCACGGGCTTCTGAGGGGGCGTCGCTTCTTGAGCGGATGCCACAGGCACGGCAAGCCCCAGAAAGAGACCTGCAAGTATTGCCAGTTTCCGCCCGAAATGAAACGCGTTCACAGTTCTTCAGCCCGCTGATGTAAGGCCGGTATCTCTTGAAAGGCCTGAACAGTCAATCGACAGAAAGCACCAGTATTCTGATTCAGTCGCCGCAGAACGACTTACCCTCCCGTCATGCTCATGTGGCGTCTGACGGCAGGGCGGGAGTGGTCCCGGTCGATGATGAAATCGTGCCCCTTGGGCTTGCGGGCGATGGCGTCGGCGATGGCCTGCGTCAGCAGCGTGTTGTCCGCCGAGGCGCGAACGGGCGCGCGAAGATCGGCAGCGTCCTCCTGGCCCAGGCACATGAAGAGCTGGCCCGTGCAGGTCAGCCGCACCCGGTTGCAGCTCTCGCAGAAATTGTGCGTCAGCGGCGTGATGAAACCGAGCTTGCCGCCGGTCTCGGCCACCTTCACGTAGCGGGCCGGGCCGCCGGTGCGCTCGAGGAGATCGTGCAGGGTGTAGCGCGCCTCGAGCCGCTGCCGCACCTCCGAGAGAGGCAGGAACTGATCCACACGCTGCCCGTCGATTTCGCCGAGCGGCATGACCTCGATGAGCGTCAGATCCATCCCGCCTGCATGGGCCCAATGGATCAGGCTCTCGATCTCTTCCTCATTCACACCTTTCAGCGCCACGGTGTTGATCTTGATCTTCAGCCCCGCAGCCTGCGCGGCATCGAGTCCCTGCAGCACCTTCGACAGATCGCCCCAGCGCGTGATCCGGTGAAACCTGTCGGGGTCGAGGGTGTCGATCGACACGTTCACCCGTTTCACACCGTAACCGCTAAGCTCCCGCGCGAAGCGTGCGAGCTGCGATCCGTTGGTGGTGACGGTGAGTTCGTCGAGTGCGCCGGACTCGAGATGTCGGGAAAGAGAGCGGAACAAAGTCATGATGTCCCGCCGCACCAGCGGCTCGCCGCCCGTGATGCGCAGCTTGCGCACGCCATGTTCGATGAACACCGTGCAGATGCGGTCGAGTTCCTCGAGGCTCAACAGATCGCGCTTGGGCAAGAACGCCATATCCTCGGACATGCAATAGACGCAGCGAAAATCGCAGCGGTCCGTCACCGAGACGCGCAGATAGGTGATGGCACGCCCGAAGGGATCCAGCAGGGAGCTGCCGGAGGGGGGCGATTGAAACTGGATCGGTACTCCCTGCATCAGGGGCCTGCCTCATGGTTGCGCGCGAGGATTTGCTTTAGACTTCATATGTAGAGAGCCATCGTCAAAGCACAAAGCCGAGAAGAGGTCCAACCCCCATGATAACCGAGCGCTGGCCCACGGAGCTTCGCCTCGCCAAGGACAGGCGCAGCCTGCGTATCGTTTTCGATGATGGAACGGCTTTCGACCTGCCGGCAGAGTACCTGCGCGTGACGAGCCCCTCGGCGGAAGTGCAGGGTCACAGTCCCTCCGAGCGCAAGACCGTGCCGGGGAAGAAGGATGTGGAGATCATCGGCGTCGAGCCGGTGGGCAATTATGCGGTCAAGCTCGTCTTCGACGACCTGCACGATTCAGGCATCTATGGCTGGAACTATCTCTACGAACTTGGGGCTCGACACGAAGAGAAGTGGCGGGCCTATCTCGACGAGCTTGCCGCCAAGGGTTTGTCCCGCGAGCGGCTGCGCTGAGCGCCAAGGAAAGGGTCTTTCGCCGTCACCCCCGGACATGACGCTGTATTCGATTTAGCGCTGGACGATCACACGGGCGCCGACCTTGGCACGGTTGTAGAGGTCGATCACGTCGTCGTTCGTCATGCGGATGCAGCCGGAAGACACGGCCTCGCCGATGGTCTCGGGCTCGTTCGAGCCGTGAATGCGATAGATCGTGCTGCCGATATACATGGCGCGGGCGCCGAGCGGGTTGTCCGGGCCGCCCTCCATGTAGCGGGGCAGGTCGGGACGGCGCTTGAGCATGGCCGCCGGGGGACGCCAATCGGGCCACTCGCGCTTCATGGTGATGGAGTGGGCGCCTCTCCAGGTGAAACCTGGACGGCCCACGCCCACGCCGTAGCGCATCGCCTTGCCATCGCCGAGCACGTAATAGAGACGGCGCTCACTCGTGGAGACCACAATGGTGCCGGGAGCATAGCGGCCCTCGAAGGACACGACCTCGCGCGGGACCGGAGAGGCCAGCGCCTTCACAGCTTCGTCTTCGGCGCCGTAGAGGGGCTGGCGGGTGAGGGGGTCGATTGCAGTAAATGCCGCAGCCGGAGTCGCGAGAGCGACGAAAGCGCAGACAAGACCGGAGAGGGTTGCGCGCATGCGTCCCATGATTGCCTCGAAATGAACAAGTTTGGTGGCGGATTTTGTGATTGGTCAAAGCGTATAGCCGCGCTTCGGGTGCAGTGTTTATCAGGATTTTGCTATAAAATCCTAGCCCGGATGTGCCTTCTTTTTGCCACTTCGTAACCGAGGCGTTAAAGCCGCGCTGCCACGATCTGAATTTGAAAAATCTTCACGCGGTCCCCAAATCAGTGGCTTGACGCCGGGCCTTCGTCGCCATTAGAAGGCCCTGGTCAGGGCGCGTAGCTCAGCGGGAGAGCATTCGCTTCACACGCGAAGGGTCACAGGTTCAATCCCTGTCGCGCCCACCATTTTCTTCCTGACAATTGCAGTGCAGATCAACCTGTTCGCAGCGGCGACGCGTGCGAACCTCCGCATCAGGCTGCCAGCGGCTTCATCAGCGTCTCGACGGCAGCGAACAGCTCGTCGAAGTGATCGATCACGATGTCCGGGTTGAGGTCCTGCACCGGAATGTCCGTATACCCGAAGGGAACCGCGACGACCGGAATGCCCGCGTTCTGGGCCGTTACGATATCGGTGCGCGAATCCCCCACCATGATCGCTCGCGACGGATCGCCGCCCGCCCGCTCGATGGTCAGGGTCAGGTGCCGGGGATCCGGCTTGAAGTAAGGGAACGTGTCGCGACCGCAATTGGCCGCGAAGCGATGGCCGACTCCAAGCTCGTCGAGCAGTTTGATCGAATGCTCTTCGACCTTGTTGGTGCAGACCGCCAGGATGAAGCCTGCCGCCTCGAGCCGGTCTAGAGCCGCCGTAACACCCGGGAAAAGCTCGGTCCTGACGCGGATATTCTCGCCGTAATGCACCATGAACTGCTTGAAGAGCGTGTCGAGGTGAGACGGCGTCAGCTCCTTGCCCGCAGCCTCGAACCCGCGCTCGATCAGAGCCCGGGCACCCGCGCCGATCATGTCGCGCGCCTTTGCGAGGGGCAGGGATGCGAGGCCTTCCTGCTCGAGAATGACGTTCAGGGTCCCCACGAGATCGCCGGCCGTATCGGCCAGAGTGCCGTCGAGATCGAAGACGGCGATGGGCGGGGCGATTTGCGGGGTATGAATGACCATGAAGCTCGGTTACCTGCTCAAAGCAAGGGAATCAATTGGTGGGGATGATATGGTGCCCGTGGTTGATTCGTTCTTACCGTAATGGAGTGATGAATGCGGCTTTTTGGTTGCACGGCATTTCTGTCGATGGCCGTGGCAATGGTGAGTCTGCCGGGCTCGGCCCAGGCGGCATCTTATGATTTCGTGCCCGCGCCGCAGACCGACCTGAACCGGATCTACCGGATCGACCGGGTCACCGGTGAGGTCAGCTCGTGCCAATATGGACTTCAGGAAGGCACCATTGGTGTCACCCTCTGCTTCAGCCCGGGTGAGGGGGCAGGAGCCCAGCAGCCAGGCGAATATGGGCTCGTCGCGTCCCGCCACGAGCGCGAAGGCGGTGTGTTCCGGGTCAATTACCGAACCGGTGAGATGAGCATCTGCTACGTCTTCGACGAGCGGGTCGTGTGCACCCCGCAGGCTAGGCCGTCTTCGGCCGCGTCCACACTGGCGCCTTCCGCTGCGACACCGAGCGTCAACTCGGGCTCGGGAGCCTCTCCCCAGCGTCCTTGAACCTTCCCGCCGGGGCTTTCGTGCTCTGCCAGATATGAAACCATCTTTCTTTTCAATATCCTCGCATGCTAGACGCGGGCTGTGGCCCTCATCTCAAGCGGGGCGACATTTTTAGAGGTCCTCAGTGAGCGACAATCTCAAGCGTGCAGCAGCCGAAAGGGCAGCCCAACTCGTCACCGACGGCATGAGGCTCGGTCTCGGCACCGGCTCGACGGCGGCGCATTTCGTGGCGGCCATCGGCGCGCGCGTGCGCGGCGGCCTGAAGGTCGTCGGCGTGCCGACGTCCGAGGCGACCCGCGAGCAGGCGCAGCGCGAAGGCATTCCGCTCGCGACTCTCGACGAGATGCCGGAACTCGACCTGACGGTCGATGGCGCCGACGAGCTCGATGACGACCTGCGCCTCGTCAAGGGTGGCGGTGGCGCGCTGCTGCGCGAGAAGATCGTCGCTTCCGCCAGCCGGCGCATGGTCGTGATCGCGGACGGCTCCAAGCGCGTCGCGAAGCTCGGCAAGTTTCCGCTGCCTATCGAGGTCGTGCCCTTCGGCCTCACGGCCACGGAGCGGGCCATCGCCAAGTTGCTGGAAAGCCTCAGCATGACCGGCGAGCTGCGCCTGCGCCGCGCCGCCGATGGGGCTCCTTACGTCACCGATGGAGGTCACTTCATCCTCGATGCCCATCTTGGCCGCATCGACAAACCCAATGTTCTCGCCTCGACGCTCAACAACATTCCCGGCGTCGTCGAGCATGGTCTCTTTCTCGGCCTCGCTACCGGCGCGATCCTCGCGACCGGGGAGGGGCTCGTCGAACTCGGTCAGCTCTGACCATCAGCCTTCACGATTGGAGTCCCTTCTATGATCCGTCCCGCTTCACGCCTAGCTGCGACCTCGGTCGCCCTGTTCATGCTGGCAAGCCCCGTTTTCGCGCAGCAGGCCCAGCCGGGCGCCAGCCATCTGGCTGTCGCCCGTGAGGTCGCCATCAGCTCCCGCATCACAGATGCCTTCAATGAACTGCCCGGCCCGCTTCTCGGCCGGCTGCAGCGGATGAGCGTCACGAGCCCCGAGATCCAGAAGGACCTGGATCAGGTCGTGACCATGCTCCGTCCCGAAGTCGAGCAGAAGAAGCAGGAGCTGATCGACGCCAGCGCACGCATCATCGCCGCTAAGATGACCGAGGCCGAGCTGAAGGAGGTTGCGACCTTCTACAAGTCCGCTGTCGGTCAGAAGTACGTGCAGGTTCAGCCGATGATTCTCGACGACATCGTCCGCGAGATGAGTATCTGGTCGCAGAAGACCGCAGAGTTCATCATGACCCGCGCTCGCGAGGAAATGAGCAAGAAGGGCCATGCGCTGAACTAATTTCGGCAGATTGCAGATATGAAAAAGGCCCGGGAAACCGGGCCCTTTTTGTTGGTTGCTTTGGCTCTTAATCCTCGACGGCCTTGAAACGGCCGAGGCCCTTCATCACGAAGGGGAGGATGAGGGCGATCAGCGCAATCGCGAGCAGGGTCGCCGAGATCGGGCTCTGCAGGAGCACCATCGGATCGCCGAGGCTGATCGACAGCGCGCGCCGCAACTGGCTTTCCGCCACGGGACCCAGAATGAGGCCCACCACCACCGGGGCAATCGGGAAGTCGAAGCGCCGCATCAGGAAGCCGAGCACCCCGAACACCGTCAGCATGATGAGCTCCACCGGCGAAGGATTGGCCGCGATGGTGCCGATGGTGGCGAAGACCAGGATGCCCGCGTAGAGCCAGGGCTGAGGAATGGCCAGAAGGCGCACCCACAGGCCGACGAGCGGCAGGTTCAGCACCAGCAGCATGCCGTTGGCGATGAAGAGGCTCGCGATCAGGCCCCAGACGAGATCAGGCCGCTCCGCGAACAGCAGCGGGCCGGGATTGAGGCCATATTGCTGGAAGCCCGCCAGCAGCATGGCCGCCGTCGCGGAGGTCGGCAGGCCCAGCGTCAGCAGCGGCACGAGCGTGCCGGCGGCGGACGCATTGTTGGCGGCCTCCGGCCCGGCCACGCCCTCGATGGCGCCCTTGCCGAACTCTTCCGGGTGCTTTGTCAGACGCTTTTCGGTCGAATAGGACAGGAAGGTCGGGATCTCCGCGCCGCCGGCCGGAAGAGCCCCGATGGGAAAACCGTAGAGCGTTCCGCGCAGCCAGGGTTTCCAGGAGCGCTTCCAGTCCTCTTTCGTCATCCAGAGGGAGCCGCGTACCGCCTCGAGCTTCTCCTCCTGGATATGGCGGCGAGAGGCGACATAAAGGGCTTCGCCAACGGCGAAGAGGCCGACCGCCAGGGTCGTGACTTCGATGTTGTCGTACAATTCCGGGACGCCGAAGCTCAGGCGCGACTGGCCCGACAGGATATCAATGCCGACAAGTCCGAGCATGAGGCCGATGAACAGGCTGGTGAGGCCATGGATCGGCGAGTCGCCGAAGGTCGCGGAGACCGTCACGAAAGCCACGCACATGAGGGCGAAATAATCCTCAGGCCCGAAGCTCACGGCGATGTCGACCAGATAGGGGGCCAGGAAGGTCAGGCCCAAGGTGGCGATGGTGCCGGCGACGAAGGAGCCGATGGCGGAGGTGGCGAGCGCGGGGCCGCCGCGTCCGGCCTTGGCCATCAGGTTGCCCTCGAGAGCGGTGGCCATGGAGGCGCTTTCGCCCGGCGTGTTGATCAGGATCGCGGTGGTCGAACCGCCATACATGCCGCCGTAATAGATGCCGGCGAACATGATGATGGAGCCTGCCGGATCGAGCTTGAAGGTGATCGGCAGGAGCAGCGCCACGGTGAGTGCCGGGCCGATGCCGGGCAGAACGCCGACGGCGGTGCCGAGGAGAACGCCGATGAGCGCGAAGAGCAGGTTCATCGGCTGTATGGCGACGGAAAGGCCGTTGGCGAGCGAGAGAAAGGCTTCCATGTCAGGCCTCAGAACAGGTTTTCAAGCGGTCCTGCCGGCAGGGACAGGGTCAGGAGCTTGCCGAGCAGCAGGTAGATGAAGACGGCCAGCCCCGCTCCGATCAGGAGATCCACAAGGAAGGCGCGGCGTCCGAACGCCGCGGAGGTCGTGGCGAACAGAATGGCCGTGCCGATCATGAAGCCCCAGCCGAGAGAGATCAGAGCAATCAGGATCGCAAGCCCGCCGAGAATCAGGATGATCGGCTTCCAATCGAGGCTCTCGCGCTCCGGCAGATCTCCCCTGAAAGCCGAGATGGCATTGCCGAGGGCGAGAACGGCAAGACCGATGGATACGATGACCGGCATGACCTTCGGGCCGAGATCGTAAGGGGACAGGATCTGGAGCCTGGTCATGTCCCACCAGACCACGCCGGCGAGAACCAGGAGAATGAGCGCGATGGCAAGGCCTGCCACGTCGATGCGCCGCTGCGGAGTTGTCGTCATGGGATATCCTAAAAAGAAGCGCCGCGCTCCGAGAACGCGGCGCCTCCTACGGCATTATCGTGATTTTTAAGACTTCACCAGTCCAACCGAGGTCAGAACCTCTTTGGTGCGAGCCTGCTCGTCGGCCAGGATCTTCGCGAAAGCGTCACCGGAGATGTAGGCATCCTCCCAGCCCTTGGCCTTCAGGATGTCCTGCCACTCCTTGGACTTCGCCATCTTGTCCATGGCGTCCGTCAGAGTCTTCTTCTGGTCGGCGGAGAGGCCCGGAGGAGCAACGACAGCGCGCCAGTTGGCGATCTCGATGTCGACACCCTGAGCCTTGATGGAGGGTTTGTCGGCGGTGGCCTTATCGGCAGGCGTCGTCAGGCCGATAAGGCGCAGCTTGCCGGCCTTGATCTGGCTTTCGAACTCGCCGTAGCCGGAGATACCGGCCGTCACCTTGCCGCCGAGGATGGCCGCCAGGGCTTCACCACCGCCGGAGAAGGGGATGTAGTTGATCTTGGTCGCGTCGGCACCAGCCGCCTTGGCGAACAGGGCCGCGGCGATGTGGTCGACGCCGCCGGCCGAGCCGCCGGCCCAGGTGACCTTGGCCGGGTCCGCCTTCAAGGCTGCCGCAAGCTGCTTGGCGTCCTTGATCGGGGAATCGGCCGGAACGACGATGGCCTCGTATTCCGCCGTCAGGCGGGCGATGGGCGTCGTCTGTTCGAGGGTGATCGGCGATTTGTTGGTGAGCAGCGCGCCGACCATCACATAGCCCATGACCATGAGCTGGTTGCCGTCGCCTTTGGAATTGTTCACGAGCTGGGCGATACCGATGGAGCCGCCGGCGCCGGGAACGTTTGTGACCTGCACGCTCTTGGCGATGCCGGACTGGGTCAGAGCCTGCTGCATGGACCGGGCGGTCTGGTCCCAGCCGCCGCCAGGGGCCGCCGGGGCCATGATCTTCAGCTCCATCTGGGCCGCAGCCGATGTCACGAAGCCTGCAACAGCAGCGGCGGCTAGGGCGCCGCGCCAAAGGCTCTTGCGAAGTTGGCTCATAGTGTTTCCTCCATGGGACTTTAAGTCACGTCAGAGCGTGGTGCCGCAGACCGTAAAGGCGCTTTTCCTGAGGGGCAAGCGTCTGGGTCCTTTATCGCTGTTGAACCTTCGCGTAAGAGCCTGATGTAAGACCCTAACGGAGAGCGCACTTTCTTATGGCCTTCATTGACGTCCCCATGACCAGCCAGCGGCTTCGCGTTGCCGAACGTTTTTGGCGCGCCGCCATGGTGAGCCTGGCCATTACGCCCTTAGGAATGTCGATCGCCCACCGCTCCAGTCCTGTGTATGTGGTCCTGAGCGCTGTCCTTTGCTTGGTGGCGACGAGCCTTGAGGGACGGATCCGCCCTTTCCTGCGGCGCCTTTCAGCGGCATTGACCTCGCCTCTGGGGCTCGCCGTGCTTGCGTTCGTTGGCTGGACCCTGATGTCCGTCGGTTGGAGTGAGTTCGGATCCGTTTCCCTTCGCGCCTTCGGGGAATTTTGGCTGCCGATTGCGGCCGCCCTGATCCTGGCTCTGACCTTACCCAAGTATCTGACGCGGCAGATGTTTTGGATTCTGGCCGGCACCTTCCTGTTGTCGGGCATCATCATTGTGGCGGAGCTCGGAACGGGCTTGGTTCTGCGCAAGGCCATCGGCGTGCGTGCCGATCCCTTTATTTTCAATCGCCCTGTGTTGACGCTGCTCATGCTGGCCCTGCCTCTGACGGCCTGGATCCTCGACGATCTGCGGAGAGGGGCGGTCTGGGGCTTGGCTCTGCTGCTGTTCCTCACTGCAGTCGTGATGCAGTCCGAAAGCGATGCCGCCGTTCTGGGGCTGGCCATCATCTGCCTCACCTTTCCCATGGCCTGGTTTGTGCCACGAGTGACCTTTGTCTTGGTGGCCTTCGCCGTCCTGGTGGCCTTCTGCGTTTCTCCTCTCGTCGGTCCCATTGCGGCTCAACTGATCCCCCCCGCAATGCATGAGAAAATGGCCAGCAGCCACTCGAAGGAGAGGGTGGAACTCTGGCAGAGCTTCGGCTATGTGGTGCGGGAGAAGCCCATTCTGGGCTCCGGCTTCGGCATAAGCCCGCGCATGGCGGAAACCACCATTGCTCAGAAGGTGCCAGTGGAGCATCAGCGGATGCTGAACATCGGGCATCCTCACAATGCAGCTCTGCAGATCTGGGTGGAGCTTGGTGCGATCGGTGCCGCTATTGCGGTGTTTATTGCGTTTCTCACCCTGCGGGCGGTCTGGCGGTTACCCCACCTGACCAGGTGCGCTTCCATGGCACTGATAGCCGGAGCAGGCCCGGTAGCACTCGTTGGTCATGGCGCTTGGCAGGGATGGTGGGCAGCATCGCTTGGCGCAGCCATTATATGGATGCAAGCTGCCAGCCGATTCCAAACGGAGACCAAGTCATGACCCAGTTCGATGTAGATCTTTTCGTCATCGGAGGGGGGTCGGGTGGTGTCCGCGCCGCTCGCATCGCCGCGAACTACGGCGCGAAGGTGATGATCGCGGAGGAGTACCGGATCGGTGGAACCTGCGTCATTCGCGGCTGCGTGCCCAAGAAGCTCATGGTCTATGCCAGCCGCTTCGCCGACGAATTCCACGATGCGGCCGGGTTCGGCTGGACTGTTGGCGAAACGAGCTTCGACTGGGCGACGCTCATCCGCAACAAGGACGAAGAGATCGACCGGCTGGAGGGGATCTACCGGGCCAATCTCGAAAGGGCCGGGGTCGAGACCATCAACAGCCGCGCCGTGATCGAGGATGCGCATACGATCCACATTCTCAAGACCGGCGCCCGGATCCGCGCGCGCTACATCCTCGTAGCGGTCGGCGCGCATCCGACCCTGGAGCCCGCCATTCCGGGCGGTGAGCTGGGCATCACCTCGAACGAGGTCTTCCATCTGGAAACCCAGCCGAGGCGCATCATGGTTGTCGGCGGCGGCTATATCGCCGTGGAATTCGCCGGCGTGTTTGCGGGGCTCGGGAGCGACGTGACCTTGGTTCACCGGGGCGACAAGCTCCTGCGCGGCTTCGACGAGGATGTGCGCGATGCCCTGGGTGAGGCCTATGCTCAGCGCGGGATCAATCTCGCTCTCAAGACGACTGTGACGCGCCTGGACAAGGCTGCAGACGGCATTGCCGCGACCTTGTCCGATGGCTCCGTGGTTACCGTCGACCAAGTGCTGGTTGCGACAGGCCGACGGCCGAACACGAAGGGGCTCGGCCTCGAGAAGGTAGGCATCACTGTCGACGAGGTGGGGGCGATCCCGGTCGATACCTATTCTCAGACGCTTATCCCTTCGATCTATGCGGTCGGCGACGTGACCAATAGAGTCAATCTCACGCCCATCGCCATCCGCGAGGGACACGCCTTTGCAGACACTGTGTTCGGCAGAAAGCCCACTATCGTCGACCACGACCTGATCCCCACGGCCGTCTTTTCGACCCCCGAAATAGGCGTGATCGGCTGCGGCGAGGCGGCAGCCCGACAGGTCTACGGGGATATCGATGTCTACAAGACGGCGTTCCGGCCCATGAAGGCCACCCGGTCGGGCGGCTCCGAACGGGTGCTCATGAAGCTCGTCGTCGACAAGGCCACCGACAAGGTCGTAGGCGTCCACATCATGGGGCACGATGCGGGCGAGCTGATTCAGCTTGCTGGGATTGCCGTTACCATGGGGGCCACCAAGGCCGATTTCGACCGCACCGTCGCCGTTCATCCGACAGCTGCGGAGGAGCTGGTGACCATGCGCACGCCAGTGGTGGTCAAGAAGCCGGTTGCGGTAGGGTGAACGGAGTTTCGAAAAGACGCGGCCTTTCGGCACTCGCCTTTTTATTTATGTCGTGTATAGGTGCCTTTTCGTGCTGCTTGTTGCGGTGAACGAGAGGATACAAACGACACGGGGGTAAGTGTCATGACTGAGCGGTGGACGCCTGATAGCTGGAGACACAAGCCGATCCAGCAGGTCCCGGCCTATCCGGACCCGGAGGCGCTTGAAAGCGTGGAGCAGCAGCTCGCCGGCTTTCCCCCGCTGGTTTTTGCGGGCGAGGCCCGCAAGCTGAAGCGCGAGCTGGCGAAAGTGGCCAAGGGCGAGGCTTTCCTCCTCCAGGGCGGCGACTGCGCCGAGAGCTTCGCCGAACACTCCGCCGACAACATCCGCGATTTCTTCCGCCTGTTCCTGCAGATGGCCGTGGTGCTCACCTATGCGGGCGGCTCGCCCGTGGTGAAGGTCGGCCGCGTGGCCGGCCAGTTCGCCAAGCCGCGCTCCTCCGCGACCGAGACCATCGACGGCGTCGAGCTGCCGAGCTACCGCGGCGACATCATCAGCGACATCGCCTTCACGCCTGAGGCCCGCACGCCCGATCCGCGCCGCCAGCTCATGGCGTACCGCCAGTCGGCCGCGACGCTGAACCTGATCCGCGCCTTCGCGACGGGCGGCTACGCGAACCTCGAGAACGCGCATCGCTGGATGCTCGGCTTCGTGAAGGATTCGCCGCAATCCTCGCGCTACAGCGAGCTGGCCGAGCGCATCACCGAGAGCCTCAACTTCATGCGGGCCATCGGCATCGATCCCGAAACGCATCCCGAGATGCGCTCGACGGATTTCTACACCAGCCACGAGGCCCTGCTGCTCGGCTACGAGGAGGCCCTGACCCGCGTGGATTCCACCACCGGTGACTGGTACGCCACCTCCGGCCATATGCTCTGGATCGGCGACCGCACCCGCCAGACGGACCATGCCCATGTGGAATACATGCGCGGCATCAAGAACCCGATCGGCCTCAAGTGCGGCCCGTCGCTCACGCCGGACGGGCTTCTCAAGCTCATCGACACCCTGAACCCTGAGGACGAGGCTGGCCGTCTCACCCTGATCTGCCGCTTCGGCGCGGACAAGGTGGCCGATCATCTGCCGGGCCTGATCCGCGCGGTGCAGAAGGAAGGCCGCACGGTGGTGTGGTCCTGCGATCCGATGCACGGCAACACGATCAAGGCTGCTTCGGGCTACAAGACGCGCCCCTTCGAGCGCGTCATGGGCGAGGTGAGGGACTTCTTCGCCATCCATCAGGCGGAAGGCACCCATGCCGGCGGCATCCACCTGGAGATGACCGGCAAGAACGTGACGGAATGCACCGGCGGCGCCCGCGCGCTCACCGATGCGGACCTCTCCGACCGCTACCACACCTATTGCGACCCGCGCCTCAACGCGGAGCAGGCACTGGAAATCGCCTTCCTGACCTCGGAACTGATCAAGCGCGAGCGCCAGTCAAGGGAAAGGCCCACCGCTCTGGCGGCTGAGTAAAAATAAAAGAAAAGGGGCGTTTTCGGCGCCCCTTTTGCTTTATCCGTGAGGCTGCTGAGCAATACTCAACTCAGCTCAGCCAGCCCATGAAGAAGAGAATAAGGATGATCGGCAGAGGAATGCCGATGAGCCAAAGCAAAGCGCCTTTAAACATGGTTGCCTCCATTGTCCAAAACGTGTGAGGACAACGACCTGAGCTATATTGGGTTCCGCAAATTGCTGCGAGCCGCTTTTTCTGCCGTTTCAGCTTTGATGGATCGGAGCGATCCATTCGGCGTTAAGCTCACGGGATAGCTCAGGCTTTGCATTGCTGCGCATCCGGCAGCGCGCTAATTCTTCGGGTGCCATGGCTCAGAACACACTCAAGATCGCTCTCGCGCAGCTCAATCCCACCGTCGGCGATGTCGCCGGCAACGAGCAAAAGGCTCGTTATGCCCGCGCGGAGGCTGCCCGGATGGGAGCGGATCTCGTGATGTTCGCCGAACAGTTCCTCGCGGGCTATCCCGCCGAGGATCTCGTGCTCAAGCCTGCCTTCCAGGATTCTTGCCGCGCCGCGCTCGAGCGCCTCGCCCGCGAGACGGCGGATGGCGGTCCTGGCATGCTCATCGGCCTGCCATGGCGCGAGAAGGACGAACTGTACAACGCCTATGCGCTTCTCGATAACGGTGCGATCTCGGTACGCTTCAAGGTCGATCTGCCCAATTACGGCGTCTTCGACGAGAAGCGGAATTTCGAGTCCGGCCCCTTGCCGGGACCCGTTAATTTCCGCGGCATCCGGCTGGGCATTCCGATCTGCGAGGATATCTGGACCGGCGACGTGGTCGAGTGCCTGGCCGAAACGGGAGCCGAGATGCTCCTCGTTCCCAACGGCTCGCCCTATTGGCGCGGCAAGACGGACGAGCGCTTCAACATTGCCGCCGCGCGCGTGACGGAAAGCGGATTGCCGCTCGTCTATCTCAATCAGGTCGGTGGCCAGGACGAACTCGTCTTCGACGGCGCCTCCTTCGTCCTCAACGTCGATTGCTCGCTTGTCTGCCAGTTGCCTGCCTATGAGGAGATGATCGCGCTCACCTTCTGGGAAAAGGGCGAGGAAGGCTGGTTGTGCCGCGAGGCCCCCATGATGACGGTGGAGGAGGGCGAACAGGCTGATTATGCCGCCTGCGTCCTCGGCCTTCGCGATTACGTGGACAAGAACCGCTTCCCCGGCGTGGTCCTCGGGCTTTCCGGTGGCATCGATTCCGCGATCTGTGCCGCCATGGCCGTCGATGCGCTGGGCGCTGAGCGCGTGCATTGCGTGATGCTGCCCTACCGCTACACCTCGGGTGAATCCTTGCGTGATGCGGAGGCCTGCGCGAAGGCCTTGGGCGTGCGCTACGACATCCTGCCCATCGCCGATCCCGTGGAGGGCTTCGAGGCCGCGCTCCAGCCTCTCTTCCAGGGCAGGGAGCGTGACATCACGGAGGAGAACCTCCAGAGCCGCGCGCGCGGCACCATCCTCATGGCGATCTCGAACAAGTTCGGCGCCATGGTGGTGACCACGGGCAACAAGTCCGAGATGTCGGTGGGCTATGCCACGATCTACGGCGACATGAACGGCGGCTTCAACCCGATCAAGGATCTCTACAAGATGGAGGTCTACCGCCTGTCCGCGCTCCGCAACCGGTGGAAGCCGAAGGGGGCTCTGGGCCCGGATGGCATCGTGATCCCTGAAAACATCCTCACCAAGACTCCTTCTGCGGAGTTGCGCGAGAACCAGAAGGATCAGGACTCGCTGCCGCCGTATGAGGATCTCGATGCGATCCTGCGCGGCCTGGTCGAGGAGGAGCTTCGCGTATCCGACATCGTCGCCAAGGGCTATGACCTTGAGGTGGTGAAGAAGATCGAGCGCCTGCTCTACATCGCCGAATACAAGCGCCGACAATCGGCGCCGGGCGTGAAGGTCACGCGCAGAAATTTCGGCCGCGACCGCCGCTATCCCATCGTGAACCGCTTTCGGGATCAGGGCCTCGTCGCCGATCAGAGGGACGAAGCCCTGGAGCGGGCCATCGGCAAACCACGCATGGGCTCATTGGACGTTTAGAGCCCTCGACACCCTCCACGTCATCACCGGCCTTGTGCCGGTGATCCCGATCGTGTGAGACGGTGCGCTCTTCGGATCGGGATGGCCGGGACAAGCCCGGCCATGACGTGAGGAAGGCTTTCGCATCCGGTCGCACCACCT
Source organism: Microvirga sp. KLBC 81 (assembly GCF_003075415.1). Taxonomy (GTDB): domain Bacteria; phylum Pseudomonadota; class Alphaproteobacteria; order Rhizobiales; family Beijerinckiaceae; genus Microvirga. Next base: position 133,404 of record NZ_QDAH01000004.1, read on the forward strand.
CCACCCCTTATCCCTCCCCGCAAGGGGGAGGGGAAATGACGGAGAGCCTCTTGTCTGAACTGTTCACCTCTTGCACTGCCCGGCTCCCTTCGCCATAGGGTTCGCTTATGTCCAAGCCCATCGTTCGCTTCGCCCCGTCTCCGACCGGGCACATCCATATCGGCAATACCCGCGTGGCCCTGCTCAACGCGCTCTTCGCGCGTCGGGAAGGCGGCACCTTCATCCTGCGCTTCGACGACACGGACCTCGTGCGCTCGAAGCAGGAATACGCCGATTCCATTGAGGCCGATCTCCAATGGCTCGGCATCCCGCCGGATGTCACCGTGCGGCAGTCGCAGCGTTTCGATCTCTATGATGCCGCGGCGGAGCAGCTGAAGGATGTCGGCCGTCTCTACCCTTGCTACGAGACGCCGGAGGAGCTGGAGTTTCGCCGCAAGCGTCAGCTCGCCCGCAGCCTTCCGCCGATCTACGATCGCGCTGCGTTGAAGCTCACGGACGAAGAGCGCGCGAAGCTCGAAAGCGAAGGCCGCAAGCCTCATTGGCGTTTCCGTCTCGACCACACGAACGTGGTGTGGAACGACCTCGTGCGCGGCGAGTGCCACGTGGATTGTGGATCACTCTCCGATCCCGTGCTGGTGCGCGAGGACGGCACCTATCTCTACACGCTGCCATCGGTGGTCGATGACATCGACCTCAAGATCACTCATGTGATCCGCGGCGAGGACCACGTCACCAACACGGCGGTACAGATCCAGATCTTCCATGCACTCGGTGCTGGTATTCCCACCTTCGCGCATCACAGCCTGCTGATCACCGCGAGTGGTGAGGGTCTTTCCAAGCGCCTCGGTCACCTCTCGGTGAAGGGCCTGCGCGATGCGGGCCTTGAACCGCAGGCGGTGGCGTCGCTTGCCGTGCTTGTCGGTTCCGCTGAGGCCGTGCGTCCCGTGGCCGATCTCAACGAACTCGCCAAGCTCATCGACTTCTCGCACATTTCCCGCGCGCCTGCGAAGTTCGACGAGAGCGAGCTGGAGCATCTCAACGCGCGTCTCATCCATGAGATGCCGTACGAGACCGTGCGAGAGCGTCTTGCGGCGCTCGATGCGGATCTCGGCGAAGTATTCTGGAATGCCGTGCGCGGCAATCTCACGAAGGTTCGCGATGTAGCGGAATGGGCCAAGGTCGTGCGTGGGCCGGTGACACCCGTCATCGAGGATCGCGCCTTCATCGATGCGGCCGCCGAAGTGCTGCCGGATGGGCCGTGGGATACCACGACCTGGAAAGCCTGGACAGAAGCCGTGAAGACGAAGACAGGGGTAAAAGGCAAAGCGCTGTTCATGCCGCTGCGCCTCGCGCTCACGGGTCTCGATCACGGTCCGGAACTCGGCAATCTCCTGCCGCTGATCGGCCCCGAGCGGGCGAGGGCTCGGTTGTCGGGGCAGGCGGCGTAACGAGCAGGAAACACTCTTGTCATGGCCGGGCTTGTCCCGGCCATCCCGATCCGAAGAGCGCACCGTCTCACACGATCGGGATCACCGGCACGAGGCCGGTGATGACGTGGAGAGTTAGCATTACGCCTTGATCTTGTAGCCCGTCCGGAAGATCCACCAGACAGCGGCAAGGCAGACCGCCATGAACACCAGCGTCATGCCGAGGCTGATGCCGACATCCACGTCGGCGACGCCATAAAAGCTCCAGCGGAAGCCGCTGACCAGATAGACCACCGGGTTGAACAGAGCGACCTTCTGCCAGAAGGGCGGCAGCATGTTGATGGAGTAGAAGCTGCCGCCGAGGAAGGCCAGCGGCGTCACGATCATCAGGGGGATCACCTGCAGCTTCTGGAAGCTGTCGGCCCATATGCCGATGATGAAGCCGAAGAGGCTGAAGGTGACGGAGGTCAGGACCAGGAAGGCGATCATCCAGACGGGATGTTCGATGGAGAAATCCACGAACAGCCGTGCGGTGACGAGAATGATGGTGCCAATGATCACCGACTTCGTGGCTGCCGCGCCCACATAGCCGATCACCGTCTCTATGGCCGAAATGGGGGCCGAGAGGATCTCGTAAATAGTGCCGGTGAATTTCGGCATGTAGATTCCGAACGACGCGTTGGAGATGCTCTCGGTCAGGAGCGAGAGCATGATGAGACCCGGTACGATGAAAGCGCCATAGCTCACGCCATCGATATGGGCCATGCGCGATCCGATGGCCGAGCCGAAGACGATGAAATAGAGCGAGGTCGAGAGAACCGGCGAGGCGATGCTCTGCATCAGCGTGCGCCAGGTGCGGGCCATCTCGAAGAGATAAATGGCCTTGATGCCGTAAACGTTCACGAGCGCCCCCTCACCAGGCTGACGAAGATGTCCTCCAGCGAGCTCTCGGAGGTGTGAAGATCTTTGAAATCAATGCCATGCTCGTTGAGCTGGCGCAGCAGTGTGGCGATGCCTGTCTCCTCGCTCTGCGTATCGAAAGTGTAGACGAGGTCCGTGCCATCGGCGGAAAGCTGCAGGTGCTCGGATTGCAGATCGGTGGGCAATGCTGCGAGCGGGCTCTGCAGGTGCAGGGTCAGCTGCTTCTTGCCGAGCTTTTGCATGAGCACGTCCTTGTCCTCGACCAGGACGATCTCGCCCTTGTTGATCACCCCGATCCGGTCGGCCATCTCCTCGGCCTCCTCGATGTAGTGGGTGGTGAGAATGACGGTGACGCCACTCTCGCGAAGGCCGCGCACCATGTTCCACATGTCCCGCCTGAGCTCCACGTCGACACCTGCGGTCGGCTCGTCGAGGAAGAGGATCTTCGGCTCGTGCGAGAGTGCTTTTGCGATCATCACGCGGCGCTTCATGCCGCCGGATAGCGCCATGATCTTCGTGTCCTTCTTCTCCCAGAGGGAGAGGTCCTTGAGGATCTTCTCGACATAGGCGGGGTTCGCGGGCTTGCCGAAAAGGCCGCGGCTGAAGTTCACCGTCGCCCACACGCTCTCGAAAGCGTCGGTCGTAAGCTCCTGTGGGACGAGGCCGATCTTGGTGCGGGCGGGACGGTAGTCGCGGATGATGTCGTGCCCATCGGCCGTTACAGTACCGGTGCTCGGATTGACGATGCCGCAGATGATGCTGATGAGCGTCGTCTTGCCTGCGCCATTGGGGCCGAGCAGCGCGAAGATCTCGCCCCGGCGGATATCCAGGTCGATATTGCGCAGGGCCTGGAAACCCGAGGCGTAAGTTTTGGAAAGCCCCGAGACCGAGATGATCGGGTCGGATGCACCGGAGGCGTTCGGGATTCGCGAATGATCGAGCGGTTTCATGACGAGCCTGATAGCATAAAAATGCCGTACGAACTCCCCCGTCATCACCGGCCTTGTGCCGGTGATCCCGATGGGTGAAGCGCTGCGCTTTTCTGTGTTGGGATGGCCGGGACAAGCCCGGCCATGACGAGGGGTGTCAGAGGAGAAGAGGGCGCTCTCTGTTCTGTCTGCGATCCCGAATCGGCTTCGCCGTCCGGGATGACAGACCAATCCGTCCTCAGTTCTGCGGGTTCGGCACCGGAATGAGGTTCGGCGCAATCACGCGCACTGTCTTCTTCTGGCCGCTGTCGGTGACGACCTCCTGCTTGTTGCCCTCATTCTCGCCGACCACGCGCGTGGTCTCGATCGATTGCGGACCGATACCGGAGGATTCCTTGCTCGCGGTCGGAGCGGAGGCCGCGCTCTCAGCCGCGGCCTTCTCTTCCTCGTCTGCCTTCTTGTCTGCAGCCTTGCGGGCCTGCACGGCCTTCGGACGCGACATCTCCTCCGCCTTCTCGGCCGTCACGATCACGTCGCCCTTGCGCTGCTCCAGCATGCCCTCGGCCTTGCGCAGTACGACCGCCCAGCTCTCGTTGGGCTTCTTGCAGGCGCAGCTCTCGTCGAAGGACTTGCGGAACTTGAAGGCGTTGGCGAGCGACGTGTAAGCCTTATTGCTCGAGAGCGAGACGGCGCGTGTCAGGCCGTCGTCGCCGCCCGGATAAGCATAAGCCGTCGTTTCCGTGCCGGGGCAGAGGGCCTGGCACATCTCGTCGGCGCTCTGCTGGCCGCCGGGCGGGGTGGTGAGGGGGAAGAACGAGCCGTCGCAGGTCTTCACGCAAATCAGACGACCGCCGCCGAGGGCAGGCCGTCCTTCATCGGCGATGATCGGCTGGCCTTCGGGGGCGATCTCCTGCTGCTGCTGACCGCGCGGGGGACCGAAGAGCGATTCGAAGAAGCCGCGGGGCTGCTCGGTGGAGCAGGTCTGCTGCACGGCAGCCTGAAGCTGGCGGCGGCGCGCCTCCACATCAGCGGGATCGAGGGACTGCTGGGCAAGGCGGGCATAGCCGGCCTCGAGCTGGCGAATCTGTGCGGCGATGGAGCCGCACTCGCGCGGGGCAGGGCCCGCAAAGAAGCCCAATGGACCCCGCTCGCAGCCGATGGAACTGTAGTAGCGCACCAGACGGTTGATCTCCGCCCGCTGGGCCTGCATCTGCCCGGACGGCGCCCCGCCGCCGCTGCGCTCGAGATTCGCCAGTTCCGCGCGATAGCGCTGGCACTCGGGCGATTGGGCGAGGGCTGCCTGTCCGGCGGCCAGGAAGGCCGTCACGGCAAGGAGGGTGCGGAGAAAGAATGTCTTTGTCATCAAGCTGATCGCAGAATCGGGTCCGATACGGCGCCATGGCCAGGAAGCTGGTCATCTGACGCCGGAATGGGGCCCTATTGTGATTACCGTCTTGCCGGCTCCGGGGGAAGGCCTCTAGCCTGCCCGTCGAAAACGACCCTGACGAGGCCCTGCATGTACTCCCATACGACTGTTGGAGCAAATGACCTGGCGCGAGCGCGCGCCTTTTACGATGCCGTGCTGGCTCCCCTGGGGCTCGAGGTTCGGTTCACGGACGAGGATATGGTGGGCTATGGCCTGCCGGGCGGCCGTCCCCAGCTCTTGGTCGTACGGCCCTTCGACAGGGAAGAGCCCTCCGTGGGCAACGGCTCCATGATCGCCCTGCTCGCTTCCAAGCGGGCACTGGTCGATGCCTGCTATGAGCTGGCGATGAAGCAGGGCGGGACGGATGAGGGCGGGCCTGGATTGAGGCCCCATTATCACCGCAACTATTACGGCGCTTACTTCCGCGATCTCGACGGCAACAAGATCTGCATTTGCAGCCATCACGCCGAATAGCCCTCGTCAAAGGCAGACAGCATTCCCACATGACAGCGTAACATCAGGAGACAACGGGAATGCTTGCTCGAATCGCTCTGGCCCTGACCCTCGTCGTGGGGGCAGTCACCGGCGCTGCGGCCCAGGAGCCGGATCTGATTTTCAAGAAATCCACCGTCTGGCGCGCGCTGACGCCTGACGACAAGCTCGCCGTCTACGGCATCGACGATCCCCTCGTGGAAGGCGTGGCCTGCCATTACACGACCCCCGAGCGGGGCGGCATCTCCGGCACCCTCGGCATGGCGGAGGAGGTGTCCGACATCTCGCTCGCCTGCCGTCAGGTCGGTCCGGTGAAGTTCAAGCAGCGGTTCGGCCAGGGCGACGTGGTGTTCAGCGAGCGCCGCTCGCTCATCTTCAAGCGCATGCAGATCGTCCGCGGCTGTGACGTGAAGCGCAATACCCTGGTCTACATGGTCTATTCGGATCGGCCGATTGAAGGTTCGCCGAAAAACTCGACTTCCACCGTACCTCTGATGCCTTGGGGCGCCGAGGTTCCGCCGAAATGCGGCGACTGGCTGAACAGGTAAAGGGGGCGTTTGTCCTTGCAGTCATGCCCAGCCTTGTGCCGGGCATCCAGGTCTTTATCGCCCTGTGCCCTGAGGGCGTGGATGACCGGATCATGGCCCGGCCATGATGGGGAGAGCGTCATTCCCGGCCGGAGATGGCGCAGCCATCGGAGGGGAAGGGAAACCAGAGCGTAGCGCGTGAGGGTGGATCCCGTTCCCGGTCCTTGCGGACCGCCGGGGATGACCCAGGAAGGCGATGGCGGAGGGCGATATCAAAGAGCGCGCGGAAGCGGCCTCGGGGCTGGCGAGCCTGCCGAGGGTGAATGGGTCGAGGGGGGCGCGAGGAGCGGTCCGGCTCGATGTCTGATGATGATGCTTGGAACCCGACGGCTCCTCGCGCACGGCTTCTTTAGGCGGACACCGCAGCGGTCGCTCGGGACCTGCGGGCGGCCTCCTGCCGGTGGGCTGGCGTTCAGCCTCCTCCGCAGGACCGTGCCCCGGCTCCGCCACCTGCGACGCCTCGCGAGCGCGCCCCTCGGTGAGCCGGGACAGGACAGGATATAGCCGAGCTTAGGACAATTGTCAAGAACGAACAGAGAACATTCTTTCACCGACACTCCCTCGTCATGCCCGCGCTTGGCGCGGGCATCCACGTCTTTGGAAGCGCTGCGGATCCAAGACGGGGATGACGCGGAGGGTGTCATTGACGATGTGAACAAGAGCGGATAGCCGGGACACGCCCGACCATGACGATAAGCCAGTATAGAGCATTAGTTCGAGCAGGTGATCGAGATCGGACGATGCTCGGGAACTGTGACGGATACCTTGCGGATCGAGCCGGTGGTCTCCTCAGCCTCGACCTGGCGGAAGGAAGTCGCGCGGGTGTAGCCTTGAGCCTCGCACCAGGTATCTGCCACAACTTGGCCACAAGCCTGGTTTGAGATGAGGCATTCCGCGACGCCGTAGCCATCGGCGGCGGGAACCAGGAAGGTCGCTTCGGTCGATGAGGCCTGAGTGCCGTTGGGAAGCAGCGTCATGGACGCGGCTCCAATGAACATGGCTGTGCCCAATCCGAGCACGGCAAATGCGCGGCGCATAGAAAACCTCATTGATTGAATACGTGCTTTATTGTCACGGAGCCCCGTGAATAAAGCTCTAACGGGTTTGGTAAAGACCCGTTTCTTGCATGCCTGCAAAGCAATTGTGCTCTTCAGCACGGGAACCTTGACGCCTGTCGCCGGACGGGGCATTGATTGGTTCATGAACACGGCAACGATCCTCATTTCCGGGATTATTTGCGGCTAGCGCACCACGCTGGCTGGAGCCGTCTCGTTCTCGTTCCAAGAATGAAACCAACCTCCGGCCTTGTGGCCTGACAGGGATTTGGTTTCATGGCGCCCCAGCTGAAGCTCTACAACACGCTCACCCGGTCGAAGGACGCGTTCGTCCCGATCGACCCCAAGAACGTGCGCATGTATGTCTGCGGCCCCACGGTTTACGACTATGCGCATATCGGGAACGCCCGCCCCATCATCGTCTTCGACCTTCTCTTCCGTCTGCTGAGGCATGTTTACGGTACGGAAGAGGTCACGTATGTGCGCAACATCACGGATGTGGACGACAAGATTAACGCCCGCGCCGCCCGCGATTACCCGGACCTGCCCCACAACCACGCCATCCGCGAGGTGACCCGGAAGACGGAGGAGCAGTTCCACGCCGATATCCGCGCGCTCGGCGTCCTGATGCCTGAGGACGTGAACGTCCCCGGCAAAAGGCCAAGCTTCGTGGAACCTAGGGCCACCGAGCACATCGACGAGATGCGCATGATCATCGAGCGGCTGATCGAACGGGGTAACGCTTACGTGGCAGAGGAGCACGTGCTCTTCTCCGTCGCCGGCATGCAGAAGCTTCCCGGCCTGCCGAAATACGGTGCCCTCTCCAAGCGCTCCCTCGACGAACTGCTCTCCGGTGCCCGCGTGGACGTGGCGCCCTACAAGCGCGACCCCATGGATTTCGTGCTCTGGAAGCCCTCCGGTCCGCAGGATCCGGCCTGGCCGTCGCCGGCCGGCATCAGGACCCCGGGCCGTCCCGGCTGGCATATCGAGTGCTCCGCCATGTCGTGGAAGCACCTGGTCCAGGCCTTTGCGACGCGGCTTTCCTGCAGCGATCCGACGGAGCGCGAGATCTTCGACATCCATGGCGGCGGGATCGACCTCGTGTTCCCGCACCACGAGAACGAGATCGCGCAGAGCTGCTGCGCGTTTCAGACGCCGCGCATGGCCAATGTCTGGATGCACAACGGCTTCCTGCAGGTGGAAGGCGAGAAGATGTCGAAGTCCATCGGCAACTTCTTCACCATCAACGACCTGCTTCAGCAATGGCCGGGCGAGGTGCTGCGTTTCAACATGCTGCGCACCCATTACCGTCAGCCCATCGACTGGACCGAGAAGGGCCTGGAGGAAACCCAGAAGACCCTCGACCGCTGGTACGAAATGGCGGGCCATGGGCGATCGGCTCAGCTGTCGGAGCAGATCGTCGAGGCGCTCGCGGACGATCTCAACACACCGAAGATGCTTGCGGAGCTTCATGCCCTCGACGGGCAGGGGGCCCACGAAGAGCTCGGCGCGAACCTGCGCGCGCTCGGCTTCCTCCTCGAAGGAGCCGAGGCATGGAAGGCGCGAAAGCAAGCCTCGCTCACCGTCGATCCCGCCGTGGTCGAGGGCTTGATTGCCGCTCGCAAGGAGGCGCGCGCCGCGAAGAACTGGGCCGAGTCGGACCGCATTCGCGACGAACTCGCCGCGCTCAATGTTGTCGTGAAGGACAACAAGGACGGCACTACCACCTGGGAGGTTGGGCGATGACCTTTCAATCTCTCCACCGTCATGGCCGGGCTTGTCCCGGCCATCCCGTTCTGGAAGAGCGCTGCGCTTCTCCTTATCGGGATCACCGGCACAAGGCCGGTGATGACGAAGGTGTAAGCTGCAGCTTATTCGTGCAGGAGATGTGCTGATGGGACAGTCTTTGCCGAAACCGGGGCTTCGTCCCTTCCTTCCCGCCGACGTACCGGTGCTCGTCGAGATCTTCCAGGCGAGCATCGAGGAACTGACGGGCGAGGATTACAGCGACGCCCAGCAGGAAGCCTGGATGGGGCAATCCGAGGAAGAGGATTTCGCCGAGAAACTGGCGAAGGATCTCACCCTCGTGGCGACGCTCGAGGGGTCGGCCGTCGGCTTCATTGCGCTGAAAGACAACGAGTTGATCGAGCTGTTCCATGTGCATCCCGCCGTGGCCGGGCAGGGGATCGGCACGATGCTCTATGATGCGGTCGAGAAGCTCGCGACCGCACGCGGCGCGGCGCGCCTCGTGGCCGAGGTCAGCGACAACGCGCAGCCCTTCTTCCAGAAGCAGGGCTTCCAGCCGCAGCGCCGCAACACCCTCTCGCTCGGCGACGAGTGGCTCGGCACCACCACCATGGAAAAACGCCTCGCACCCGCCGAGGACAGGAAGATGTCGTCATGAGCGTTGAACGCGTCTATCTCTTCGACACCACCTTGCGCGACGGCGCGCAGACCACGGGTGTGGACTTCTCACTTGAAGACAAGCGCGCGATCGCCACGCTCCTCGACAAGCTCGGCATCGATTACGTGGAAGGCGGTTATCCGGGGGCGAACCCGCTGGATACCGCCTTTTTCTCTGAGAAGCGCACGAAGAAAGCCAAGTTCACGGCGTTTGGCATGACGAAGCGGGCAGGGCGCTCGGTTTCGACGGATCCCGGCGTTTCGGCGCTTCTGGAGGCTGAGGCCGATGCGATCTGCTTCGTCGCCAAGTCCTGGGACTATCACGTTCACGTGGCGCTCGAGACGACGCTGGAGGATAACCTCGCCGGCATTCACGACAGCGTCGAGGCGGCGCGGGCCAAAGGCCGCGAGGTGATCGTCGATTGCGAGCATTTCTTCGACGGCTACAAGGCCAATCCCGATTATGCGCTCTCCTGCGCGAAGACCGCTTACGAGGCCGGTGCGCGCTGGGTCGTTCTCTGCGATACCAACGGCGGCACACTGCCTCATGAGGTGATGGAGATCGTCAAGGCCGTCACCAAGGTTGTGCCAGGCACCCATGTGGGCATTCACGCTCATGACGATTGCGGCTGCGCCGTTGCCAATTCCCTGGCGGCGATAGAGGCGGGCGCGCGCCATATCCAGGGCACGCTTAATGGTCTGGGCGAGCGCTGCGGCAATGCCAATCTCATCACGCTCATCGGCGCGCTGAAGCTGAAGGACGGCTACGCCTCTCGCTTCGAACTGGGCGTGACGGACGAGGCGTTGAGCGGACTCACCCATGTCTCTCGGCAGGTGGACGAGATCCTCAACCGTCAGCCCAACCGCCACGCGCCCTTCGTCGGCGCGAGCGCCTTCGCGACCAAGGCAGGCATTCATGCCTCCGCCGTGCTGAAAGACCCGCGCACCTACGAGCATGTGGAGCCGGAAGTCGTCGGCAACGTGCGGAAAGTGCTGGTGTCGGATCAGGGTGGCCAATCAAATATCCTTGCCGAACTCAAGCGCTGCGGCTTCGAGCTGGAGAAGGGCGATCCGCGTATCGCCCGCGTGCTCGACGAGGTGAAGCGGAAAGAAGCAGAGGGCTTCGCCTTCGAAGGAGCGGATGCCTCCTTCTATGTGCTGGTCAAACGCATGCTGGGCGAGGTGCCGGCCTTCTTCGATGTGGAGCGTTTCTCGGTGAACGTGGAGCGCCGCTACAACGCGATGGGCGAACTCGTCACGGCCTCGGAAGCCATCGTGAAGGTGCGTGTGGGCGATGAGGTTCTCATCTCCGCCGCCGAAGGCAACGGCCCCGTGAACGCGCTCGACGTGGCGCTTCGCAAGGATCTCGGCAAGTATCAGAACCTGATTCAGGATCTGGAACTGGTGGACTATAAGGTGCGCATCTATCAGGGCGGTTCGGACGCCGTGACACGCGTGCTCATAGAATTCACGGATGCCACTGGCGAACGCTGGACCACCATCGGCGTCTCGGCCAACATCATCGATGCCTCGTTCCAGGCACTGACCGATTCCATGATCTACAAGCTGCTCAAGGGTGGGGCGACGCTTTAGCGACCTGCCTTAGGAAACACTGCCCTCATCCTGAGGAGGTCGCGCAGCGAGCGTCTCGAAGGAGGATCCAGTGTGCTCTGGAATCTCCTTCGAGACGCCGCTTTCAGCGGCTCCTCAGGATGAGGTTGGAGTTTGAACATCAGCCGCAAACAGCCTCATCCAAAGACCGGGACGATCCATGAACATCTCGCTCCTGCTGCCGCTCGCCGGCATTCTCATCGGCGGCGTCTTTCTGTCGTCGCAGGCTCCCATCAATGCCGCACTCGCCCGTGCGCTCGGCGATCCCCTGCTGGCCGCCTGCATTTCCTTCGGTGTCGGCTTCTTGGTGCTTGCCATCCTCAGCGCCTTTCGCGGCGTATGGCCTTCCGGCAGCGCCCTGGCTTCCGCGCCCTGGTGGGCGTGGCTCGGCGGATTCTTAGGCGCGTTCTATGTGGCAATCGTGATCTGGGGCGTGCCGCAGCTCGGTGCGGTGAGCACCGTGGCGGCTCTGATCCTCGGCCAAGTGGTTGCGGCTCTCGTCCTTGATGCGATTGGAGCCTTCGGCCTGCCCGTACAGGCGATTTCCTGGCAGCGCATTGTCGCGGCAGGTCTCATCCTGGGCGGGCTCGTTCTCTCCCGCGCAGGATGAGCGGCGTTCCTTAGAACTTCGTCTCGATCAGGTCGGCATTCTCGACGATGCCGATGCGCCGCGCGGCGGCCTCGATCATCGGAATCACATCCTCGACCTGTTCAGCCACGAGGTAGCTGAGTTCGAGGCCTTGGCGGATAAAGCCCTGTTCGCGCATATGGGCGAAAAGCGTGAGCAGGGGCTTCCAGAAGCCCTTGGTGCTGAGCATCAGGATCGGCTTCGTGTGACGGCCGAGCTGTGCCCAGGTCATCTGCTCGACGAGTTCTTCCAGCGTTCCGATGCCGCCCGGCAGCGCCACGAAGGCATCGGCCTTTTCGAACATCAGACGCTTGCGGGTGTGCATGTCCGGCACGACGATGGTTTCCTGCACCGCGTCGAGAAGCTTCTCGCGGGATTTCAGGAAGTCCGGGATGATGCCGGTGACATAGCCGCCATGATCGAGAACGGCCTGAGCGACGGTGCCCATGAGCCCCACATTGCCGCCTCCATAGACGAGATTGATGCCCTGCTCGGCCATGGCGCGGCCCAAGGCCGCGGCATTCGCAGCAAAGACGGGATCGTCTCCGAAACCGGAGCCGCAATACACACAGATGGATTTGACAGGCTTTTGATCTGACATGGGCATTTCGGGGAGGCGGGGAGCCTCCCGCGTTGAATCATAAAACATTATATTCCCTTTATGGCCGTAGCCTTTTGAAAGATAAACGGCTTAAATGCATGAAAGTGCCGGAGTTGAGAAAAAGCGTTATGGCGCAGGCGACAGAGCTTAAAGGAACCATCGCGATCATCGGCGCGGCAGCCGCCGGCGTCGTCGCGGTTCTTGTTGGCGCGCTTTATTGGGCGTGGCCCGGCGCTCCTGAGCAGACTCGCGGTGCGGCAACGCCTCAAGCTACTCTCCAGCAGCCTGCCCCGCAACAGAGTTCTGCTCCGCAAGCTCCGCCTGCCAAAGCCCCCGAACCGAAAGCCGCCGATGCGAAGCCTGCCGAGGCTCCCATCGTTCCGTCCTTCGATCTCGTGCGCGTGGAGCCCAACGGCGAGAGCGTGATCGCCGGGCGGGCCGCTCCAGGGGCGACCATCGAGCTCTTGAGGGGCGATCAGGTCCATGCCCGCGCCGTAGCCGATGCCTCGGGCCTCTTTGCCATTGTGCCGCCGGCCCTGCCGCCAGGCTCCCATCAAGTCGTGCTGCAATCCATCGCGCCGGATGGGGTTCGCCAGCGCTCGCACCAGAGCGTGACGGTGGTGATCGATGCGTCCCAGAAACGGCCTCTGGTGACCCTGACCTCGCCGGATCAGCCGACGGTGGTTCTCTCGAATCCCGAGCCGCCCGAGCCGCAGGTTGCACAGACCACGCCAAAGCAGCCCGAGCAGCTGGCGCAAACGGCAGAGCCCGCTCAAGCGGCTCCTCAACCGCAGCCGCAGGCGAATGCCGCGCCCGAACCCCAGGCTCAGCCTGCGCCTCGGCCTGAGATCAAGATCGTCAGCGTTGAAACCGAGGCAGGGAGGCTCTTCGTCTCCGGCCAATCGGCTCCGGGTGCGACGGTGCGCCTTTATCTGAACGATACCCTCATCGCACCCGGTGGGGCAGGAGGCGACGGCAAGGTGTCCTTCTCCATCGGCTCCGGCGTACGGCCAGGCGAATATCGAATCCGCCTCGATGATGTGGACCCGGTCTCAGGCCAGGTGAAATCCCGGGCCGAAGTGGGCTTCACCGTCCCGGTTCAGGTCGCCTCGGCCCAGCCCGAAGCTCCGGCTGCATCCGCTCAGCCGCAGGCTGATGGGAAGTCCGCGACCGATGCCCAGGTCGCTGCGTCCGGCACGGTCGTGATCCCCAACATCAACACGGCCATCATCTCCAAGGGCGACAATCTCTGGCGGATCAGCCAGCGGATCTATGGCTCGGGCTACCGCTATACCGTGATCTACGGGGCGAATAAGGACCAGATCCGCAATCCAAACCTGATCTACCCTGGTCAGGTGTTCGTGCTTCCTGCCGATCAGAACCAGAAGACCAACTAGGTCAGGGCAGGGCTGCGGGCGGAGCGGGGTGAATTCCTGTTTCCGATCCCTTATATCGGGGTCCGACAACTCATTCGGATTCTCTGGTCATGCTCCCCACCACTTCCGTCCCTTCGACAAGCGCCGCCGTGCGAAAAGCCAGCGGCTTGGCTGCGACCTGGACGAAGCTCTGGCCTTATCTCTGGCCGCAGGGGCGGCCCGATCTGCAGCGCCGCGTCTTCATCGCCTTCGGCCTGCTGCTCGTGGCCAAGGGCGTGACCATGGTCACGCCTTTCGCCTTCAAATGGGCGACGGATGCGCTCGTGGCCGTGACGAGTAGCGGCAATCAGGCCACCGAAGCCGCGGCCACCTCAGGCTCATGGCTCTGGAAGTCGCCGATCCTGCTCACGATCATCTACGGCGTCACCCGCATCCTCATGGCGGTGCTGACCCAGGTGCGTGACGGCCTCTTCGCCAAGGTCGCCATGCATGCGGTGCGCAATCTCGCGCTCCAAGCCTTCGAGCACATGCATCGCCTGTCTCTGCGCTTTCATCTCGAACGCAAGACCGGCGGTCTCACCCGCGTGCTGGAGCGCGGCCGCGAAGGCATCGAGGAATTGTCGCGCCTCATGGTGCTGACGCTCGTGCCGACCATTCTCGAATTCGTGCTGGTGCTCGGTCTCCTCGCCTGGGAATTCGACTGGGTCTATTCGCTCGTCGTCTTCGTGATGGTGGTGATCTATCTCGCCTATACCTACAAGGCGACGCAGTGGCGGATCTCGATCCGCAAGCAGATGAACGACTCCGATACCGATGCCAATACGAAGGCGGTCGACTCGCTGCTGAACTACGAGACGGTGAAATACTTTGGGGCTGAGCAGCGGGAAACCGCGCGATACGACCGCTCCATGGAACGCTACGAGAAGGCCTCGACGCAGACCTATACGTCGCTCGCCGTGCTCAACGCAGGCCAAGCCGTGATCTTCTCGATCGGCATGGCGATCGTGATGGTGCTCGCGGCGCAGGACATCATGGCGGGCCGCGTTTCCGTCGGCAGCTTCGTGCTCGTGAACGCCATGCTGGTTCAGCTCTACATTCCGCTGAACTTCATGGGCATGCTCTATCGCGAGATCAAGCAGGCGCTCATCGACATCGACGACATGTTCCGGATCATCGAGCAGAACCCCGAGATCCAGGACAAGCCAGGCGCGAAGCCGCTCGAGATCAAGCAGGCCGTCGTGCGTTTCGAGGACGTGCATTTCTCCTATATTCCGGAGCGTCCGATCCTCAAAGGCGTGAGCTTCGAAGTGCCGGCCGGCCATACGGTCGCCATCGTCGGTCCCTCGGGCGCAGGCAAGTCCACCATCTCGCGCCTGCTGTTCCGCTTCTACGAGCCCACGAGCGGCCGCATCCTCATAGACGGGCAGAACATCGCCGACGTGCAGCAGGCCTCGCTCCGCAAAGTGATCGGCATGGTCCCGCAGGACACGGTGCTGTTCAACGACACCATCGGTTACAACATCCAATACGGCCGCTGGGACGCGACCCCGGAGGAGGTGAGGGAGGCCGCGCGCCTTGCTCAGATCGACCGCTTTATCAGCCTTCTGCCGGAGGGCTACGACACGCCGGTGGGCGAGCGCGGCCTGAAGCTCTCGGGCGGCGAGAAGCAGCGCGTGGCCATCGCCCGCACGATCCTCAAAGGCCCGCCGATCCTGGTGCTCGACGAAGCCACCTCGGCGCTCGACACCTTTACGGAGAAGGAAATCCAGGACGCCCTCGACCGGGTGAGCCGTGGCCGTACGACCTTGGTCATCGCCCACCGCCTGTCCACCGTGATCGGGGCCGACGAGATCATCGTTCTCGACCATGGCCGCGTGGTGGAGCGGGGCAATCACACCAGCCTCCTGGCTCTGGGCGGCGTCTACGCCTCCATGTGGAACCGCCAGCGCGAGGCCGATCAGGCCCGCGAGACCCTGAAGCGCGCCGAGGAAGAGGAGCGTGGGGAGGAAAGCGTGGCAGGTTGACGGAAGCGCCCGCGCCTGCCATCCCACGCAAACTCGATAAAGGCTTCAAAGAATGACCGATATTCTGGAATCGATGCGCCGCATCTTCGTCCCGATCCACAAGGAGGGGTATCCCTTCATCCTGATCGCGCTGTTCGCGACCATCGTCCTGGCCTGGCTCTGGTCGCCGCTCGGCTGGATTGGCGCCATTCTCACCGTCTGGGTCTGCTACTTCTTCCGCGATCCGCCGCGCGTGACCCCGATGCGCGAAGGCCTCGTCATCTCCCCGGCCGATGGGCGTGTTAACCTGATCACCACGGCGGTTCCCCCGGCCGAGCTCAGCCTGCCGCCTGAGCCCATGACCCGCATCTCGGTCTTCATGAACGTGTTCGACTGCCACGTGAACCGCTCGCCGGTCGCGGGCCGGATCGAGCAGATCCTCTATACGCCGGGCCTCTTCCTCAATGCCGAGCTCGATAAGGCGAGCGAGGACAACGAGCGCAACGCCCTCGTCATCGAGACGGCGGGCACCCGCGTCGGCGTGGTGCAGATTGCAGGCCTCGTGGCGCGCCGCATCGTCTCCTTCGTGAAGGTGGGCGATACGTTGAGCACCGGCGAGCGCTTCGGCCTCATCCGCTTCGGCTCGCGCCTCGACATCTACGTGCCGCTCTCCGCCCAGATCCTCGTGGGGCTCGGCCAGACGGCGGTGGCCGGCGAGACGGTCCTGGCGGATCTGACTGCCAACGAGCCCGCCCGTCAGTACCGGACCGGCTAGCATTTCGTGCGGAATCGGAGATCCGCGTCAGTGAAAGTGTCGCCTGCGGGGTCGGTTTTCCGCTCCCGCGGGCCCTTGGACGGAACTGTCCACAGCAGTTTGCGCTTCTCCCATACCTGCACACTGCTCAGCTCTCCTTGCCGGTCAGGCTGGCTCCTCCTAGGTTTTTGCCATGAGTGACCTCTTTCCTCCCTTCGCCCCGGATCCGAACGAACCGCGCAAGCGGCTCTTCAAGCCCGTTCCGTTCCGGATGATCGCCCCCAACATCATCACCCTCATTGCCCTCTGCCTGGGCCTCTGGGCGATCCGGCTCGCCTTCGAGGGGCGCTATGAGCAGGCCGTGCTGGCGGTGATCGTTGCGGCTTTCCTCGATGGCGTGGACGGACGCATCGCGCGGCTCCTGAAGGGCACCTCCCGCTTCGGCGCGGAGCTCGATTCCCTGGCGGATTTCCTGAACTTTGGCGTCACCCCGGCGCTCATTCTCTACAGCTTCGTCCTGCACGAACTGCGTTCGCTCGGCTGGATCGGCTCCATCGTGCTCGCCATCGCGGCAGCCCTGCGCCTGGCCCGGTTCAACGTCATGATCGACGATCCCAACCGGCCTGAGTGGAAGAAGAACTTCTTCGTCGGCATGGCGGCCCCCATGGGCGCCATGTGTGCCCTGCTGCCGCTCTATCTCTCGTTCCTCGGCACGCCGGTCCAGAATTCCTCGGTGGCTCCCGTCGTCCTGATCTACACGGTCGGCATTGCCTTCCTCATGGTCTCGACCATCCCGACCTATTCGGGAAAGACCATGGGCAAGTACGTACCGCGCCAGTGGGTTCTGCCGATCTTCGTGCTGTCGGTGGCGGCCTTCGGCCTGCTCATCAGCTTCCCGTTCGAGATGCTGGCCCTGATCACCATTCTCTTCCTGCTGACGATCCCCATCGGCGTCATGCGCTACCGGAAGCTCGAGCGGGACGATGCCATGCGCGGAGCGGATGTCCAACCAGCCCCCTCGGACGTCGAGCCGCCTCCGGCCGCTTGATTCACTCACGCCCGGTGCCATGTTGTGACCGGGCGTAGCCTTATGCCCAGAGCATCGGGCAGGGCCCAAAAGCGGGTCCATTTTTCCGCACGATGCGCTACAGAACAAGCAATGATCGTGAAGGGCTGACAGGCCCTGGAGCGTGGAGATCAAAGTGGCGTCTTCTTCCGAGGTGTCGAATACCAGCTGGCGTCCGAAGCTCGTTCTGGCTTCCGCCTCGCCCCGCAGGCTGGCCCTGCTGCAGCAGGCCGGCATCGAGCCCGATGCCCTCCTGCCCGCCGATGTGGACGAGGCGCCCTTGAAGAACGAGGGTCCGAAGGACCTTGCCAAGCGCCTCTCCCGTGCCAAGGCGGAGGTCGCCCGCAAGACCGCCCGCAACCGGGAGGACCTGAAGGACGCCTATATCCTCTCCGCCGATACGATCGTGGTGGCAGGCGGGCGCATTCTGCCCAAGGCCGAGGTGGTGGACGAGGCGGCGGCATGCCTGCGCCTGCTCTCGGGCCGGGCGCATCGGGTCTACACCTCCATCTGCCTCATCACCCCGAAGGATTCGGTGCGCGAGCGCCTCGTGGAAACCCGAGTGCGCTTCAAGCGTCTCTCGCGGGAGGAGTTCGAGCGCTATCTCGCCTCGGGCGAATGGCGCGGCAAGGCGGGCGGCTATGCCATCCAGGGCCTTGCCGGGACCTTCGTGGTGAAGCTCGTCGGTTCCTACACCAACGTGGTGGGCCTGCCGCTCTACGAGACCGTGGCGCTGCTCGATGGGGAGGGGTTCCCCGTGCGCTTCACCTGGCTCAACGCCGCCTGATTCCCAAGAGGAGGAAAGGCATGGATCCCGCCAACGAGAACAAGCCGCTGGCCTCGTCCGGCAGGTGCCCGATCTGCGGCAAGCCGTCGAGCCTGGAATTCAAGCCCTTCTGCTCCAAGCGCTGCGCGGATGTGGACCTGAACCGCTGGCTCTCCGGCGGCTATGCCATTCCGTCCGTGGATGACCCGGAGGACAAGGGCGAAGACGACCGCGAAGACTGACGAAAATTTTTTTCATGAAAATTTCTCGTCCAGGCGGCTGGACAGGCGGCAAAGGTCTGACTATACAACCGCCCACGACGCGCACGGCACAAGCCGCGCATCGGATGCCCAGGTAGCTCAGTTGGTAGAGCATGCGACTGAAAATCGCAGTGTCGGTGGTTCGATTCCGCCCCTGGGCACCACTCTCTTATCCTTACGCGTCAATGATTTGAGTGCTGATGGTGCTTTTGCGCCGCCTGCGGTGTTACCGCGCGTGTTATCGGATCGCGTCGCCGTTGAGGCTCAACGCCCACCATGTCGTTTGAGCTTGGCCAGCTAACAGAATTGGTGTTCGGTCACCGGCAGTACCTGACGGTGGGGGACTTGCCGCGCAGTGTTGCTGAATATCTTGGCTGCCATCCAGGAATCGTCTTCCTTCGCCGACGTGAAGCGCAGAAGATCTGGATCAAGCACCCGGAGGTTAGTCCGCTTGATCTGCTCCAACTGCCTCTCGTCGTCACAAAGGGGTGCTATTACGCCGATCCCAAGCGGCGGAGGTGTGTGACAGTCCTCTATCAGAACCCACATAAGCACCGACCCTATGTATTGGGCCTGAAGAGCGCTGCGCAAGGTTGCGAGGTCTGGGTTTCGACCTTCTATCAAACAACCGAGAGAGAGGCCCAAAAGATGTTCGGCAAATGGGAGGTTCTGCGGCCTGCGAAAAAGTATGACGGCCTCCCCTGGGCTAAGGGAGGCCGTCATTTCCGCACACGGTAGGGCCTGCCGGGAACCCTACAATTTCACCCACCTGCCCAAGGCGGTGCTACGGCTGGCAGATTGCAGGACCGAAGTCCTTTCACCGTGTCTCGCGTGCAGCGGCGCAATAATACGGGCGACGGGCTACCGATCTATTAAGAAGAGCTTTTTCCAGACTGTTCCCCGGTCCGACCAAGGCTGGTCCACAGGCGGAGTCGCGCAGAAAGACCTGATTCGACTGCAGTTCTTGAGAGCTTTCCACATCCGCCTTCCGGGACAGATCGCTGGCCTAGTCAGCCTCATTTCTCTGTCGCTGCGCTATCCGTAGCTCCGCCACCCGGCTCGTCTGAACAATCTTCCCGCGGTTGTAGCGCATGGTCGTGCTGAGCTGGGGAGGGGCCGCCCTCATCACGTTTTCGGCCTGTGCGCCCGCCTCAAAGGCTTCTGAGACGGCTCCAACGTGGCTGTCCATGTTCCAGACGTCATCTGGCCAGCCAGCCTTACGAGCGATCTTCTTGAACGTCCTGCTGAAGTGCGACTTGCGCCGCGGCTTGCCAGAACCCTTGTCGAGGATCACGGGGCCGATCCGCCGCTCCGAGGGCATGCCGGCCAGCTCGGAAATGATGTCCGGGTAGAGCTTCAGGTCGTGCTCCGCCGTCTCTGAGCCGTTCAATTTCGGGGTGGGCTTCTTCAGGATCAAGTTGCTGTCGATTTGGCTTCAGGTGAGCCCCCATTCCCAAACCCAAGTGCCGTTCGTGACCGTGCCTTTAATCGCTCCCGGTCTTCGACATTCGGTTTCACCCACTCGCCAATGAGGTCCTTCTACCGGAGGCGAAGCTCGAATTGGAGAGTGACTGTCAGGGCGGGGGAGGGGCGCCCGGCCTCATGAGCGGCTTCGCGGAAGGCCGCAATCTGAGCGTAGGTAGAATGCTTTTCCCTTGCCTTCGGTGATTTGATCTCCATGTGTTTAAGGACTTAGGTCAGCTTCAGGCGGTCGTCATCCTTGTAAGCGGGGCAGTTTGGGGGGCGAGGGATTCCTCCGGACCGGCTTTCGTGATTCACTTCATGCATGACGGTGCCGCCCCCTAACCTTGCCAAGTCCCTGTCTCAGAAGGCCCTGCGCCGGCTGGTCTCGGATCTGGCCGGCACGCTCGAGCGCGTGGAGCAGGAGCTCTCGCAGCTGCGGACTCACAACCAGGCTCTGCAAGAGGAGGTCGAGCGGCTGCGCCTCGACAACAGCAACCTGCACGCCAGCAATCAGGCCTTGAAGGACGAGATCGCCCGGCTCAAGAACCTGCCGCCGCGCCCGCCGTTCAAGCCGTCCGGCCTGGAGAAAGCCACTTGGCCGCGGCCCGCCGGTCCGGGTCGCGCTTCAAAGGCTACAGGCTGGTCACACGACGGGATCTGATCGTGGCCGCCGAGGTGGTGCGCTACAAGCGGGAACGCTGGGTCACGCCGCAGGGCCAGACCATCATTGCACCCTTGCCGCCCGGTCTCACCGGCGGGTTCGGGCCCGGTGCGCGGCGGTTCTGCCTCGCCCTGCACACGCAGGGCCAGGTGACCGCCGAACGGCTGACCGAGCTTGGGTGTAGCGCCGGGGCGGATGCCGGGCAATGCGTCGGGAATTTCGTCGGGACCCACGGTCCCAACATCTGCCGAAACGTGCCGTTTGTCGCCGCTTTGTTCTTTTTTACAGGCTTGCATTCGGAGCGGAAAATCCTTAGAGGACAAAGGCCGTTAGGTGGTTTCGGGGCGTAGCGCAGTCTGGTAGCGCATCTGCTTTGGGAGCAGAGGGTCGCGGGTTCAAATCCTGCCGCCCCGACCATCCTCACTGGTAAGAGTCTTGGAGAGAGTGCGAAAAACCAATGCCCGCTCGGATTTACAAGCCCGCCAAATCCGCAATGCAGTCCGGCATGGCCCGGACCAAGCAGTGGCTTCTCGTTTTCGAGCAGGACAGGCCCCGTGAGATCGAGCCCTTGATGGGCTGGACCAGCTCAGGTGATACCCGTCAGCAGCTCCGCCTCTGGTTCGACACCAAGGAGGAGGCCATTGCCTATGCCGAGCGCGAAGGCATCGCCTATCGGGTCGAGGAGCCGCACGAGATCAAGCGGCGCACGATGTCCTACTCCGACAATTTCAAGTTCAATCGCGTCGGCCCCTGGACCCACTGAAGGCCCAGGACCGCGGCTCGACGGCCCCTTAGCTCAGCTGGATAGAGCAACTGCCTTCTAAGCAGTAGGTCGCAGGTTCGAGCCCTGCAGGGGTCGCCATTATTTTGAACCCTTTCACCATGGAATGGTGCCAATCGCCCGATGCGAGCTTCCGGTTCATGCAAGGTGGCAAAGCGTGGACCAGGAGCTCTTTGGCTTATCCCTCTGGCAGCGTAACGAATCAAACGTCAGCGGGGCAGATTGGGGGCGAGGGATTCCTCCGGACGGGCATTCGTGATTCACTTCAGGCATGAGCGTGCCACCCGGTGGTTCCGCCAAGCCCCTGTCTCAGAAGGCCCTGCGCCGGCTGGTCTCGGAACTGGCCGGCACGCCCGCGCGCGTGCAGCAGCCCGCGGTGTGGCGCCAAAACCCGCTATGGGCGGTCATGTGAGGCGCCCGCCGTTCGGGGCAGGCAGCGGTGCCGGATGCACGGTGGAGCCTCAGGATCCGGTGCCCCGCGCGGCAACCGGAATGCGCTGAAGACCGGGTTGTACACCCGGGAGATGTTCGCGCAGCGCCAAGCGGTGCAGGCGCTGTTGCGGCGCTCGCGCCAGATGCTCGAAGATTTGGAGTAGGTGTACAGGTCGCCTAAGGTCGCCGTGAGGAGGTGGACATAGGCCTCAATGGCAACTCCTCTCGAATTGATCGACAGGTTCGCGGGCGGTGCCCACCAGCAGGTTGGCGATGGACCCGATGGTTCGTGTGCAACCGTCAGGGGGCTTGGCCAATCAAGTCCAGTGGCATCGCCTCCGTGGGATCGCGTGCTTTCTCGAGGCGCTCAACCCTTTTGGCCGGAGGCGATCTCGTCCTGGCCCAGTTCTGCGTTCTGCTGCAGGTCGCAATCGGGTGCCTCAAGACGGATCCTCATACCGAAAGGGTTGCGATCGCGCGAATGGATCCTCGCCTGATCGGTGGAGCCGGGATCAATACAGCCATCTCAATTCGGTTCTTGGTCATGCTTTTTGCCCGTGTGACCATCGCCCTCCCGGCTTTGACGGTGGCCCTCGCACTTGCTGTGGTTGCCGCGGCGGAGAGGGTGAGCTGGAGGCAATAACAGTCTGCCATTCTGATTGCTCCCCGGGATGGCTGTGGGAATTGGTCTGAGACTCGAAGGGAGCGTGCCGCCAATGGCGGCCTGCCGAACCGAATGGGGCTAGCGCATCGTGCGGAAAAGTGGACCCGGTTTTACGCTTCAACGATGCGCTCTCTAGAGAAGGGAGCATCGGACCCAAAAGTGCAAGTCCACTTTTGGGTCCGATGCTCTAGGCTCCCCTGTCGCGATACACTTGGTGTGAGGAGGCGGGGGCCGGGACGGAATCTTGTGCTGATGGCACTGCCGATGGGGTCCGGTACCGGGGTCGTTCCCGTCTTAGAGCGTCGTGCGGAAAAGTGGATCCGGTTTTCGCTGACGCGGACCTCCGGTTCCGCTCTCAATGATGCTCTCATTCAAGGAGAAAGCATCGGATTGGTCCCAAAAGTGCAAATCCACTTGTGGGTCCGATGCCGTAGAGTTGAATTGGCTTCCAATGGCCTCCCGCGGCGAAGCGCGGCAAGTGTGAGACCAGAGGTAAAGATGGGGCCGGTCCGGGCTCTCTGGTGTTCGGCTGCAAATACTCAGGCGTTCGAAGTGGCCTCGAAATCGACCAGCCGACGGAATAACAAAGATAATATAGTAAATTTTGATAATGATGCATCATCGTCATTGTAGATATTAGTTATAATAGCATCTAGTCATTGAATTTTGATGCAAATAATGTTACGTTAACGAATAATAACCCTGATATGAAGTCGCAACACAATGCTTTGTCTTGTTGTTTATTTATTAGATCGGATTCTGTCCATCTGTTTGCCTGGTTTTCGCGTTGCGTGATCTTGAGCCACAACGCAGTGCCGCTGCTCCTGGCGCTTGGTTGGCTCAACAGGTCACAGCGACCTGCTCGAGCAAGGGCTATCACAGCAGCTGATCGGAGCGTCGTCGTTCAAACGAGGGCCACAGGTCCCTTTCCGGGAGAGGTGCCATGACCAGTGCATCCTGCCGCGGCCTGCTGTGTCGGCTGTCGCCGTCAGAGCCTGATCTGCCCAACGGCAGACCGGCCACTGTTGCCTCCCTCGGACTGCCGGTGCGCCTTGTTGCCGTCGACGCGGAGCCTGAGCGCCGGCTCAAAGTCTGGGAGCGGACAGGTGACGTGTGTGTTGTGTGTGAGCTGCTCACGCATGAGGCCTGCGCCTTGGCGAAAACACGGGATGATCACCATCGGGCAGCCCAGGCCAAACAGTAGAAGATCCGTCACATCGGGGCTCAAGTCTCGCAGAGACCTCTGCCATTCGGACGGACCAGTCCGTGGAAGCGGACGCTGTCAGGGCGGATTGTGCCACGGTAAGCGGACGATGGCGCCGCTAAGCGGTCAGCCCCGCTGCGGGATCCGAGTTGAATGTCAGTGGAGCAGGGGATGCAGCCACAGGCCGAAAAGTTGCATAGATCGTGGATCACACCTGGGCGCGGGTCCAATCTTAAGGTCTCTCCTCCGGTGGTCGCGAGACGCAGAAAATTCCGCATCGCAATCCCGCTGTGGAATAATGAACTCGCCTTGGCCGCGTCTAAGACATCAATCGCCTGTCATCTGCTCATAGGATGATGCTGCGCGCTGGAAGATGCGGCGGGCGCACGTTGCCATCGCTCGAACAGGACAGGTCGCCTGCAGGAGCCCGAAAGCCGATGATGTCGTCCCGGATGTCCGAGAACTTCGAAGTCACATACTGCGCCGATCCCGCTCGGGGTGCGACATGGAAGCAAATCTTCCGGGATGAGCTTCCACAGACGACCTTTCGGATTTGGCCGGAAGCGGGAACGCCCGAAAGTGTCGAATACCTGATTGCGTGGACGCCCCCGCCGGGCATCGCAGCATCATTTCCGAATCTCAAAGTGCTGTTCAGCACTGGAGCCGGAATCGATCAGCTCGACCTGGGTAACATTCCAGACGGCGTCCAAGTCGTGCGCATGATCGACCCGAACCTCACCAGCGGAATGGTGGAATTCGCCACGATGGGCGTTCTCGCGCTCCATCGGGACATTCCCCATTATCTCGCGGACCAGCGGGCTCGCCTCTGGGCTCCCCGCCCGGTTCGGCGCGCGGCGGACCACATTGTCGGCATCATGGGGCTTGGCGTGCTCGGCCGCGCAGTCGCCGATGCCCTGAAGCCCTTCAACTTCACCCTGAAGGGATGGAGCGCCTCGCCGAAGTCGATCGATGGCATGCGGACATTCGCAGGCATCGAGGAGCTGCCCGCCTTTCTGTCCGACTGCGACATATTGGTCTGCCTCCTGCCTTTAACTAGCGAAACGGAGAGCCTGCTCTGCGACACCACGTTCAAGCTCCTTCCGCGTGGCGCGCGGCTACTCAATCTCGGCCGGGGTCGTCACCTAGTCGAGGAGGACCTACTCCTGGCGCTCGAGAGCGGCCAGATCGACTGTGCGATGCTAGATGTGCTGCGGGCGGAGCCACCTGAGGCAGGCCATCCCCTCCTCGGGCATCCCCGTGTCATCGTGACGCCGCACATCGCGAGCACGACGCATCCGGTGACGGCGGCGCAGCGCGTATGCGCTCTGATCAAGCAGCACCGTCGGGGGCTGCCTCTTGAGGATGCCATAGATCGCCGGCGCGGTTATTGAAAACGCCGGAAACGCGCATTGGCCTCGGACTGAAGGGCGACATCCTTCCGCCCGCGCTCGCGGCGCTATTGGTAGCCGACGATTCCCTTGATCTCCAGGAACTCGCTCAGGCCGAACTCGCCGTATTCGCGGCCGTTGCCCGATTGCTTGTAGCCCCCAAACGGCGCCGCGGGATCCCATCTCGGCGAGTTGATGTAGACGCTGCCGGCGCGAAGCCTGTGCGCCACTCGGCGCGCTTCGTCGAGGGACCCGGCCTGGACATAGGCCGCGAGACCAAACACGGTGTCGTTCGCGAGATGGATGGCCTCGTCCTCGGTCTCGTAGCCGAGGATCGAAAGCACCGGCCCGAAGATCTCCTCCCGCGCAATCCGCATGTCGTGGCGAACCGAGGCAAAGACCGTCGGGCACACGAAATAACCCTGATTGAGTCCATGCGGCCGCCCGGGTCCGCCCGCCACGAGTTCGGCGCCTTCGGCGATGCCTGACTCGATCATGTCCTGGATCTTGTCGAACTGGATCTTGCTGACGACCGGCCCCATCGTGGTCTCTGGCCTTGTCGGGCTGCCGACGACGACCCCCTCGGCGGTTTCCCTGGCCAGGGCAATCGCATCGTCCATACGTTCGAAGGGCACGAACATCCGGGTTGGCGCATTGCACGATTGGCCGCTGTTCTCGAAGCATTTGGCGGCCCCCGAACGGACCGCTTTCAAGAAGTCCGCACTGCGCAGGATGATGTTTGCGGACTTTCCACCTAATTCCTGCTGCACCCGCTTGATAGTGGGAGCGGCCGCTTGCGCGACCACGATCCCGGCCCGCGTCGAGCCCGTGAAGGAGACCATGTCGACATCCGGATGGGACGCCAGAGCCAGCCCGACAGAGGGCCCGTCGCCGTTCACCAGGTTGAACACGCCCTTCGGCGTGCCCGCCTCGTGAAGGACCTCGGCGAAAAGAATGGCATTGAGAGGCGCAATTTCGGAGGGTTTGAGCACCATGGTGCAGCCTGCGGCGAGGGCGGGCGCTACCTTGCACGCGATCTGGTTGATCGGCCAGTTCCACGGCGTGATCATTCCGACGACCCCGATGGGCTCCCGGACGATCTGGGTGGTGCCGATCATGCTGGTAAATTCGAACGCTTCCAGTGTCTTTATGGTCTGGCGGAGATGGGCCGCGCCGATTCCGGCTTGGGACGATCTCGCCAGCCGCAGCGGGGCGCCCATCTCGCGCGAGATGATGTCGCCGAACTCGTCCATGCGGCTCTCGAAGGCTTCGAGGATCCGCCTGAGCAAGGCAAGCCGCTCGGCCTTGGTCGTGCTCGAAAAGGATGGGAAGGCCGCCCTAGCCGCCGAGACGGCGCGGTCCACGTCGGCGGCCGTGCCCACCGAAATCCGCGCGAAGGCCTGCTCGGTCGCGGGATCGACAACATCGAGGGTCGCAGGGACAACGGGATCGACCCATTCGCCGTTGATGTAGAATTTCAAAGCGTTCGACATCGCCACTCCTTCAATCGGTCGCCAAGCGCGGGTGCTTCCTCAATGGTGTTGCCCCTTCACGAAATCGGCAATCCTCTCGGCCATCATGATGACGGGGATGTTCGTGTTCGCGCGCGGGATGCTGGGCATGATGGATGCGTCACAGACGCTCAAATTCTGAACGCCATAGACCGTGCCTCTCGGACTGGTCACTGCCATCCGGTCCCCGGTCGCCCCCATCCGGCATGTCCCCGAGGGATGCCAGGTGCCGCCGACATAGGCGCTTACGAAGGCGGTGAGCGCCGCGTCGTCGCCGATGAGCTTGTCGAGCGTCGCCCCAAGGGTCACGATATTGTGGATAACGCCGGGCCGCAGCGGGCCGGCCCGGTCGAGCAATGCGGAGAGGATGCCGCGCTGCAGCGAGCCGATCATACCGGGAGCCGCCGCCTTCGCGACGCGAGGTGAATAGCTCGCCGGGAAGGCGGCTTCGCACGTTCCGCGCATCATCGGGTCGCGTAAGACCTTCGCGCCGAGGCGGAAAGCCGCCTTGAGCCGCTCCAGGTCGCGCGGGTCCGACAGCATGTTGAAATCCACCGCGGGCTCGGCGCGCGGGTCCGGAGAGACCAGCTTGAGATGTCCCCTGGAATACGACTTGTTCACCCAGAAGAACATCGTGCCGATTCTCTGCCCGACAGAGTGCCAGGCCGACCGGGACAGAATGGCCGCATGCATGTCTCCTGGCGGAGTGCCCTGCAGGCGGGACGAGAAGCGCAATATGGCCTGCTCGTGGTGCTCGCTTGGATCTGCTGCCCGTGCAGCCGGAGGCAGATAGGCCGAGACCGCTATCGACGGATGCTCCATGAGGTTCCGGCCCACGCCGGGACTGTCGCTGATGACCGGAATACCCAGTCTTGCCAAATCCTCTGTTGGCCCGATCCCGCTACGCATCAGCAGAGCCGGAGAGTGGATGGCGCCGCAGGATATGACGACTTCGGCCGCTTGCAGGGTTTCCGCTTCGCCGCCGTTTGCGGCGGCCAGCACGGCGCCTGTGGCTTTGGAGCCCTCGAAGATCACGCGCTCCGCCATCCTGTCCGTGATGATGCGAAGGTTTGGGCGTTTGCGGACCTCAGGCGTCAGATAGATGATCGACGTCGGCACGCGCTCACCACTGTCGCTCACCGCAACCGCTCCGGGATAGACGCCATCCTCCCAAGGCCCGTTCTGGTCGGGCAGAACCGAGTATCCGTGCAGCTGCAGGGTCTCGGACACGGCCTTCACGAAGGGCGACATGCGCTCGGGCGTGATCCTGCGGATGGGAACAGGGCCGTTCTTGCCGTGCAACGGCCCGTCGAAATCACAATCGCGCTCGAGCTTGATGAAATAGGGAAGGCACTCTTCCCATCCCCATCCCTCAGCCCCGAGCTCGCGCCACTCGTCATAGTCGCTCGGAGCCCCCCGATTGGCCATGAGGGCGTTGATGGCGGAGCCTCCTCCCAGCAGGCGTGCCTGCTCGTAGCGCCGCGGCGAGCGTTCGCCTCGAGTGGAAGGTGAATGTCCCATAAGGGCAGTCAATGAACTCCAGATGTTCCTGGTATCGAGATAGGCGTGCCCCGGATACCGGCTGCGGATCTCCGCCGGAACGTTGTCCGGACGTATGTCGCGGCCCGCCTCCACGAGCACCACCCGCTTGCGCGAGTCCTCGGACAGGCGGGCCGCTAGAACGCAGCCTGCGGAGCCGCCACCCAGGATAAGATAGTCAATCACGTCGAGAACCTATTCAGGATATGCAGCTACGCAGGAACGAACCTTTTGCCGAGATCAGTGACCGGCCGGCGCCTCTCCCGTTTTGGTGCGCCCCTCCCGCGAACTGAGCGAGATCAGCATGACGAGGATGAAGGACACTGCGGTAAGGAGAGAGCTGATCGAGGCGATTGTTGGATCGATCTCATCCCGCAGGGCCGTGAACATGCGCTTGGTGAGTGTCTGGTTGTCGCCGCCGGAAATGAACAACGCCACGATTGTCTCGTCCAGGGCCGAGATGAACGCAAACAGCATTCCTGAAATAACGCTCGGCTTGATCTGCGGCAGCGTGACGGCAAAGAAGCTGCGGAACCGGTTCATGCCGAGGCTGCGGGCGACCATCTCCTGCGTCGGGTCAAATTTCCGCAAGCCGACGAGCACCGCGGTGATGACATAGGGAATTCCAAGCATCACGTTGGCCAGAACCAAGCCGGACATCGTCGCGATCAGGCCGATCTTCATGTAGACGAAGAAGACTCCAACGGCGATGATCACAATCGGAGTGACGAGCGGCAGCAGCAGTACGACCTGGAGGCTGCGCACGAACGGCGACTTCGCGTTGTGCAGGGCATAGGCGGCAGCTGTGCCGAAGACGGTCGAGATGATGGCCGTCAGGAAAGCCAGGATCAGGCTGACCTTGGTGGCCTGCATCCAGGCGACACTGCTCACATAAGCCTCGTACCACCGGAAGGAGAAGCTCGGAGGCGGGAAGGTCAGAAACCGTGTTCCCGAAAACGACATCGGCACGATGATTAGCACCGGTATCATCAGGTAGAGCAGGATCAGGCCGACGACGGAATAAAGCAGGATACGCGTTGAGGGCATGGGCCTACCTCATTCCCATCAGGCGCTCAACCGGGATAACGCGGCTGGCAGCCCAGAAAATCACGAACACGCAGAAGAGCAGGACGACGCTGATCGAGCTTGCCGCGCCCCACTGGTTGTAGAGTTCGACGTTGCGGCTCACCAGATTCGAGATCATGAAGATGCGCCCTCCGCCGAGCAGTTCCGGGGTGATGTAGAAGCCGAGCGACAGGACGAAGACCAGCACGACTCCAGCGATGACGCCCGGCAGCGACAGCGGCAGGAAGACCCGGTAGAACACATGAGACGGGCTGCCGCCGAGGCTTGCCCCTGCCATAACCAGCTCGCCCGGTATCTTCTGCATCGCGGCGTAGAGCGGCAGGACCATGAAGGGAAGCAGGATGTGGACCGTCGCGACGATGGTCCCGAATTCGTTGTTCACGAGCTGCACCGGAGAGTCGATCAGGCCCAGGGACTGGAGACTGCTGTTGATGATGCCGGTGCGCTGCAAGAGGATGAGCCACGCATAGGCCCGCACCAGCACGCTGGTCCAGAATGGCAGGATTACCATCGCGAGGATGATGAGACTCCACCTTTTGGGCGCGGCCGACGCGGCATAGGCTACAGGATAGCCCAAGAGCAGGGTGACAATTGTTACAATGAACGAGATTCGGAAGGTCTGCGCGAATGTGCTCCAGTAGACCGGCTCGGTCGCGATGCGGCGGTAGTTCTCGAGAGTGAAGCCGTCATGATAGATGGATTGCCAGGCGAGCCATGACAGCGGCACAAGCAGCAGCACCACAACAACGGCCAGGGCGGGCGCCAGGAGCAGAAGCATCAGCATTTGCTCTTGGCGGTCATGCCGCTGGAAGGTTTCGGTTCTCGATTTGAACAAGAAAAGGCCTCCGAGCGGATAGGGCTTTTTCCGCAAAGGCGGATATTGCTTTGCGGAAATTGGGGCAGACAAGGACACATGAAGCGGTTCGCGATCCTCACTGATCGCGAACCGCCCTGGAGCATCAGACCTGAAATTTGACTTCACTTTTGCAACCCCATCTGATGCTTCTCTTCAAGCGCGGCGCATCAGCGCTTCTGGATGAACTCCGCCCAGCGCTTCTGCACTTCCTCACCCGCGGGCGAGCTCCACCATTCGGTGTCGATGAGAGCCTGCTTGGCAGCATTCTCAGGCGCGCTCGGGAGCTCCGCCGCGCGCTCGGTCGGAATCTTCCCGGTCTTGAATGCTTCCGGGTTGCCTGGGCCATAATCGATCTCGAGCGGCAGGTTCGCCTGGAACTCGGGAGAGATCGCCTCATTGACGAAGCGCACCGCTGTCTCCAGGTTCGGCGCGTTCTTCAGGATGCAGAGCGACGTGTGCTGCAGAAGCCCCTGGTTATAGGTGAATCCGACATCGGCACCCTCCTTGGCGACGGCGCTTACGCGGCCGTTCCAGGCCATCTCCATGTCGATCTCGCCGTCGCTGAGCAGCTGCGCTGACTGGCCGCCGGAGGTCCACCACACGGTGACGTGCGGCTTAATCTCCTCGAGCTTCTTGAAGGCGCGGTCGACATCGAGAGGGTAGAGCTTGTCGGGCGCAACGCCGTCGGCCATCAGGGCGGCCTCGAGCGTCGCGAGCGGATGGTTGCGCAACGCACGGGTGCCGGAGAACTTCTTCACGTCCCAAAAATCGGCCCAGCTCTTCGGCGGGTTGCCGCCGAACTTCTTCTTGTTGTAGGCGAGGACGCTCGAGTAGAATTCGTAGGCCACCGAGTACGGCGTCTTGTAGGCGGCGGGCATCTTCTCCGCATTGGGGATCTTGGAGAATTCGAGCTTCTCGATCAGGCCCTGCTCCCCGCCGCGGATGCAGTCTTTCGTCGGCGTGTCAACGACGTCCCAGATCGGCTTGCCGGTGGCGCCCTGCGTCTTGATAACCGGCCACGCGTCCGGAGCGCTATCCTGCTTGACGGTGATCCCGAGCTTCTTGGCAACCGGATCGAGAATGGCCTTGGTCTGAGCCGCCTGATAGGCGCCGCCCTGGGAGACGAACGTAACCTCCTCGGCGAGGGCCGGGGTCGACAGGAGCGCGGCGCCGGCGACAGCCGACGCAAGAATGGATTTTAAGTGTCTTTTCAGCATTTGGTTCTCCTCTGTTTATATGGGTCCACGACCGTCTTCATCCTGGGCCTTACCGCCCGATTGCATCCAGGAACTGGTACCAGCCGGCCACCAGCCGGACGGCAGGTTCGCGGATGACATAGAAGGGAACCTTCTTGAGATGCTCCGTCCTCAGAAGGCCGATGTCCGGTTCTCCGCCGGTTACGATTTCTGCCAGGTACTTTCCCATGAGGGTCGACATGGCGACGCCAGTGCCGTTGTAACCCATTGCGTAGATAACGCGCTCGTCGAGGCGTCCGACATGGGGGATGCTGTCCAGCGTCATGCCCACGAGTCCCGACCAGCGGTGAGTGACCTTCACCATGGCAAGCTCAGGAAACTGAAGAACCATCGCTCTTTCCAAGGCCGCGAAGGCGCTTGGCGAATCGTTCCTGCCGAATGCGCCGCGTCCTCCGAACAGGAGCCGGTCGCCCGATTTGCGGAACCAGCGCATCATGCGCCGTGTCTCGGTGTAGCTTCGTCCCGTCGCGAGAAGGCCCTCGCCGGGCGTTCCCGTGAGCGGCTCGGTCGCAATGATCGCGCTGCGGAACGGGATGAGGGTACGCTTGACGTTCGCCGTGGCGGGCGTGAGATCGGAATAGGCGTTCGTCGCAATCACGGCCTGCTTGGCCCGAATGGAGCCACCGGGAGTTTCGACGACGAGGCCGTCCCGGACTTTGCGGATCGCCGTGGCGGGGCTCTGCTGGAAGATTGTCACACCGATCCGGTCGATGCCGGACGCCAGCCCACGGACGAAGTTAAGGGGATGGATGATCCCGCCATGGGTATTCAGCAAGCCGCCGACAAAGCCTTTGGAGCCGGTCTCCTCTACCATCTCCGCGGGAGCGAGTATCGACACCGAGTGGTCGCCGAGGGCGCCCTTGAGCCAGTCGACCTCTTTCCTGAGGGCCTGAAGGGAAATCTCGTTATGAGCGCAGCGCAGGCTTCCGCTTTCCCGGAAGTCTGCCCCCTTGATGTCGTAGGCTTCGACGAGTTCGCCGACATGCTCGATCGCTTCGAGGCCGATGTCGTGCATCCGCCGCGCGGTGTCGATGCCCCACGATTGTGCGATGTCGGCAAAGGCGAGCCGGAACTTGCCGGAGACGACACCGCCATTGCGGCCGCTGGCGCCCCATCCGATGTGGTTACCTTCGAGCACGACGGGGCTGAGTCCCTTGCGCGCCAGATACCGGGCCGTCGAGAGGCCCGTATATCCGCCACCGATGATCGCCACGTCGTACTGGTGGTCGCCCGCAAGCGAAGCGAAGCGGGGCCCGGTTTCAGCCGTGTGGGTCCAGAGCGAGGAAATCTCGGGAGAAGGTTTGAATAGCACCATGATGGGGCGGTCGCTGCTAGGCGGCTGTCGCGGTCTTGGCGAAGCCCTGGATTTCCGCGTCCACTGCGTCGGCAAGCTGCTTCAGGGTCGAGAAGTGGTAGTCGGGCTTGGTCAGCACCTTGGGCTCGGGCGTGCCGCCAAATCCCTTCAGACCCTGCCGGCGCTCTATCCAGCAAACCTTGTAACCTAGCTCCCGCGCGACTCCGATGTCGTGATACTGGCTCTGAGCCACATGGAGGATCTCTTCAAATTTGTATCCGTGCGCGGATTGACGGCCACAATTGAAGGCGAAGAAGCGCGGATCTGGCTTCGCGACGCCTGTTTCGTCACAGGTGACGCTGTCGTGGAACGGGTTGCCCAGCGTATGGGAATAGGCCGAGAAGGCCGTGCGGTCGGCATTTGTCATCGCGACGAGGCGGAAATTCTTGCGCAGACGCCTGAGCGCATCGACGGAGTCGCTGAAAGCGGGCCAGCGGAAGACGGAGAGCTGGAACGCGTCCGCCGTCGCCTCGTCGTTCTTGAAGCCGAGCTCGTTGGCCAGGGACAGGTAGACATCCTTCATTGCGAAGCTGGAGCGGCCATAGAACTTGTCGCGGCCGCGCTTGTAGGCCTCGAAGATCTTGTCGTCCGTCGCCTCGACCGCTTTCGGGCCGCCGATATGCCGAATGGCGTCCAGAACGCCCTTTTCGAAATCGATAAGCGTACCGACCACATCGAACGTGAGGACTTTGAAGGAAGTGAGTGACATCTGCATGCTCTCGTGAGGTTTTGAGGATTGAAGTCTTGCGATTACGTTCTTGGAACGATGATCGTATCCTGGGGGTGCAGGGCGACGGTCATGGGCGCGCCGACCGGTTTGATCTTCTGTCGGCTGGTGTGATTACAGGCCTGCCGCACGCTCAGCGTCTTGCCATTTTCGAGTTCGAGGAAGACGCGGATGCTCTCGCCCTGGAACAGCACCTCGGTGACGGTGCCGGCCAGATAGTTCATGCCGTCGGGCGCCTCCCCGTCGACGATGATCAGCTTCTCGGACTGAACGGCGAGGAACGCCTCTCCCGCGGCCGGGATCGCGTGATCGGAACGCAGGGCGATCTTGCCGATCCTGACCTTGCCGGGTCCGACCTTATCGACGGGAACAAGGGTGGCCTCACCGATGAAACTCGCAACGAACGAGTCCACGGGCCAGTCGTGCAGGCGCTCGGGCGTGTCGATCTGAACGATCTTGCCCTTGTTCATCACGGCGACGCGGTCGCTCATCGTCAGCGCCTCGCGCTGATCGTGCGTCACATAAATGATCGTGGAACCCAGCTTGCGATGGAGATGGCGCAACTCGATTTGCATGCTCTCGCGCAACTGCTTGTCGAGAGCCGACAGCGGCTCGTCCATCAGGATCAGCCGCGGCTCGAAGATGATGGCGCGCGCCAGGGCGACGCGCTGGCGCTGACCGCCCGAAAGCTCCGAGATGCGGCGCTTCTCGAAGCCCTGCAGCTCGACCATGGCAAGCGCATCGCGGACCTTGTCCGGCCATTCCGCTTTCGGGATGCGCCGCGCACGGAGCGGAAAAGCGACGTTCTCCCCGACGCTCATGTGGGGGAACAGCGCGTAGTTCTGAAAGACGATTCCGATCTCCCGCTTGTGAGGTGGAGAAAATGTAATATCCTCATCCCCGAGGAAAATGGCCCCGGAGCTGGGCTGCACGAAGCCGCCGAGGATACCGAGAAAGGTGGTTTTGCCGGAGCCGGATGGCCCAAGAATAGATACGAACTCGCCGGGGCTGATGTCGAGACTTACGTTGTCGAGAGCTCGAAAACTTCCGTAGGTTTTCGTCGCAGATTTGATCGAGACCCCTACACCCTTAGGTTTCGCCATGAGATCCCTTACTCCATATTCCTAGGCTTTTCTGAGAAAACTAAATTCTTTTACTGTGTTCTTCCGCAAAACTTCTTACGCATAGTGATGAAGACTTGAATACCGCCAGCCGGGAAGGCGGAGAGAAAGCTGCGTTGCCCGGTTTCCTTGCGACATCATCAGGTCTGTCTTGGAGAGGAAGAGATCAAAAGCCGGGATGCGACGCTATTGAAAAAAAGTCAGGGCCTATGTTACATGATGTAATGACCTCGCTGCGCAGATCCTTACCTTCGATGAATGCACTCTTCACGTTGGAGGCTGCGGCCCGATGCGGTAACTTCTCGCGTGCTGCCGATGAACTCAACGTAACCCCGGCCGCTGTGAGTCGAATGATCTCGCGGGTTGAGGAGCACCTGGGTAT
Organism: Microvirga sp. KLBC 81; assembly: GCF_003075415.1. Taxonomy (GTDB): domain Bacteria; phylum Pseudomonadota; class Alphaproteobacteria; order Rhizobiales; family Beijerinckiaceae; genus Microvirga. The sequence goes on from NZ_QDAH01000004.1 coordinate 168,135, forward strand.
CAAGCTGTTTTACCGCATGCCCTCGGGAGCCGCTCTCACCGAGGAGGGGAAGCTCCTGTTCGATAGCATCACGCGAGGATTTACCGGCATCGAGGCCGCGATCAGGGAGATCAAAGACCGCCAGAATGGAATGGAGACTGTGACACTGTCCGTTTCGACAGGCTTCACGACCCATTGGCTGATGCCGCGGATGGGGAAGTTCAAGGCGGCCTTTCCGTCCGTCGACTTGAGATTCCAGCTTCTGAACGGGCCGCTCGGCGGGCCCGTCGACGACGTTGATCTCGGAATGCGCTTCGTCAGCGGCTCCGACGAGCGGCACGAGGCCGTGTTCGTCATGCCGGAAATCCTACTGCCGATCTGCACTCCCCTCTACTTGGAGCAGCACATCCGCGAGGAGCAGGGCGCCGAGGTCGTTGCGGGCACAGTCGTCAATCTCAGCAACGCCCAACCCGACTGGTCCGGGCTCTTCTCGCCCCGGCGCGGCGGAGAGGCCCTCAACTCCCTGATCTTTTCCGATTATGCCGTCGTCGTGCAGGCAGCGCTCCTGGGACAGGGCGTGGCGCTCGGATGGCTAAACGTAGTCGCCCATTGGCTGCGCACGAAGGCGCTGGTGCCGGCTCGATTGGATCTGATGAAGACCGAGCGTCTCTGCCATCTGGTGCGCGCCCGCGCGAGACCGCACAGGCCGATCGTATACCATATCTGCGACTGGATCATCTCGGAACTGCACGAGGATCTGGCGGAGATCGCCAAGGAATATCCGATGCTGAATCTCGAAGCGGAGCTCAGGAGGAGCCCCTGAGAGCGCGCCTCAATCGTCGTGAGGAGGGCCGTTCTCCTGCTACCGAGCCAGTTCGCGCTCGACGCTCGACGCGATCTCAAGAAGCCGGCGGTCCTGTCCATTGCGTCCAGTCAGCATGAGACCGATAGGACTCGGCATGTCGGGAAGCGGAAGGGAAATGCTGGTGAGGTCGAACAGGTTGGCGACTCTGGTGTTGCGCAGGATGAGGAGATCCGTGCGGCTGTAGAGTTCGGGGTCGAGGGCCAGCGGCGCGATCAGGGGAGCGGAAATCGCCGTCGCCGGCATGACCATGACATCTACCGGCTTCAGCCGCTCGTCCATGGCCGCAGCCAGGGCCCGTCGCTGCCGCATCATCCGAAGATATGCCGGCGCCGGGATCGTGCCGCCCCTGGCGATGCCCACCTGCACGCGCGGATCGATCCTGTCAGCCCTCGCTACGATCCAATCCGCGTGGATCTCGCTTGCCTCAACCGACGCAATCGACGCGAGGGAAGTTGCCCGCGCCATTCCTTCGAGCAGATCCTCGATGTCGTGGTCGAGGATCGTCGCCCCGGCCTTCGAGAGGCGGCCGAGGCTCGCCTCGAAGGCCTCCGTCACCAGCGGCTCGGTCTCCGCAAACAGGCGGCCGCGCGGCACCCCGATCCGGAGCCCGCTCAGCGGAAAGGGCGCAAGGACGGCCGGCTCCTCGCCCGCCATGACCGCATCGGCGAAGGCGCAGTCCTGAACGGAACGGGCGAGCGGCCCGACCGAGTCGAGGCTCAGCGAGAGCGGAAACACGCCCTTGATCGGCACCCGGCGCGCGGTCGGCTTGAAACCGACCACCCCGTTGAGCGTCGCCGGGATGCGCACCGAGCCGCCGGTGTCGCTGCCAATCGAGATCGTGCTTGTGCCCTCCGCGACCGACACGCCCGCCCCCGAGGAGGAGCCACCGGGAATGCCCGCCGGGTCGGCGGCGTTGCCGGGGGTGCCGTAATGCGGGTTCAGGCCGAGACCGGAGAAGGCGAACTCGACCATGTTGGTCTTGCCGAGGATCACTGCCCCCGCCTGACGCAGCCGACGCACGACCTCCGCGTCCTGCCGCGCGGGCGGCGCGTCGCGCAGGATGCGCGATCCGGCCGCGGTGGCCTCGCCGGCGACGTCGAACAGATCCTTGATCGAGACGATCGCTCCGTCGATCGGGCCGAGGGGCACCCCCGCCTGCGAGCGGGCATCGGCAGCGTCGGCCGCCGCGCGGGCCGTCTCCGCATAGACGCGCAGGAACACGCGCTCGTCGTCCGCGCGCGCGGCCAGACGCGCCAGGATGCCCTCAAGTCTCTCGCGAACAATGCCCATCTCATTCCCCAGAAGGCGGATGCCATGATGCTCCTTAGAAAGCTTTCGGCTGTGAGCTCGGCGCTTCCAGTACGGCTTGATCAGGAGACCCTTACGGTTATGCCGGGTTTGTCAAACCCTAACATGGCCATCACCAGCGAGGGATGGGAAAGTGGGCGCGAGAGCTGAATGGCGGAAACTTCGAGATTGTGAGAAGACTCGTGGATGGGGCACCTGAGGGCGGAAGCGGGCCGTGTAAGCTCCGAGACTGGTTGCTGTCGATCCTATCCTGTCACGAGCCGCGCGGCTGCTGTCGTAGACCACCTCTCGCAGTACAGACCGCTGACGCGCGTCGTCTACAGCATCGGATTGGTCCCAAAAGTGCATCTGCACTTTTGGGACCAATCCGATGCTATCTCCTTCAATGAGAGCATCGTTGAGTGCGGAACCGGAGGTCCGCGTCAGCGAAAACCGGATCCACTTTTCGCTGACGCGGCCCTTCGGGTCCGCACGATGCTCTAGCTCGATCAGCATAAGCGGCCAATATTGGCCTAGGCCTGTGCAGATAAGTCTCAATTGCGGGTGAAGAACCCAGTTGGGTTTGCTGTGTTGGGCGCTTGCCGCCCACGGCAGCGCTCCTGCCGAAGGGAGTACAGATGCGGAGGGCGCCCGTTCTCAGAGATAGACTGATCTCCCGTGGCCTTCAGCGCAGCTTAGGGCAGCAGTGTCGGATCGCCGGCAGCAATGCCCCAGGCTTGGTTCTGAGGTGTCTGATTGGACTATGACGACACTGGCGGCCGACATCGAAGTCTGCGGAGCATTGGTTTACAATTTAGCTGTACCCGATTGTGACTTAATCATCACAAGACTGAGCCGTTTACAGATAGTTGCTGAAATTGTTGAGGTGCAAGCTGCCTCTTGATCTGCGGGTCCAAGGTTCGCGTCCTTGTACACCCACCAAAGTGTTCGAGGACTTAGGCAAAGTGGGTAGAGCGTCTTCTAAAGCTGTGTCCGTACTATGTCCAAAACGAACTCCCCCGAAATACCGCCGCTCGCCTGCATTGAGCTTAGCGATCCTGCAGGTTACGCTTCGCGCGCAAGTCCTTTGGTCGGGTGCAGCAAACCAGGTCTAAACCTTTCCGCGCCAGACTGGCTTTAGTCGAAGTCGAGGCGCGATGTTGAGATCACAGGTTTTCTTCTGGGCCATACTGGTGCTGGCCCTCCTCAGTTCGGGCGGTGCCCAAATCCAAGGCGTCCAAGCACAGGTGCTTGCTGCCTCAATCACTTCATCTCCCCAGGATCAGGCTGTTCTCAAGGAATTCCCCGGTCGTTCGCTGTATCTGGACATCATCAGACGAGAGGCGGTCTCTCGTGGACTTCCCGCTGCCATTGCCGATGCGGTGGTGCGGATCGAGAGCGGGTACAACCCAACGGCTGTTGGCTCAGTCGGGGAGATCGGGCTCATGCAGGTTCGACCCACCACAGCTGCGATGATGGGCTTTAGCGGCACGACTGCTGATCTGGCTCAGCCGGAGACGAACATCCGCTATGGAGTGGCTTACCTCGCAAAAGCCTGGCGTTTAGCTGGTGGGGACCTCTGCCGGGCGCTGATGAAGTACCGGGCCGGTCACGGTGAGGGCAGCATGTCTCCGTTGAGCGCCGAGTACTGTCGTAGGGCCCAAGTGCATCTGGCCGCGATCGGGTGGTTCCCTGAAACGGAAGTGCGCCCGCCGCCGGGCGTCAACACGGCTCCCGTTCGGTTGGCCGATGCAAGCCCTCAAGAGGCGGAGATCAATAGGGGACCGAAGATGGTCTCGGTGCGGTCGTCCGGTGCTCTGTTGGCCGCGAACCGTGCGCTAATGGCGGAGGCCTGGCGTCGGATCTCTATTGCGGCGAGAAGGTGATGCTTCCAGAAAGCGTATACGTCTAGGCCCTGGGTGGAGGAGGGGCGGTACCTTAGAAGCGCACTCGTTTGCGCCACTGAGGGCGACTGCCGCACCAGGGGCTCGCCTGTCCTGGTCTCACTCGAGTGCGACCTTGGATGTTGCCGACCGGAACAACAAGTGAGGGTTAGATCCACCGCTCAGTGGATCAGGCCACCGTGACGACGGCGGGCATCTCGATATCGATCTCGGAAGCGGAGTTGCTCGTAGGCTTCTCATCAGATCATGGCCTTGCGCCAGCCGGCCCGTGCCGCATCATGTTCGGAGCAGAACCAACGTTCACCTTTGGGTCAGGTGATCCGTATGGCGTAGTAATAGGGCTGGTTTGGCACGTAATCTCTGCCCGCCTGTGTCGGGGCTGATGTTGGCCTTAATGCTGCAGCCCTTCTCCACGATGAATTTCTGCCATTCTTGAATCTCCATTAGGAGTAGGACTTTTTAGTCACGGCAGTAGCCTAGATGTACTCAGTATTTATACCTGAACTGAAATCAGAGATACCGGGCTAGTACTGAGGAGAACTACCAGCAAGGACATCAATTTCGGTAAGACATGACTCCTAACGTTCAGATTCCGAGTTGGAACTACTGTGAAAGGGGGAGCCATGAAGCCTTCACTCATCCTCGCTGTGTCGGGAATTGCAATGCTCCTAGCGTATCCGACATCATCACACGCACAGGGGGCAAGCCTTAGACAGCAATGCATTCCGGACGTCCCCGACGTTTCAAGGTACGCGAACTGCGGCCTGCAGGTGGTGCGAGGACACGAAGTATGCCGGTGCGCAATCCTCCCCCAGGCACAACGCACGACTACCCGACAGCTCGACCAAGATGCCAAATTTACAAGCCTGACGGAGGGCGTGCCCAGGCGTGATGGTGCGGTTGGCCATTCCGTCACTCTTATCCCGGTTAATCCGTTGCCGCCCCCCACCTGTCTGCAAAGCGGTTGGATCAATCCCGCAACTGGGGTGGAGAGCTGCTCGAACGACAGCGACCGTGGCACTGACAGGGCCAGCAACGACAGAGGAGGCTCCGGTGGCGGTGGCTCGGGTGGCTCCGGTAGCGGTGGCAAGGGCGGTGGTGGCTCCGGCGGGGGTGGCACAGGCAGCGGTGGTTCTGGCGGAGCTGGTTCCGGTAGTGGTGGCACTGGAGGTGGCACGGGTGGTGGCGGCTCCTCGGGTGGAGGCTCTGTCGGTGGTGGCTCATCCGGCGGGGGCTCATCCGGCGGTGGCTCCTCGGGTGGTGGATCGTCGGGTGGAGGCTCCGGCGGTAGCTCTGGTGGCGGCGGATCCTCGGGTGGTGGATCGTCGGGTGGAGGCTCCGGCGGTAGCTCTGGTGGCGGCGGATCCTCGGGTAGTGGTTCCTCGGGTGGCGGCTCTGGCAGCGGCTCTGGCAGCGGCTCCTCGGGTGGTAGCTCCGGTGGCGGCGGCGCCTCGGGCGGCGGTTCCTCGAGCGGTGATTCCTCCGGTGGCGGCTCATCCGGCGGGGGCTCTGGCGGTGGTGGGAGCAATAGCGGTCCCGGCAACGGCAACGGCAACAACGGCAATCCCGGCAACGGCGGAGGAAACACGGGCGGGTCCGGACCAGGCACTGGCAATGGTGGCACTAACAATGGCGGCGGCAACGGCGGCGATGGCACCGGCAATGGTGGCACTAACAACAGCGGTGGGAAGGGCAGTAACGGCAACGGCAGCGGAGGCGCCCCTCCTGGCACGGGCGGCCTTGCAAATAGCTCCCAGGGATCTGGCAATGGTGGCGGTTCGGGCGGAAGAGGCGGCAGAGATCGCTGACGTGGTCTCGAGCCTGGCCTGATGAAGTCAGAACTGAATCTACGGTAGCAGGGGGCAGCACATATTAGCGCTGCAACGGACAATAAGGTTCGCGACAAACATTATAGAAACCGTCAGTACCCTTGGTGTTTGTCATGTGCCCCCTACGGTCTGATGAGACACTGGACAGCCGAACAACCCAAACACTGCGGGGTTGTTCGTTCTCCGCACCTGCCCCCGGCTGGGAAGCCTTACACCCCCAGCTAGGGCCACAGGCGCCCGAAGCCGGAGATTCGCAATGGCCCCCTCAGTTAGGGCGCTATTATTAAATGTTACCGTCAGAGCAAATGTCGCTGAGGGCCGTGTGTGGAATAAGGCTGAGACAGGCGCGGCGCTGGAGGCTATCCACCCGTTTCGGACGCTTGATGTCCGTGCAGCTCTCCGGCTTCCGGGCTGGAAATGGTGACGGCGTTCGCATGATCTTGAGACGCTTATGCGGGTAAGCACAAAGATAGCGATTCTTTTTTGGGCGGCATCACTCGCCGGAGCGTGCGGGCCACAGGGTGCCACGCACGAGAACCAGCGCGCCCCGGCGGCAAAGATCAAAATGGACCTTGACGAGGTGCGGTCGAAGTTGGTGGCGGCCGGGATCCCCGCCACGGCGATCCGGCCCGGCAAGGATCCTGATTACGACATCGATATCCTGATCCTGTCGCCGACCGATCAGATGCTGGCGAAGGCTGACCGAGACGCAATGGCCAAGCTACAGATCGACAGCCATTATGCATTCGACTTCGCCACTGAGGAGCAGCGGGTGGCCTTCGCGCCATTCGTGGTGGCCGAAAACGCCCGGCGTGACCGCGAGGCAGCAATCGCGGTGCTGAGCCAAGACGGCAAGCTCGACAAAGTCCCGCGGTTCGACGGAAGAGAGCCGATGTCCGCCTTCGCGCACCGGCTCGAGCAATTTTGCGGTTTTGAGCCGGGCGAGGCGCTTCGCGTGGTGGACCTGCACTGGCTTGAGTTCAATAACCCATCCTTCGGCCGGGAAACTGCAGTGGCTCAAGCGGAGGGTCGCTCGATTGAATCGTTCTGGTGTCTCAAGCGAGTTATAGACGCCACCGGTCTCAGCCGGCACTTCATCGGCAATCGCTTCCGCAATCCTGACGATGCCACATGACCTCCGCTGCATCCCGGTCCCGGATGTGAGCCGCAGATTGCGTTATTCTACAGCATCGAACCAAAAGTGGATTTGCACTTTTGGGACCCATCCGATGCTTTCTCCTTGAATGAGAGCATCGTGTGACGCGGAAAACCGGATCCACTTTTCACTGGCGTGGCCCTTCGGGTCGCTGACGCAGACCTTCGGTTCCGCACGATGCTCTAGGTGCGGCAGCCGTTCCATTCACACGCGCCAAATTGGCCGAGTGCGGACTCTCGGAATGAGCCGCGATATCGCATAGTTGCCTTTGGGGAACCAGATAGCGTGTCACCTGAGCGTACTCGGAAGACGATCCGGACACTGCTCGGCCCAATAAAGCGAACCGCGAAGACGCTTCGACAGCACCGCGGTGCGCTCACGAATACTGACGAATGCCACGGCTGAAAGCAAAACGAGGACCACGCCCCCCGGCATTGGTCCTCGTCTTTCCCCTCGCCCAAGAACTCCAGGCGAGGAAAACATACCGCAACTCTCGCTGACCCACAGGGGCTAAAAGGGAGTACCCCGTGCGAATTGAAGGAGGAGAGGAGCAAGGGTGGGGCTTGGGGCTACAACGGCCCTCGTCCTCTCCTTGCCCAATGCGAAGGGGGCAAATCGCATTGGGCCATAAGATCATAGCTCAATGCTCATCGCCGCAGCGCGGCTAAGGCGCTGTACCTCACCTGCGTCAAACAATCTCCACCATCGGCAACCGCTCCGGCTCGGCCTTGTGTCGGGGAAGACGGGCCGCCAGCACAGCCGCGATCGGCCCCGACTTCATGGCAAGAAATCTGCCCGCCAGTCCTCAGCATCGATGGACACGAACCCGCTGGTTCGGACCGACCACATAGCTTTGGACCGCGCAGCCAGGACGATCAGCCCGCTGCGGGAGTGCCGGGAGAACTGTGCCAGTCACATCGACATCCCGCGGTGCGATATTCACGTTAGTCTCGCGTGGCCAGATTTGGGCGGTCGCTGGGACGGGGGTTCCATCTGGGTAGCGCAGCACCGGGTCGACGACTGTTCCATCCGGATTGCGAAGGATCTGATCGGCCTGAGCCAGCACCGCCTCGGGCAGAGCTGCCCCAAGAGCCAGAAGACCGAGAAGCAGCATGCGGTTGAGCATGGGTTATCTCCCGTCAGAAAGCCCCTGAAGAAAACGGAAGAACAGGGCTGCCAGTTCATCCGTGGTTAGCCGTGCCAGGATCGCCCCGCTGCGGTCTGGCAGCAGGACAAAGGTTGATCAGGAGGCCAAGAACTTCAGCAGCTTGATCGCGGCTGTCAGCAACCGCACTGCCAACACGCTTGGCCAGATAGAAGCTGACCTTTGGCTCAGAGGACGTGAGCTGGCTCGCCAAGTGCTACCTCGTTCTGCACCAGGTCGACCCGGAGTAGGACATCCGGCGCTTTTACTCCCTCAGGATCGAGCGGGATCTCTTCGGGACCGTGCGCCTAGTGCGCAACGGGGACCGGATCCGCACCAACGGGCAGGAGTTGGTTGAGATCTTTGACGAGGAGGCCGGCGCGGGGCTGGAGATCTTGGCACAGGCCAAGTGGCGACGGGGCTATCGGGACCTCTGATTTCACACCGCGGAGTGCCCGCTATCGACTCATTCCGGGCATTTAGTTGGTTGTGTCGAGCCAGTCTTTAAGCCAGCTCTCCAAGCTGGGATCAAGATCAGTGAACGCCTCCTCGATGGTCAGTTCATCGTCGTAGTAATAGTCATTGAACGCTACGATGACGCCGCGTTCAAGGTCGTATGAGGCAGGGCCGACATTGTGGGTCAACGGCAAGAGATGCGGCGGCCAGGCAGCTTCCCCGGTGTAACCGGGGCCGCGACGGCGAAGGTCGTCATATTCCAGACCGATGCGCTCCAGCGAATAAAACCCTGGCCCGTGCCGGGGCCGAAACCCCATCAGCGATCGAAGAGAGCTGTCGTAAGTCATGCGGGATCGGCCTGCCGATCTTCTCCTCGATCACATCAAAGCCAGTTTCTGTCGCAGGTGGCGCAAGAGGGGAGTTGTTCGTGTCCTCACTCGACGCGCTGAGCCATCCGTCGGCTCGCGTGACATGCATGGGGCATCTTCCGACCCCAGCGTTCCATTTGCTCGGCCGAGAGGCGAACGGAGTTCGGCGAACCGGGGCTCTCCAAGTCAAAGAGCTCAGCGAGCTTATCAGGATCATCTACGACGCCGACAGGCTCGCGCTTCGGCGCAGCGCTCCGTCGACGCGGGTCCTGGATACGCAGCTTGATGGAGGAGATGAGTTCGGGTGAGAGGCTTGGGCACATTTTTCATTCTGCTTGCTCAATGGGCGAAAGCAAGATGCAACGGCAGCGCAGTAACTGTCTCGTAACCACAACTTGAAGCGACCCTGATCCAATCCAGGCATGCGGCGTTCTCCGTCTGCTTGAACGGGGAGGACTGCCCATGACCATTCTCGATCCGATCACCGGAAACCTCGTCACCATCGACACCTCGATCAGACCACGTCGCTAAGGCGCTGGAGGCCATCGCCCAGACGAAGCGGTGGCAGGGCTACCGGGATTTGTGATGGCTTACATTCCAACGCCCATTGTGCCGCAGGATAGCAGTCTATTTATTTCTGCCACCGCCGTTACCGCTGTTGCCACCCCCGCCGCCATTCCCATTGCCGTTGTTGCCGCTACCGCCGTTGCCGTTGCCGCTGTTGCCTCCGCCGCCCCCGTTGCCATTGCCGTTGTTGCCGTTGTTGCCGCCAGTACCTCCAGCGCCGCCGTTGCCCCCCGGGCCTGCGGGCGGCCCGCTGGAGAAAGCGCCACTGATCGCAGTGTTCGCTTGCTGCCACTGGGCTGCAAGCTGAGTGCCAGTCGCCGCGATGGAGATCAGCGCCGCGCCCGCGATCAGGCCGAGCAAAAGCGAATACTCAACCATTGCCGCGCCGGCATCATCCCGAACGACATGCTGCCAGAACCGCCCCCGTGGCCCCATTCCTGTCTCCTGTCGATGTTGTCCAACTATTAGTGACAGCGTTCCTATCGAGCCGCGAGCGATCAAGCGGAGTAATCACGCGGGGTGAGCCTTGTACCGCCCGCCTCGCGCGAGGCGGGTACGCCGTTGCATTCCACAACGCTGATTACCCGCAAATTGAGAAATAACCCATAAGGTCCAATATGGAACCTGAAAAAGCGTATTCGTGAAGTCTTCGCGGCGGCTTATGGAACGCGCCGCGCCCATTCAGTGAAACCGGCCCTGGTGGAGGCCGCGGCGCGCGATACTCGTTACTGCTTTCGCGTCAGATGCCGAAATGCTGCTTGAGGAGTTGGATTGGACGGTGCGCACCACCGCGTTCCGCTTCCGGACAGGAGTTAACCTGTGGCCGCCCTTTCATCGCTATCCTTTGAAGAATGGATCGCCTTCGTCTTTGATCACCCGGCCACGGGGCCGGAGTGGTACTGGGCAGAGGATGTGCCCTACTGGGACGCGCCGGCCCGGCTAACCACCGAATATGTGACGAGACTGTTCGAGGATCCTCTCCCGGCGCTCACCGGGTTCACCGATGCCGAAGTGAACATGGGACTGAATTATCTGATCAGTCCGGGTCTCGGGGAGCATCTGTTCTGCCTCGATGACCCTTCCGTGGAGATCCAGGCACGGGTGCGCTGCGTCCGCGCGTGCGAGAGTCTGTTCCGCCAGCTCTTCCGGCCCCGATGCTCGCCGCATCTGTCCCACCGCGACGAGCCCGGACGGTTCCCGCTCAATGCGGTGTGCTACATGTGGTGGGATCTCATGCCGGTCCATGGCGGCCCGCAAGAGGAAGACCGCCGCGCGCTGCACGCGGCCGCTTTGGAGACCATGGGGGCCATTCTTCGGATGGATTCGGTCGCTTGCCAGGAAAGCGCGCTTCATGGGCTCGGTCACTGGCACACAGCTTTCCCGGAGGAGACCGCGCGCATGATCGACGCCTTCATCCGGTCGCACCCGCATAGCCGGCCTGAACTGCTGGCATACGCAAGGGGGGCACGCTGCGGCTGCGTGCTTTAAGAGATGGAGCCGGCGGTACAGCCGCGGTCGGCCCCGCCTTTCCTAGGTGCCAGCCCTACTCAGTCCAGTGCGCTGCGCTCGTCACCTCGAAAAATCCGGCCGTTTACACGGGTTAGCTGTGGTCCTACTCCCGAGGATGAAGAAATCTCATCTTCAGTAGTCTCTGGAACTGACCGAGCGTGACCATATTGTTCTAGGTGCTTGCCGCCAATGGAGCCAAATGATGCGCACCTTGGATCGCCTTACCCTGATCAGCACCTGTCTTGCCACCACCGTAGTGATCTTCACGACTGTGCCGGTTGTCCAGCAATTCCTGCCACGACGAGAGACGCTGTTTGACTTCCGGCGGCGTGAGCAGCCGGTCGTGCAAACGGTCGACCTGTCGCGTCTGACCCCTCAGATCCGACAGGCCGTCGAGAAGGCCCGAGAGCAGGGGCTCCACCAAGCCCGCTTGGAACTCGACAAGCTGCACGCCCGCATCATGGCCAAGGTCGATGGCGCGTTCCTGGACTGGTACTTTGGCTATGTGACCCAGCAGCGCATGGCCTGGGGGTACGCGTTCAACAAGGCCGCAAGCTGGGTCTCCGGCAGCGATGCCGACAAGGACCTCCAGGAGCATATTGCCCGAGAGTTCGGCCTGCGCGTCATACCGGCGCCGGTCCTCGACGAGGAGCTCCAGAGGATTGCCCGGCAGTCGGTTGCGGTGTTCCTGACATCTCTCCAGGATCACCTGCAAAGCATCCCCAAACAGTACGAGATCCCGCCCGCGCAATGGGAGGCTTACCTGGCAAGCATCTCGACCATGGTCAGCCTGACGGAGGGCAGCCGCAGTGTCCCGCTGACCCTCAAGGCCTTTGCCGCCGGCCTGGTCTGGAGCGGCACAGGCGTGGTGGCCAGCCTGGCACCTGCCGTGACGGCTCAACTCGCCAGAACGGCGGTTGTCGCAGGAACCACCCGCGCAACCGGAGTTCTGACAGGGGCGGTCGCCCGGAAAGCTCTAACGACTGTCGGGCGGCAAGCCGCCGCGCGAGGGGCCGCGGCATCGGCTGGCTCCTGGGGGCCTGTTGTGGGAGGGGCTGCTCTGTTAGGGCTGATCGTCTGGGAGATCTGGGACCACAGGAGCACGGTTGCAGAGAACCGGCCCTTGCTGCGCAACAACATCGATCATTTTCTGCGGCTGTACGAGCACAGTCTTGTCGAACCGGCCGGCATGATTGGCACGATTCTCCACGACCTGGAGACCAGGATCGTCACGAACATTGTCAGCACATAGGCTACTGGCTGAACAAAAAGGCGCTCGGCAGAGAACCGCAAATGTTGCCGCTTGATTGAAGGCTTTGGGTAGGCTGAGTTCCCTTGTGGTGCTTGGGTTGTTTAGCTCCTGTTCGGGCTCGCGGCACTCCTGCATTGGTCCGAAAACGGCTCACCTATACTGATTAGCAGGAGATCAGAAGCGTCGCCGGATACGGATCCCTACAGCTCACAGCGTCGGCTTGATCGTTTTTATCGTGTGTGAAGAGCCGTCCTGTCTTCGCAATGCATCCTGGTGGAAGCGGGGCAGAACCAACAGGCTTATATCCCATCTGCCGCATCAGGTTTGTGACGAGATAGCCCGCTTGTGCCGTATCTTCGTTATGCTTGCCATAGTCAGACCCAAGGGCCTCTTTGAGAAGCGAGTCAATGAATGCCAAGGGCGGCAGACCCTGTTTAACAGCCGCGAGAGCCGCCCGCTTCCCTTCAGGCGAGAAGATGACTTGCTCCATGACCTTTGAGATAAGACCAGTGTGGCAATGGCGATCGTTCTCGAACTTCGCGCCGGCTTGCCAGTTACCTGCGGCCCGCAATTCAAGGGAGTGGGCGGATGCTTGGTACAGCAAAGGAACAATGCAGAACGAAGTGAGAGGAGAAGCGTCATCTAAATGAAAGGAGAGGTCATCATGGACGCCGCGACCTACTTGGTTACTTACGCTTTCCTCACCAACATCCAGCCTGCTCCTCTCCTGCTGCTGATGGCAATCGCCATTCGCTTCGGCTGGAATGTCGCCCATGACATTGGAACCCGCCGTCGCATCGAACAGCGGTTTAACCAGATTATCTGACGAGGCCAGTAACAGACCGGATGTCTAAGCTGCTGAGGGTGTCGACACGCAATTGCCAGCGCGGCTGGACCCAGGACAGAACAGTGCGATGTCGGATGACACCTGCTCGCGTGTCATCCTCCTCCGCCCTGTCTAGGTTGTGGGCTGCCCACGCGAGCAGGTGTCATCCGAGGCCGCTGGGCCGCCTCACCCAGTTTTTCTTCAGATACCTACGACTGCCAGCACATGGATCGCGCCTGATTCGACCTGATGATTGCGGTGCTTGATGTTGAGACCAGGCGCGGCCATCTGGTGGCGATTCATGCCCTGATCCCGGGCCCGCTCATGAGAGGGATATTCTCACAGCCACTACACCGAATGGGGCCGAAGGTGCAGCCCGCCAGTATTGGGGATATCACCATCCGCTCCACGGGCTTCAGCGGTCCAAACCATCCCAAGTCCTCATGAATCACCAGAGAGCTGGGGGAAGGCGGGGGCGGGAACGGTCAGGTCGATAGCCCCCAAACAAGCCCTGCGTCAGGTCTGCGCGCCGGTGCTTGAGAGATGATTGGTTTTCGGAGCTTTCAGCAGGCATGAACGCGAACTGTTGCTCCAGAGAGCACGGTGTACGTCCTCGTCGTGCACGCAGGGCGCGGGAGTGCATTGATGGCGGGAGGCGCTGCGGCTTCGGGAACAGCCTCCAACGAGGGGTCGAGTGCGCCTGTGACATCAACATCCTGTTGCGGAGGGAGGGGGAGTTCAGGTTCTGCTTGGGTCGGTGATGAGGCCGCTGTGGCAGGAGGGATGATTGCCTCCATAGGAGGATCGACCCAGAGGCGCCGCTCCTTGGCAACGGCGTGCAAGGACGGAGTCATCAGACAAAGGAAACACGCCGCAACGGTGCGCAACTTGATCGGCACTTTATCAGCTCCTCTAGCGCTATAACGTGGTGAGCTGTGCTTCGGTTTCTGCGGCTGTACTATTGTGTCGGCCGGCGGAATAGGCACTTCATCCGCGATGGCATCAGGTCTGCCATATGTTTCGTAGCGTTTTACTGCAATGGCAACGGCACGCCTGGTTGGCGATCGTCCAGAACTGCGTCGCAGCCTTATAGACCGCGCGAAAACGTCAATTTGTTTTAAGGACCAATCGACGGTTGCGCGTTTGTGGCTAGCATGGCTCCTGTCGATCAGGCTGCCACCTCACGCGCCGCTTGCAGGTGCCAGCCCACTTGTGGCTACTCCGGAAGAAGCCATCGGTCGTCTCGGTGATCGCTTGCGGCCCTCTGACGGCCCGATATGCTATCAGGCATATTGGGGGGCGAAATGGATCAGTCGCAGTTCACAAATACGGTGTCCAGCATCCAGGCGTCAGGTCGTATCGGGCCCGAGCAAGTCCTGCAGCTGCGTCGGATCATCTACGGCGGCCGGGTTGTGTCAAAGCAGCACATTGAGGGGCTGTTCACCCTTGATTGCACCTGCTCTGAGAAGAGCGATGCCTGGACCGACCTGTATGCGGAAGCCATCGCCGACTTTCTCGTCGAACATCAGGAGCCTGCGGGCTATGTCGATGACCGAAATGCTGACTGGCTCATCGAGCAGGTCAGTCGGGACGGACGGATTGACACCGCTGCGGAGCTTGAAGCGGTGATCGGTGTTCTGGAAAAGTCGAAGAAGAGTCCGGAACGGCTGGTGCGCTTCGCCCTTGAGGCCGCGCGCGACACCGTCCTTCAGGGATCGGGACCGGCGCGCCGCGGCGGAGAATACAAGCCAGGGATCGTCACTGAGGCTGATGTGCAGTTCCTGCGGCGCATTCTCTATGCCTATGGTGGCGATCAGCACATTGCTGTCTCGCGTGCCGAGGCAGAGGTCCTGTTTGAGATCAACGACGCCACCGCAGAAGCTGAGAACCACCCGGCATGGTCTGATTTGTTCGTCAAAGCTGTCGCCAACTCCGTGCTGTTCTATTCTGGCTATACCGTCCCGACCCGCGAGGAGGCTCTGCAGCGAGAGCGCTGGCTCGACGAGCCCATAGATGTGGGCTCGTTCTTCGGACGGATGCTGGAGGGGCTGGCAGGGGTGTTCACTGGCTACCGCGCGCCCGAGGCCCGTGCGAAGGAGACAGGCGTCTGGGGCAAGGCCGAGGTTCGGCAGGCGGGCCACATCACCGGTGACGAGGCACATTGGCTGAGCGCTCGTCTGCAGCGGGACGGAATGCTGCACGAAAATGAACGGGCTCTGTTGGCCTTTCTGCGCGACAAGGCGGTTCTGATCGATCCGGCCTTGCAGGTCGCATAGAGCGGCACGATGGATCAGAATTGCTGTGCAGGCCAGTGACAGTGTGCAACCCATGCTGATGCTAGGTTTCTCAGCGTCCCTGCCATCACAGCGAGAAGACAGAGGTGAGCCAGTGCGGCAGCGTAAGGGAGCTCTGTCGCGCTGTACAATGGTGCATGGCCATCAAGCGGCCTCAGTGCCCACAATACCGGTACGGCGGAGTGGATCATGGCAGGATGACTTCCTGTGCGGCTACGTCCCGGGCCAGGGCACAATTGTCACCGACCGATCCCTTTGCGCCGCTTCAAGCCGCCAAGAAATGCGGCAGGAGTGATGTCAATTCTGCTGGGGTGGTGTGATGCAAACGGCCATGAATGTCATGGGGGCTCTCTCGCTCGGGGTCTACGCGATCCCCATTCTGTTCATCCTCTGGAAGGTTGTAAGAACACCTCTCCGAAGCTGGCTGCCCTTCCTGTTTTTGATCGGCCTGATTTTATTGATCCAGGGACTGGGCGAGTTGATTGGCGCCGACACGATGACCACGCTTATGTACTGGCTCGCCGGCTTTAGGTGGTAGACGAATTCTGGTCTGGCCGATTTAAGGAAAACATCCAAGATGGGATCCTCTTGATCCCTGCCGATCAGAGGACGTTTGTATAAAGCCCCAGCGAGAGGCATCTAAGTTGTCCGTGCGGCTGCGGGCAATTGGGCTGCTCCGCATCACGACCAGAAGCTCAACGCAGGTGAAGGTCGCTCAGAAAGTGAGCGGCACGTCCGGCGCCCGAGACGGGATCGTAGCCCGCGGATGAGCCGACTGATACTGATGGGCGAGGTGCCACCTGAGAGCTGCCCAAGCCCGCGGTCGCTCGTTGTTTCAGGCGGAGCGCAGGTGCGGATGTTCCAAGAACGGCTGTGTACGTGCCGGAGACGAGAGCGGCTTAATCTTCACAGGAAGCTGGCACTCGCTGTTCGAGGCGGAACCTCCAAGCCCGCGTTGGCGGCCTCTTGCGGCCTGACCAGATCCGCTTGTCGCCGTCGAAAGCGCGGATAGCAGGAGTTTAGGCAGTGTGGCATGATTAACTTCTTAAACGAGGGCTCTTTTCAGTGTCTCTTTCGGCGTATTGCATACCCAGTAAGCATTAGGCCATCCGGTCTATGGCTTGCTTAGACCGCTCACTGCGTACTCTCGGAGGAACGGATTAATAAGACCTTAGTGGTTACCTCTGGAGGGAGCAGCAATGTCAGCAGAAACTCTCTGTCGCAGCACCGGTGAAAGCCTCCAGGACGCGAGGGCAGTGAGAAACGTCGGGCAGGCCGTGAAGACAATTCTGTTTGGTCGGAACCCGTTGATCCGCGTAGGGTTCGAACATCTCCTCGCTGGGACCTGCTTTGCCGTAGCAGGCGTTGCGTCCGATGACGCCTCCCTGTCGCACTGCTGCTCAGGTGATGCACCTGACTTATTTATCGTCGATGGCAGTGATCCCTTGCAGCAGGTGATCGAGACGGCTCGTAGCTTGAGGTGTCAGTACCCCGAGGCTCGGATCATGATCGTTGGACACACCTTTGATCCGAACTTCGTGCGGCAGGGGAGGGATGCAGGGGCTGATGGCTTCTGCCTGTCGACCACGGGGCGTGACGTTCTGATTAAGTCTCTGGAGCTCGCAATGTTGGGTGAGGCCGTTCTGCCAGCGGCTTTGGTGTCCTCCTTGCTCGATGACCTCCCGGTTCGCTCAGAACCAGGGTTCTTGGATGCCAAGTCGTCCGTGCAGACCTCGCCTGATCTGAGAGTGCACAATCTCTCAAACCGGGAGGTCGAGATCCTGAAATGTCTGATGCAGGGAGCCTCCAACAAGATTATTGCCCGGCAGTTTGACGTCGTAGAGGCTACAGTTAAAGTTCACATCAAGGCCATCTTGAGAAAGATCGGTGCGGCTAACCGCACGCAAGCGGCTATGTGGGCCACGACCCGCCTGTCGACCGGGAGCAGCGCCGCGATGAGCGCCTGATCGGCGGATTTTAAACGGGCTGGCGAAGCGGCACAGGTAGACCAACTCACAGCCGCAGAGCCATCAGTTCTGGTCGAACGGTGACTTGCTCCAGCCGATCCGGACTGCACCCATGCGGACCTCGGGTGCACCGCCTCGATTCATCATGGGGCCGTTTTAGATACGGCAGGCCAGTGCAGGTAAGCGCTTCAGGGGCAGGGACCATACGGGCATGATCCCTCCAGGGGGTGACGGTCAGCCTCCCGGTTTTGAAAGGGCCTGAGCCACGGTCGTCCAGGCCGCGCCGATCGGTAGGGTAGGGCTCAGCAGATGGCGCCCAGGGTCCCCGTCAGAACCACAGTGCGAACGATGAGGAGCGCGAGTCGCTCCATGGTGACTGTTTCGACTTCGCTCGTCTAATCAGGGAAAGGCAATGGCGGGTCGATTTCCAGAGGAACATGGCCGTCCTGACACGCACCGTCGTCGGGAAACCCGAGGCGTGCACAAGGACCGGACATAAGAGGGTTTGAGGTTCGCCTATATGCCTCTTCAAGCGCCTCAATCCTCACGACGGGACTGATGGGCCAGCCAGAGGTAATCAGCCGGATCCGAGGCCGATCGAAGGATGTACTATGGAAGGCGAGGGTGAAATCGGTGGGTTCTGTTCCGATTTCTCTTGAGAGATGAGAGATGACAACAGGCTGAGGGGCCAGACCGCATCGTTCGTTTGTCAAGTCGAGGGCAGGCAGGAGGTTTTTGCTGAGAACGCTGGGGCGATCACTGTGACGCGCGGAGCAGATGATAACCTCCTTGGGATCTAACATAGGAATAGACTGTTGACTATTTGTGTGGTGTGCTCAAGTCACACAAAAATCGCTGCTGCTAGACGAGGGAGGCGTTTCTCATGTGGACCCTGTACGGTTCGATCGCGATTGGCGGGGTGCTTCTGGCGTTCGCTCCGCCCAAGGATGTGGTGGAGCAGAAGAGTGTCGCCCACGAGGTGGCCTTCATGCTCACGTGGCCCTTCTACCTCCTGCTCGATATTTTCGTGCAGTCCAGGCGCAGGAGACGTCCATAGCCTCGGAAGGTCCAGAGGCGATCACACGTTCTGGCGATCGATTGCAGTGGCTGACTTGCGCGCGTAGCGCAAGTCGTGCGGATGCCAGTGAGCGGGACATTGCCGGCCGTTAGCACTCCAGCCCGTGTCCGGAAAGGACGGCTCTCCGGCCACTGCATACACCATAGGTCTAAGTCGCATTCAGGGTGCCGGGTCGCCTCATCATGATTTAGGTCCCCACGCCTGGTGGTCCGAACGACTCGCTCGTCAGCCGCGTCGTGGCTGGGGTGTAGAACCCATCGGGCTGGCCGCTGCACTCAGGGGGTGGGGGTGGGTTGATGAAAGCCGGAATGAAGCCGTCGAGGAACGTGAACTGAAGCCGTTTGCAAATTGTCACCGTGACCCGCACCGGCGGACCGCCGGGCCGCCCCACGAAGCCAAGGGCGTATTCTGAGGAATCGAACGTCTGATAGGTGACAGTGACCTCGCTGGCTTGCAGGGTGGGAAAGGCCCGTTGCATCTGCGGTATGATCTGGGAAAAATCGCAGCCGACGGTTCCTGACTTGCAAATGTAGGATGTGCCGGGGGCAGGCTTGCATCCTCCCGCCACAATCTCGCAGCTCTCTCCAATGGTATCTGGTACCCACCATCCGATGCTTGCCAGATCTGTTCGAAGAGTTGTGGACACAGGCTGGTTAACGACTGCCCATCGGGCGCCGAGTTGAGCCGCCTTGGTGGCGGCATTCGCTTGGAACAGAAACAGCCCTATCTCGATGGCCCCCACGGTTAGTAACAGGACAAGCGGGAGCACAATAGCCATTTCGACCATTGCCGCGCCCGCCGTGTCGCGAAGCGTCATTCTGATCTGTCGCATTCTGATCCCCAGCACTTTCCACGTAGGAAAGCATGCTCAGAGAGCAGTTTCCAGCGCACTACCCCATTCGATCAAGAGGCTAATTCTTATGAGGCATTCACGCGACCATCGGGCGTATCAAAGGTGCCACCAGTACATTCCCGACCCGATGGCACCCTCCGGCATCGGACGTTACCTCGGGGGATCAGCAGTCAAAAGCATTTTGCCTGAGGACCAGCATTGCCCTAATCAGTCCTGATCCTGAACCAGTGACGCTTACGTTCATCCAGTTACAGCATCGGACCCACAAGTGGATTTGCACTTTTGGGGCTCATCCGATGCTTTCTCCTTGAATGAGAGCATCGGCACAGGAGCTTGCCCGCGTGACCATGTCTTCATTCGCCGACAGCCAGTGCTTTGCGGTTGAGGCGCCTCATCCCCCAAACGGAGCGGGGCACGCCCTGGATTGTTGGGACAGTGATCGTTGTGCAGTAACGGAGTGCTGGGTGCTAAGGCCACCTCCTCACTGGATGTAAGCGCGCTGCTGACGTGCATTGAGCGCGCGCCTACGCGAGAGTGCTCAAATTACCGACGCAGGGCTTTTTGCTGTTGTGCCTCTCCTGCGGGTCCGCCCTGCGATGCTCTTCAAGCACACTAGATGTTGCACCTCAGTTCCCCGTGCTGGTGAAAGATCTGCGCTGCGTCTTATCTGTCCCTCATCTTTAGGGGACCTGCAGGGCGAGATACTATTCTTCTGGGCAGGGGCTATCATCCTTCGGAGGTAGCCGTGCCGAATTGCAAATACCCATCCTCCATGGAATCAATAGGGCATCATTCTTAGGGGGCTTCATGAGCAAGCAATCACTTATGCGCCGGCTCGCTCGTGACGAGAGAGCGGCGGTGATCGTCTGGTTTGCGTTTACACTCCCGGTCATCCTCGGCATGTTTGCGCTTTCGCTCGATCTCGGGCGATACACGAGCATGCATACCGAGTTGAAGGACATGGCCGATGCCGCCGCTCTTGCGGCGGCAAATGCTTTGGATGGAACCGATACGGCCATCCAGAAGGCCGATGCGGCTGCCGCTGCGGTGGTCAACAATTCCAAGTTTGCTGATTCCTGGGGGGATGGAGCTCGTATCAGCCTCGTCTATGCCTCAAGTTACGACAATCTCGGAGCGGGGAACTACCTCGCTAAAGGGGTTGCCGCCGACGAGAAAAAGGCCGCATGGGTCCAGGCCATCACCAACGTCGGAACTGTGAACGGTCTGATCATCCAGGTGCTCGGTGGTGACCCGACCATGACGGCCAGCGTCCGATCAACGGCCGGCACGCAAACAGTAGCATGTGCCGTTCAGCCGCTCTTCATGTGCCTGCCGTCGGGTGGCACCACCTTGACACCGGGCACGATGGTCCGGGTCAGGGAGCAGCCGGGCAGCCAGTGGGGGCCCGGCAACTTCGGTCTTCTTGATCCTCCCAATGCAGCCCCAAACCAGAAAAATGACCTGTTGCAACATGGGCTTGCCGCAAGCTCCCCAAATGTGTGCTACGTCAATGCTCTGACGCCGGCACAAGGTGGCCAAGCAGGCAAGGTGAGAGAGGCGATCAACGCCCGGTTCGACATTTGGGATAACAACCCGGATGCAGACGTCCGAATTCCGCCAGGCCCAAACAACTTCAAGGGGATTGCACCTCAAAATAACAGTGCTTGCGTCAAATCCATTCCCATCGACCCTTATCCACGCAATGGCGGCGTCATGCCGCGCGACAGCTGCTTCCCCGACGGATGCAACGGCCCTTATGGTAACGGTGACTGGCAGGCGGGAGCTGCGACTTACTGGTCCACTCATCACACGACAGCTTATCCCGGCTTTGCGACACGCTTCGCAATGTACATGGCCGAACTGGGTCTCGACGCAGACGGTAATGCTCTGGAATCCGGTCAGCCCGCTCTCAAACCATCGGATCCCGAATACCTAACGATGGGGCCTGTTTGCGCTGCTCAGAGGGGTATCACCGGTCCGACAGGAACCTGGGAACGGCGCGTCATCTATGCTGCGATGATCGATTGTGTGGTGCATGCCGATTGGCTGGTGGGCAATTCGACGAAATCGCCAATCAAGGATGCGGACATCGGCCAGTTCTTTCTGACGGAGCCAACCGAACAGGGGCAGGAAGTCTATATGGAATTCATCAAGCGGATCACCAAGGACGACGACGAGGGTAAGCTTCACGCGATCGTTCAACTTTACCCGAACCCGCAAGATGGAAATTAGACGGCACCATGTCATCGCCTTTGTGGTGCTTCAGGCGATGATCGCGGTCATTTGGGCCGTCGATGTATGGTCTCGAAAGCCATCCGGGTTCATCACAGCACAAGGCGCGCTGCTGTGCCCATCCCCGGACAGCTTGGAGTTTTCGGTCGTAAGGCCGAGCGTGGCTGATGCGCTCGGGTGCAAGGAGTTTCCCTGGGGTGTGCGCGTTTATCGTGCCGACGACACCAGCTTTGAGCCGCCCGGGGTTTGGAAGGTTTATCTTTACGAAAAGCTGGAGGCTGGAGTGCATGAACGGGCGTGGGGTCGACGCAGTGATTTCTTGATGCCGGATGGATCCGTGATCATTGAGGGGGCGACAGTGCAAATCCACGCGCGTGTCCCTAGTTGCAGCAAGCCACAGGAGTGTAGGTGAAAGCGTTGTCAGTCGCGCGGTGTGACCAGCGCCGATGCTGGCATCGAGAGTCAGTCGTAGCAAGTTTCGACCATCAGATTACAATCTCGACGGCCGTACTACCATTGCCTGTTGTTCATCGCTCCTATCAAAATGGCCTTTCAGATAGGCTTGGGGCTAGTAGATTGAAGAGGTAAAGATCGTGGCGCAAATAACTCTCTTCCTGTTTCCGGCCATCATGGCTTTTGCAGCAGCCAGTGACCTTCTCACCATGAAAATCCCGAACTGGCTGACAGGGGGGCTCGTACTTGCGTTTCCCCTTGTGGCCCTTCTCACCGGCTTGGATTTGTCGACCCTCCTGTACCATGTCTTGGCTGGTGTCATCCTGCTCGCGGCGGGAATGGCGATGTTCGCGCCCGGATGGATGGGGGGCGGCGATGCGAAACTCCTCGCTGGAGTGGCGCTGTGGTTCGGACTGAGTTCTGCGCTTGTGAATTTCCTGCTGATTGCAGCTATAGCAGGCGGTGCGCTAACCCTCGCTTTTCTCGCAATGCGCAGTATTCCGCTTCCCGCTTTCACACTGACTTGGGATTGGTTGCAGCGACTTCACAATAAGAAGTCAGGCATCCCTTACGGAATTGCGCTCGCGAGTGCCGGGCTGGTTGTCTACCAGGACTCAGGAATAGGGCGGTCACTCATCAGCCTTGCGGGCTAACATGTCCTGAGGCTGATGCATCGATGGGACTTTTGGTCCGTTGGGAAGCGAACTGGTTGGGCGGGTGGAGGATGTCGCGCTGGTCGGAGACAGCTTAATTGGGCAATTGGCTCTGAAAATCCGGAGTCGTGAGCCGTCTAGTATTAGCGTTTGTAGACTACGTGCCTGGAGCCGCAGTGGCCGGGTCGTCGATGACCTGGACAAAGGTAAAGCACCGACTACGGCATTATTTAACACGAGCGGGACAGCTTTTTGCCTGCGGTGAGTGTGGACGAATAGTGTGCCGTGCATCATCAGGTCTCGATTACGTCTCGGGAGCCACGGGCATTGAAAGCGACGTTGTTGTGGGACGGACCGATCGCGCTTCCGCATCAGTACCGGGGTATCTCAGTGGCAGCCTACCACAGGAGTCGCGTGTATCTGCCTGAGTTCCCGCATGTCTCATGTCCCAATGCGCATGCGGAGTATAGATCATGATGAGGTCGTTATTGTCCGCGCCCGAGACCGCCTTCAGGATGCGGTTCCGTACGCTGGTCGTGGGCGAAAACAAAGAGTGCTGATGGCAGATCGTAGACCAAGTAACAATGGTTGGAGATAATGTTTCAGGAGACCGGGCGCCACGGAAGCATCTCGTTCACTGCGGGATGGTTACTCACTTCCGGCATGCCGCAGAGGCATTCGGCACCTGCAGCGCAAAAACGCGTGCAGGCCGCTCGACGGGTGATCATGCATAAAATCCTCCCACGTGCGAGAGGTCGCCTGTCAGCTCAATGTTAACGACAGTCTTTCACAGAGGCTCGAGCTAACAAGGTTCAGCTGACGTGGCGGCGGCCGCTGGACCGTTGTTGATGTTGATTGTGGGGCTGCCAAATCCTCCGCCTTGCGCCCCGGAGTTATTGCCGCCGCGTGGTCCACACTCATAGCGGCGGACAGTACGGGCAATGCGTTCACCGCTGAACGCAATGTCCTTCTGGCGTGCATGGGGAGGCCAGGGGTCGGTCACATGGGTGACGACATTGGTCTGGACGGCTTCACCGGCACTAAAGGCAATGGTGTCCTTGCGGTCCATGTACTCTGAACACCCGGCAAGGCCGAGACCGCTGATGAGCACAGCAAGAGCAGTCAAACCTCGCACTTGATACCTCGTCATGGCCTTTGCCTTCCGTTTAGGTTCTCTTTCAGCCGCTCGGGTCTGGATTGTTCACGCTCAGCCGGCCTCTGGCGTCTCAGCCACCCGGAGGCAGGCATTTCCTTAGTTCTTGGCTCTAACGACCGGCACTGGATTCGCAGTCTTGACCTTCGCAAAGGCCGCTGGAGCAAGATCACCTTGTTGGGGCAGAATATGTCCGTAGGGCCCGGTCAACTTTGCGCCATTCGCTATGATCCACTGCTGGGTCGGCGACACGGCCGACGGCGTCACTGGCTTCTCAACCTCAAGCTTGCCCGTGATGAAAAGATCAGCATCGTTGGCGGGCACGGTCGTGTCGAGAGGCGACGCGATCAGGTCTCCAGGCTTGCCTGGCTTGACGAGATGCGGCGTCACGATGACAACGAGCTCAGTCTCGCGTGACTGGAACTGCGTGCTCCGGAACAAGGCTCCGAGGACCGGAAGGGAACCAAGCCAGGGGAGTTGCTCCACGTTGCGCTCAGTGATGTTCTGCAGCAATCCGGCCATGGCGAAACTCTGGCCGTCGCGCAGTTCAACGGTCGTTCTGGCACTCCGAACCGTAATGCCCGGGATAGAAATTCCCGAAGTCTGAACTGCCAGCGTCGGATCGATGTCGCTGACCTCAGGGGCCAGTTCCAGATTGATCAGGCCGTTCGACAAAACGGTTGGTGTAAAATTGAGCCTGACGCCGAAGGGTTCGAACTGGACGGTGATCGTCGGAACGCCAGCCTGTGTCGTCGAGGCAACCGGGATCGGGATCTTGCCACCAGCGTGGAAGGTCGCGGTGCCGCCAGACAGCGCAACTAAGTTCGGCTCCGCGAGGCGGCGAACCAGCCCTTTGCTCTCGAGTGCGTCGATGTGCAGGTCCAGCATGCGTGAATTATTGGCGAAGCGAAGTAGGACATGCGCAAATGGTTGTGTGCCACCGATCAGTGTGGAGAGGAGATTACCTTCCTCGTCACGTCCTCCACGTCCGATAAATGCATCATTGCGACGCCCCAGATAATCTGAACGGATACCCAGATCTCGGCCGGCACTGCGGTTCACCTCAATGAAGCGCACCTTCAGCATGACCTGTTGCGGCGATGCGACTTTGGTCGCATTAATGACGCCGCCTGGTGATACGCTTCTGGCAATCTCAACGGCGCGATCCACGGCCTGGCTGTCAGCGGCTGTTCCTTCGAGGATCACTTGATCGCCACTGCCCCGGACCCGGATGCCGCCAGCGCCGCCGCCGGCATAGACCTTTTCAGCCACACTGGCGGTGTCGGGTCCGACCTCAACATCAACAACGGCGACAACCTGTTTTCGCTCGTTCAAGATCGAAACGTTGGTCGTGCCAACCTTCTTACCCAGAATGTAGAGCGTCTGATCGCTCAACGGGATGACATCAGCAATCTCCGTTGCGCCAACCAGAACATCCGTGAAGGGCTGCTCAATGCGCACCGTTTGAGATTTGTTGATAGGGACCCGCTTCCGAATCAAGTTGGCGCCGCCTGAAACCGTCTCTGGACGCCCCTGGGCATAGCTTGGTGCCGGGATCAGCAGAGATGAGCCGGTGATGACGCTGGCTGACAGCGCAAGGACAATTGCCGCAGCAAGTCTCGGTTTGTGCTTTGCAGCCATGTCACCCCTCACAGGTAGTCACAAAGGTTCTAGTTAATCGTTTTCTACTGGTCCCCTTAGGGCATAACAAGCGCGATGTTTAGGTTTGGTGAAGAGATCGTGGTCTTCGCGGACAACTGGGATCGAAATGCCACAGTATGCATAAACGGCTTGAACAGGCCGGCAACGATGTGTCGTGTCCAGAGATTTCTTGACGGCTGCAGCCACTATCCGCGGGACAACGGCTGAGAGTGCCAATTTATCACGTCAGCGCATGGATGGTGCCGGATCTGGGTGGCCCCGTGTGGATCTGAACTCTTGCTCAAGAGAACGGGAGCGATCTGCGGTCGTCCCATTCTCGTCAGGTGCGAGCCTGGTCCGGTCTAACACGAGAGATTGGCTATTCGGGATTCAGAGTGCAGGTGCTTGCGTACGCGAGACGGACAACTGAGGTTAAATGATAGAACTGATTGGGCGATTGGGCGTCCGTCATTGAACTCCGTGTCCGGGTTCGTGGGTCAGAAGACTTCAACAGGATGTCTGCTGGCGAAGGTTCGAGAGAATCGGACGGCTAGCTTGTTGTGCGATGCTTCGCGGTGCCGAGCTGCGAGTGGCACCGCGTTTTTGAGCTTGAAGTTGGCGGTAGATCGTCTGTGGCTTTGCTCCCAGCCCAACTGGCAGGAGTACCTCCAAAGGAGATTTCCGCAGTGCGCGGCGCTGTTCTCGGCGTCCTATCCCAAAGTTTCCGGCTCTAACTCGCCCGTATAGTTCCGTACTTAGGAAGTATTAAATCGGCCTGGTCCGAATTGACTCTCTTCGTGGTAAAGATTTTCCTAATTGCGTCGGGCCAAGATCGGTTCGAAGTAAAGGGCTAGGGGTTCTAGCTCAACAAGGGGAAGCTAGATATGACGAAGTTTATCAAAGGTTTTGTGCGCAATGAAGATGGTGCAACGATGGTCGAATACGGCCTGCTGGTCGGCCTGATCAGTATCGCTGCTCTCGCGACTCTTATTCTTCTTGGGCCAGAACTAAATGATATGTTCAATCGGGTCCTGGTGGCGCTGCAGGCCCTGTGATGCCTACCTAACTCCAAGATGCACCCTGCTGATAATCCAGTCTAAGCAGGGTGCCTCCTCTGAATAACTCCGATTTAAGGGTGACAATTGCTCGTACTGAGCAATTTCAACTAACGCGCAAGAGGCAGCAATGAGAGCCGGATCGGCTATTTCGTTAGGGGTTGCAATCGTTCTCGGTGGTGCCGCGGCATACCTTTCAAAGGGCCTGATTCAGCCGGGGGCTTCTGGCGCAACCAAGTCATCGCTTGCTGGTACAGCTGTCGTTGCAGCGCAGCCTCTGGCTTTCGGAACACCGCTGACGCCTGATAATGTTCGTGAAATTTCCTGGCCGTCTGAAAACATTCCGGATGGAGCCTTTCGCACTGTCGAAGAGTTTCTGAAGGATGGACGGCGGGTTGCGCTAGCCTCGTTCCAGAAAGACGAGCCCATTCTCAGCCAGAAAGTGACCGGCCCGAACCAGCGGGCAACGCTTTCAACACTCATTGAGGAGGGGAAGCGCGCGGTGTCGGTCCGGGTTGACGAGGTTCGCGGTGTGGCCGGCTTCATTCTTCCGGGCGACCGAGTCGACGTGATCCTGACCCGCGGCGAGAATAGTCAAAGCTCCGATAAGGCCTCTGCTGACGTCCTCATCCAGAATACCAAGGTCCTGGCGATTGACCAGATCATCGATGAGAAGCAAGAAAAGCCGACGATCGCAAAGGCCGTGACTCTTGAGCTCGATATGCAGCAGGCCCAGAAGGTGGTGCTGGCGCAGGGGATTGGCCGATTGTCACTCGTGCTCAGACAAGCGGGGGAAGCCGAAGCCGCGCCCGCCCGGCGGGTGCTGGCGTCGGAACTCAGTGCAGGCGAAATTATCGAAGCCAGTCGCAAGGAAGCTGAGAAGGTCGAGGAAAAGAAGGTGCCCCTGCGGGCAGTGGCTCTCGTGCCGCAGCCACTGGTTAACGTGATCCGGAACGCCGTGAAGCGTGAGCAGTATACTGTTCACAGCGAGAGATCTCCTGTGCAGGTCACATCTGCTGATGTGCCCGAGAAAGCGAAATAGCTGCGCCTGGTAATGTGGCTGCACTGTCGCCCCTCGGCTCCTCTCCGGTGGCTGATGTTCTGGTGTCCTTGAAGGCTTTATCCCTGCGGTGAGAATGACGCTACCGGTCTGCCGCCGAACAGGCCCCGAGGGGGACAACTGCTCCAGTAGCCCCTTTTAGGGGGGCAGACATGGGCGATTTCTTAATAATGGTGGGGGAATTCATGCAGACCTTTGTTATTCATACCGACCCGGCAAACGAGCGCATCGAGACCTTGACCCGTTTGCTGCAACAGTTGGGGCATTCGTCTTCCATTACTGCGGGCTGGCCCGAGGCATCCGAGGGTCCGGGCTATTCGCGGAGCCACAAATTCATCACCGTTCCAGATACGGCTGGGGACGCTAGCCTGGCTGAGAAGGCCGTTCAGTACCTGACGGCCGACCAGAGTGGATCATTCCTGGTTTACATCGCCGATACCATGGCTCCGGATCTCTACAAGCGCCTCGTGAAATCAGGGCGGGGCGAGTGGATCTCTTGGCAGGCGGTCCCGCAGGAATTCCCGGACCTGGTCAACAAACTGAGCGTCTCAGCCGGCGAGGGGGCGGTGGCGCGTGTTATTAGTTTTCTCCCAAGCGCAGGAGGAGTCGGAAACACGACGCTTGCCCTGGAAACCGGATTCTGCCTTGCATCGGAAAAGAAGAAGGATGGGCTGAGAGTCGCTGTGGTCGATCTGAATTTTCAAACCAGCACGCTCGCGGATCTCCTCGACCTAGAGCCGAGTCTCGATGTGTCCGAGCTCATTGACAGGCCTGAGCGGCTGGACGACCGGCTGATCGATGTGTTCACGAGCCGTCATTCTTCGCGTCTGGATGTCTTTTCGAGCCCCACACGCTTCGACCATCGTGAGCTACCGTATTCGGGTGTCGTATTCTCTCTGCTGGATGGGCTTAGCCGACGGTATGATTTTGTCATCATCGATCTACCGCACCAATGGGCGCCCTGGGTCGATAGCGTGCTCCAGGGCTCTGATGCTGTCACCATCGTCGGCGGGAGCACTGTGCCGGCGGTCAAGCAGCTCATGAAGCGCGTCCAGCACGTGGACTCCTTGGATATTCCGCTGGAGCGAACGAAGGTCGTCGTCAACCAGTGCGATGCCACCCTATTCGGGTCGGTTGCCAGA
Source organism: Microvirga sp. KLBC 81 (assembly GCF_003075415.1). GTDB lineage: Bacteria > Pseudomonadota > Alphaproteobacteria > Rhizobiales > Beijerinckiaceae > Microvirga. The sequence goes on from NZ_QDAH01000004.1 coordinate 196,858, forward strand.
AAGCCCGACATTGATAGGGTTCTGGTCCGGAGCACTCCGATCTACATTCGGCGGGATGCTGCGACGGCAAATCAGGCGGCCAATACGGGAAGGCCTATGCTGGACCTCGCACCCCGTCGGCCCGTCAGCAAGAGTATCCGCCAACTAGCAACCTGGATGCAAACCGCGATGGGCTAGCCTCACAACTTGCTGCGACTGCTTAAAGGGAGGGGGAAAGACGATGCGTTGGGGAAGATCCGAGCGGTGGCGCGCGAGCGAAGCCAAGAGTCAGGGCGTGGCTCTGGCCCTGATGCCGAAAGAGCCAGAACCTAAGACCGAAACCAAGATCTACGAGGAAGTCGTCGCTTCGAAGCCGACACTGATTGACGAGAAGGTCAAACTGCACGGCCAGTTGATTGAAGAGTTTAACCTGGCCCTTATTGAACGCGTCTCGCCGGAGGACTTGGCTCGCCAGGTGAAGCAGTTCGTCACTGAGTACGTGCAACGGGAGCGCGTGCCGCTCAATCAGAAGGAACTGGAGGCATTTTCCGACGAAGTGCTCGATGAGATGATCGGTCTTGGTCCGATCGAGCCGCTCCTGAAGGATCCAACGGTCAGCGATATCCTGATCAACGGGCACATGTCGGTTTTTGTAGAGCGCTTCGGACAATTGGAGCCGACAGCGACCCGCTTCAAGGACGAAGCCCATCTTCTGCGTATCGTCAATAAAATGGTCGCAACCATCGGCAGACGGGTGGACGAGGCTTCCCCGATGGTCGATGCCCGTCTGGCCGACGGGTCGCGCGTCAACGTTGCAGTCAGACCGGTTGCTGTCGACGGTCCCCTCGTTTCGATCCGCAAGTTCTCAAAACGCCCCTTCTCGTTGGACCGCCTCGTCGAGATCGGGGCACTGAAACCCGCCATCGCTGAGGTTCTTACAGCTGCGGTGAGCGGCCGGATGTCTATCATTGTATCGGGAGGTACCGGCTCAGGTAAAACGACGATGCTCAATGCCCTGTCATCGTACATCTCTCCCAAGGAACGCCTCATCACAATCGAGGATGCTGCCGAATTGCAGCTGCAGCAGCCGCACGTCGCGCGAATGGAGACCCGCCCTCCCAACATCGAGGGAAAGGGCGAAATCCGTCAGCGGGAATTGGTCAAGAACGCCCTGCGTATGCGCCCGGATCGGATCATCATGGGTGAGTGTCGTGGCGAGGAAGCCTTCGATATGTTGCAGGCGATGAATACCGGCCATGAAGGCTCGATGACTACCATTCACGCCAATAATCCGCGGGATGCGATCAAGCGCCTCGAGCAGATGGTGGGAATGGCGTCCATGCCTATGTCGATGGGAGCGATCCGCGGCCAGATTGCTTCCGCCATTCAGATCGTCGTTCAACTCCAGCGTCTCAGTGACGGTAAGCGGCGGTTGATGAGCGTATCCGAAATTACCGGCATGGAGGGCGAGGTCATCCAAATGCAGGAAATCTTCAAGTACGTCCGGGAAGGCATGGACGATCAGAACAACGTGATCGGCTCCTTCAGAGCCACGGGCGTGCGGCCGAAATTCGCCCAGGAGCTAAAATCGCATGGAGTGGACCTGCCCGGTCACCTCTTCGATCCCACTGTTGTTTTGTGAGACGTGCCATGAGTGAGCAGTGGACAATCTACATTCTGGTCTTTGGAGCCGTCTTTCTGGCAGTCCAGGGGCTCCGAGGCGTTCTTGCCACCCGGAAGCAAACACGGCGGACTGCAGAGAGGTTCGCCACGATCGACAACTTTGCCAAAAACCGCGAGGAGGTGGAGCTTCTCAAAAAGCGCACCGCCCTGAGGGGATGGCCAAGTGCTTTAAATCGGTTGAACAAACTAGTTATTCAATCCGGGACGAACCTGGATGGCACCAAACTGCTCCTTATCTATGCCGCTTTGTTTGCCGTCATATACGTCTTGACATGGAGGCTGAGCTCTGTTGCTGGCCTTGCGATCAGTGGCACCGTGCCAGCTGTGCTGCTGTTCCTTGTTCTTCTTCGGAAACGGTCGCGGCGTATGGGAAAGTTCGGTGAGCAGTTGCCGGATGTTCTTGATGTCGTTGTTCGGAGTCTCAAGGCGGGGCATCCTCTGCCGGTAGCCCTCTCCTTGGTCGGGCGGGAAATGCCGTCCCCGGCAGGGTCCGAATTCATGGTGGCCTTTGAAGAGATCAGCTACGGCCGTGAGGTGCGGGAAGCCCTGGAGGGCGTCTACGACAGGGTAGGGCACCCTGACTTGAAATTCCTGATCACGTCGATTGCTATTGCGCATCAGACGGGTGGCAATTTGGGTGAGATCCTGTCGCGCCTCTCTAAGCTGATCCGGGAGCGGTTTCGGATGAAACGGAAGATCAAGGCCCTCTCAGCCGAGGGGCGGATAGGTGGATATGTGCTATCGGCCGTGCCACTTGTAGTTTTTGGAGCTGTATCAGGTTTGAACCCTAGCTATTATGCCGAGTTCTGGGGGCACTCAGGCCAGAATACTATGCTCGGCCTTGCCACTTTTCTTCTTATTACAGGGAACATCATCATCTACAAGCTCGTGAACTTTAAGGTTTAGTGCAATGATAGATCCTACTGTATCGGCGTGGGCTGTTCCGCTCCTCATCTTCCTGTCGGTTGGACTTTTCGGATTTTTCATTGCAGCAAGTCTGCTGGAGGGGCGAAAGGTACGTGACCGCTATGCCGCTGCCTTTGCGGGTGGGGCCGTAGCTAATGGTGTGCCTCAAAATGCGGCTGACCGTCGCTTTCATGTAGATGCAAAGAAGCTGGGTCTCGATGCTGAGGCGAATAAGAAACTCCGGAACGATTTGATCAGGGCCGGGTACTTTGCTCCGAATGCCGTTCTGATCTACATGATCGTCCGGACTGTTTTAGTGATTCTTCTACCGCTGGCTGCCTACCTGGCGGTTCTGACGTATTTCGGGCACTTGCACGGTCTGCTGAAGTTTTTGATCGTTGCGGGCGCGTTTCTTGTCTCCTACTATTTGGGAAAAGCTTACCTGGGCCGCCGCCAGCGGCTATTGGAAAACGAGCATCGCCTCTTTTTCCCTGATTTCCTGGACATGCTGGTCGTCTGCGTCGACGCAGGTCTGAGCTTGGAGGCGGCCTTGGAGCGTGTCGCGCTGGAGATCGACACGAGCCAGCGGGCCTTCCGTATAAACCTGCAACTCATGATGGCCGAGATGCGGGCCGGCAAGAGGACGATTGACGCTCTCAAGGCTTTTTCGGAGCGTCTGGGGCTCGAAGAGGCCGCATCCCTCGCCACACTCCTCCAGCAATCGCTTGAACTCGGAACGGATGTCTCGGCGTCACTTTCAACCTACAGTGAGGAAATGCGGGACAAGCGAATGTCCCGGGCGGAGCAGAAGGCCTTTGCGTTGCCCGTCAAGATCACCCTACCGCTTGCGCTCTTTATCCTTCCGACAATTTTTATTGCCATCATGACGCCTGCTGTGATCAAGATGTCGACAACACTGTTCAAGTGAGTGCATATCAAGATCAAACGACTGGGGCATACCACGTGAGTAAACAGCTTTTTCTGGCACTTCCGCTTGTAGTTCTGATGGCGGGTTGTCAGTCTGTAACAGGGGGCAACGACGGCCTGGGAGGCACGCCTTCACCCGAAGCTTTCGTTGCCAGCAATGATCCGGCTTATCTGGGACGTGAGCACTTCACTCGGGCTAACTACGCCCTTGCCGAGGAGAATTTCCGCAAGGCCGTGGAGTTGAAGCCAAACGATGCAGCGTCATGGGTTGGTTTGGCTGCCAGTTATGACCAGTTGGGGCGCTTCGATCTTGCTGATCGTGCTTATGAAAAAGCCACCCAGCTTTCCGGCAATACTTTCGAAATCCTGAACAATCGTGGCTTTTCCTACATGCTGCGGGGTGACAACCGACAGGCGACCGTGATGTTCAAGAGGGCGAAAAGCCTGCGCCCGAACGATCCTGTGGTGAGCAATAACCTGCTCCTTCTGACGCAGGCCCGCACCTGATTCTCCTGTGCGGCCCGCAAGCCGTCTCTTTTTGGAGCATGGTATCGTCGCGCCGGCGCATTGATACTCCATCATCCAGAGAGGCTGTCCATGAAATCTAAAGTTGTCTTTCACGGTGCGGTTATTGGGATAGCCTTCACGGTCCTGCCGATAGCAGCATCTGGTAGCGAAATATCTGCTATGAGGCCGTTCATCGGCGAGACAACCCGGGAGTTCGAGGCCAGGAAACGGGGTATCGCCCTCGATAAAGAAAACGGCTCAGGGGATGCTTTCCGGGTGCCTGCCGATTCGAGCGGGCACTTTTTCGTTGAGCCGCTGCTCGATGGCGAACGTGTTCGCATGTTGGTCGATACGGGAGCCAGCCTTGTAGCGCTCTCTCATGAGGATGCCGAACGAATGTCCCTCTCCGTGTCCACGAGGGACTTCACCCGGCAGGTTGCAACTGCAAACGGGGTCGTGGAAGCTGCTCCAGTGCAGATTGCTGAAATCCAGCTCGCGGGCATCACCGTGCGCAACGTTGAAGCCCTCGTGTTGCCACCCGGTCGCCTCAAGACAAGCCTTCTCGGCATGACATTCTTGAAGAGACTCAGTGCCTTTGAGATCTTCGAGGGCCAGCTGGTTCTGCGGCAATAGAGGCGCTTGGTTTAGCGGCTTGGTAAACTCTTCGACTGAGAACCAGCAGGCGGTTCCGACCGGCGCCATGAGTATTTAGTCGTTGGAGAGAGAGCACATTGGAGGTTGCGTACAGGTGACTCTTGCTCCAGGCATCAAAACAAAGCCAGTAGAGATTCAGGCGCGCTCGCGCAAAGTATTTGGTCAGCGGGGAACGATCTGACCCGAAAGTTTCCGCTTCCAGGGGCTGTTTCGTCCACATGGGAGTGGCCGCTTCGAAGCCTCGGCCCTAAGATGCCGGATCTTCTAGCGTTTGGCACAGGCGGTTTGCCGGTGATCGCCCTTGGTTTTCTCACAGGCGCATGATTCATGGGCCGGCCCCAAATTGGAGAGATCGTCCGCGCCTCCGAGTTCGAGTGCACGGATGTGTTCGACGATCCATCGCTCACGTGCACCGTCAATCCTGCAGCCGCACAGGACACACCTGCCACCCGTCCTTTCCCAGGCCTGAAGCCGTCGACGTGCTGTCAAGTTCCGCCGAACCGTTGTGCCCACATCCACCGTGAGAACGAATGGCATGGCAGACCTGCTTCGTTCGTTGGGAGATAAAGAGGAAGTGCCGCGGGATCGCGCCTGCCGAATATCCTCAAGGAGGTCAGCGATCCGGTTAAAAAGGTGCTTACATTTAACCTGCAAGGCCTCACAGGCCGCGATGAGGTCAGGGGTCTTGCATTCGCGACGAGTCTTCGCGGGGACGGGGTGCACCCGAATCCCAAGGCAGGCAACGGTCGGGAGCCGGGTTTTGGTGGCCGATGATGTCGCTGCAGTCGTGACCGACGGCTTTGGATCGGAAGTACGGCGAGCTTTTGTCATGTTAGAGCCTCCTGCCTGAGATGAAGAGCTCTCGAAGGCGAGCGACCGAAACCAGGTCTGCTGAGAGGTTGGTCGCTCTGGGTAATGCTGTTCAATGTATAAATTCATCGACAGATGTATAGTCCCTCAACAAGTGATAATCTATGATAGCAAAATTTATTATTTTTACAGGTAAATACTTTAGGTATTGTATGATAGGTAAAATTAGTGCTTTTTCTGAACTATGCATATGTCATTTTAAAAATGACTCAATGGTTTTGGTGCGGATCGCTCATTACGGAGTCAAAGGAGAGGGCCTTCGTTCAGTCCCGGTGGAGTAAGCGGCGGAGGAGTGTTATCGGATCGCAACGCGTTAGCTGGAACGTCTCAGCCGCCCGGAGCGCAGTCATTTGCTGTGCGACCGCCGCGCTCCTCTGCAATGACCACTGCTTGCCCGCGCCAAACTGGTTGCCTTTTCTTGTTTCCTCTTATGCTGACTTAGAACATTTTTCGGCGAAGTGGATCCGGTTCGCCGTCAAAAATGCGGCAAACCAAAGAAAAGAGATGATTCCACGCAAGTGGAAACAGCTCTAGGCCGCCGCCGTCATCCTGATCGCTGCATTGACGCAGACAGTCATCGTCATGGCTCTCGTCGGCAATCAGAGTGCCGATCTCGATTCCTTTGACCGTGGGCTCAGCGCCGATGTTGTCATGCCGCTTTCCATCTGGATGGACGAGGCTACAACGACGCCATCTCGGTTTAGGGCAGCCCCGTCAACCGCGAGGGCCCCGCCGCTCGGGTCGGGCTGCACGGCGACGAGGCAACACATCCGTTTTAGGGATCGTGAAGGGTAGCGTGAGAAAGTGGGGGCAGGCTATATCCCCCCGCCCTCATCAGCATTCGATGCTTTATCTTCGGCCCACTATGCCGCGAGTTCGCTGTTTTCAAGCATCTGTGCAATCGCTGCATAGTCTGTCTTCCCCGTTGCTAGGGTCGGCAGAGACGAGACATGGATGACCTCGCGCGGGATCATGAGCTCCGGCAGCCCGGCCGCCCCGGCGAGCTCGATCCAACGCTGGCGAGTCAGGCCCACTGCTTCGGTCACCAGGATCACCTGCTCTCCCTTGCGAGCATCGGGGCGCGCCACGGCGGCATGCCGGACCTCGGGTGCAAAGCAGGAAGCCGCCTCCTCGACTGCTCCGAGTGACACCATTTCGCCCGCGATCTTGGCAAAGCGCTTGGCCCGACCACGGATTGCAACGAACCCGTCGTCATCGACCGTCACAATATCTCCAGTGTCATACCAGCCTTCGGCAGGGGCATCGAGGATTCCGGGGTTTGCGGCCCGGAAATAACCAAGCATGACGTTCGGCCCCCTCACGATGAGCCGCCCGCCTTCAGCGATCCCGGGCACCGGCTCAAGGCGGTAGCTGATCCCAGGCATGAAGCGGCCGACCGTGCCGGCTTTGGCGTGCATTGGTGTGTTGAACGAAATCACTGGCGCGGTCTCGGTTGCGCCATACCCCTCCAGGATGCGCACACCAAACCGATCACTCCAGATCTTGCGGGTTTCGTCGGAGACCCTCTCGGCGCCTGCCCCGATCAGGCGCACCGCATGAAAATCATAAGGATTGGCCATGCGGGCGTAGCCGCGGAGGAAAGTGTCGGTGCCGAACATGACCGTCGCATTGGTCTGATAGACCAGCTCCGGCACGATGCGGTAGTGGAGCGGCGATGGATAGAGGAAGGTGCGCACACCGGCGAGCACCGGCAGCAGGGTTCCGACTGTCAGCCCGAAGGAATGGAACATCGGCAGCGCGTTAAAGCAGACATCGCTCCGGTTGAAGGCGATCCGCGCGCCCACCTGATGCCGGTTAGCCTGAATGTTCCGATGGGACAGCACCACGCCCTTGGGCGATCCTTCGGAACCTGAAGTGAACAACACCACGGCTGGGCTGTCCGGATTGCAATCCCGATAGGCGAGGCCCGGCGTGAAGGACGCCAGAAGGCCACGGAGCTTGGCGCTCAGGCTAATCGTCTGCCTCAGGTCATCGAGATAGACGACGGTGACACGCTGGGAGAGCTGCTCCAGCACGGGTTCGAGTTTCGCTTTCGCGACGAACTGCCGGGCACACAGGACTGTCTTGATCCCGGCCGTCCGACAGGCGGCCTCGATCCCCGCAGCTCCCGCCGTCGGATTGAGCATCGCGGGCACCCGGTGATAAGCGTGAAGGGCAAGGAAGCCGACCAGCGCCCCAGCCGAATTCGGAAGCAGCACCCCGACAACCTCTCCTTCCGTGGTGACCTGCGTCAGGCGTCGTCCCAGCACAAAGGCGCCCGTGAGCAGCTTCCCGTAGGTGACGGGCTCAAAATTGATATCCTCGACGATGGGGAAGCCTCGGCCGTTGAGCCGGGTGGCTTCGATGAGCGAGCGCATCAGGGTCTTCGAGATGTCCGTTGTTGCAAAGATGGCATCCGACAGCACGTCGTACAGCTCGCGACCCGCAGCCCGGCGCCGGTCACGACCCTTCAGCGATGGGCTCAATGCCAGCTGTCGGGGCGGCAAGACGCTCATGCGCACTTTGGGAAGCGCCTTGCGCGCCACCCGGCCCTTCAGGCGGGTGAAGAACGTATGCTGCAGGCCATCGAGGCGAACCGGGATGAGATCGGCCCCTGTCTTGTCCGCAATCATGCCTGGACCATCATAGACCTTCATGAGCGAGCCCGTGACGGTCAGGCGGCCCTCAGGGAAAATCACCACCGGGCGCCCAGCTTCAACCTGGCGCACGAGTGACTTCATGGCCATCGGGTTAGTGGGATCAATCGGTGCAAAGTCGACAAGCCAGAGGATCGGCTTGACCCACCACCGTTGAGAGATCCGGGTGTCGACCGCAAAGATCGGATTGCCAGGCAGGAAGGCGGCCACCACGAGACCGTCCAGGAGTGACAGATGGTTGGCGACAATCACGCGGCGCTCGCCGGCAGCGGCAACGTTCTCGATACCTCGTACTTCGACGCGGTAGAGGGCTGTGAGGATCGCGCGCACGACGGACTTCAGGAACACGCGCGACAGCAGGCGGATGGCAATGACGGCCGCGATGAGATTGAGACCCGCCATGATCGCCAGCACCAGCGCCGGCGGTGTTTTCAGCACGGTTGTGAGGACGCCGAGCACGACGGCGCCTGCGACCATCATGAGGGAGTTGATGACATTGTTGGCACCGATCATCCGCGCTTTGGCCGATTCAGGCGCGTCGTGCTGCAATATCGCGTAGAGCGGCACCGCATAAAAGCCAGAGACAACCGACAGCACAAAGAGCGTGCTGATCAAAAGCAGCGCCCGCGGAGCTGTCAGTACGGCCCAGGCTGACTGTCCTGTGATGGTGGCAGGCGGCAGGGCAGCGACCACGATCGCCAACACCAGGAGCACGGCCGTCATGGCCAACCCGGCAAAGGGCACTGGCCGGGCCGTGATCTCGCCCTTCAGGTGACGGGCACAGGCCAGCGACCCGACCGCAATGCCAATCGAAAACACCGCCAGGAAGGCGCTGGCCACCGCCTCGTCGCCACCGAGCACGTCGCGGGTTAGGGGCGTCACCAGGGCCAGCACCGACGCCCCAACGGTCCAGAACCACGAGATGCCAAGAATGCACAGCCACAGACCGCGCTGGCTTTTGGCGTCGTCCAGAAGATCGCGCGTGTCCTGAAGCAGATTCCAGGACAGCGGCGGGCCTTGCACCACAGGAGGCGCTGGCGGGATCTGCCGGGCAGTGCCATAGCCGAGAACACCGACCGCGATGACTGCACCAGCTACCACCTGCGGGCCGTACTCGGATCCAATCAGAAGACCACCCGCAATGCTACCGATCAGGATCGCCAGAAAGGTGGCGCCCTCGACCAGGGCATTGCCGGCGACAAGCTCGTCATCGCGCAAGTGGGCCGGCAGCAGGCTGTACTTGACCGGGCCGAACAACGCCGCTTGGCACCCGAGCAGGAACAGTACGCCAAACAGGAACGGGATGCTGCCCGAGACGAGCGAGAATGCGGCGAGCACCATCAGGCCTAGCTCCGCGAGCTTGAGGCGGCGGGCGACCACGGCCTTGTCAAAGCGGTCAGCCAAGCGCCCGGCGAGACCAGAGAGTAGAATGAACGGCGCCACGAAGGTCGCCCCACCCAATGCAGTGAGCATGGCAGGATCGGCGCCGCCGGATGTAGTCAGGCGAAACACGATCAGCAGATTCATCGCCTGCTTGAATACATTGTCGTTGAAGCCCCCCAGAAACTGGGTCCAGAACAACGGCGCGAACTTGCGGTGGCGCAACAGGGGCAGGATTCGGGAATGGGACATGAGTCTGTCTCGACTGGGGGAATTTTGAATATTGGCAGGGCTGTCAGGAGAGTTTTCCAGCAACCCCGCCCCACCACAAGGATGTCTTTCGGGCTAGGCCGCCTCATCGCGCAACAGGCGCTCGGTCTTGACCTCATCAATCCGGTTGATCAGGCGTCGGGCCTCGTATTCGTCCCGCTGGGTCTTGGCCAATGTGAACGTTGAGCCAATCGAGAACACCGCGGCCATGGCGAGGTAGCCTTTGGCCCAGAGGTCGGCCGGCAGAGCGTAAATCCCGAGGGCGAGCATGCCAACGGCGAGCGCGAAGCTCACAAGGGTGAAGGCTTTCCAGGACGCGGTATGGGGCATTTGCGAATTCACTGATGTTCTCCTGATCGTTTACTGTTGCGGTGAGTTGGCTTGGGCCTTCAGGCGCGCAAGAACAGCCATGGGATCGGTTTTTGGAGAGGGGCCGTAGCCAGCTTCGGCAAGGGCGGCTGCGGCATCGTCCGCATTGTCAAGCGATCGCAGCGCCTCATCGAAATCGGCGGAGCGACCGCTACTTTCCTCAAGCCGGGACAGGGTCGCTTCTGCGGCCGCTAGCTTGCCGGTCGAGGCGGTCACGCCTTCGTGCGCCGAGAGGCCCGCACGGCGCAAGGAGGCGTCGACCCGGGCGCGCCGGTAGCCATCGCCGAGGCGGCGCAGCCGTTCCCTTCCCTGGGTGACGATTGCGCGCTGCTCCTGGATCGTGGCTTCGCGTTTATGAACATTGGCAGTCCGTTCGGTCCGCTCATCCTCAAGCGCGGCGATCTGCACGGAAGCTTTGAGGGCGAGATCCTCGCGGCTGTCGGCCAGCGCTTTTTTTGCGGATGTTGAGAGGGCCTCGATCTGGGCATCAATCTCGCGCAGGGAGCGCTGCTCGCCCTTCAGGGCGGCGATTGCTATGGCGAGATCTCGGCGGGCAGTATCGAGTGCAGCGGCTGCCTCGCGGATCTGCTGCCGCAGCAGCGGTAGGGCGACGCTGTTTTGGAACACTTCCTCCTGGTCCGCATACATGCCCCGGATCAGTGTGAGCACTGTTTGCAACATGGCTTCTCCCTTCTGCTATGGCCTTGTGGCCCCGCGGCAAGCGTTGTAAACACTGTTTACAGAATGAACATAGCAGGTTTTTTGCAGGACTCAAGAGTATCATGAACGCTGTTTACGAAACTCCTCAAGGGCCAGGCAGAGGGCCAAAAGACCGCGAACGCCGGGAACAAGACCGGGAACTGCTCATTGCTACTGCCCGCCGCCTCATCCATGAGAAAGGGTTGCGGAACCTGAGTGGGCGCGAGATCACCCAGACGGCTGGTTTTTCGCCGGGCTTCACCAACCGTCTGTTTGGTGGGCTAGACGGCCTTATTGTCGCCGCCAATCTTCCCACCCTACGGGCCCTGAAGGCACATCTGGCCCAGGCGGATCAACCGCGGGCGAGCGTTGAGGGTCGGCTCCTGGCACTCACCGACGCCTACATCATGTTTGCGGAACAGGAGGGCCAACTCTGGTGCGCCTTGTTTGAGCACCAAGTGGAGGCTGCCCCTGATGTAGTGGCCCACGAGATGAGTTCACTGTTCGCGCTGCTCGAACGGGTGTTGGCTGATGCGGGAGTAGCGGAGGAGGAGTGTCCTCTCATGGCTAAGGCATTTTGGTCCGGGGTTCATGGCATTGTGTATCTCGGGCGGACGGGGGGCTTGGGCCCGGTGGGACCGGACTCGGTTCGAGCTATGGTCCATCTGCTGGTCAGGACGCTGGCTCGGGGCCTCGCCGCCAGACCATCCTGAGATGGTCCAAACCAGACGCTCTAAGGACCAACCTAGCTTTTGAATGCCTGATCCCTAAAGCCGACTGACGATCGACCACACCTGGAAAGCCAACTGCAGGCAAACAGCCAGGCCACCGCTTGGGCGCTTTGGGCTTCCGGAGAGCCGCCCTGTTGTGCCGCAGGCATTCCCAGGACTGGCTTTGCTGTTCTGTGGACACCCAACATGCATCACTGCACTCGCCCAAGGCATGGAACCAAGCTTGGCCTTACGAAGTTTTCACGGAGGCAGGAGGTGCTCATGCGGATCGTTCTCGGCTTAGTGTTGGCCATCACAGCAGCTTCCGGAGCTTCGGCTGCGGATTTCGGGTCTGGCTCCTATGAGCCCGGCTACTATGAACCCGACATCGTGTACGCGGACGAAGTGTACGCGCCCCCACCATCCCGCCGCGTAGTCAGGGTTGGGCGCTTGCCCTGCGTAACCTGCCCGGGCGCTCGCCTGCCTTACGGGGGCCTGCGCCGAACCTATGAGGCAGATCTACCCTGGGGTGGGTTGCCAGAATACTGCCCACCGGAATTCGTGGCGCAGCAGCCAGTCCTTGTCCGCAAGTACTGAAAGCTCCAAAGCGGGTCAGGAACTGCGCCTCCACCCTGCACAAAATTCTCCTCTGCCGTAAGCCGGGTGTAGGACTCTCTTGCGCGACAACTTTGGGAAATGCAGACAGCATTGAACCAGGGTATGGCACAGCCCGTCCGCATGGCCTCGCCAATAGAGACTCCGGCTGATCAGTTCCGGTTTCTCCTAGACTGATATGAGTCATGAACCCTTCTGTGCCTGACTGGCTCCTCAGCCAGACGACACACCTGCTGTCGGTTGGGGACTGGACTTCCAGCGAAGTCCAAAGAGGCACATGCCGCACTGGAAATCCACGCGCTCCCACGCCCCGCACGCCGAGCGCGGTGAAGTTGAAAAGATCTCCGTCGAACGCATCCTCTTCGTTCTGGCGCAAGCCGCATTCCTGGCGATCATGCTGAAGATCCTCGACTGGAGCATCTGGTCCCCCATCGCTGATGTCTGGGCAAACGTATCTCACATCCTCTCAAAGCCCAGAACCTAATCAGCAGGCCCTGCGTAGAAGCCTCTCCCCAGGCCTACGTCTGCACCTCGCTATTTTTGGGCTTCTCGTCCTTCTGGCCTCTCAGCGCCAAAACCGGCGCCACCAGGGCTCTTTGATCCTGCACGAGGTTGAGTAAACAGGCCGACCGAGCCTCTGGAGTTCACGGATGCACTCTTGGCTAGCCCTGTAACGGCCCACACGCTCCTGCTGATCGCCTTGTCTAGAGCATCGGACCCAAATGTGGACTTGCACTTTTGGGATCCATCCGATGCTCCCTCTTATAGAGAGCGCATCGTTGGGTGCGGAAAACCGGGTCCACTTTTCGCTGACGCGGACCTGCGGTTCCGCACGATGCGCTAGCCATGGGCTGATCCCGTCGACCCGCATCGAGAGCAAATGCTGCACTCGCAGGACCGGCAGGCAGCAATATACCGAGGGCGATTGCCATTGAGCGTCGCGCACTCATCACATGGCCCGCCATTGACATCTTCTCCCTATCCTGCACTGCTCAGTAGACTGACGTCAGCTGCGAGATCTGCCGCTAAGATCAGTGATTGGATTTGTCCCAGTCTGTTGGGGTGTCGGTCGGCATAACCCACCTGCTCGCCCGTGCAAGCGCAGCATGCCTCACCGGTTTTGCCGTGATATCATGAGCTCTCGCAGACGAAGCAGGAGGCCCGCCCCGACAACAGCGAGCCCGATATAGCTTCCGAGCCACGCGAGTAATCCCAATCCCAGAGCATTCCCGACATAGTCTCCTCTGGGATCGAATGTCCCTGCCAAGAGGATCGGAATCCACGCTCCAATCAGGATCAGTGCTCCGGCTCCCAACACGGCACGAGGAGGGCGCGTCCTGGCCGTGAAAGCTGCAACGATCGCCACCAGAGCAGCCAGTAGCGCGACCACTATCATCGACCCAGGCCTCTCGGAACGACAAAAGAGATGAGGCGGTGTTCAAACCGCAGCATAATTTGAGCGGCTGCCTTGTGGTTTTGTCGGTCTACCAACAAGTAGGGCATTTTTGCCTAATCTCTCACACCCCGGCCTTGGCGCTCTCTTCCCCGGCAAGGCAAAGCTTGGATGACGGCTTACCACTCCCGGTGATGCAGGTCGAACCACTCTAAAGAGGTACCAACTCAGCCAAAGGAGACATTGCTGCTCCAGGGCAGGTATGGCTTCCTAAAGCGAACGAAGAAAGGGGCAGCGGGGGATGGACCGGCTTACGAGGATCATGAAGAGGCCCTTGGAACTGTGGCAGGATCAGTCTGGTGCGGCGTTGGTCGAGGCGGCAATCGTTGTTCCCGTCGCCCTCATTGTCCTTGCCGGCGGCCTGGAACTGGGGCGTGCCATTTCGTATCACCATGCGGCCGACAAAGCTGTTCGGAATGCCGCCCGTTACATCGCCAGGGTTCCGGCGGCGGACGTCAGCAACGATCAGAATGCAGAAAATCTGGTTCGTTACGGCACTTGGTCATCCTCCGTTCCATCAGGAGTGCGATCCGCCTTGTCGCCCGGCAATGTAACGGACGTGAGGGTGGTCGTGACCGATGATGCGGCAACGCCTCCGCGACCAGTCCGCGTCCGTCTTGAGGCTGATGTTCAGTATTCGCTTCCGCTTCTCACAATCCTCGACAGTAATGCCTCCCTTTCCGTCACGGTCGCCCACGAGCAGCCGTACATCGGCGAGTAGGGTTCTCGAGCCGGCGCAGCGAAGCGCTCGCCGCGTTCACTTTGGTGCTCCAGAGCATTCTGGCACTGACGGCAGATAGTACTGCCGCAGCGCTGCAAAAGCTGCCGACTTGCGTGGAACGGTGCAGCGCTTCCACGTCGTTCGCCTTGATGAAAGCCTTGGCAACATCTATGGCTTTGAGGGACTGTGTTTTCGAGCGCCAACGTGAGGGCCAGCGGAAAACATGATCACGCGGCGGCGCTCTTGTTCGGCCCTGCACAGATCACAGGCCCACTCTCAGTCTGGGTCTCACAGCCTGCGCGGGTTTCGCCATCGGCAGCTCATCCGATCCTGAGGCTTGGAACGAGATTGCCAGATGCCAACCTGTGGGAACTGGCCGAGGCAGTTGGACAGGATGTTGAACCTGCACTTCGTGATTGTTCGCAGAGCGCCAACCGCCTGCTTCGCGAGCCGTGAGCCTGGTCAGGATTCCGATTGTGTGGGTTTGAGCCGGAGCCACAATCTGTTAACGGCCACGGCAATCAGCACGGCCCCCCCCGCGCAGACCACCACGACGCAAGTCGCAAACCCGCCGGCTGCGAGAAAGTGAACTGGCGTGAACGCTCCGGTGAGCACAAGTTTAACCGCTGCAACGATCCAAGCAATGACAACAACGGCAAGCACGTCGTTGGTTTCGCCCGGAGCAACAATTTGAACATGATTGTCATTGACGTCCAGCGGACGCTGTCTCGATGCCCGTTCAAATGAATTGCCGATGTCCATCTGGAAGCCCCCTCGATAAAGCCAAGTATACTGCGCTTGCCTTCAGGGTGATTAGCTCAGGAGGGGTAGATTCAGGCGCATTAGAGATGCACATCCTCAAAAGGATTAGCCGAGAGGTTCTGTCTGTGAGGCACGTAAAGAAATCGCTCAAACTGACGAGCTCTGCCTGATCAGCAAGGTACCTTCAGGCAGGCTTCGCTTCTCTCCTAGAATGAGCGTTCAGCCTCTTGCGGTCCACCATTGCTCTATAGATCTATTTACAACTAAAAATTGTAAATAGATCTATCAGCCACTGATTGTCCGATGCTAGCCACGGAGGGCGGCGAGCCCAGTCGGGCTGCAGAGGCAGGAAGCTGTGTCTTTGAGTTCTGGCAGAACGAACCCAATCAAGACGGGCCCAAGATGGGGCTCATCACCCGTGGCGTGCCGGCGGGCGTGAGTTGCTGCGGGGATACACCTTCGCTCCTTCTTTTCCCGCCCCACGCCAGTGGAGAATGGAACGACCGAAGCTCAGGCCAGCTTTAGAGTCCCTCTTCTCACGTTTGCGCCACGAGCCTGTTACGGTTAAGGTTGTTCACTTACAGCCGGGTTGTGAGGAGTGTGTCGTGCCTTCGATGGCGCATTGGGCTGATTGGTGGTGTCGCTTGCTCGGGTTCCCAGGCGGCTGCTATGGACTGTCTCCACCCGAGATGATCATCGTGTTCGGTTTAGCGCTTGCTGCCTGCATGTTTGCAGTGCTGACTTTAGTCAAACTCGCAGCCAAACTGTAATACTCGTTGGGGACAGAAATCGGGACTGACCCAAATTGCCTCAGGGCCGTTTGAGAATAAGCCCCAACGGGCTTAAGACTCCGATCCCCACAAGCACGTATCTCAAAACAATGAATCCCTTTGTTGTGTCGCATTGACAAATGCTAAGGGCTTGCATGCTATCCTCCCGGCCAGACCTGATCCAACGGGCGAACACTACGAGACTGGCAGCTGGAGGGCGGATGAAACGACGAGTGCTCATGCTACTCAGCCTGCTGCTGGCGCCGCCAGTGGCTGCCCAAACTTTCGTAGTCGGGGAGAGCGGATGGCATCTCGAGCGCCTTGCGGACGATTTCGTGCTTCTGCGCACCGATGTGCAGCAGTTCGAATCGGCTGACCGGCTCCCTCGTCAAGGTCTCCTGATGCTCACCTGCGAGCGGCAGGCGCGTCGCATCCGATTCCAGATCGGAAGCTCGCCGCGCCTGCCGAACACTCAATTCTCCGAGCTGGGGCGAGCCCGCATGCGTGGCGAGCGTGCAGGAGCCTCACTGATGCTTAAAGCGGTACACCCGCAGGTCCGCTTCTTCCAAGATGGAAGTTTTGAATTTCTCGAAGCAATCGGTTTTAGTGACGCCGTTATGCGGGAGTTTCTGAGCTTGCTGCAGCAATTGCCCACTCAGCTCGAAATCGTGCTCTTCAAGGGGCCCGAAACGAGAGCGTTCCTGCGCGGGACGGCGCTCCGCTTCCATTTGGTGCGCCTCAACGATAGCCTTGGTAATATTTATGGCTTCGAGGGATTGTGCTTTCGCGCACCGAGGTGAAGGGTGGTCCGGTTTCAGTCACACGACCTTTAGGCAAGAACGAAGGGTTTCCTTATCAAACTTGCGTTCTGATTGTGCTCCAGGAGAAGAAAAAGCCCTCTGAAAATCGCGAACTGAGGCGTGACCACAAAGGGGCTCATCAAGAAGCCGATCTGCCCGACAGCGCCCATTCCACATTCACGGCTTTGCAGCGCCTGCGGATTCCAGTGCTCCGCCCTTGGTCATGAGTCAGATCCAAGTCCGTGCAACTGTGGAGGGCGGATGGCCACGGCCGGGTGCAATGCGATGGAGCCGCATCGGTTCGTAATGATCCTCGGCGGCGCCAGAGGCAGGGAAGTGATCAGCGAACTCGTCGGAGACGAAGAAGGCGTTCACGCCATTGATGTCGCACCCGACGAGTTTCAGGCCTTTATCCCGCCCGATCATCTCGAGGGCCTTGAGGCTCGCGCCATACCAATTTGTCTGCGTCCAGAAAATCGCAGGATCTGGGCTCGCCTCGGCTGCGACCGAGGGGGGCAGGGCAGCATTGTATTCAAGGCACCCCACTCGCGAGCGAAACGTGAGAGCCCGCCAGACGTGGGATGTGTTGTGGTCGATATCGAGAGACAGGAAATCAAACGTGCGAGGCACGCCCGCCTGCTCGAAGAGCTCGTTCACATTGTCGGTCGTGACCATAGCCTGCACGATCTTGAGCGATCCGGCCTCGATGAACTGCGCAAAGGTTTCCGATGCCGATGCGACGGATGCTTCGTTCCCTTCGAACCATACACCTCGCCACCCTTGCTCCAGTAAAAGGCGAGTGTTGTTCTGCTGGCCGTTTTCGATGCCGATCTCGACGAAGAATCTGTCAGAAGTCCCAATTCGCCGGAAGATCTCCCCAATAATCCCATCTTCGCCGTTTTGGCTGTAAACTCTGGAGTCGAAGCGCGAAATCGACTTGGGATCCTTATATCTGCCCGTTTCCTGCCAGAGCTTGAAGATAAGGTCTTCGCTAACAAGTTCCTGGTTCAGGTTCTGGGCGACTCGAATAAGCTCTTCAAGCCGATGAATTAACAAGCCTGTATTTCGATCCGCGCTGCTCAGAATTTCCTTTTGTAAAAGGTCGGCTTTGCTAAGCTTTTCTTGGTGCAGCCGGTTCGCCTCTTCGCCCCACAGAAAGTCTGCTAGAGACTTGAGCTTCCTAGTAAGTCTACGCATCTGAACCTTCCGTCGAGCGATATCGCTTTTCATTATGACACTGAGTGCCAACATTCAATGATGGGCCTGGCCTGGTCGCGGTCGCCCTCCCCATTGGACGGACTTGCTCTATCATAACGAAGGCTAAGCCTTTGCTTCACTTGATCGCATCGAAGATCGGCCCTGAGCACTGGACGACGAAGATCAGGAGCAGGATGCCGATGAACCAGAGAAGCGAGCCTGACTTCTGTGGCTTTGAGGGAGCTGCGGCAGCCGGTACTTGAGGCTTGAAGATGGGGACAGGCGGGGCGGGGAGACGCTCGATGAGTTCGGCTGCTTCCGCCTGAACGCGGCCTGCCGTGCCGATGAACCGGAAATGCACGGGGATGCCGCCGACGAAGCCGACTTCCGCCGGCTGGATCTCGGAATCATGGCGGACCCACCAATATTCCGTGCGTTCGTTCATGCTGCAGCCTCTCACAAATGGAAGGGTACTCAGCCTGTTTTGCCAGGAGGTTGCGCTGGAAATCCAGTGTCATTCGGGCAACGATGACGAAAATGGCAGTTCGAGGAGATCCCGTGAACGTTCTGGTGACTGGGGGCGCCGGTTATATCGGCGGCCACATGGTGCTGGCCCTGCGCGATGCCGGGCTGAGACCCGTGGTGTTGGACAATCTCTCGACCGGGTTTCGCTGGTCGGTGCCGGAGGATGTGCCGCTCGTCGTCGGCGATGCGGGTGATTACGAGCTGGTGCTGCAGACGCTGAAAGCCCATTCCATCGACGCCATCGTGCATTTCGCCGCCAAGCTCGTCGTGCCGGAATCCGTTCGCGATCCCCTCGGCTATTACCTGAACAACACCGTCAAAAGCCGCTCCCTCCTGGCGGCGGCGGTGGCGGCGGGCATCAAGATCTTCGTCTTTTCCTCGACCGCGGCGGTCTATGGCAACGCGTCCGAGAAGCCGCTCGCAGAGGACGCGCCGCTTGCGCCATTGTCGCCCTATGGCAGCTCCAAGCAGCTGACCGAGGTGATGCTGCGCGATGTGGCGGCGGTCCACGACATGCGCTTTGTCGCCATCCGCTATTTCAACGTGGCGGGAGCCGACCCCACCATGCGCCACGGCCAGTCGACCGCGAATGCGACCCACCTCATCAAGGTGGCAGTCCAGACGGCGCTCGGCATGCGCCCTTCCATGGAAGTCTACGGAACGGATTATCCGACGCCGGACGGCACCTGCATCCGCGACTACATTCATGTGACCGATCTGATCGCGGCCCACATGCAGGCGCTGGACTATCTGCGGAAGGGCGGCGAGAGCGTCATCGTAAATTGCGGCTACGGGCACGGCTATTCCGTTTCGGAGGTCATCGACACCGTGCGCAAGGTCTCGGGGAGGCCGATCGAGGCCCGGGTCGCACCCCGCCGCGCGGGAGATCCGGCCACCATCGTGGCGGATTCGACCCGCATCCGCGCGCGGCTCAACTGGCAGCCCCGCTATGACGATCTTGCCACCATCGTGGATCACACCCTGCGCTGGGAGAGCATGCTGCGCGAGCGGAACCTGACGCTGTGACAGGGCGCTCTCAAGGCACCGTGGACAAGTCAGCGACGCTAAGAACAGGTTAAGAACCTCTGCCTCTAATACGCAGCGGCGGCCCCCGATTCTGGCCGCAGCCGAAGAGGTGAGGGGCTTGGTCATGAATGCGGGCACAACGAATGGAATCCTGCTCCTGAGCCGCCTGTTGCTCGCGGGCTGCTTCCTGCCGCCCGCTATTGCCCGGCTCACCAACATCTCGGGGTTTGCGGCCGCGCTGACCATGAAGGGTGTCCCTTACGGGGATATCGTGGCCACCATGATCGTGGTGGCCGAGATCGTGGCTCCGCTTGCCTTGATCCTCGGCATCGCGCCTCGCGCCACCGCCTCCGCACTGATTGCCGCCCTCGTCATCACCACCGGCGCCCTGCACCGGTTCTGGGATTATGGCGGCCTGACCCGTCAGGGAGAGCAGGCGATATTCCTCGCCAATCTCGGGGTTTTATCGGGGCTCCTGTTCTACATGCTCGTGGGCCCCGGCGCCTGGAGCTGGCAGAGTTGGGTGGGCGGCATCGGCGCGAAGAAGCCTGCCAAGAAGAAACGCCAGTCCCGCCCGCGCGCGGCGAAGCCGAAGCCCGCTCCGGCCCGGCCCATGCCCATGGATGACGAGGACGAGTACGCCGACGCGGCCTGACCGGCGATTGAGCCGTGTAAAGCCGCGCCCGATCCCTGGACGCGACTCGCTTTCATCTGCAAGCTCCTGCCTTCATTCAGCCTCTAATCGAAGCGATAAGGCGTGACCGCCACGGTATGCGGTTTCCAGCCGTGGCAGCCGTTTCTTGTTTTTCGGGTTTGCAGTCGAGTCATGCTCAAGAAGTCCTTGCGTTGCTTTATCGGTCTCGCCGTCGTGGCCGCGTGTGCGTCTCCCGCCACTGCTCAGCAACGCACGCGCGATCCGCTGACACGCTTTCTGGACGGCATCTTCAAGCCCAATCAGGGGCAGGGCACGCCTACAGCCGAGCCTCAGGCCGCACCAGCCCCGCAGGCAGCGGAACCAGCACCTGCGACCCCCGCCAAGCCTCAGGCCACGCCGAAGGCCAAAACCGCCGCGCCTAAGCCGAATCCTCCCGCCAAACAGCAGGCCGCGCAGCCCAAGCCTCAAGTCCGGCCGCAGGCGCAGCCGGTCACCGCAGCGCCTGCGGCCGCTCCCAAACCGGCTCCTGCCGAGCCTGAGGTCAAGCAGGCGGCTCCTGTCGCGCCCGAGTCTCCCGCCCAAGCTGCCGAGAGGCCGAAGGCTCCTGAGCCTGCTCCGGTAAAGGTCGCCGAGCCGCCGAAGCCCGCTCGCTCGACGCCCGCTCAGGCTGCTCCGACGCCGACCCCGGTCGCGGCGGCTGCCGCACCCGCGACGCCCGTTTCGCCGCCGAACCCGACCTCGCCCGCGGCCGCTCTGGAGCGGGTGAACGCCTATTTCAACAACATGGACACGCTGTCTGCCTATTTCGTCCAGAAGAACCCCAACGGCCAGCAGGTGGAGGGTACGCTCTCCGTCCGGCGCCCGGGGCAGCTGCATTTCGCCTATGCGCCGCCGAGCACGCTCGAAATCGTCTCCGACGGCCGCAACGTGGCGATCCGGGACAAGAAGCTCGGCACCAACGACGTCTATCCCGTCAGCCAGACACCCCTGAAATTCCTGTTGCAGGACAATGTGGACCTGGCGCGGGATACGAAGGTCCGCGACGTGCAGATCGCCCGTGACGGGATGATCACCGTGATCTTCGACGACAGCGCCACATTGGGCGGCACGTCCAAGATTACGCTTCGTTTCGACAGCCGCGCCAATGCCCTCAGGCAATGGACGGTCGTGGACAGCCAGGGCTATGAGACCACCGTGGTTCTCTCCGGCCTCAACGTGGTGCCGCGCCGGAACGCCAGTGCCGCCAACTGAACCCGTGGAAAGGCTGAACTTTCTGAGCTTTAGGCCTAGCCTGCCGGTCAATTCAGTCTAGAACTCGGCGGACGAGAACCCGAACAGCCGTGTGGCAGGTGAGCATGGTCGATCAAGCAGCCCTTCGGGCATATGCCGGTTACGTCCTCGATGATGCGACGATCCCGGAACTGCCGAACCATTACCGCGGCAAGGTGCGCGACAACTATGATCTGCCGGACGGGCGGCGCATCATCATCGCCTCCGACCGCATCAGCGCCTTCGATATCAATCTCGCGTCCATTCCGCTGAAAGGGCAGGTGCTCACCCAGACCGCCCGCTTCTGGTTCGAGAAGACGGCGGACATATGCCCCAACCACATCATCGAATATCCCGATCCCAACGTGGCTTTGTGTAAGAAGCTTACCATCCTGCCAGTGGAGATCGTGGTGCGCGATTACCTTGCCGGCACCACGGGCACCTCGATCCTCTCGCTCTACAAGCAGGGCCAGCGGGAGATGTACGGCATCCGGCTTCCGGACGGCATGCGCGACAACCAGAAGCTGCCGCAGACCATCATCACGCCCACCACGAAGGCCTTCCATGGCGGCCATGATGAGCCTTTGACCGCGCGTGAGATCGTGGAGCGCAAACTGCTCACCGCCGAGCAATGGAAGACCGTTTCCGATTATGCGCTCGCGCTCTTCGCCAAGGGCCGCGAGATGGCCGCCGCGCGCGGTCTCATCCTCGTCGACACGAAATACGAATTCGGCATCGACGAGGCAGGCCAAATCATGATCGCCGACGAGATCCACACGCCCGACAGCAGCCGCTACTGGTTCGCCGAGAGCTATCCTCAGCGCTTCGAGGCAGGCGAGCGCCCCGAGAGCTTCGACAAGGACTTCGTCCGCAGCTGGGTCGTCGCCCGCTGCGATCCTTACAAGGATCCGATCCCGGAAATCCCCGCCGACGTGATCCTCGAGACCTCGCGGGTCTATATCGACGCCTACGAGCGCATCACCGGCCAGCCCTTCGCACTGCCGGACGCAAGCGTGCCGGTGCTGGAGCGGATCCGGAAGAACTTGGCGCAGTATTTTTAATCCTGGTGCAGCGTGTCCTCAGGCTTGCCGGGTGTCAGGGTGATGCTGACACGGTGAGCTTGGATCTTGCCTGATAGTCCATAGCAAGGCTCAAGAATGATCTCGAAGAGATCAGGCAGCGGCTCTGGCGGCTTGAGCCATTGCATGTTGAATGAAGGCACCTCGCGCGCGATCTTCCTCAGCTCCAGACCATAAATGACGTTCTGGATGCTGAAGTCTTCCAGTTGCAGTTCTGTGATGTATTCCAGCGTGAAGGTGACGATAACGTCTTTGATGAATGGAGGCCATGTATCGGTCTCTCTTTCCGTTACCGTTTCCCATGTATGAATTTTAAGCGTGCTTTCTCCTTTGCGATTGAGATGCAGCGAAATGATCTCAGCATCATGGAAGTCAGGCACATAGCCGAACCACGCCAGCAACTCCGCGCCGCCGGGCACGGAAGCGAAATCGCTATTGAGGTTAGAGGGATCTTCGTCTGACATGATCTGACAATAAACCTATCTGCCGCCCAAAGCCACGGCACACAGCATCGCTGAGTGTAGCAAGCTAACGAAATCTATCGCCCGATGACTGCCCTCCATCCGTCAGGGGATCCCGAAGGGATGGTGCGGCGTTTGTCAGGGATCCGGAATCCACGTTCGGCGACATCGATGAGTGAATCAACTCCGGCGCTTCGTGCGCGAATCAAGGATATTGACCTCGACCTCGGCTGCGTCGAGGGGCCGGCGGCCCGGTGAGGGCGTTGCGGGGAGGTCTTTGATGGAGCATCGATCCAGTAAACGGCAGCGCACCATTCTTGAAGGGCGGATCGTATTCAATAATCGGTTCTCGCTCATCGAATGTCGTGTCAGAGATCTCTCCAACACGGGAGCTCGGATTATGTTCGAGCACCCTGTGACCATACCGCCGGAGTTCGAATTCGAAATCCCATCGAGAGAGCTTTCCGTCTGGGCGAGGGTCATGTGGTCGAGCGGAAGAGAGCACGGAATCAGGTTTACTAAAGGTCCTCAAGCTGCCGTATCCAGTGGAGCTTCGGCTTCAGTCGAGACAGGACAGCCACAGGACAGGAGCGTGCTGGAGCCAACCCCAGAGGACAATGCGAAACTTCAGGAAATTCTTAATGAAGCGCAGCATCGAATCGCGCAGATAACGGGCGTTCCTGCCGACAGCATTCGGTTGAAGTTGGACATTGGCGTGGCGGGAACTGGCACGACAAAGAAATAGCCCTGTTCTCATATCCCCGAGCGCGAAACGGCTTAAACAGGTCCGCGTAAGATCAGCCTATGGCGGGATTGATCTACACTCCCGCCATAGGCTGTCGATCACCACAGAAACGCCTTCACCACCTTCGCGACGTCTTGCGCCCGCTCGATGGGCAGCATGTGCGTTTCGCCTTCGAACAGCTTGAGTTGTGTCCAAGGGATCAGGTGGGCGGCTTCCTTCATAGCGCTCACATCGAAGAACGGGTCGTGCGTTCCGCCGATGATCAGCGTGCGGGCCTGGATGCGCTGCAGCCATGATGGGTCCTTGCCGACACTCTCGTCCGCAACGGCATGGAGCCCGCGAACGATCGTCGCCGGGTCGCTCATCTTTTCATGCAGCTTGTCCCGCTCCTGCCAGAAGCGCAGGCGCAGCAACCAGTTAAGCCAGGGGCGACGGAAGACGAGGCCGAATTCGTTCAGAAGGCCCTGAAAATCTCCTTGCCAGGCGCATTCGATCTGGCGCTCGATGCTGCGTTGGCCTTCGGGAGAAAAGCGGTGGGCACTCACCATCACGATCAGATTCTTCACGAGATCGGGATGGTCGGCGGCAAGACGGGTCGCCACGAAGCCGCCGAACGAGATGCCCATGATGGTCGCAGGGCCGATCTCGTCGCGCAGGATCGTCGCCATGTCCTGAACGATCATGTCGATGCTGTAGCCTGCGGGCGGCGCTGAATCGTAGCCCATCACATAGATCGTGCGATGAGAGGGCAGGAGGCGCGCAATACGCTTGGCATCCCTTTCAATGCGCGCTGGCGTCGGTCGCCTGACGAAGGCCTGTCCTCCGTTGAAGACAACAATGGGGTTGGGGCCCGAGCCGATTTTCACGAATGGGATCCTGCTCAGGAAGAGGCCTGTTTCGAAAGTCATCATGGTCGATAATCATCACTGCAAGCAGCCCATCGCGGCATGCGCATGTTGGGCCTGAAAGGTGCTGCTTAGAACTGGGAGAGAAACCTGCCGAAGGGGATCGCGAGCCGATGTGCGCGATCACACGTCATCCACGTGGGATGAAGCGGAGATCAAAGCAGATTGTGGAGCCGACGGACGCTGGAAGGGCGGCGGCGGCTGGCGGGCCGGTTGTTCCAGCTAAGCTGCGTGGCCGATGCAGTCAACGACTCGTCGAAGGCATGAGGATTTTTTGCTCATGCGGGTGGCGCAGATGCAACAAACCCTCCGGGCCGTTGGGTCCGGAGGGTTTGTGTGAGGCACGAGCTTTTTTAACGCGCGATGCTGGAGGTTTTCTTGGACGCTTTCGTGGTCGCTTCCGCCTTCAGCGTCTCGGTCTTTTCGACGACCTGCGCCACTTGATCGTCCGTGAGCGTCGTATCGAGCAGTGCATTCAGGTTCTTCACGGTCTCTGCGGTCACCGTCTTGTTGCTCGCCTTGGCGAGGGCAGTAGCCGCGGCATCGAGATCGTTGGCTGCAACGGCAGTCTTATAGGCGCCGATCCGGCCGACAGGAGAGTTGAGCGAGGCACGCTCCATGGCGCGCGGCGAGGCATGCGCTGCGTTGAGGCGGCCCATGGATTCCGGTGTCTTCGTGGGCTCCACCGGTTGCTCCATCGTGGTGGCAGCGGTCGTCGTTGTCGTGATCGTGGTCGTCGTCGTGGTGGTCTCAGTCGTCCTGGTCTCGATGACTTCGACCTTGTCGACGAGCGTGGTGACCTTCGCGTCGTCGAGCTCTAGCCCGAGAAGATCATTCAGGCTTTTCACCGATTCTTCCGTCACGGCCTTGTTGCTGACGGAGGCGAGCGCTTCGGCCGCTGCATCGAGATCACCATTGGCCAGCGCATCCTTGTAGGAGGCGATCCTGCCGACCGTCGAATTCGGTGAGGCATTGGCGAGTGCCTGCGCGGACGCGTGAGCAGCGTTCAGCTTTCCGAGCGACGAGGCGGAGGTCTTCGCCTTCGTTGCGCCTTGCTCGGACTTGGCCGTCTTCTTCTCCGTTGCGGTCGACTTGGTCTTCGTTTGTTCAGCTTTCTTCTCGCCCTTGAGATCCTTCAGGAAGCCTTCGACGAGTCCGAGGTTCTGCTGCTGGCCGCGCGAAGCGCTTCGCGAGCCATGCTGCTCTGCTGCCCTGTCGGCTCTGGAACTGTTGCCATTGCCGCGTCCGCCGTCGTTCTCACCGCCGCGGCCACCACCATTGCCTCCGCCGTTGCCACCTCCATTCCCACCGCCGTTGCCGCCGCCATTTCCTCCTCCGTTGCCTTCCCGGGCCAGGGCCTTCGTGAAGCCAGCATCGAAGGACGAAAGATCGATGGAGAGAGGCTGGAGGCCGAGGGCAACGCCCACCACAACAACGGACGCGAAGGTAGAGAGACGCGAGACGATCTTCATTCGATTTCTCCGGGAAGGTTTATGCAGACAAGGCGAAGAGATACGGGCGGTTGAGGTGTATGGTGACTGCAAATAGACGCAATATCCATGAAACGGTTTCATTCTTATCACGGAATATGTTCTGATAAAGGCTGGATTTTCTCCTTCTTTTCATGCGCTTTATATCGCTCCCATGGCCAGCGCCCTTCGATCTCGACTTCCAGTGAGAAGCTCAAGAAAGTGCGGATGAGCACGATCCCGCCGAGAATGAAAAGGCTTTGAAGGGAGGGCTCGATGGCAACTGTGTTGATGATGTCGGCAGCCACGAGAAATTCGAGACCCAGCAGGATCGCCCGGCCGAGATTGGATCGGTAATGGTTGAAGGCGTCCTCTCCTGATCGGCCCTGAAAAACCTGCCAGAGAACGGAGATGGAGGCTCCCAGTGTACCTAGAACGATGATGGCGATGCCGCCCACCTCGATGATGCGCGTCGTGAGCTTCAGTGCCTGAGGGAACCATTCGTCCATGGACAATCCTTTGCGAAAGGCATGGACCTTGATTCATAGGACAGTGAGCAAAAGCCTCCAGGGGGATGGTGCCTCAGGTGAAACCGGGTTTGCTGGGAAGCCCAAGCCGCTTGAACATCATCACGACGGGGCAGAGCCCCGTAAACGATGCCTGTACAAGATGAACGCCAAGGATCCCGGTCAGCCAGAGCCAGTTGAGATTGACGTAAACCGCGAGTAGGACGCTGATGATGATCAGCCCGCCGACGGTCAGAAGGATGGCGCGTTCTACGGTCATGGCCGTGCCTCCATCAGGACGCACCGATCATACATCAAGCCAGGCAGGACGACAAAGAGAAGGGCCGGCAGAGCATCGTTGGTTGCGAACCTTCGGTTCCGCACCATGTGCTGGCGGCCAGCCCTTCCTTCTCACCGATGATGTATCGGCTCAGTAGAACGATACACGCTGTTCGTCCTGTTCGACATCGTTGAAGGGACTGCGTCCTCGCAGCACCACCACCGGCGAGCCCACGGGCACGCGGTTGTAGAGGTCGATCACGTCCTGGTTGAACATGCGGATACAGCCGCTCGACACCGATTGGCCGATGGACCAGGGCTCCGTCGTGCCGTGGATGCGGTACATGGTGTCGGCGCCGTTGTTGTACAGATAGAGCGCCCGGGCGCCGAGCGGGTTCTCAAGACCGCCCGGCATGCCGGCGGCCCAGGGGCGGTTGCGCTCGGGCTCGCGCTTGATCATCGCGGCGGTCGGCGTCCAGCGCGGCCACTGCGCCTTGCGGCCCACCTGGGCGCGACCGGACCAGGCAAGACCTTCCTTGCCGACGCCGATGCCGTAGCGGATGGCGCGTCCGCCCTCGCGGACGAGGTAGAGGTAACGAGCCGCGGTATCGACCACCACGGTGCCGGGCTCCTCGCGGCCGTAATAGGCGACCTCACGACGAAGGAAACGCGGGTCGACTTCGGAAATGTCGGTGGCGGGAAGCGGATGCTCCTCATCCGGGCGCGTGCCATACATGGCCATGTAGGCAGGATCGATGTGGCGGATCGCCTGCTGCGGAGGAGGCGAGGAGGAAACACAGGCGGCCAGCGCCAGCGGGAGAGCCAACACGCAGAAGCGGATCGCATTCTGCAACGAGGACAAGCGTAAGGCCGTGAAAACAGACATCAGTGGGGAGGCTCGCAGTTTCTGGTTTTTCGCTTATGCCGCCAGCGCTTGGAAGCGGCAGCGGTACCTTGAAAGGGAGTTCATAAACCCGGTGATGACCACAAGGTGTTAACGAGATGGCAGAAATGTGGCCAAGCCGAGCTGTGATCAAAAGGACACAATCATTTGATGGGCTTGAACATATTCCCTCTGCATGGGTACAACCTAAGAGGATAATAGGGAGGATCATGCATCCTCCGCTTTCGATGGGTTTTTCAATGCAGCCGCTCTCGATCTCCATGCTCACCATCTGTGGCATTGCCGAACTGCCGGAGCAGAAGGAGAGGGCAGTCACGCATGTGCTCTCGATCCTCGACCCGGATCACCCCGATCCGGAGGCGTTCCAGGCTTACGATCCGCATCACCGCACGATCCTGCGCTTTCACGACATCATCAATCCGATCGAGGGAATGATCCTGCCGCAGCTGGAGCATGTGGAAGCCGTGCTGCGCTTCGGCGAGGAGGTCGCAGCAGGCAGCACTGAGCGCGCACGAGGGCATCTGCTCGTGCATTGCCACATGGGCATCTCGCGCTCGACGGCTGCAATGTTGACACTGCTCGCGCAGGCTTATCCGGACGAGCGCGAGGACAATCTATACGAACGCCTCACACTGATCAGGCCGCAGGCGTGGCCGAACTCGCGCATGATTGCCTATGCGGACGATCTGTTGTTCCGCAACGGGCGCCTCGTCGATGGCTTGCGTCGCCACTACGGACGCCAGATTCATCGGCAGCCTCAATTCGCACAGTGGATGCACGATCTGGGGCGCAGCCGCGAAGTCGAGATGGCGGCTTAGCGCCTCGTGCGGAACCGAAAGGTCCGCGTCAGCGACCCGAAGGGCCACGCCCGTGACCCGAAGGGCCGCGTCAGCGAAAAGGGGACCCGGGTATCCGCTGGCACGGCCCTTCGGGTCGTTCCCAACGATGCGCTCTCTATAAGAGGGAGCATCGGACCCAAAAGTGCAAGTCCACTTTTCGGTCCGAGGCTCTAGGCCTTATCCCAACGCACCGAATTTCGCATTCGCCTTGGCATGAACGGGCATGAAATCATCGCCCGCGAGCTCTTCGAGGATCGGGCAGTGGGGACGCGAATCCCCGCCGCAATGATCAGCCAAGTGCTTGAGGGTCAAGGCCATTTCCTGCAGCTCGCGGATCTTGCGCTCGAGCACGTGCACATGGCCGAGCGCAATCGCCTTCACGTCCTTGCTCGCGCGCTCCCTATCCTGCCAGAGTGAGACGAGGTCGGCGATCTGCTCGACCGAGAAGCCGAGATCGCGCGCGCGGCGGATGAAGCGCAACGTGTGCACGTCGTGATCCGAATAGACCCGGTACCCGGATTCCGTTCGTACGGTCTTCGGAATGAGCCCTATGGATTCGTAGTAGCGGATCATCTTGGCGGAGACGCCAGAGCTGGAAGCTGCTTGTCCGATGTTCATGCCACACCTTCCACGGTTTGGGCGGCAGGAGCAACCTCCCGCCGTGACTCGATGGGAGCCCTGAAGCGGCGAAGGCGAAGCGCGTTGCCGACAACGAACACGCTGGAGAGCGCCATCGCCGCCGCCGCCACGATAGGCGACAGCAGGGTGCCGTTGACAGGATAGAGCGCACCTGCCGCGACCGGGATCAGCACCACGTTATAGGCGAAGGCCCAGAACAGGTTCTCACCGATGTTGCGGATCGTTGCCTTCGACAAGGCGATCGCATTCACCACGCCGCGCACGTCGCCGGACATGAGCACCACATCGGCACTTTCGATGGCAATGTCCGTGCCCGTGCCGATGGCGATGCCGATATCGGCTTCAGCCAGAGCCGGCGCGTCGTTGATGCCATCGCCGACGAAGGCGATCCTGCCGTGCGTTTGGCGCAGGCGCTTGACCACCTCGACCTTGCCCTCGGGCAGCACTTCTGCAACCACCTCGTCGATGCCGATGCGCCGCGCGATGGCGTCCGCCGTCTTGCGGTTGTCGCCGGTGATCATTGCCACTTTCAGACCAAGGGCATGCAGGGCAGCAATCGCCTCCGGCGTCGAATCCTTGATCGGATCCGCAACCGCAACGATGGCGGCGAGCCTGCCGTCGATCGCCGCATAAAGCGGGCTCTTGCCCTCGGAGCCGAGCCGCGCAGCGGTGTCTGAGAACATGGCCACGTCGAGCCCGAGCTTCTGCATGAAGCGGTCCGCGCCTACATCGACCTTGCGCCCTTCGATCGTGGCGGAGACGCCGAAGCCCGGCACGGCCTCGAAGCTGTCCGTTGCCGGCAGGGTGATGCCCTGGCGCTCCGCTGCCGCGACGATGGCCTGCGCAATCGGGTGTTCCGAGCGCGCCTCAACGGCGGCGACGAGCCTCAAGGCGTCAGTCTCGGCGAATCCGTTCGCGGTGACCAGGTCGGTCAGATCCGGGCGGCCCTTGGTGAGCGTACCGGTCTTGTCGAGCGCGACGACGCCGATCTCCTTCAGGCTCTGCAGCGCTTCGCCCTGGCGGAAGAGCACGCCGAGTTCCGCTGCGCGTCCGGTGCCGACCATGATCGAGGTGGGCGTCGCCAATCCCATGGCGCACGGGCAGGCGATGATGAGCACGGCCACTGCATTCACGAGCGCAAAGGTCGCAGCCGGATCGGGGCCGAAGATGAGCCAGATCACGAAGGTGAGTGCTGCTGTCGCCATCACGGCGGGCACGAACCAGGCCGTGATCCTGTCGACCATGGCTTGGATAGGGAGTTTTGAACCCTGCGCCTGCTCGACCATGCGGATGATCTGCGAGAGCACCGTGTCCGCGCCGATCCGGGTTGCGCGGAAGGTGAAGCCGCCTGTCTTGTTGATCGTGCCGCCGACAACCTCCGAACCTTGAGCCTTCTGCACGGGCACGGGCTCGCCGGTGATCATGGACTCGTCGACGAAGGACGAGCCCTCGACGACCTCGCCGTCGACCGGCACCTTCTCGCCGGGACGGACCTGCACGACGTCGCTGATCAGCACCTGATCGAGCGGGATCTCCTGTGCCTCGCCGTTGCGGATCACCCGCGCGGTTTTCGGGGCGAGGCCAATAAGACGCTTGATCGCTTCCGATGTGCGGCCCTTGGCTTTCGCCTCGAGGAAGCGGCCGAGCAGGATCAGCGTCACGATCACGGCAGCCGCCTCGTAATAGACATTGGCCATTTCGGCAGGCAGCACCCCCGGCAGGAAGGTCGCCACGACGGAATAGGCATAGGCCGCGCTCGTGCCGAGCACCACAAGGGAGTTCATGTCGGGCGCCCAGCGCAAGAGAGCTGGAACACCCTTCTTGAAGAAGCGCAGACCGGGCCCGAACAGCACGAGCGTCGTCAGCGCGAACTGAAGATACCAACTGGTCTGATGGCCGAGAGTGTTCATTGCCCAATCATGGATCGCGAGAATGAAGTGAGAGCCCATCTCCACCACGAAGACGGGCAGGGTGAGGATGGCGGCCACCGTAAGCGAGCGCCTCAAGGCTGCAATCTCGGCCTCGCGGGCAGCGCGCTCCCGATCCGTCCGGTCGGCATCCTGGCGGATTTCATTCGCCTCATAGCCGGCGGCATCGACGGCCTCGATCATCCGACCGATGACATCCGCGCCGCCAAGGTACTGCACCGAGGCGCGCTCGGTAGCGAGGTTCACATGCGCCTCGACCACGCCGGACACGCGCCCGAGCGCCTTCTCAACCCGCGCCACGCAGGAAGCGCAGGTCATGCCCTCGATCTTCAGGTCCACATGGCTCTCGGAAGGCTCATAGCCCGCCGCCCGAATGGCCTCGGCGACTCCTTTAGGATTGGCCTTCTCAGGGGCGAAGGAGACGTGCGCCCGCTCCGTCGCCAGATTCACATTGGCGGCAGCGACGCCCTCGACCGACTTGATTGCCTTTTCGACGCGCCCGACGCAGGAGGCGCAGCTCATCCCCTGGACCGGAATATCGAAGCTCTCCGCCGCGGCGGAACGGTTGGTGGCAGCCATCTTGAATCTCCCGATTCATCATATGGGGTCAGGGTGTAAACCTTCCAATCATGGGATGGTCAAGCCGCCTTTTGCGGTTGCGTTTGTCCGGAACTCTGGTCGATGATGGGTCATTGATCCGACACGTTTGCAGCATAGGTCGCGAATCGAGACGTCACCGCATGCTCCGTTTGAAGCCCATGCATGTTCATCTTCACCATTCTTCGACCGGTACTGACCTTTGACGCACAGCGATAAACACGGACGTCTTTTTCGGATCCTCACCTACAACGTTCACCGCTGGCTGGGCACCGACCGGAAAATCTCGCCGACACGAATTGCCGAGGTCATTGCCGCTTGCGAGGCCGATATTGTCGCGCTCCAGGAGGTGCGGGTCGGGCGCACGAAGGCAGGGGAGATCGATCAGGCTGCGACCGTCGCGGACAAGCTCGGTATGGATCTCCATTTCCAGCCCACGATCCGCATTCTAGGCGAGCAATACGGCATTGCCGTTCTCACCAAACACCCTGCCTATCTGGTGAAATCGGGCCGCCTGCCGACGCAATCGACGAAGCCGTCCTTCGAGAAACGCAGCGCTCTTTGGGTGCGTACGGAGATCGATGGGCACAAGGTGAACGTCATCAACGCCCATTTGTCGCTACGCTCCGGCGAGCGACGGGCGCAGGCCTCCGCGCTCGTGGGGTCCGACTGGATGGGCCACCCGGAATGCGCCGATCCCGCTATCCTGCTTGGTGACTTCAACGCTCCGCCTTATTCGCGCTCCTACCGCATGATCGCCAATCGCTTAAGGGATGCGCAGCTCTCCAACTCCCATGGCGAGCCTCAGCCGACCTTCCATACACGCGCGCCTGTGCTACGCCTTGACCATGTGTTCGTCACGAGGTCCATCGAGGTGATGAATGCAGCACCGGTGCGGAACGCGCTTACGCGCGTGGCGTCCGATCACTTTCCGCTGCTCGCCGAACTGCGCGTGCGCAGCCATGCGAGAGCTACGGGCGCAGGCCATCGGCATGCGCCTGAGGGTGAACTCCTCTCCTCAAGCCGAAATCCGGTATCGGATTGAATTGATGCTGGAAGATGAGCGGCCAAGCCTTGAAATTCGGCCGGGCTGTCGCATTACTATGACATTGCGTTGAGTTTGGGGTTCGATTTCCCGTTGGGGCTGGGAATGAAGGATTTCGATGATGAAGCTCTATTACAGCCCCGGCGCATGCTCGCTTGCGCCTCACATCGTGGCCCATGAAGCGGGTCTTGAGATCGAGTTCGATCGGGTTGATCTGAATACGCAGACGACCGCCTCAGGGCGCCGCTTCGGCAAAATCAATCCCAAAGGCAGCGTACCTGCGCTCGCCCTGCAGGATGGAGAGGTGCTGACGGAGGTTTCCGCCATTCTGGAATATCTCGCCGACCACGTACCGGATCGTCGCCTCCTGCCGAAATCGGGTTCGATGGAGCGCTACCGTGTTCAGGAATGGGTGGGCTTCATCGGCACCGAACTCCGTAAGGGGTTCGATCTCTTGTGGGACGGCCTCATGCCCGATGCTGCCCGGCGTCTTGCCGTCCAATATCTACAGCGCCGGCTCTCCTATCTCGACAGCTGCCTTGCGGGGCGCTCCTATCTCGTGGGCGATGAGTTCACGGTCGCGGATGCCTATTGCTTCACCATCCTGAACTGGACTCGATTCCACAGAATCGACCTATCGGAATACGTCGCCGTTCAGGCTTTCATGCAGAAAGTTTCGAACCGTCCCATGGTCCGCAAGGCAATGGAGGCGGAGGGATTGAGGCACATGGCCTGAAATCAAAGGAAGGTGTAAAGCCAAGGTGAGGGGCTTGGCACCTCTTGTCCTCCCCGATGAGGAGGCTAGAGCATCGTGCGGAAAAGTGGATCCGGTTTTCCGCTCTCAACGATGCTCTCATTCAAGGAGAAAGCATCGGATGGGTCCCAAAAGTGCAAATCCACTTTTCACGTCCGAGGCTGTAGAGCCGTTTCCACTTGCGGGGACTCGGCTCTCTTCCTTGTTCTGCCGCATTTTCGAACGGCGAACCGGATCCACTTCGCCGGAAAATGCTCCCTTTTTAAACGGCGCATCGTTGGGGGCGGAAGACCGGGTCCATTTTTCCGCACGATGCGCTAGGTGCCATTGTCATGGTTCCAATTTCCGTCTTCATCATTGCCAAGGACGAGGCCGACCGGATCGGAGCGACTATACAGGCCGTTCGAGACCTGACGGATGATCTGATCGTCATCGATTCAGGCTCGACGGACGGCACCCAGGCGGTTGCGGAGGAACTCGGCGCTCGAGTGGTCTTCAATCCGTGGCCCGGGTACGGCCCGCAGAAGCGCTTCGGCGAGGACCAGTGCCGTCACGAATGG
Source organism: Microvirga sp. KLBC 81 (assembly GCF_003075415.1). GTDB lineage: Bacteria > Pseudomonadota > Alphaproteobacteria > Rhizobiales > Beijerinckiaceae > Microvirga. The sequence continues at coordinate 230,972 of NZ_QDAH01000004.1, forward strand.
CTTCTCAATCTCGATGCGGACGAGGAGCTTTCGCTTGCTCTCCATGAGGAGATCAAAGCCCTTTTTGCCCATGGGGAACCGCCATGCCAGGCCTATGGCATCCAGATCGCGGAGACCTATCCCGGTGAGGCGGAGCCGCACCCGTTTGCCTATCGCATCGCACCCGTACGGCTCTATCGCAGGGATGCGGGCCGCTATTCGTCCTCCCTGGTCCACGACCGGGTAGATTTGAAGCCTGGGACGAAGGTCGGAATGCTCAAGGGGCTTGTTCACCATCGGTCGATCCGATCGCTCGGCGACCAGATCGCGAAGCTGAACGTGTATACGGATCAGCTTGCCATCGATCTCGAGATGAGAGGGATCTCCATTGCGACCTGGCGGGTGTATATCGAGTTCCCCGCAGCCTTCATCAAAGCTTATTTCGGGCGGCTTCACTTCCTGCGGGGCACCTATGGCTTTCTGATCGCCATGAACTACGCCATCTGGCGCCACCTCCGTCTGGCGAAGCACTATGAGAGAAAGCGTCTGAACGCCCAGGCCAAGGCCAACAAGGTCGAACCCGCCTGAGCGCCTCTGCGGTGGCACTAAAGCGCAGCGATGACCTGGATCTCCAGGGCGTAACCCGGATCAGCAAGGCGGGCCTGGACACAGGCCCGGGCGGGTGTGTGTCCTGGAGTCACCCAGGCGTCCCAGACCGCATTCATCTCGTCATAGGAGGCCATATCGGTCAGCCAGATCGTGGCCTGCAGGAGCTTGGTCTTGTCGCTGCCGATCTCGGTCAGTGACTGCTCGATCTGCGCCAGGACGTCCCGGGTCTGCCCGGTCACCGACTGGCCCAGGCTCTCCTCGGGCACATAGCCGGAGAAATAGGCCGTGTTGCCGTGAATCACGACATCACTGTAACGGGCGGCAACGCCAATCCGCTTGATGTCTGCCACTTGGGTCTCCTCTCTCTCTGTCTGTGCCACCTCGTATCACAGGGGAGGGGGAGGACCCAGTTTCAAGATCAGTTTTGCACGACCTCGGGACGCTTTTTGGCCTTGACGAAGGGCGGCTGTTCGCGTCTATTGCGCCACCGGTGCGAAGCAGGGTTACGACCCCGCTGATCGCGAACGGAGACGTGGCCGAGAGGCTGAAGGCACTCGTTTGCTAAATGAGCATACCCCAAAAGGGTATCGAGGGTTCGAATCCCTCCGTCTCCGCCATTCCTAATCCCTTGATTTTGCTGGAATTGACGGTGCGCATTACGCGCATCCTGTCACAGGTCCCGGTCGCAGTGATCGGCGTGCCCGGCAGGTCGATTTGGGAGCCTGGCATGTCCATTCCCAAGCGCAGCGGTCGTTATTGGTTTCGTAAAGCAATCCTCGTAGACCTCATTCCTATTCTCGGGATTCACGAGAGCTTGGTCCGTAGGCTCCCCGAATGTCCAATCATGGCACTTCTCGGAAGTAAGCCGAACATCTGCGCTTGCGAGATGAGCGAACCTTTACGTGGTCGCGCTTAAAGATTGCGTTTGATCCAAAGCAGTCCCATGAACTCATGCCGCAAAGGCAGGTTTGATCGTAGATTGAAGCAACCATCACATCCCGAGCCCAATGCCAAGAATGGCAGAACCCATGCCCAACCTGAACCCGGTTGGCCGCAGGCATTCGGGCTTGGCGGTGATCACTTGCGATTTCCGTGATGATGGCCATCGCCCCCGTGCAGGAACAGGTGCATCAGCGGGCAGGCCAAGAGCAGTAGGTAGGGAAGGGCGGTCAGGATGTGGCCCGTGTGGTTCACGAACAGGTAGACGCCGAGCGCGGTGAGCGTGACGGCCCGGCCCAGCGGAGTGCCGACCAAAGCCCTGCGCCAGCTCTTTGGCGGCGCGGGGGAAACGTGTGGAGGGGTGTCTGTGGCGCTCATGGCGGCCTCCCGACCTCGACAAGCCTGAGCTTGGACCCGCTGTGTGGCGCCCGCCTTGGTTTCCCTCAAAGGCGGAGACCGTGATCCGTAGCTCCTGAGAGGCAGGCCAAGACCAAGGCTTGTCCCTCCAGGGCTCAAAGTTCGACCGTGCGCAGGCGGATGGCGTTGCCGATCACGCTCACTGACGACAGGGCCATGGCGGCGGCCGCGATGATCGGTGAGAGCAGGATGCCGAAGATCGGATAGAGCACCCCTGCCGCCACCGGCACGCCGAGCGCGTTGTAGATGAAGGCGAAGAACAGGTTCTGGCGGATGTTGCGCATGGTCGCCGCGGAGAGCCGGCGTGCGCGCACGATGCCGGTCAGGTCACCTTTCAGCAGGGTCACGCCCGCGCTTTCCATCGCGACATCGGTGCCCGTGCCCATGGCGATGCCGACATCGGCTGCCGCCAGCGCCGGAGCATCGTTCACGCCGTCGCCTGCCATGGCGACCACGCCGCCGGAAGCTTTGTACCGTTGAACCACGGCACTCTTCTGATCGGGTAGAACCTCCGCCTCAACGTCCTTGATGCCAAGGCGCTTGGCGACGGCTTTTGCTGTGGTCCAGTTGTCGCCGGTGAGCATCACGACGCGCACACCCTCGGCCTTGAGGCCCGCGAGCGCCTCCGGTGTCGAATCCTTCACGGGGTCTGCGATGGCAATGGCGCCGGCCACCTGCCCGTCGACGCCGACGAAGATCGCAGTCGCGCCGTCCTCGCGCAGCCTGTCGGCCTGCTCCGCCAGGGGGCCAACGTCGATGCCGTGCTCGGCCAGAAAGGCTTTGTTGCCGAGCACGATGCGCCGACCTTCGACGGTGCCGAGCGCACCCTTGCCGGTGGGCGAGTCGAAGTCCGTGACCGGGGCGGTTGCGATGTTCTGCTTTTCAGCAGCGGTGACAATGGCGACAGCCAGCGGATGCTCGCTCGCTCGCTCGACGCTGGCGGAGAGGCGCAGCACCTCGGCCTCGGTGAAGCCCGGGGCCGGCAGGACGGCGGTGACCGCCGGCTTGCCTTCGGTCAGCGTCCCCGTCTTGTCGACGACGAGGGTGTCGACCTTCTCCATGTGCTCCAGGGCCTCGGCGTTCTTGATCAGCACGCCCGCTTGAGCGCCGCGCCCGACGCCGACCATGATCGACATCGGCGTGGCGAGGCCGAGCGCGCACGGGCAGGCGATGATCAGTACCGCCACGGCCGCCACGAGGCCGTAGGAGAAGCGTGGCTCGGGCCCCCAGATCGCCCAAGCTACGAAAGCCACGATGGCGACGCCGATGACAGCGGGCACGAAATAGCCCGAGACCTGATCGGCGAGGCGCTGGATCGGGGCACGACTGCGCTGCGCCTCGGCCACGAGCTGCACGATCTGCGAGAGCATCGTGTCGCGCCCGACCTTCTGGGCCTCGATGACGAGGGCGCCCGACTGGTTCATCGTGCCGCCGATCACCTTCGCGCCGACCTCCTTGGTCACGGGCATGGATTCACCGGTGACCATGGACTCGTCCACTGCGCTGCGCCCTTCGAGGACGGCCCCGTCCACCGGCACCTTCTCACCCGGGCGCACGCGCAGGCGGTCGCCCACCTGTACGGTGTCGAGTTGGACCTCCTGCTCGGATCCGTCAGACAGGATCTTCCGTGCGGTCTTGGGCGCGAGATCGAGCAGGGCGCGGATCGCCCCACTGGTAGTCTCGCGGGCGCGCAGTTCAAGAACCTGCCCCAGCAGGACGAGAACCGTGATGACAGCTGCAGCCTCAAAGTAAACCGCTACGGCACCGTCGTGACCGCGGAAAGCGGCGGGGAAAATCTCGGGCGCCAGCGTCGCGACCACGCTGTAGATCCACGCCACGCCGATTCCCATGGCGATGAGCGTGAACATGTTCAGGTTGCGCGTGACCAGCGACTGCCAGCCACGGACGAAGAAGGGCCAGCCCGCCCACAGCACGACCGGGGTGCCTAAGAGCATTTGGATCCAGTTCGAGGTCTGCTGGCTGAGGTAATGACTCAGGCCGGTCAGGTGGCCTCCCATTTCCAAGGCCACCACGGGCAGGGTCAGAACGAGACCGATCCAGAAGCGGCGCTTCATGTCAACGAGTTCGTGGCTGGGGCCCGTCTCGGCGGTCGCAATCACGGGTTCGAGCTCCATGCCGCAGATCGGGCACGAGCCTGGACCCAACTGACGGATCTGCGGGTGCATCGGGCAGGTATAGATCGTGCCCTCGGGAATGGGTTCAGCCTTCCGGGCCGTTGCCGGCTCGACGTACCTCGCAGGCTCGGCCATGAACTTCGACTGGCAGCCGGAGGAGCAGAAATAATAGGACTTGCCCTGATACTGCGCCCGGTGCTCGGTCGTGTGCGGATCGACCATCATTCCGCACACGGGGTCCTTCACGTTCCCGGCGTCGGCCGCGGGCTCGGGATGATGCTCATGACCGTGCATATGGTGGGCATGATGGTGGTCATGCCCCGCGTGGAAGTGGTGGTCGGCAGTGCGGTTGTCGGTCATGGCAGGTCTCACCTTCTTGCGGCGGAATGAATGCTCGGCCTTCCAGTGGTGGCAAGGTCAAGCGGGCCGAAGCGTCATGGTACCGGCGGCCCCCGCGGTGCGGCATTGAGATGAGGCAATCGCGGCTGCCGATATGCTCATTTCCCCTTTTGAATCCTGACGACGCTGATCTGGCCGTTCACGCGGTCGGCTTGGAAGCGGATCCTTTCGCCCGCCTTCACGCCTTTCAGGACCGCAGGATCCTGTGTCCGGAACACCATCGTCATCGCGTCCATGTTCAGGTTCGGGATAGGGCCGTGATCAATCGTGATCTTGCCCTGTGCGGTGTCGACCTTCTCGACGGTGCCGGAGACCATCGGCAGGTTCTGCGCGAGGGCGGCCCCGGAGAGGCTCAGGGTGGCGATCAGGCTGATGGCAATGTGCTTCATCGAATACTCCTGTTACGTGCGGTGAGGGAGGATTGCGTCGTCACTTGACGACGACGGTGCCTTTCATGCCGGACTCGTAATGGCCCGGGATCAGGCAGGCGAACTCAAAAGTCCCGGCCTTCGTGAAGCGCCAGACGATCTCCTTGGCGCCGCTCGGCGCGAGCCGCTTCCCGTTCGGGTCGTCGTGCTCCATGTCCGGGTTCTTCTGCATCTGGATCTTGTGCTTGGCGTTGTTCTCGACCGAGTCGAGCATGAACTCGTGATCCACCTGGCCGTGGTTCTTGAGCACGAACTTCACCTGCTCGCCGCGCTTGATCTCGACCTTGTTCGGCTCGAAGAGCATCTTCGCATCCTCGGTCTCCTTCATGGTGACCTCGATGGTACGGGCGACCGGCTTCTTCGGGTCGCCCGGCTCACCGGCCGCGAAGGACCTGTGGCTGTGGCCGGCCTCACCGGGTCCTGCAAGAGCCAGCGTGGTCGACAGCGCCAGCGCCGCAGCGGCCCCCATGAGAGTGGATAGACGAAGCTTCATCGATTGCTCCTTTGGCATCGGTTCTCGTTGAGATCAGTGATTGTCGTGGCCGCCGGCACTCGCGGAGCTCTGTCGCTTGCGCGAGTCGACGGCGCGGAACTCCGTCGCCTTCACGCCACTGTCCGGCGACTTGGCGCGGGCGGGCTCGGCAAGCTTCTCGCCTTTCCACTCGTAGGCGACGGTGCCTTCGGGATGCTTGAACCAGCCCGGATCCTTGTAGTCGTTTTTCGCCAAGCCTTCTCGCACCTTCACGACCGAGAACATGCCGCCCATCTCGACTGGGCCGAACTGGGCAAAGCCCGTCATCATCGGCAGGGTGTTGTCGGGCAGCGGCATCTCCATCGACCCCATCTCGCCCATGCCGTTGGATCCCATCGGCATGTAGTCGGGCACCACCTTCTTGATGGCCGCCGCCGTGCGCTTCATGTTCACGCCGATATAGTTCCTCACCTCGTGCCCCATGGCGTTCATGGTGTGGTGCGACTTGTGGCAATGGATCGCCCAGTCCCCCTCCTCGTCCGCGACGAAATCGAACGAGCGCATCTGCCCGACGGCCACATCGATGGAGACCTCGGGCCAAGCCGCGTCCTCTGGCACCCATCCGCCGTCCGTGCCCGAGACCTTGAACTCGTAGCCGTGCATGTGGATCGGGTGGTTCGTCATGGTGAGATTACCGAAGCGGATCCGCACCTTGTCGTTCTTGGCGACCACGAACGGATCGATGCCCGGGAATGCGCGGGTGTTCCAGCACCAGAGGTTGAAGTCAGTCATCTCGTTGACCTTCGGCACGTAGGCGCCAGGCTCGATGTCGAAGGCGTTGAGCAGGAACACGAAGTCGCGGTCGACGCGCCGGAAGGCCGGATCCCTCGGATGCACGATGAAGAGACCCATCATGCCCATGGCCATCTGCACCATCTCGTCGGAATGCGGGTGGTACATGAAGGTGCCGGAGCGCCTGAGCTGGAACTCATAGACGAAGGTCTTGCCCGGCGGGATGTGCGGTTGGGTGAGGCCGCCCACGCCGTCCATGCCATTGGGAAGACGCTGGCCGTGCCAGTGCACCGCCGTGTTCTCCGGCAGCTTGTTGGTGACGAAGATGCGCACCTTGTCGCCTTCGACCGCCTCGATGGTCGGTCCGGGGGACTGGCCGTTGTAGCCCCACAGATGCGCCTTCATGCCGGGCGCGAGCTCGCGCACCACCGGCTCGGCCACGAGGTGGAACTCCTTCCAGTCGCCGTTCTGCCGCCAGGGCAAGCTCCAGCCGTTGAGGGTGACGACCGGCTGGTAATCAGGTCCCGACACAGGCATCAGAGGCGCCTGCGTCGCCGCCGACGACATCGTGGGCGCCTCGGGCAGGCTCGCGGCCTGGACGCGCCCGCTGACCATCGAGGCACCGGCGAGCACGAAGCCTCCGGCGCCAAGAAACCCTCTGCGCGATAGATCGGTCATTGCTGTCTCTCCCTGGTCAGTGTCCGCCACCGGCTCCCGCGCCGGCCGCGGCTGTGGTGACTTCCCCGCCGCCGTCGCCGCCGCCGACTCCGCCGCCCACGAGGGCGGCCTTGAGGTCGGTCGCGGCGATCCAGAAGTCGCGGCGGGCGTTGATGGCATCGACGTTGCTGAGAATGCGGGCGCGGGCGTCGAGGATGAGCTGGCTCACGTCGACGAGCATGCCGCTGTATTGCAGGGTCGCCTCGTCCTGGATCCGCTTCTGCAGGGGCAGGACCCGGCTCTGGTAGTGACGGGCGAGGTCGTAGTTGCCGCGGTAGCGCAGGTAGGCCTCGCGCGCCTCGGAGCGCACGTTCACCGCCCGCTCGGCGAGACGGTTGGCGGCCGCCATGTAGGTTTCCTGGGCGTTGCGGACGCCCACGGCCCCGAAGTCGAAGATCGGGATCGTGAACTCGACCTCGAGCCCGCGCCGGTTCACCTTCTCCTTCTCGACCTCGACCTCGCCGTGCTCCTCCGTGACGGACTTGGCGCGTTCGTAGCTGGAGAGGCCGGCAAGCTCGATGTCGGTGACGAAGCGGGTGGCGTTGGCCAGGCCGTGCTGCCCCGCCACCGCGTTCAGGTCATGGCGCAGCGCCTGGAGGTCGACACGGCCTTCCAGGGCCCGGCGCTCGATGTCCTGGGCCGAGGCGATGCGGGCCGGCAGCGGCGGCAGCGAGTTCGGCAGGCGGAAGTCGATGTCGCGGCCCCACAGCCCGAGCTGCCGGATCAGGCGCTCGCGGGCGACCTTCTGCTCGATCCGGGAGCGGGCGAGCTGAGCCCCCAGTTCCTGGTAGAAGGCGTGCTCGCTGGCCTGCTCCAGCTTGTTGAGGGCGCCGCTCTCGCCGAGCTGCGTGGCCAATTCCGAGGCGGTCTCGGCGGTCCCGAGGGCCTGCTGCATGAAGGCGACCTGCTGGTTGACCGCAATCGCCCGGTAGTATTCCCGGCGCGTCTCGGCGGCGAGCCGCAGCACGGCCTCGGCGGCGCGGAACTGGGCGGCGCGGAAGCGCTGCTCGGCGATGGCCGTCCGGGCCGGCAGGGTGGCGAGCTCGAACAGCCCGATCACGATCTGGCGCTCGATCTCCAGCTCCAGGCTGCCGCCGAGACGAGACAGGGCGACCGTCGGGTTCGGGGGCAGGCTCGTCTGGATGTATTCGGCTTCCGACACCCCGAGGTCGTTGAATGCGGCCTGCAGGCCACGGTTCTTCAGCAGCGCGATCTGGACGGCGCTGTCGGGCGTGAGCGGACGCTTCAGCAGGTCCTCGACCCGCTGCTGGATAGCCAGGGCCGCGGCCTCGCTGCCGACCTTGACCACGTCCTTGCCGAGCTCGGCATAGGCGAGCGTCTGCGCGGTCGACAAGCCGCCGTCGGCCGAGAACGAGACGCAGCCGCCGAGGACCAGGCTGAGGGCGACGCCCGCGAGCAGCCCCAGCCGTGCTGTCGATCCCCTTGTGCGCTCTTGTTGGTTCATTGCGGTGCCTTCCTTGCGCGTGTTGCCGCGCCGCCCCCGGGCGGCTGATGTCTTGCTGGTTTCGGGCACGGCTCACCGTCCCCGTCGGGCGGCATCGTCCGAGTCGCCGCGCTCCGCATCGGCCCCGGGCGCGACGCGGCGGTTGAGCTCGCGCCAGTCGAGCGGCTCGACGACGTCGTAGCCGCGCACGCCCGCGGTCACCGAGGCGTAGCCCGGGCTTCGCACGCCAACGGAGGGCTCGGCGGGAGCCGCCAGGTAAGCGGGAGGGGAGCCCGGGACGCAGGCGCCGAGGGCGAGCGTGAGGGCCACGAGGGAAATGGGCTTCATGATGATGTCCCTTCCGGGTGTCCCATGTCATGGTCGCAATTCGGCGGTCGGTGCTGCGCGAAGATTCGTGCATGCCTCAGGCCTGATTCCGATTGCGAGGTGGGGAAGGTCCGGTTCGAGCTCCAGGTCGGTCGCGACCCGTTCATGCGAACGGGTGCGCCTGTTCGTGCGGGCGTATGCCGCCCGCGCCAGGCTCAGATGGTTCGTGGCGGCCTGTCGAGGCCCTCCGGGACGAGGCTCTCGACCTGTTCGTCGCCAAACAGGGCGAGCACAACGGCCGAGGCACAAGGCGCATGGAGCATAGGAGCCGCGAGGGCTTGGACGGCATGGCAGGCACCCGTGCCACAGCAATCCATTCCTCCCTTGCCGTGAGTGCCTGAGGCGGGGTCGCCGCAGTCTTCCTCTGCGGAGGCATGGTCATGCCCGGGGGACTGGACGTTGTGCCCGTGAGCCGAATCTGGGTGCATGTAGCCTTCGCGAGCGTGCTCTTCAAAGGCTGGTGCCAGAGCGAGCTCATCGCCCGTCGTAGCCGCATGCGGCGTGGAAATCACAAGGATTCCCGCGGTGACCGCAAGCAGAACAGCGATGATGAGGCCCATCAGCCGCAAGGGTGAACTCCCGTCGTCAGAAGCGCATGTGTGTCACGAACGGACTGCTTCGACAAGGTGGTCCCGGCAGCGTGCGACCTTCCTGGACGCCTTGGCGATGGTACCGTTCAGGCTGCCTCGGATCACCGCCGACAGGTCGGCCGTGCCCCGGACCGACTCCGGCTTCGAGGCAGGATCCGCATCGACCCGGATTCCCGGCAAGGCCGACTCGACGGCTCTCTTGATCGTGCCGGCGCAATGGCCGCAGGTCATGTCCTCGATCCGCAGGGTCAGCCCGCCGGCATCCCTCGCTCGGCACGGCCCCTTCGGCATTGTTGGCCTGATGGGTTGAGCATCCGCACATGTCTTGTCGCTCCTTCGCGATTGTGAGGATCCGGAGCGTGCGACTTCCAACGATGGCAGGGTTAAGAGATAGCAGGGCACCGCGAGGAACACAGAGCCAACCCAACCAAAACAGACGTCGCGCTAGGAAGGCAGTAAAGGTCTGCCAATGGCACTTCTCAGACATAGCGCTTTGGTCCGCTTACCGCTCGAGCCTGTGTGGAAACAGGCTGATTGGCACGCTTTGATGATCCAATGGGGTGGTGTGCGGACGGAATGCGGTGTGACCCTC
>NZ_QDAH01000005.1 GCF_003075415.1 Microvirga sp. KLBC 81
GCGGCGAGGAGAACGGCGTGCCGACCTATACCTTCGACATCCATCTGCAGGGTGAGAAGGAAACCGTGTTTTTCGATATCTGATTGTGAGCAGCATGGCCAAGTTTCAAAGCCTTCACGACGCTGTCAGGGACAACCTCAGGGATGGGGATACCGTCGCTTTCGAGGGGTTCACCCATCTCATTCCTCATGCGGCCGCCCATGAGGCGATCCGCCAGGGGCGCAAGGATCTCACGCTGATCCGCATGACGCCCGACATCATCTATGACCAGATGATCGGCATGGGCCTCGTGAGGAAGGTTGTCTTCTCCTATGCCGGCAATCCGGGTGTCGGTCTGCTGCGCCGCATGCGCGACGCCATCGAGAACGGCTGGCCGCGTTCCATCGAGACGGTGGAGCACAGTCACGCAGCCATGGCGAATGCCTATGAAGCGGGAGCCGCCGGGCTGCCCTGCGCCATCTTCCGCGGCTATCGCGGCGCAGGACTCAAGGACGTGAACCCTGAGATCCGCAGCATCACTTGTCCGTTCACGGGCGAGGAACTCGCCGCTGTGCCGGCGCATCGTCCCGATGTCGCTTTCATCCATGCGCAGAAGGCGAGCAAGCGTGGCGACGTGCTGGTCGAGGGCATCATCGGCGTGCAGAAGGAGGTGGTGCTGGCCTCCAGGCGCGCCGTGGTGACGGTGGAGGAGATCGTGGACGACTTCGACGATCTGCACCCCAACCTCTGCGTGCTGCCTCATTGGACGATCACATCCATCGCCCATGTGCCGGGAGGAGCGCACCCGTCCTATACCCATGGTTACTACGAGCGCGACAATGCGGCCTATCTCGAATGGGACAAGGTGTCGGCCGACCGCGATCTCTTCATGACATGGATGAGGAAGAATGTTCTCGAGGCAGGCCCTGAAGCCTTCGCCGAGCGCGTGAAAGGGCTGTGAGCATGACGACGATCTCCGATTTCACGCCGAACGAGATGATGACGATTGCGGCGGCACGCGCTCTGTCCAACGACGATGTGTGCTTCGTCGGTATTGGTGCGCCGTCGGCGGCCTGCAATGTGGCCCGTCTCACCCATGCGCCGGACATCACCCTGATCTATGAAAGCGGCACTATCGGCACCGCGCCGAATGTTTTGCCGTTGTCCATCGGTGACGGCGAGCTGTGCGAGACGGCGCTCACCACCGTCTCGGTGCCGGAGATGTTCCGCTACTGGCTGCAGGGCGGGCGCATCTCCATCGGCTTCCTGGGGGCTGCCCAGCTCGACCGCTTCGGCAACATCAACACCACCGTGATCGGTGATTATCACAAGCCCAGGGTGCGCCTGCCCGGCGGCGGCGGCGCGCCCGAGATCGCGACCTCCTGCAAACAAGTGTTCATCACCATGAAGCAGGCCACGCGCGGCATGGTGGAGACAATCGATTTCTACACCTCCTTCGGCCATGGCGAGGGTGGGAATCACCGCCAGCGTCTCGGCATCACCACCGAGGGACCGACGCTGTTGATCACCGATCTCGCGCTCTGGAAGCCCGATCCGGAGACCAAGGAATTCACGGTCGTCTCCATGCATCCGGGCGTGACGCGCGAACAGGTGCAGGACACCTGCGGCTGGAAGGTACGCTTCTCCGAGCGGCTCGAAGAGACGCCGCCGCCCACTGAACTCGAGCTCACCACCTTGCGCGAGCTCCAGGCGCGAACCGAACGGGCCCATGGCGGCAGGAAGGGGAGCTGACAATGCGTGAGGCCTACATCTGCGCTTATGTACGCACGCCCATCGGCCGCTATGGCGGTGCTCTGTCGAGCATCCGTGCCGACGATCTCGCGGCCATTCCGCTTAAAAGCCTGATGGAGCGCCATGCTGGGATCGACTTCGAGGCCGTCGATGACGTGATCTTTGGCTGCGCCAACCAGGCTGGCGAGGACAACCGCAATGTCGCCCGCATGGCGCTGCTGCTGGCAGGGCTGCCCGGTTCCGTGGCTGGCACGACCATCAACCGCCTCTGTGGCTCAGGGATGGATGCGGTGATCACCGCAGCGCGCGCTATCAAGGCCGGCGAGGCGGATCTGATGATCGCGGGCGGGATCGAATCCATGTCGCGCGCCCCCTTCGTCATGCCCAAGGCGGAGTCGGCGTTCTCCCGTGCTGCCGAGATCTACGATACCACAATCGGCTGGCGCTTCATCAACCCGCTGATGAAGCAACAATACGGTGTCGACTCAATGCCCGAGACCGGCGAGAACGTGGCCGAGGATTATCGCGTCTCCCGCGCGGATCAGGATTCCTTCGCCTTGCGCTCTCAAGCGAAGGCGGCCGCCGCGCAGGAAAAGGGGCGTTTCGCGCAGGAGGTCGTGCCGGTGACGATCCCGCGCCGCAAGGGCGACCCGGTGGTGGTGGACAAGGACGAGCATCCGCGCGGCGACACCACCCTGGAACAGCTCGCCAAGCTGCCGACGCCGTTCCGCAAGGACGGCACGGTCACGGCCGGCAACGCCTCCGGCGTGAACGACGGCGCGGCGGCCCTCATCATCGCCTCGGAGGAGGCCGTGCGGAAATATGGCCTCGAGCCGATTGCCCGGGTGATCGGCGGAGCCGCGGCGGGCGTGCCGCCGCGCATCATGGGCATCGGCCCGGTGCCGGCCACGCGCAAGCTGTGTGCGCGGCTTGGGCTGAAGCCCACGGATTTCGATGTGGTGGAACTGAACGAGGCCTTCGCGAGCCAGGGGATTGCCGTGCTGCGCGAGCTCGGCATCCCGGAGGATGCGGAGCACGTCAATCCGAACGGTGGTGCGATTGCGCTCGGTCATCCGCTCGGCATGTCGGGGGCTCGCATCACCGGCACGGCGGCGCTGGAGCTGAAGCTCATGGCTAAGAAGCGTGCGCTCGCCACCATGTGCGTCGGCGTGGGGCAGGGCATCGCGATTGCCCTTGAGGCGGTCTGATTGCTGAGGAGCTTCGCCATGCAGGCATTTCCCTTTTCCTTGCTGCAGACTCTCGTTGGCGATGAGGCCGTGGGGGCTATCTTCTCCAACGAAGCCGAACTCTCGGCGATGCTCGAAGTCGAAGCCGCACTCGCGAGGGCTCAGGCTCAAGTCGGGTTGATCGATGAGGAAGCCGCGCAAAGGATCACGGAGGCCAGCCATTCGTTCCGTCCCGACTGGCCGAAACTGGCGGAGGGGCTTGCTCAGGATGGTGTTGTTGTTCCTGAACTCGTCAAGCAACTCCGGGCTGCTGTCGGGGAGCCTCACGCCAAGGCTGTCCATCTCGGCGCGACCAGCCAGGACATCATCGACACGGCGCTTATTGTTCGACTGAAGAGCATCATCGAGATTCTCGGAAACCGTATCACTGAACTGGTCTCAGCTCTTCGCAATTTGCGTGCGCGGGATGGTGCGGTGAAGCTGATGGCTCATACGCGCATGCAGCGTGCGCTGCCTTTCACTGCCGGGCACAAGATCAATACATGGCTGCAGCCGCTGGAACGGCACGCCGAGAGTCTCGACAATCTCGCGCCGCGCCTTCTCGTGGTTCAGCTCGGCGGCCCCATCGGTACGCGCGGCGAGATGAAGGATCATGGCGATGCAGTCGCCGATGCCATGGCTGAGACTTTAGGTCTTGGCTATGCACCGTCCTGGCACTCGCAACGGGACCGCATCGGCGAGTTCGCGGCCTTTCTCTCGCTTCTGTCGGGAACCCTCGGCAAGATCGGGCAGGATGTCGCCCTGATGGTGCAGAACGAGGTCGGCGAAGTGCGCCTTGCTTCCGGCGGCGGGTCTTCCGCCATGCCGCACAAGTCCAATCCGGTGCAGGCCGAGCTGCTCGTCACCTTGGCGCGCTACAATGCTGGCCTGCTCGGCACGCTGCATCAGGCGCTCGTGCATGAGAATGAGCGCTCGGGCGCCGCGTGGGCCCTGGAATGGATCGTGCTGCCTCAGATGGTGATGGCAACAGCCGCCGGTTTGAACAAGGCGCAGGCGCTCGTCAGCACCATGAGCTTTTCGCCGTCAGCAAACGCTGAGCATTAGGCATCGCCGACGATGACCGTCACTCTGCCGCTTCCCCCGCAATCAGGACAAGGCCTCTGGTTCAACTGGCCGGAGCCGCTGCAGGTGGGGCAGATGTTTTCACCCGTTTGCTTGGTGCCAGGTGCATCTTCATCACCAGGATTTTTCCTGTCTTCAGCCATCGCATCATCTCCTTTTCCGGTGAACGCCGCAAACCAAGGGGCGGTTCGCTTCCTGAGATGCGCGGTCTGAGGGGCAGGGGACGAGCAAGAACGAACAAGGGGCGTCGCACACGACGTCATGCAGGAGGAAACGACAATGCGCACCAAGGTTGCGATCATCGGCGCAGGCCCCGCGGGGCTTCTGCTCGGGCAGCTTCTGCATGAAGCGGGGATTGAGACGATCATCGTCGAGCGGCGCAGCCGGGACTACGTGCTCGGCCGTATCCGGGCCGGAGTGCTGGAGCAGGGCACCGTCGAGCTTCTGGAAAAGGCAGGGGTCAGCGAGCGCATGCATGCCGATGGCCTTGTGCATGATGGTGTCGAATTCTGCTTCGATGGTGACAAGCACCGCTTCAACTTCCGCGAGCTGATCGGGCGGACAGTCACGGTTTACGGCCAGACGGAAGTGACACGCGATCTCATGCATGCGCGCGATGCGTCCGGAGAGGTTTCCATCTACGAGGCCGGTGACGTCACGATTCACGACTTCGACACGGACAAACCGAAGGTCCGTTTCGTGAAGGACGACGTTACGCAGGAAATCGCCTGCGATTTCGTTGCCGGATGCGACGGCTTTCATGGCGTGTGTCGCGCCAGCGTTCCGGCGGGGTCGCTGACGACGTATGAGCGTGTTTATCCCTTTGGCTGGCTCGGTGTTCTGGTGGATCGCCCGCCCGTGGCGGACGAACTGATCTATGCTCACCACGCGCGGGGATTTGCTCTCTGCTCCATGCGGTCTCCCAGCCGCAGCCGCTATTATGTGCAGGTTCCCTCCGGCGAACGAGTCGAAGACTGGTCCGACGACCGGTTCTGGGATGAGCTGCGTCGGCGCGTTGACGAAGAAACGGCGGAAAAGCTCGTCACCGGTCCCTCTATCGAGAAGTCCATCGCGCCGTTGCGCAGCTTCGTGGCCGAGCCGCTTCGTTTCGGTCGCCTGTTCCTGGCGGGCGATGCCGCTCACATCGTGCCGCCTACGGGAGCCAAGGGGCTGAACCTCGCCGCCAGCGATGTCGGAGCCTTGGCCGAGGCGCTGACCGAGTTCTATCAGGAGCGCTCGTCCGCCGGGATCGACGGCTATTCGGCCCGGGTGTTGGCCCGGGTCTGGAAGGCGGAGCGGTTCTCCTGGTGGATGACTTCGATTCTCCACACCTTCCCCGACACCGACACCTTCGGCCGTCGGATGCAGCGGACGGAGTTCGACTATCTCGTCTCCTCCGAGGCCGCCTCCAAGTCCCTGGCCGAGAACTACACCGGGTTGCCCCTCTAACCCTATGGGGTGTGAACAGCCCTTAAGACCAGTATGGACACGGGGCGACCAATATGAGACCAGTTAGGGGTGACCCTGACTGGCCCTAGAACCCTTTTCCGGTCCTTGTACCGGCAATCCTTGAGCGGCTCCCGTATCAATGAGGACGGGTTGGGCCTGCACGGCCATTCGGCCTGGATCATCGATGGCGCCACAGGTCTTTCGACGGAGCAGCTGACCAAGGGGGGCAGCGATGCGGCTTGGCTCGCGGGCGTCATCGGCGAGACTCTGGAAAGATTGGTAGGCGAGCAGCGCCCTGGAGCGGACCACCTGAGGCGGCTCGAAGCCGAGGTTCGGGGCATGTTCCAGGCTGTCACAGCCCATCTTCCCGGCCACCATGTTCACCATGCTCCCTCGGCATGCCTGGCCTTGATTCAGGCTCGCGAGGCTGAAGCTGGAAATCTGATGGTCGAGGGCTTCTTCCTTGGGGACGTGGTGGCTCTCGTGCCTGCGGAGCAGGGCATCGTGCGCTGGACGGACGAGCGGGCGAAGCCCCTCGAGAGGAAGACGCTCGCCGCTCTGGAGGCTGGAGGCCACGAGCCGGGACAGATGCCGGAGGCGGTGAGGCGCCAGGTTCTGGAGAACCGCACCAGGCTCAATCGGCCGGATGGCTATTGGGTCGTGAGCCCATCCCTGCCCTGGGCCGGACGTGAGCTGCGGTTCGAGGCGCAGGTACAGGCGGGCGAGGTGATCGTGCTCGCGACCGACGGCTTCATGCGCCTCGTGGATATCTTTTCAGCTTACACGGATCGATCCCTCCATGCCGCTCTGGCCAAGGGGAGGGGAGAGGAGTTGATCGACGAATTGCGGGCGCTGGAGCGCAGCGATCTCCGGTCGGGAGATTATCCGCGTGTGAAAACGCATGATGATGCGACAGTGCTCGTGATCGCAGCCGAGACAAGCGGTTAGCGCATCGTACGGAACCGAAGGTCCACGTCGGTGAAAAGTGGACCCGGTTTTCCGCACGATGTGCTCTTCAAGAAAGGGGCATCGGATCAACCCCAAAAGTGGTTCCCACTTTTGGGTCCGATGCTCTAGGATTTCAACACTGAGGGAACCGACAATGACACTGACCCGACGCATTCTGATGGGCGTTGCCGCCGGCACCATCCTGTTCTCAGGCACCGCCGCCATGGCCCAGCAGACCGAGCTGACCTTCTGGAGCTGGCGCCAGGAGGACAAGGCCTTCTACCAGGACGCCATCAAGAAGTTCCAGGCGAAGGAGCCGAACATCTCGATCAAGTTCGAGACCTATGCGCCCGAGAACTACCAGACCATCCTCTCCACCGCGCTCGCCGCCGGCCGCGGGCCGGACGTGATCCAGGTTCGCGCCTATGGCAACCTGGAGACGATCGCGACCCCGGGTTACCTGCTCGCTCTCGACAAGCAGAACGTGCCGGAGCTCGCGAACTTCCCTGATGCAGCCCTCGCCGCCGAGACGCTGCGCGCCGACGGCAAGGTTTATGCCGTTCCCTTCGCCATGCAGGCGCAGCTCGTCGTCTACAACAAGAAGATCTTCAAGGATAACGGCGTGAACCCGCCGAAGACCTGGGACGAGTTGATGACGCTCGCTCAGACCCTGAAGGCCAAGAACATCACGCCGTTTGCCAACGGCACGGCCACCGCATGGCAGAACGAGACCATCGTCGGCGGTCTTTTGTCCTCCATGCTCGGCAAGCAGTTCGAGGAAGACATCGTCTCCGGCAAGGCGAACTTCACCGATCCGCGCTTCGTCAACGCTCTCGCCAAGCTGAAGGACATCAGCCAGTACTTCTCGCCGAACTTCACCGGCGTCGATTATCCGTCCTCGCAGCAGCTCTTCGTGGCGGGCCGCGCGGCCATGTTCGCGGGCGGCTCCTATGAGGTTGCGAATTTCAAGAACCAGAACCCCACGCTCGATCTCGGCGTGTTCCCGGCGCCGGTCCTGAAGGCAGGCGACCAGGCGCTCGTCGCGACCTACTATGACGGCGGCTATGCGGTGAACGCGAAAAGCGAGAAGAAGGACGCCGCTCTGAAGTTCGTGCGCTATCTCGCGACGCCTGAATACGGCACGGCCTTCACCAACACCCTGAAGAACCTGTCGCCGATCAAGGGCATCAAGATCGAGGACCCGATCACGCAGGAAGTGGCGAAGCTCGCCGAGAACTCCATGTCCTACCTGATGCTCGTGCGCTTCCGCTATCAGGAGCCGAGCGGCTCGGTGCTGCTGCAATCCAATGTGCAGAAGATGCTCGCCGGCCAGCAGACGCCTGAGCAGGCAGCTGCCGAGATCAACAAGGGCATCGCGACTTACTACAAGCCGTTCCAGAAGTAAGTCTCTGACCTGAGAGCGGCGGATGTATCTCATCCGCCGCTCTTATCCGAAAGCTTGTCCCATGCCCGTCTCGCCCAAACAGGCCCGCACTTTGAAGCATCTCAGCTGGGTGGCGTTTCTCGTCGTCCCGCCGGTCGTGTTCATGTCGCTGTTCGTGGTCTATCCGATCCTCTCGGCTTTCGCCTACGCCTTCTATGAATGGCGCGGGCTGGCGCGCGGCGAGTTCGTGGGGTTGGCGAATTTCAAGGAAGTGCTCTTCGGCGCCACCATGGCGCCGACCGTGTGGAACGCGTTCCTGCACAATACTTACGCGCTCGTGGCACTCATGATCATCCAGAACGGCGGCGGGTTCTTCCTCGCCTGGCTCCTCTACAAGGAGCCCTTCGGCTTCCGCTTCCACCGGGTGGCGGTGTTCGTGCCGGTGGTTCTGTCGACGATCATCGTGGGCTTCCTCTGGAAGCTCTTCCTCAATCCGAATTTCGGCGTCATCAATCAAGCGCTTTATTCGGTCGGCCTCGATTCATGGGCGAAGCCCTGGCTTGGCGATTCCTCGACCGCGCTCGGTGCGCTCTTCCTCGCCAATGCCTGGCACTTCGTCGGCTTCCCGACGCTCGTCTATCTCGCCGGCATGCAGCGCATTCCCTCCGAGATCATCGAGGCGGCGCGGCTTGACGGCACCAGTGAGTGGCAGTTGCTGAGGAATATCGTGTGGCCGCTGGTGGCCCCCAGCACTACCATTCTCTTCACGCTGCTCTTCATTGGCGCGTTCAACTGGTTCGAGATTCCTTATGTGATGGTAGGCCTCGACGGTTCGCCTTTCGGCTCGACCGATGTGCTGGGCCTCGTCTTCTACCGCACCGCCTTCGGCAACCAGAGCGCCAGCATCCAGAACTTCGGGCTGGGCTCTGCGCTCGCCACGCTCATCTTCCTCTTCATCGTCGTCTTCGCGTCTATTCTCACCTTGTGGCTGCGCCGTCGGGAGATCCAGTTTTGACCGCCTTGGCCAAATCTTCCCCTATTTCTTCGTCTTCGCGGCAGCCGATCTCCTTCGCCTTCCTGGCGCAGGTGATCCTGATCGCGAATTCGTTCATCATGCTCTATCCGGTCGTGGTGATGGTGCTCTCCGCCTTCAAGACGACGGGCGAGATCTTCGAGCACCCCTTCGCGCTGCCCGATTTCACGCAGGTGCATAACTTCGCCAAAGTGCTCGGCGAAACCGCGATGCCGACCTATTTCGTCAACTCGATCATCGTGACCGGCATCTCGATCCTGCTGATCCTCGTGCTCGGCACCATGGCGGGCTATGCGGTGGCGCGGTATGAATCACGCACCAACACCTTCATCCTGCTGTTCTTCCTGGCGGGGTTGATGCTGCCCTTGAAGCTCGCCGTCATTCCGCTCTTCATCCTGTTGCGCGATCTCAACCTTCTCGACAGCCGCTGGAGCCTGATCGCCACCTACACGGCCATCGGCCTGCCGTCTGCCGTGTTCATCATGGCGGGCTTCCTGCGCTCCCTTCCGGCTGAGCTTGAGGATGCGGCCCGCATCGATGGTGCGTCGGAGCCCCGCATCATGTGGTCCGTCATGCTGCCGCTGGCGCGCCCGCCCATGGCGATCGCCGCCATTCAGAATGCGGTGCCGATCTGGAACGACTTCTTCTTTCCGCTCGTCTTCATCCAGACCGACGCCTACAAGACGCTGCCGCAGGGCCTCACCACCTTCATGGGCGAGTACACCACGGATTGGGGCATGCTGTTTGCCGGCCTCACCATTGCGGCGGCGCCGATCACGCTTCTCTACATCGCCCTGTCGCGTCAGTTCATCCAGGGCATGACCGCGGGAGCGGTGAAGTAGCATGCTGATCCCGGAAGGCGCCCTCGTCGTTTCATGCCAGGCCCGTGCGGACAATCCGCTGCACGGGCCCGTCCACATGTCCGCCATGGCCCGCGCGGCGGAGGCGGGCGGCGCGCAGGGCATTCGCGCCAACGGCGTGGAGGATATCGCGGCGATCCGTGCTATGACCGCTCTGCCCATCATCGGCATCTCGAAGGTGTGGGACGACCGTTTCCCGGTCTACATCACGCCCGGCTTTAGGGATGCCGCACGAATTGCGAAGGCAGGCGCCGACATCATCGGCATCGACGCCACCGCGCGCCCGCGCGACGGCGAGCCGGTGGGGCGCCTGATCGCTCGCATCCGAGATGAGCTCGGGAAGGAAGTCTTTGCCGATATCGCCACGCTGGTCGAAGCCAAGGCGGCGCACGCTTGCGGCGCAACCTATGTGGCGACGACGCTTTCGGGCTACACGGAAGAGACGATCGCGCGCAGAGGCGAAGGACCCGATCTGGAACTGCTGGAGGCCTTGGTCGCCGCTCTCCCGGTGCCGGTCGTCGCCGAGGGCCGCTTCGATACGCCTGATCTCGTCGCAGAGGCTTTCAAGCGCGGCGCCCATGCGGTGGTGGTGGGAACGGCCATCACCAATCCGCGCGAGATCACCAAGAAATTCGTCCGGGCCACGCAAGCCTGGAACGCCTGAGGGAGAACAGAATGGCCAATGTCTCGATCCGCGATGTCCGAAAGTCCTTCGGCCCCGTCTCGATCATCAAAGGTGTCGACATCGACATCCAGGATGGCGAATTCGTCATTCTGGTCGGCCCCTCGGGCTGCGGAAAGTCGACGCTGCTGCGCATGATTGCGGGATTGGAGGATATCACCGGCGGCGACATCCGCATCGGCCCTCGCGTCCTCAACGACGTGCCGCCGAAGGATCGCGATATCGCCATGGTGTTCCAGTCCTATGCGCTCTACCCGCATATGACGGTCGCGGAGAACATGGCGTTCTCGCTCAAGTTGAAAGGCGTGAGCCTGGCTGAGCAGAAAAAACGCGTGTCGGAGGCCGCAAGCTCGCTCGGCCTCGCATCGCTTCTCGATCGCTATCCGCGCCAGCTTTCCGGCGGCCAGCGCCAGCGCGTCGCCATGGGCCGGGCCATCGTGCGCGACCCGCAGGTGTTCCTGTTCGACGAGCCGCTCTCCAATCTCGACGCCAAGCTGCGCGTGCAGATGCGTGCCGAAATCAAGGAACTGCACCAGCGGCTGAAGACCACCACGATCTATGTCACCCACGACCAGATCGAGGCCATGACCATGGCCGACAAGATCGTGGTGATGCATGACGGCGTGGTGGAGCAGATCGGCGCGCCGCTGGAGCTCTACGACCGTCCGGCCAACCGCTTCGTGGCAGGCTTCATCGGCTCGCCGGCCATGAACTTCATCGAGGGGCGCTACGGTCCGGACGGGTTTGTCCTTCCGAGCGGCGCCGTTCTGCCGTTGGACATCAAGCTTCCTGTCAGCCTTGGATCCGAAATCACCTATGGCATCCGGCCCGAGCATCTTCAGATTGCGCCGGCTGGAACCCCGAATTCCATCCCGGCCACCGTTTCCGTGGTGGAGCCCACAGGGTCCGACACCACGCTGCTCGTGAAGGCGGAGGGCGGCAATCTCACGGTCGTGCTGCGGGAGCGCTGTGCGTTGAAACCGGGTGAGGCCGTGGCCCTGAAGCCGGCTGCCCATCAGGCTCACCTTTTCGACGAGCAGGGCAAGCGCATCGCCACGGCGTGAGATTCCACACGGAAACGTGAAGGCACCGTTGGCATTCTCGGGTGTACCCCTATCATGTGGGTTTTAAACGAGGTTTCGCCGTGTTGATCCGCTACTCCTCCGATATCCTTGCCTCCGAGATCACGCCTCGGGAGGTCTATCTCAACCGGCGGCAATGGATGGTCGGGGCCGCCGGGCTTGCCTTGGCCGCAGCCCTGCCGAAGGGATTGGAAGCTGCGCCGTTGTCGGCCGCCAAGAGTCCTTTCTCGACAGATGAGAAGCTCACGAGCCGTGAGGACGTGACGAGCTACAACAACTTTTACGAGTTCGGCGTCGACAAGAGCGATCCGGCAAAGAATGCGGGAAAGCTCAAGACCTCTCCCTGGACGGTGAAGGTCGACGGGCTGGTATCGAAGCCTCAGGAGATCGGCATCGAGGACCTGATCAAGTCCTCGACCCTGGAGGAGCGCATCTACCGCATGCGCTGCGTCGAGGGATGGTCCATGGTGATCCCATGGGTCGGATTCCCGCTGGCGGATCTCATCAAGCGCGTGGAGCCGCTCGGCAGCGCGAAATACGTGGCCTTCGAAACAGCCAATCGTCCCGACGAAATGCCGGGGCTGCGCTCGGTCTTCCCCGTGCTCGACTGGCCTTACCGGGAAGGGTTGCGGCTGGACGAGGCCATGCACCCGCTCACGATCCTGGTGGTTGGCCTCTATGGTGAGACGCTGCCGAACCAGAACGGCGCGCCGATCCGCCTTGTCGTGCCCTGGAAATACGGTTTCAAGGGCATCAAGTCGATCACACGCATCAGCTTCGTGGAGAAGCAGCCGCAGACCGCCTGGAACAAGCAGGCGCCCAACGAATACGGCTTCTATGCCAACGTGAATCCGAATGTGGACCACCCGCGCTGGAGCCAGGCGACCGAGCGGCGGATCGGGGAGGGCGGGTTGTTCACGAAGAGACGTCCCACGCTCATGTTCAACGGCTATGCCGAGCAGGTGGCGAGCCTTTATAACGGCATGGACTTGCGGAAATACTATTGATGGCGGATCGAGTTTCCGTTCAAGGCGCGAAGAAGGGCTTCGCGCTGCCTCAGGTGCCGAGGATTCTCGTCTACATCGTCGGCTTCATTCCGGCGGTGTGGCTCTTCTATGCGGGCATCGCCGATCAGCTCGGCGCTGATCCGATGCGCTACCTGGAGCAGGCGCTGGGTCTCTGGGCGTTCCGCTTTCTCATCGCGACGCTTGTGGTCACGCCCTTGCGCCAGCTGTTTTCCATCAACCTCCTGCGCTATCGCCGCGCTCTCGGGCTCCTCGCCTTCTACTACGCGCTCCTGCACCTCGTGACCTATCTGGTGCTCGACCAGGGATTGGATTTTGCAGCGATCTGGGCCGATATCGTGAAGCGGCCCTACATCACCATCGGCATGGCGACCTTCGTCATTCTCGTGCCGCTGGCCCTCACGTCCAACAATGCCGCGATCCGGCGCATGGGCGGGCAGGCTTGGGCGCGGCTGCATCGCCTGGTTTATCCTGCTGCCATCGGGGCGGCTTTGCACTTCATCCTCGTGGTCAAGTCCTGGCCGCCGGAGCCCTTGATCTACGCGGCCATCGTGGCCGTGCTGCTCGGCTATCGTTTCGTCCGCTCCCTGGGGAGGAGAGGCGAGCCCCGGCGTCGCCCCGCTTGAAGCCGCAGCCCGGTTCGCTAGGATGCCGGGGCCAAGAGGGCTTGAGGAGCAGGCTATGCAGACAGCACGATCCGGACGGAGCGCGTTCAAGGCGCTGGTCTTCGGGCTTGCTTTTGCCTGCTTCATTACCCCCGCACAGGCCAAGGACGTCGTGGTCTTTGCCGCCGCGAGCCTCAAGAATGCTCTCGATGATGCAGCCGCGGCCTGGAAGCGAGAGACCGGCAAGGCGGCCGTGATCTCCTATGCCGCGAGCAACGCGCTCGCCAAGCAGATCGAAGCGGGAGCGCCTGCGGATATCTTTTTTTCCGCCGATCTCGACTGGATGGATCATGCAGCCTTGAAGAACCTGATCCAGCCCGAGACTCGCATCAACCTGCTGGGCAACAGCCTCGTGCTCATCGCGCCGAACGACACGAGCGTGCAGGTTTCTCTCCAGCCCGGTCTCGATCTCGCGTCTGCGCTCGGCGATGGTCGCCTCGCCATGGGACAGGTGGAAGCTGTTCCCGCTGGCAAGTATGGCAAGGCCGCTCTCGAAAAGCTCGGTGCTTGGGCCGGCGTGAAGGACAGGATTGCGCAGACGGAGAATGTGCGCGCTGCGCTTTTTCTCGTCTCACGGGGCGAGGCGCCTCTCGGCATCGTCTACAAGACCGACGCCGTGTCCGATCCGAACGTGAAGATCGTTGCGACTTTTCCAGAGAGCACGCATCCGCCGATCGTTTACCCGGCAGCGCTGACGAAGGATGCTGCCAATCCGGATGCAGCATCCTTCCTGAACTTTCTACGGTCCTCGCAAGCCAAACCCTTCTTCGAGAAGCAGGGTTTCGGTGTCATGGCAACACCAGGTTCGGGCTCGTGACGGACTGGCTTTCTCCTGAAGAATGGACGGCGGTCCGCCTGAGCCTCAAGGTCGCGCTCGTTGCGATGACGGCAAGTCTTCTTCCTGGCATTGCTGTTGCCTATGCGCTGGAGCGCGGGCGCTTCTGGGGGCGGCAGGCGCTCGACGTTTTTGTTCATCTGCCGCTGGTTCTTCCGCCCGTGGTCGTCGGCTATGCCCTTCTCCTCGGCTTCGGGCGGCGTGGTCCTATCGGCTCTTTTCTCGCCGAGCAGTTCGGCATCGTGCTGTCCTTCCGCTGGACGGGCGCGGCGCTCGCCTGCGCCATCATGGGCTTTCCCTTGCTCGTGCGCGCCATTCGTCTGTCGCTCGAGACGGTGGATCGTAAGCTCGAAGACGCCGCAGGCACGTTGGGCGCGCATCATGCCTGGGTGTTTCTTTTCGTCACTCTGCCGCTGATCCTGCCCGGCATCATCGCCGGCATGGTTCTGTCCTTCGCGAAGGCAATGGGGGAGTTTGGCGCCACCATCACTTTCGTGTCCAACATTCCGGGCGAGACGCAGACCATTCCATCCGCCATCTACGCCTTCACGCAGGTTCCCGGAGGTGAGGGTGGTGCATTGCGTTTGACGCTCGTGTCTGTCGCCATCTCCATTGCAGCGCTCTGGATGTCTGAATGGATGGCGCGCCGCGTCAGGCGGAGGTTCCTCGCGTGATGATCATCGATATCGATCTTCATCATGAGCAGGGCGGTTTCCGGCTCGATGCGCGCTTCCAATCGGAAGGGAGGCTGACGGCTCTGTTCGGCCCCTCCGGGTCCGGCAAGACGACGCTCGTCAACGTCATCGGTGGTCTCATTCGTCCAAGCGCGGGACGCGTTTCTGTGAAAGGACGCGTTCTCGTCGATACGGCACAAGCCGTCTTCGTGCCGAGGCACAGGCGAAGGATCGGGTACGTCTTCCAGGAAGCGCGCCTCTTCCCGCATCTGAACGTGCGTCAGAATCTTCTGTTCGGGCGCTGGTTCACGCCGAGGCGTGAGCGCGATGCGGATTTTGACACGCTCATCGATCTGCTTGGCATTGGGCATCTCCTGAGCCGTTGGCCCTCGACCTTGTCAGGCGGTGAGAAACAGCGTGTCGCCATCGGTCGTGCGCTTCTCTCCGATCCGCATTTGTTGTTGATGGACGAGCCTCTGGCTTCGCTCGATGAGGAGAGAAAGGCCGAGATCTATCCCTATATCGAGCGGCTGCGGGACGAGGGAAATGTGCCGATGGTTCTCGTGAGCCATTCCGTTCCGGAAATCGCGCGGCTTGCCACCTCCGTCGTGATTCTGAACGACGGGCAGGTGACGGCCTTTGGGCCCGCCTCCGATATCTTGAGGCACGCGAGGCTCTTTCCTCACACCGGTCCGGCTGAAACGGGTGCCTTGGTCACGGCCCGCGTGCTTCGACACGAGGAGGCTTATGGACTGACCGTTCTGCAGGCTGCTGCCGGGACCCTCACGGTCTCCCGTCTTGATCTTCCCGTCGGTGCATCCGTGCGCGTGCGCCTCCGCGCAAGAGACATTATTCTCTCCCTCGATCCACCTGAGGGCCTGAGTGCTCTCAATGTCCTGCCCGGCATCATTTCGGCTATTGAGGAGCCGGTCGGCGCCAGCGTCGATGTGACTGTCGATTGCGGTGGCGACAGCCTTGTCGCCAGCGTAACCCGAAAATCCGTGGAGCGGCTTGGCCTTAAGACGGGTTTGCCTGTCCAGGCCATCATCAAGAGCATTGCTTTCGACCAGGAGGCCCTTGGCTCGGCGATGCCTGAGAATATGTGAGTTGCAGCCAAGGAGGTTGCGCCTGCCCTTAAGGCGTGTAGCCTTCCCTCAATCTTTGCCTTTCGAGAGATGACATTATGAACGAGCAATTCCGCAGCCCGTCCGACGCCGAAGCCCACGCCGGGCTCCTCGACCGCCTCGCCGAGGTCGCTGTGCGGGTGGGCCTTGGGCTGAAGCCCGGTCAGGAGGTCATCATGACCGCCCCGCTCGATGCGGTTCCCCTGGTGCGTCGCATCACGGAACATGCCTACAGGGCGGGGGCCTCGCTCGTGACCACGATCTTCTCGGACGAGGAAGCGACTCTCATGCGCTTCCGCCATGGCCGCGACGAGAGCTTCGATGCGGCCTCCGCTTGGCTATACGAGGGCATGGCGGCTGCCTACAGGAACGGCGCGGCACGGCTCGCCGTCGTCGGCGAGGATCCGTCGCTGCTTGCCAAGGAGGATCCGGAAAAGGTCTCCCGCGCCAACCGCGCCCGCTCCAAGGCCTATATGCCGGCCCTCAACCTGATCGCAGGCTTCGATACCAACTGGACCATCGTGTCCGCCGCAACGCCATCCTGGGCGAAGACCGTGTTCCCGGACGATCCGGAGGATATGGCGGTCGCCAAGCTCTGGAGCGCGATCTTCTCCGCCTCCCGCGTCGACACGCCGGACCCGATTGCGGCCTGGGAGAAGCACAACGCCGGCCTCCAGGCACGCACGCGGATGCTGAACGAGAAGAACTATGCCGCGCTGCATTTTAGCGGCCCCGGCACGGATCTGCGCGTCGGTCTGGCTGACGGGCACGAGTGGAACGGCGGTTCGGCCAAGGCGAAGAACGGCATCGTCTGCAACGCCAATATCCCGACCGAAGAGGTCTTCACCACGCCGCACAAGGACCGCGTGGACGGATATGTCACCAGCACGAAGCCGCTCTCCTATAACGGCACGCTGATCCAGGACATCCAGGTGAAATTCGAGAGCGGCCGCATCGTGGAAGCGAAGGCCCGCACTGGCGAGGCTGTGCTGGCGAAGGTGCTCGACACGGATGAGGGAGCGCGCCGTCTTGGCGAGGTGGCGCTCGTGCCTTTCTCATCGCCGATTTCGCAGAGCGGCCTTCTCTTCTTCAACACGCTGTTCGACGAGAACGCCTCGAGCCACATCGCTCTGGGCCAGGCCTACAGCAAGTGCATCCGCGAGGGCGGCAGCATGAGCGAGGAGGAACTGGCCTCGCGCGGCGCCAACAAGAGCCTCATCCACATCGATTGGATGATCGGTTCCGACCAGGTGGACGTGGATGGCATCACCCAGGACGGCAGGGCCGAACCGCTGATGCGCGGCGGCGAGTGGGTCGCCTGATTGGAAGACAAGATTCAACGCCGGCCCGACAGGGCCGGTGCCACTTTGATGAGTTCATTGATGCCGGATCGCACCTTTTCCCATTCGTCGCAGCCGCTTCTCTCCGTTCGCAATCTTTCCGTGGAGTTCGGAAAGGGGCCGGGAGCCTTCCGCGCGGTCAGGAATGTGAGCTTCGATGTTCAGCCGGGACAGACGCTGGCCGTCGTGGGTGAATCCGGATCAGGAAAATCCGTCACGTCGCTGGCGATCATGCGCCTCACCGATTATTCGGGCGGGCGGATCGTCAGCGGAGAGGTTCTGCTGCGTCATGACGAGGGGAAGGCCGTCGATCTCGCGAAGGCCTCCGACAATCAGCTCCGGGCGATCCGCGGCAACGACATCGCCATGATCTTCCAGGAGCCGATGACCTCTCTCAACCCGGTCTTCACCATCGGCGACCAGATCGAAGAGGCCCTCCTTCTTCATGAGAGGCTGACCGTCCGTGAAGCACATTTGCGGGCGAAAGAGCTGCTCCAGAAGGTGCGCCTGCCAGATGCGGACAGGCTATTGGAGCGCTATCCGCACCAGCTCTCGGGCGGCATGCGCCAGCGCGTGATGATCGCCATGGCGCTGGCCTGCAACCCGAAGCTCCTCATTGCGGACGAGCCCACCACTGCGCTCGACGTGACGATCCAGGCGCAGATCCTCAACATCATCCGCGACCTGCAAGCCGAGATGGGCACAGCCGTCATCTTCATCACCCATGACATGGGCGTGGTGGCCGAGATGGCGGACGATGTGGTGGTGATGTGGAAGGGCGAGAAGGTGGAGCAGGCGCCCGTGCGCGAGATCTTCGCTGCACCTCGGCATCCCTATACCCGCGCGCTGCTCTCCGCCGTTCCGCGTCTGGGCAGCTTCAAGGGGCAGCCCTATCCGAAGCGCATGCCGGTCATGGTGCTGGATGGCGGCGCACCAAAAGAAGTCGGCGAGGTGCGCGAGCAGAAGACCGCCGATTATGCGAAGCCACTGCTTCAGGTTGAAAAACTCACCACGCGTTTCGATGTCGGCAAATCCTTCTTCGGTCGGGTGACCCATCGCGTCCACGCAGTAGAGGAGGTGAGATTCGAGATCTACCCCGGCGAGACCCTGGCGCTGGTGGGCGAATCCGGTTCCGGAAAATCCACCATCGGCCGCACGCTCCAGCAGCTCATCGAGCCGACGAGCGGCACGGTGCGCTTCGATGGGCGCGACATGGCCTCCATGAGCCATGCGGAACGCCGCCGTTTGCGGCAGGACATCCAATATATCTTTCAGGATCCCTTCGCCTCCCTCGATCCGCGCCATACGGTGGGCTACAGCATCGCCGAGCCCATCGTGGTGCACGGCCTCATCAAGGATCGCAAGGCCATAGAGCATCGTGTGCATGAATTGCTGGAGCATGTCGGGCTCCAGCCGCAGCACGCCAAGCGCTATCCGCATGAGTTCTCCGGCGGTCAGCGCCAACGCGTGTGCATCGCGCGGGCTCTCGCGAGCGATCCACGGCTCATCATCGCGGATGAATCCGTCTCCGCGCTCGACGTGTCGATCCAGGCGCAGATCGTCAATCTGCTCATGGAGCTGCAGGAGAAGAGGCGGCTGTCCTATCTCTTCATCACGCATGACATGGCAGTCGTCGAAAAGATCAGCCATCGTGTCGCCGTGATGTATCTCGGCCAGATCGTCGAGCTTGGAACCCGCCAGGCGATCTTCGAGAACCCGCAGCATTCCTATACTCGCAAGCTCCTCTCCGCCGTTCCGATCGCAGACCCGCTCCATTCCCGCATTCCGCCGCGTATCGAAGGCGAGATTCCGAGCCCGGTGCGGCCCGTGGGGCAGGAGCCGCTCATTCATCGCATACGCGAGGTGGAGCCCGGCCATTGGGTGGCGCTTGAGGCGGAAGCGCTGCGGGGAGCGGCGTGAGCGGATTGACGGGATGACAGTTCTCCTCGACCAGCGCTTCGAACGCACGCTCGCCCGCCTTGTTCGAGAATGGAGCAATGGCGATCATCGCGGAGACACGATCGAGGTGTGGCTCTTCGAGGATGAGGAACCTCGCCGCCGGGCCGAGGAGCGGCTTTTGGAAGCGGGGGTCAAGGCGCGCATCCGCAGCGCTTACAAGCCCCTCGTTCATGCCTTCCTCGAGGAGATCGACACCAGCGACCTGTCGCATGTCGCCATTCGCTATCCGGTGCATGAGGGTGCCGACCCCATGCGCTTTCTATCGGAAGCCTATCCGCTGCCAGCTTTGCTGGATGGGGTAGAGGTCGCGTTCGAGGAGGGCGATGCGGACCTCACCTACAAGGTGCGATGCGAATATCGTGACGGCCGTGTGGTCGAGCATGCGGTATTCGCGCCAAACCGTCTCCGCGCAAATCATCTGGGGCAAGCAGACCTCGCATGCACGGGCTGGCTCAAAGCACCGGCATTGCTCGATGGAGCGCCAGGCAGGGACGGGCCGTTGGAAACGGAGATCGAGCAAGTCTTTCATGCGGTGATGTATGCTCTGATGATCCACAACTGGCCGCTGCAGGAGCCTTACGCGGAAACGATTGCCATCGATGTCACGATTCCAGGCATCGAGCGACCTCTGGGCTATGGCGACGAGGTGATGAGCACGCGAGAGGCATTGCACGAGGAACTCTATTTCTCCGTTCTCGAATGGTTTCACCATCAATCAGGCAGATCGCTCGACGACCGTCGTCTGATGCCGGGGCAGATCGTGCCGGATGTCCAAGCAGGCCGGGGCGATCCTCATGTGCGCGTAGCCTTACGAGCTTTCATGTCTCCCCAAAATGACGCACGGCCCGGGCAGGATCTGGAAATAGCAGATTCTGCCCCTGGACTCGCCCAGATCGAGCAGGAACTCGCTGCTTTGCCGGGCGAGGTTTTTGGATCGGTCTCACGTGAGGGGAGGCCTGTGCGCGGCCTCTATCGGCCTGGCACGCGTCCCGCCGTTCTCATCACGAGCGGACAGCATGCCAATGAGACCTCCGGTCCCGTCGGCGCCTTCAGGGCGGTGCGGCGACTCCTCGCGAACCCAGCTTCCAACATCGCCTTCATCCCGGTCGAGAACCCGGATGGGTACGCCCTGCATGGGCGACTCTGCGGGAATAACCCGCGTCACATGCACCATGCGGCGCGTTACACGTCTCTCGGAAACGATCTGGAATATGGACCGGAAGAGCCGGTCTATGAGATCGGTGCGCGGCGAAAGGCATTGGAGTTGTCGGGCGCCCAACTGCACATCAACCTCCACGGCTACCCGGCCCATGAATGGACAAGGCCCTTCACGGGTTATCTGCCACGCGGCTTCGAGCACTGGGCGCTTCCAAAAGGCTTCCTCCTTATCCTGCGCTATCACCCATCCTGGGAGGTGACGGCGCGAACCTTGATCGAAGCGGTCACGCGAGGCTTGTCGGCCGTTCCGGGGCTGGCCGATTTCACGCGCCGTCAGCTTGAGCTCTGCGCCATTCATTCCGGCGCGACGCCCTATGAGATGATCAACGACGTGCCCTGCCTGCTGATGGCGCAGGAGCGCCATCCCACGCCGCTCACGCTGATCACCGAGTTTCCCGACGAGACCATCTACGGCGAGGCTTACCGCTTCGCTCACACGGTGCAGATGGCGACGGTGATCGCGGCCGAGCAAGCCTTTGCCATCATGATGGAAACCGCCGTCTGAGCCTGCCGGAACAGGAGACCTGAGCCGCCGTTAGTGGAGAAATCTCCTCCCTTCCTTGAGGTGCGACAATGGCCCGGTTTTCCTGGAAGCAGAATGAGAATGAAGCCTCGGTCAGGGAGGCGATCGGCGTCGTGCGCGAGCACGGCGAGCCCCTGCCTCCAATCGAAGACGAGGAAGCCTTTGGCGCCATGTTTGACCGGTTCGCCGACGCCAAGGTCGTGCTGCTCGGCGAGGCAACCCACGGTACGTCCGAATTCTATCGGGCCCGCGCTGCCATCACGCGGCGGCTCATCGAGCATCATGGCTTCAACATCGTGGCCGTGGAGGCCGACTGGCCCGATGCGGCGCGGATTGATGCGTATGTGCGCCATCGGCATGTTCCCGATACCGACGATGTCGCCTTCGAGCGCTTTCCCACCTGGATGTGGCGCAACGAGGAGGTGGCGGATTTCGTGAACTGGATGCGCGCCCACAACAAGGAACACGCCGAGGATGATCGCGCAGAGTTCCGCGGGCTCGATGTCTACAGCCTCAATTCATCGATCCGCGCGGTGCTCGATTATCTGGACAAGGTCGATCCGGATGCCGCCAAGGAGGCGAGGGGGCGCTATGGCTGCCTGAGCCCCTGGCAATCGGACCCAGCGCGCTACGGCCGAGCCGTCCTCACCGGGCAGAAGAAACCCTGCGATGAGAAACTGCTGCGCCAGCTGCAGGATATTCTCGACAGACGTATGGAGTATCTGGAGACCCATGGCGGCGAGCAGTTCTTCGACGCGGTACAGAACGCCAAAATCGTCCACGCGGCGGAGCACTATTACCGGATCATGTACGAGGGCGCGACGGAGTCCTGGAACCTGCGCGACCGGCACATGTTCGACACGCTCCAGAGCCTGCTCGCCCGACGGGACAATGCCAAGGCGGTGATCTGGGCGCACAACTCCCATATCGGCAATGCTGCAGCCACCGCTATGGGCTGGCAGGGCGAGTTCAACATTGGCGAGCTTTGCCGCAAGGCCTATCGCGAGGAGGCCGTGCTCATCGGCTTCGGCACCGACCGCGGCACCGTGGCGGCCGCCGACGATTGGGACGAGCCCATGCGGGTCAAGACCGTGCTTCCGGCCCGGCCGGACAGCCACGAGCGGATCTTCAGGGAGACCGGACTCAACCGCTTCCTCACCGATTGGCGGGAGAACCTTCAGGATGACTTGAAGAACGCCCTGTCCCGCCCGCGCCTGGAGCGGGCCATCGGCGTGGTCTACCGGCCGGAGACGGAACTCTACAGCCACTATTTCGAGGCCATTCTGGCCGAACAATTCGACGCCTTCGTCTGGTTCGAGGACACCAAGGCGGTGACGCCGCTCACCCATGCCCATGGGAAAGGCATGCCGGAGACCTATCCATTCGGGCTTTGATGACCCCGTCATTCCCGAGGCCGCGTAGAGGGATCCGGGATCGTCGGATGAGAATGGCGCCTTATGACGGTCCCGGATCGGCTGACGCCCTCCGGGATGACAGCCCGAGGGGGCAGGCGTCATTCCCCCGCCTTGCCCCGGCAGGCTGCCCCTGCTAACTGACGGCCAATCCTTTCAACCGTCTATCAACAGGGCTTTTCCCGTGTCCCGACAGTTCATCTACCACATGCGTGGCCTCTCCAAGACCTATTCGGGCGGCAAGAAGGTCTTGGACAATATCCATCTCTCCTTCTACCCGGACGCCAAGATCGGTGTGCTCGGCGTCAACGGCGCGGGTAAGTCGACCCTGCTCCGCATCATGGCCGGCATCGACACGGATTGGACCGGCGAGGCCTGGGTGGCCGAGGGCGCCCGCGTCGGCTACCTGCCGCAGGAGCCCCAGCTCGACCCCACCAAGAATGTCCGCGAGAACGTGATGGAGGGCGTGGCCGCCAAGAAGGCGCTGCTCGACCGCTACAACGAGATCGCCATGAACTACTCGGAGGAGACGGCGGACGAGATGACCCGTCTCCAGGACGAGATCGAGGCGAAGGGCCTCTGGGATCTCGATTCCCAGGTCGATCAGGCCATGGACGCGCTTCGCTGCCCGCCGGACGACTGGGCCGTGGACAAGCTCTCGGGCGGCGAGCGCCGTCGCGTTGCGCTCTGCAAGCTGCTGCTGGAACAGCCGGAACTGCTGCTCCTCGACGAGCCGACCAACCACCTGGATGCCGAGACGACCGCCTGGCTGGAGGGGCATCTGCGCAATTACCCGGGCGCGATCCTCATCGTCACCCACGACCGCTACTTCCTCGACAACGTGACGGGCTGGATTCTCGAGCTCGACCGTGGCCGCGGCATTCCCTACGAGGGCAACTACTCGTCCTGGCTCGAGCAGAAGCAGAAGCGCCTCGAGCAGGAGGGCCGTGAGGAGGAGGCTCGCCAGCGCACCATCGAGCGCGAGCGCGAGTGGGTGTCCGCTTCGCCGAAGGCCCGTCAGGCCAAGTCGAAGGCCCGTATCCAGCGCTATGAGGACCTCGTGGCCAAGGCCAACGAGAAGGGCCCGACGACGGCTCAGATCGTTATCCCGATCGCCGAGCGCCTGGGCAACAACGTCATCGAGTTCGACAACCTCAAGAAAGCCTTCGGTGACAAGCTCCTCATCGACGGCCTGTCCTTCAAGCTGCCGCCGGGCGGCATCGTCGGTGTCATCGGCCCGAACGGCGCCGGTAAGACGACCCTGTTCCGCATGATCACGGGTCAGGAGCAGCCGGACGAGGGCACCATCGCCATCGGCGAGAGCGTGAAGCTCGGCTATGTCGACCAGAGCCGCGACTCGCTCGATGCCAACAAGACGCTCTACGAGGAAATCTCGGGGGGCAACGAGGTGCTTTATCTCGGCAAGCGCGAGATCAACGCCCGCGCCTATTGCTCGGCCTTCAACTTCAAGGGCGGCGATCAGCAGAAGAAGGTCGGCGTGCTCTCGGGCGGTGAGCGCAACCGCGTGCATCTCGCCAAGATCCTGAAGTCCGGCTCCAACGTGCTGCTGCTCGACGAGCCGACCAACGACCTCGACGTGGATACGCTTCGCGCGCTCGAAGAGGCGCTGGAGGATTATGCCGGCTGCGCCGTGATCATCTCGCACGATCGCTGGTTCCTCGACCGCATCGCCACCCACATCCTGGCCTTCGAGGGCGACAGCCATGTGGAATGGTTCGAGGGCAACTTCGCGGATTACGAGGAGGACAAGAAGCGCCGCCTCGGTACGGATTCCACGATCCCGCACCGGATCAAGTACAAGAAGTTCACGCGATAAGAAGGCACCGCTCCGTTCCAGGCCGATTGAACGGATATTAAGGCGAAAAGGGCTCCCATGCGGGAGCCCTTTTCCTATTCTGGCTCTGGTATCCTAAATTTTCAGAATCCTCTTGGCCTCGTCGAGAAGCCGTTCCGATTCCTCGTGATTGCCGGCCTTGTGGGCAGCCTCGCCTCTCTGCCGCAGGTTCATGACCCTCTGCTTGTCAGCCGACGAGAGCTGGGCCGTCTGCATGGCCTTGTCGATGGCAGCCATGTCCCTTGGGCATTGATTGGCGAGAGCGGGTCCGGCAGTGATGAAGCTGAGAGATAGGGCAAGAGCAATTGCACGACGCATGGCATTCCTCCCATTCGCCCCCGGAGTTAAATTATCCCAGCATCCGTAATCGGAAAGGGGTGCAGCCGGCTTCCGATACGGAGGCATGGATCCTTTCGGGGTTTTTTGCGTCTAATACTCGTTTCGGGCTCCGCAAGGCTTGGGTTCGTCGCCTAAAGCGTGTATGACCCTTGAGGCACGAGACAAAAGGTAGAGACGTTCACGTGCCAGCCGATCAAACTGCAGCTTTTCAACCCGTTGCAACGCCCGAAGAAGCCGTCGAGCGGCTGATCCAGCTCCATGACAGCGCCGTCGAGGCGCAGCGCCATTGCCTGGAGCATTTCTTCTCCACAGGCACGCCTCCCACGCCGCTTGAGCGCTCCCGCTTCCGCTATCCCGAGCTGAGACTCGATTACCGGGCGAGCTCCCTCCCGCCGGTGAAGCAGCGCGCCTATGCGAAGTTCCAGGGGCCTGGCGTCTATGCAACGACCATCACACAGCCGTCCTTTTTCAAGAACTATCTGCTGGAACAGCTGAATTATCTTGTGCGCGATTATGGGGCCACTCTCGAGGTCGGCATCAGCGATCAGGAAATTCCCTATCCCTACATCTTCGAGCGCGGCGATGAACTGGGCCGCGGCGCGCATTCGGCCGCTGAACTCGCGCAACATTTCCCGACGCCGCTTCTCGCCAAGGTCGGCGATGAGATTGCCGACGGCACCTGGATCTTCCACGAGAACGAGCCGCGCCCGCTCTCGCTCTTCGACGCCGCGCGCGTCGACTATTCCTTGCGCCGCCTCGTGCACTATACCGGCAGCGACTGGCGCTCGGTGCAGCCCTGGATCCTGCTCACCAACTACCACCGCTACGTGGATCAGTTCATTCGCTGGGCCGTCAAGGAGCTGGCGCATAAGGACGGGCCCTACAGCAAACTCGTGCTGCCCGGCGGCATTGCCGTCGAGCGCGGTTTGGACGAAGGGGCTGTCGAGGAATTGATCGCGTCTTCACCCTGGCATCGCTTCCAGATGCCGGCTTATCATTTGATGCGAAAGGACGGGCAGGGCGTCACCCTCATCAATATCGGCGTCGGCCCGTCGAACGCGAAGAACATCACGGATCATCTTGCGGTTCTGCGCCCGCATTGCTGGCTCATGGTGGGCCATTGCGGTGGACTTCGTCAGTCGCAATCGATCGGTGATTATGTTCTTGCTCACGGCTATCTCCGCCGCGATCGCATTCTCGACGGCGCCGTGCCGCCGGAAATTCCAGTGCCGGCTCTTGCCGAGATCCAGGTCGCCCTGCAGGAGGCCGCCGTGCAGGTCACGGGCGAGCGCGGCGACGAGCTGAAGCGCCGGCTGCGCACCGGCACGGTCGTGACTTATGACGATCGCAACTGGGAGCTCCGCTGGAGCCAGGAGCGGCGGCAGATCAATCTCTCCCGCGCCATCGCAGTGGACATGGAAAGCGGCACGATCGCTGCGCAAGGCTATCGCCTGCGCGTGCCCTATGGCACTCTGCTTTGCGTATCCGACAAGCCGCTGCACGGCGAGATCAAGCTGCCGGGCGCTGCCAATGCCTTTTATGAGCGTGCAGTCAGCGAGCATCTCATGATTGGCCTTGCCGCCGTCGATATCCTGCGTGGCCAGCGGGCCTCCGTGCATTCGCGAAAGCTTCGCAGCTTCGACGAGCCTCCGTTCCGTTAAGCCGCGCCTTCCATGTCTCGCGACACCTTCGGCCTTGTCTTGGGCTTTGTCGGCGTGTGCATATTCGCCGGCACGCTGCCCTTCACCCATATCGCTGTCGAGCATTTGAGCCCGCTCTTCGTCACTGCGGGGCGGGCGGCGCTCGCGGGCCTGTTCGCGTTGATGACGCTGCTCGTCTTGCGCAAGCCATGGCCGACGCCGCGGCTTGCTCTGACCATGGCGCTCGTGGCGCTCTGTCTCACTGGAGGTTTCCCGGGCTTCACGGCGCTCGCCATGAAGACCGTTCCGGCCTCCCATGGCGGTGTCGTGCTTGGCATCCTGCCGCTCGCGACCTCCGCCATCAGCACGCTGATTGCCGGCGAGCGGCCGAGCCCGACCTTCTGGCTTGCTGCTTTGGCTGGCGCGGGCCTCGTGATCGGCTTCACGCTGCATGAGGGCGGCGGCTCGCTGGGGCAGGGGGATCTGTTTCTCCTCGCGGCGGCACTCTCCTCGGCGCTGGGCTATGTGATCTCCGGCAAGCTCGTGCGCAAAGGGATGGCCGGGTGGGAGGTCATTTCCTGGGTGCTGGTCGTGGCCCTGCCGGTTACGGTGCCCGTGGCGCTCTGGACCATGCCGGAGGATTCTTCAGCCGTCCCGGCCTGGAGCTGGATCGGCTTCGTCTATGTGGCTCTCATGAGCCAATATCTCGGCTTCTTCGCCTGGAATGCCGGGCTGGCGCTTGGCGGCATCGCCCATGTCAGCCAGGTGCAATTGCTTCAGACCTTCGTGACGCTCCTCATCGCGGCCGTCCTGAACCGGGAGCCCATTGCCCTCTCGGCCTGGTTCGTCGCGGGGGCCGTCTTCCTCCTCGTGGTTGCAGCCAACAAAGCCAAGGTCAGGGAATCCAAGACCTAGAGCATCTTGGGCGCGTGATCCGGTTTCCTGTCGAAAAAGATGGCTAAGCCAGAGAGAGCCGCTTTCACGGCTGTGGAGCGGCTTTAAGCCCTTGCTTGCTCTTGCTTCAAAAAAGATATAAATATATCTTTATATGTAAGAGCGAGTTTTGGCTCATGGCTGACAAGGAAGCTCCATCTCTGGATTTGACGCTGGATGTCCTCCGGGCAGCCGCCGAAGAGACGCGCCTGCGCATTCTGGCCCTGCTGGCAGAGGGCGAACTCTCCGTTTCCGACCTCACCGACATTCTGGGCCAGTCCCAGCCGCGCATCTCCCGTCACCTGAAGCTGCTCGTGGAAGCGGGGCTCGTGGAGCGGCACAGGGAAGGGGCATGGGCCTTCTTCCGGCTCACGGACCGCGGCACGGCCCTGAAGATCATCCGCCCGACGCTCGAGAGCCTGGACCGGTCCGATCCGCAATTGCTGGAGGACCGTACCCGCCTTGAGGCCGTGCGCGCCCAGCGCTCTCAGGCAGCCCAGGCTTACTTCTCGCGGCTTGCTCCCGAATGGGATCGTCTGCGCTCGCTCCACGCACCGGAAACCGTGGTCGAGGCCGCGGTGCTCGACGCCCTCGGTCAGAGGCCGATCCGCAACCTCGTCGATCTCGGCACAGGCACCGGCCGCATGCTGCAGCTCCTTGCGCCGCGCGCAAGCCGCACGGTCGGTCTGGATGCGAGCCACGCGATGCTCTCCGTTGCGCGCGCCAATCTCGAAAAGGCGGGCCTGCGCGGCATCGAGCTGCGACAGGGTGATATTTATGCGCCGCCGTTCCCGCGCGACACCTTCGATCTCGTGATCATCCATCAGGTGCTGCATTACCTCGACGATCCCGCCCGCGCGATCCGCGAGGCGGCGCGTCTTGTTGCTCCCGGCGGGCGCATCCTCGTGGTGGATTTCGCGCCGCATAAGCTGGAGTTCCTGCGCGAGGCGCAGGCTCATCGCCGTCTCGGCTTCGCGCCGTCGCAGGTCGCAGGCTGGCTCGATGGGGCGGGCCTTGATTGCACGCTCACGAAAGAAATTGCACCGCCCAGGAAGGGCGATGACCAATTGACCGTTTCCCTTTGGCTTGGACAGGACCGCCGTGTCGCGACGGATTGGCCTCTCTCCGAGCCCAACAAAGAGGTTGCCTGATGTCGCCCATGGCCCTTCGTCCCAGCAGGCAAGCCTCTTCGCCCATCAATGTGTCCTTCGAGTTCTTCCCGCCGAAGACACCGGAGATGGAAACGACTCTCTGGGCGTCGATCCAGCGTCTCGCGCCGCTCAATCCGCAATTCGTCTCCGTGACCTACGGCGCGGGCGGCTCCACGCGCGAACGCACGCATGCCACGGTCTCGCGCATCGTGAAGGAAACGCACCTCAAGCCCGCCGCGCACCTGACCTGCGTGGCGGCGACCAAAGATGAGGTGGATGACGTCGTCCGCTCCTATTGGGATGCAGGCGTGCGCCACATCGTGGCCTTGCGCGGCGATCCGGTGAGCGGCATCGGGACGGCCTATGAGCCGCATCCTGGTGGCTATCAGCAGACCTGTGATCTCGTGGCCGGCATCAAGGCCATCGGCGATTTCGAGGTTTCGGTTTCCGCTTACCCCGAGAAGCATCCCGAAGCCGCTTCGCTCGACGCAGACATCGATGTTTTGAAGGCGAAAGTGGATTGCGGCGCGGATCGCGCCATCACCCAGTTCTTCTTCGATAACGATCACTATTTCCGCTATCTCGACCGCGTTCGCGCGCGCGGCATCGGCATTCCCGTCGTGCCCGGCATCGTGCCCGTGCAGAACTTCAAGCAGACGGCGAATTTCGCTGCCAAGACGGGCGCCAGCGTTCCCGATTGGCTCGCGGCCCGCTTCGAAGGGCTCGACAACGATGTGGAGACCCGCAAGCTCGTGGCCGCCGCCGTTGCGGCCGAGCAGGTGATCGACCTCGTCGATCGCGGCGTGAACGAGTTCCACTTCTACACCATGAACCGCGCCGATCTCGTCTATGCGATCTGCCATCTCCTCGGGTTGCGCGATCAGAGTGTGAAGGTGGCGGCTTAAGTTTTCATGCCCGGCTTAGCCGGGCATTTGTATTTGCCATGCGCTGCATGGATGGCCGGACGACAATCCGGCCGGATTGAAAGAGACTGCAATGACCGTTTTTGAACCTCGTCCTGCCAATGGAGCAGAAATCCTCCGGGCACTTCGTGAAGCAGCCTCCAGGCGCATTCTCGTGCTCGATGGCGCCATGGGTACGGAGCTTCAGCGCTCGCGCTTCTCGGAGGAGGATTTCCGGGGTGAGCGGTTCAAGGACTGGAAGCAGGATGTCAGGGGCAACAACGATCTCCTGATCCTCACGCAGCCGGATGCCGTGCGCAACGTGCATCTCGATTACTTCCGGGCCGGCGCCGACATCGTCGAGACCAACACCTTCTCCGGCACCTCCATTGCCCAGGCCGATTACGGGATGGAGGAGATCGTCTATGAGTTGAACTATGAGGGCGCGCGGATCGCACGTGAGGCCGCGTCGATCGTCGAGAGGGAGGATGGTCGCCGCCGCTTCGTGGCAGGAGCCATCGGCCCCACGAACCGCACGCTTTCCATCTCGCCGGACGTCAACAATCCGGGCTATCGCGCCGTGACCTTCGATCAGGTGCGCGATGCTTATGCCGAGCAGGTGAGGGGACTTGTCGATGGCGGGGCGGAGATCATCCTCATCGAAACCATCTTTGACACGCTGAACGCCAAGGCCGCCATCGTCGCCACGCAGCAGGTCTTCGAAGAGAAGGGCGTGAAACTCCCGGTCATGATCTCGGGGACGATCACGGATCTCTCCGGCCGCACGCTCTCGGGCCAGACACCGACCGCCTTCTGGTATTCGGTGCGCCATGCGGAGCCGTTCTCCATCGGCCTCAACTGTGCGCTCGGCGCGCGCGAGATGCGCGCGCATATTCAGGAGATCGGCAAGATCGCCGATACCTTCGTGTGTGCCTATCCCAATGCGGGCTTGCCGAACGAGTTCGGCCTCTACGACGAGAGTCCCGAGGCCACGGCTCGCATGATCGCGGAATTCGCGGATGCCGGCCTCGTCAACGTGGTCGGCGGCTGCTGCGGCACTACGCCCGCGCATATCCGCGCCATTGCCGAGGCCGTTGCCGGAAAGGCTCCGCGGCAATTGCCGAAGATGGCGCCCCTGATGCGCCTCTCGGGCCTCGAGCCGTTCACGCTCACGTCCGACATTCCCTTCGTGAATGTCGGCGAGCGCACGAACGTCACGGGTTCCGCCAAATTCCGCAAGCTCGTCACCAATGGCGATTATGCTGCTGCGCTCGATGTGGCGCGCGATCAGGTGGCGAACGGTGCGCAGGTGATCGACGTCAACATGGACGAGGGCCTGCTCGATTCCGAGAAGGCGATGGTGGAGTTCCTCAACCTCGTTGCTGCCGAGCCCGACATTGCCCGCGTGCCGGTGATGGTGGACTCGTCCAAGTTCCACGTCATTGAGGCCGGTCTCAAGTGTCTCCAAGGCAAGGCCATCGTGAACTCGATCTCCATGAAGGAGGGTGAGGAAGCCTTCATCGAGCACGCGAAGATCTGCCGATCCTATGGCGCAGCCGTTGTCGTCATGGCCTTCGACGAGCAGGGTCAGGCGGATACGCTGGAGCGCAAGGTCGAGATTTGTAGCCGTGCCTACAAGATCCTCACCAAGAGGGTCGGGTTCCCGCCGGAAGATATCATCTTCGATCCGAACGTGTTCGCTGTCGCGACCGGCATCGAGGAGCATAACGGTTACGGCGTTGCCTTCATTGAGGCAACGCGCATCATTCGTGAGACGCTGCCGCATGCCCATATCTCGGGCGGTGTGTCGAACCTCTCGTTCTCGTTCCGCGGCAACGAACCGGTGCGCGAGGCGATGCACTCGGTGTTCCTCTTCCATGCCATCAAGGCTGGCATGGACATGGGCATCGTGAATGCGGGCCAGCTTGCGGTCTATGACGAGATTGATTCCGAGCTTCGCGACCTGTGCGAAGACGTTGTGCTCAATCGCCGTCCCGATGCGACGGAGCGTCTGCTGGAAGCAGCACCTCGCTTCAAGGGCGATGGAGCCGGTGCCTCGAAGGCGGCTGATCTCGAATGGCGCTCCTGGCCCGTCGAGAAGCGCATCGAGCATGCGCTCGTCAATGGTGTCACCGAGTTCATCGAGCAGGATACGGAAGAGGCGCGCCAGTGTGCCGAGCGTCCGCTGCACGTGATCGAAGGGCCGCTGATGGCCGGCATGAACGTGGTCGGCGATCTCTTCGGCGCCGGAAAAATGTTCCTGCCGCAGGTGGTGAAGTCCGCCCGCGTGATGAAACAGGCCGTGGCCTATCTCATGCCCTTCATGGAGGCGGAGAAGCAGGCCTCGGGCCTCGACCAGCGCTCCGCTGCCGGCAAGGTGCTGATGGCAACCGTGAAGGGCGACGTGCACGATATCGGCAAGAACATCGTCGGCGTGGTTCTCGCCTGCAACAATTACGAGGTCATCGATCTCGGCGTGATGGTGCCGGCCCAAAAGATCCTGGAGACCGCGCGCAAGGAGAAGGTGGATGTGATCGGCCTTTCCGGCCTCATCACGCCTTCGCTGGACGAGATGGTGAACGTGGCGAGCGAGATGGAGCGGGAGGGCTTCGATATTCCGCTCCTGATTGGCGGCGCCACCACGAGCCGCGTGCACACGGCGGTGAAGATCCACCCCAACTACCATAAAGGGCAGGCCGTCTATGTGACGGATGCAAGCCGCGCGGTGGGTGTCGTCTCGTCGCTGCTCTCGCCTGATATGCGCGAGGCTTACATCGAGACGCTGCGCAGCGAGTACCGCAGGGTCGCCGATGCTCATGCGCGCTCCGAGGCCGACAAGCAGCGCCTGCCGATCGAGAAGGCCCGCGCTAACAGGCTGAGGCTCGATTGGGATTCTTACTCCACGCCCAAGCCTACCTTCACGGGCGCGCGGGTGTTCCGCAGCTATGATGTCGGCGAGCTTGTCCCGTATATCGATTGGACGCCCTTCTTCCAGACCTGGGAGCTGAAGGGCCGCTTTCCGGCGATCCTCGAAGACGAGCAGCAGGGTCCAGCAGCGCGCCAGCTCTGGGAGGACGCCCAGGCGATGCTCAAGCAGCTCGTCGAGGAGCGCTGGTTCAATCCGAAGGCCGTGATCGGCTTCTGGCCTGCCAATGCGGTGGGCGACGACATTCGCCTCTACACGGGCGAGAGCCGCAGCGAGACGCTCGCCACCTTCCATGGCCTGCGTCAGCAGCTCTCCAAGCGTGACGGCAAACCGAACCTTTGCATTTCCGATTTCATCGCGCCCGCTGAAAGCGGCAAGCCGGATTGGATCGGCGCCTTCGTGGTGACCTCAGGCATCGAGGAAGTGCGCATTGCCGAGAAGTTCGAGCGTGCGAACGACGATTATCGCTCAATCCTCGTGAAGGCACTTGCGGATCGTCTCGCAGAAGCCTTCGCCGAGCGCATGCATGAGCGCGTGCGCAAGGAGTTCTGGGCCTACGCGCCGGATGAGAACCTTAACAACGAAGAGCTGATCCGTGAGGAATATCGTGGCATCCGTCCGGCTCCCGGCTATCCTGCGCAGCCCGATCACACCGAGAAGGCAACGCTCTTTGATCTGCTCGAAGCGGAGCGCCGTATCGGCGTGAGCCTCACCGAGTCCTACGCCATGTGGCCGGGCTCTTCCGTCTCGGGTCTCTACCTCGCGCACCCGGAGGCTTATTATTTCGGCGTGGCAAAGGTAGAGCGCGATCAGGTGGAGGATTACGCGATGCGCAAGGGCATGAGCGTACAGGAGGTTGAACGCTGGCTCGGCCCAATCCTCAACTACGATCCGGCAAGCTACAGGCCGATGGCAGCGGAGTAGGATTGATCAGGCGGCGGCCGCAGAAGGCCGCCTCGCGATCAGATCGCGCAGGGTGGTGATGGTGGAGGCATCCGCCACGCCATCCACGCGCTCGGGGCGAAAATGGCGCTGGAACGCGGCGACCACCTTTTCCGTGTCTTCATCGAACACGCCATTGATCTTCAGGCCATAACCATACATGGCGAGCATCGCCTGAAGCGCTTCGATGGGCATGCCCTGATCGCCACGCGAGAAAAAGCGTCCGTCGCTCAAGCTGGCTGGCGACACCCAATGGCCGATGCCGGCCTCGTGCAGGCGCTTCCAGGGAAAGACCTCGCCGGGATCGACCTTGCGGCCGGGCGCGACATCCGAATGACCGAGCACGCGGGTCGCCGGAATGCGCCAGCGGGTTACGATGTCCTTCGCGAGCGCGATCACGCTTTCGATCTGCACGTCGGGATACGGAGGGAGGCCGCCGGGATGGCCGGGGTTGGCGATCTCGATCCCGATGGAGCAGGAATTGATATCCGTCTCGCCATTCCAATTGGACATGCCCGCATGCCAGGCGCGGCGAGACTCCGGTACGAGCTGCAGCACGCGTCCGTCGCCGAAGACGAAATAATGCGCCGAGACCTGGGAGACCGGATTGCACAGCCATTGCAGGGCCTCGCCCTCGTCCGGCATGCCCGTGTAGTGCAGGATCAGCATGTTCGGGCGCTGTCCGTCTTTCCGCTCCCCGTGATTGGGTGAAGGAAACACCTTCGCGGCAACAGGGCTTTCGGGGGAAAGCGACACGCTCATACTCTCACCTGAGGTTCCGTTCGGTGGCGATGCGCTCCCAAGCGGCATTGATCGCGGCCAGCCGTTCCGTTGCGATCTTCACCGCCTCCGGCGGCAGGCCGCGGGCGATCTCCCGGTCGGGATGGTTCTCG
This sequence comes from Microvirga sp. KLBC 81, assembly GCF_003075415.1. GTDB lineage: Bacteria > Pseudomonadota > Alphaproteobacteria > Rhizobiales > Beijerinckiaceae > Microvirga. The sequence goes on from NZ_QDAH01000005.1 coordinate 33,835, forward strand.
GCAACGATCTTGCGATAGTGCCGTTTCAGATCCTCGTTGCTCATGGCCCTGTCAGCCTTGAGGATAAGGTAAGGATCGTCCGCCCGCTTCACGTGGCGCGCGGCGATGCGCTCGAACTCCGCTTCCGGGAGGGCGAAGATCCCCGCCACGTTCTTGAGGTAAAGATATTCGGCTTCGTGAACGGCCTCGTCGGCCTTGGCGATGTGGAAGAGGCCGTCGAGCACGTCCTCCAGCAGGGCGGGCTCTTCCTTGAACTCCGTGCCGATCTGCTGGGCGTAAGCTTCGAACCCCTCAGAGGTTTGCATTGCGAGTTCGAAGAGGCGTTTGACCCGCGGATGTTCGCTCTCCGGCACCTCCACGATCTGCTCGAAGGCCTTGACCTCTACGTCGACGACCACGCCATCGGCCTTGGCCATCTTCGCGGCGAGGGCCACGAGGCCCATGGTGAACAGCACATCGCGCGGCGGCTTTCCGAACGGAGCGCCCTCGCGATCAATGAGCACATGGCCGGCAACGCCGCCCAGGAGAGCGCCAATCGGCCCTCCGAGCGCCAGGCCGATACCGGCACCACCGAGCTTACCCCAAATCGACTGAATCATCTTGATCTAGTGGTACGCTCAACAACAGGCAAAAGGAAAGGGGCCGAGAAGACCTCGGCCCCTGAATTCAGATTCAAGGACTGTCTTAGCGGCAGTAGATGTTGCCGTACATGTCCTGATACGTGCCGTACGGGCAGGCCGGGCCGCGAGGAGCCGTTGCTGCACCCACGACAGCGCCGCCAGCAGCGCCGATAGCTGCACCGGCGAGAGCGCCGCTTGCACGACCGGTTGCTGCGCCACCGATAGCCGCGCCAGCCAGACCGCCGACGGCGGCGCCACCGACTGCACGCTCGCCGGGAGTGGTGCAGGCTGCCATCGAGAGGGTGAGAGCACCCGCGGCAATCGCTGTAATGATCTTCTTCATGGAGGCTTCCCTGTATCTAGCGGGCTGTAGGCTGCCCAGCTTAATCCTTAGCTTGACCTTACGCTGACGCCAACTCCTGACTTGGGGAAGAAGTTCCTTGTTCCTCAAATGAGCTGTAGAAAAATTTTTTGTTAAGGCGTTGAGGCTATTTCCCGCCTTTCTGCGCCTTGGTTCTACGAAGAATCAGTGTCGAGCTTGAGCATTCGTCGAACACGATTGCGACTTGTTAAGTCACAACTTTGCCTTATTTGGACTCCACCCACCGCGGCCCCGCGACCTATGCCATTTGGAGTTTTTGTATGACTTGGCAGCATTATTTGAGAACGTTGGTGGTCGCGATTCTTGGCGCAGTTGCACTTGCCCTTGGGTCACAGGCGAGGGCGGAAAACAGCCTGATCTCCCCGCAGGATGCTGAACGGCTCGTGCGTGCTCAGCTCGAAGAGCAAGGGGCGGCTGAGGCAGCGCTCAAAGAGGAGCAGGAGGCTGCCGAGGCTGCGGAAGCCGCCAAGGCCGCAAAGTCCGGCAAGGCCGGAAAAAGCACGGACAACAAGAAGGCTAAGGAAGTTGTTGCGAAGGCCGAGACAAAGGCTTCTGCGGCGGCTGCCCAGGAGGCGGCACATGAGGCCAATGTCGAGGAAACCGCCTCTCTGCCGGTAGAGCTCCACGTTCGCTCCCGCTCCGAGCGGGCTGATGCCGTCAAGGCCAATGCCCTGAAGCCTCTGATTGCTCGCTATGCCTCCGAGAACGGCTTGTCCTACGAGCTGGCCGATGCGGTGGTGCGGGTCGAGAGCCGCTACAATCCCGGTGCCCGCAATGGCCCGAATGTGGGTCTCACCCAGATCAATGTCCGCACGGCTCAGTCCCTGGGGTACAAGGGCGATGCCGCTGGCCTGCTCGATCCGGAAACCAATCTGCGTTTTGGGCTGAAATATCTCGCGATCGCCCACAAGCTTGCCGGCGGGGACACCTGCGGCACGATCCTGCGCTATCAGTTCGGCCTCCGCACGACGACGATGACCGGTGCCTCACGGGCTTACTGTGCGAAGGTCAAGGTGCTCACGGCCGCGGCGAATGCGTCTTAAGGCCTTGACGCAGGCCTGCCTTTCACACCACATCCCCTCTGTCAGCTGGCCGGGCGGCCGCTTCGAGCTTGCTCGGGGAGGAAAGTCCGGGCTCCATGGAAGCAAGGTGCCGGATAACGTCCGGCGGGGGCGACCCCAGGGATAGTGCCACAGAAAGCAAACCGCCCTGCTTGGCAGGGTAAGGGTGAAAGGGTGCGGTAAGAGCGCACCGCGGACGCAGTGATGCGGACGGCACGGTAAACCCCACCAGGAGCAAAACCGAATAGGGACGACAGGCGTTCGCGCCAGGCCTGCTTCCAGGCTGGTCGTCCGGGTTGGTTGCTTGAGGCGGTCAGCAATGATCGTCCCAGAGGAATGGCCGCCACGTTCAAGGGTTAGACCTTGGGCCATACAGAACCCGGCTTACAGGCCGGCTGACCCCTTCTTTTCCACAGGCCCCAAACTGCGACAAAGCGGACCAAACCATTGGTCTGCTTACGATTCATTAACCCTAAATGCGTCTCATGGAGGGTGCAGGTTGCAAGGCCTGCGTCCCACCCTCGTTCCGTTGACGACCATATTATCCCATGTTATCCCAAATCATCCCGTCGACGGTGTCTTCCGAAGGGGACGTCAAGCGCATCAGAAACGCTGACATCTCGTTTCGGACAGTAGCGTTATCACCGGCTGCGGGTGGCAGGCCGTCCAGGTCTGCCGGGGGGCTGACAATCGGGAGCTTGCGAGCTGCGGCCAATGAACCGCTTCGTGTCCAATTTCACCAACAGGTTGGATTCGAAGGGTCGCGTCTCGATCCCCGCATCCTTTCGGGCCGTCTTGGCCAGGGATGGATTCGAGGGTCTCTACGTTCATCCCGCGCTCGATGCGCAGGCCTTGGACGCAGGTGGCAACACGCTTCTGAACGAAATCGATGCGTTCTTGTCGACGCTGTCGCCCTATTCGGACGAACGGGATCAGCTGTCGACCGCATTGTTCGGGACCAGCGAAATCTTAAAGGTCGATCCGGAGGGGCGTGTCATCCTGACGGACTCAGTGAAAGTACATGCCGGGATTGGCGATACGGTGACGTTCGTCGGACTCGGTCACAAGTTCCAGATTTGGGAGCCCGAGCGTTTCCGTGCGCACTTGGAGGGGGCGCGCACGAAGGTACGAGACCTGAAGAAGGCGCTGGGAGCCCGGGTTGTGGAGCCACGTATGGTGCAGAACACCTCACCAGGAGTGCGGGAGCAATGATGGGACGCGGCGACGGCCCAGGAGCCGGAGCCGCTGGCGGACCGACCCGTCACGTTCCTGTGCTCCTGGCGGAGGTGTGCGATGCGCTCGATGTGACGCGGGGCGGCCTCTTCATCGATGGCACGTTCGGCGCGGGCGGATATACGCGCGCCATTCTCGATGCTCATCCTCAGAACAAAGTGATTGCCGTCGACCGCGATCCGGATGCGATTGCGGGCGGTGCTGCGCTGACGGCCAAATTCAAGAAGCGCTTGATGCTGGTGCCGGGACGCTTCGGCGATCTCGACGAGATTGCACGCACTCAAGGGTTCGACAGCGTCGATGGTGTCGTTCTCGATATCGGCGTCTCGTCCATGCAGCTCGATCAGGCCGAGCGCGGTTTCTCGTTCCGCAGCGATGGCCCGCTCGACATGCGCATGGAGAGGCAAGGCCCTAGCGCGGCCGACATCATCAATGAATCCTCCGAGGCCGAGCTTGCCGACATCTTCTATCATTACGGCGAGGAGCGCCGTGCCCGCGCGGTCGCTCGCGCCATTATCGAGGCACGTCGTCGGGAGCCGTTCCAGACGACGCGTCAGCTTGCCGATCTCGTCGCCTCGCTGATCCGTCAGGAGCCGGGCGGCATTCATCCGGCAACTCGCGTGTTCCAGGGGCTTCGTATCGCGGTCAATGACGAACTGGGCGAACTGGTGCGCGCGCTGCACGCCGCCGAGCGCATTCTCAAGCCCGGCGGGCGGCTCGTGGTTGTCACCTTCCACTCGCTCGAAGACCGGATCGTGAAGCAGTTCTTCGCGGCTCGCACCGGACGCATGCCGAGCGGCTCGCGCCACATGCCGACAATGGCTGCGCCGGAGCCGACATTTCACGCGGTGACGAAAGGCCCGGTCGGTCCGGGCGAGCAGGAAATGGCGCGTAACCCGCGCGCGCGCTCGGCCAAGCTGCGGGCCGGGGCGCGCACGAGCGAGCCTCCGCAGGAACCGCTCAGCGCCATCACGATGTTAGCCGAACTGCCGCAGACGGCGGATAAAAAGGGAGGGCGGCGATGACCAAGCTGCTCCATTTCGTCGCGATCTCCGCCCTCATCGCTTCGGCGGGCTATGCCTATTCGATCAAGTACGACACGCTCTACTATGCCGAGCAGGTGGCGAAGCTGAAATCCAAGGTGCAGCGCGAGCGCGAAGCCATCGCCGTGCTGCAGGCAGAGTGGCAATATCTGGACCGCCCGGACCGCCTGCAGGCCGCTGCCGATCATCATCTCGATCTTCAGGCTCTGAAGATCCAGCAACTGGCGCGTCTGTCCGATCTGCCGAACCGTCCGACGCGCGAGGATGAGATCGGCCGTAAGCTCGAAGCGCTTGGCCTGCTCGAACCGACGGCAACGCCGAAGGACAAGAGCAACCAAGCCCGTATCCCATCGACCCAAACCCCGAACCGGTAAGCCCCGTGTTGCACGAGCCTCAACTCGAACTGAAGGCTAAGAGCCCTCCGCCCAAGACAGGAATTCTCTCGTATGCGCGAGAACTGTTCCGGTTGCGTCTCGACAAGAGCACGTCCCGTGTCGGACTCGCCGCCTTCTGCTTCGTCGGTCTCTTCAGTGTGATCGGTGGCCGTCTCGTTCAGCTCGCCGTGACCAGCGAGAACACGAGCGAGGTGCGGCGCGCGGCGTCTTCAGAAATCTCCGCGGCTCGTCCCGACATCGTGGACCGCAATGGAGAAATCCTTGCCACCGATGTGAAGATGGTCTCCGTCTTCGCGGAGCCGCGCAACATCATCGACAAGGACGAGGCGGTGGAGCTGCTCACCGCTGTTCTGCCCGATCTCGATGCCACGGAGCTGCGCAACAAGCTCAACACCAAGAAGGGCTTCGTCTGGGTCAAGCGCGAGATCACGCCGCGCCAGCAGGCCGAGGTGCATCGCCTCGGCATTCCGGGTGTGGGGTTCCTGCCCGAGAACAAGCGTGTCTATCCGAATGCCGAGGCTGCGGCTCACGTGCTGGGCTTTGCCAATGTGGACAATGTCGGCATCGCCGGCATCGAGAAATACATCGACAGCATGGGCCTGCAGGATCTCAACGGTGCGGGTTTCAACATCTCCGCCGCCGACTTGAAGCCCGTTCAGCTCTCGCTCGATTTGCGCGTGCAGCATGCTCTGCGTGACGAGCTTGCGAAGGGCATGGCGAAGTTCAAGGCGAAGGCCACTGCCGGGGCCATCCTGGACGTGAACACCGGCGAGATTATTGCCCTTGTCTCGCTGCCCGACTATGATCCCAACAACCCTGTCGACGCGCTCGACAAGGATCGGATCAACCGCATCAATGTCGGCGTGTTCGAGATGGGCTCCACCTTCAAGGCGCTCACCGTGGCGATGGCGCTCGATTCCGGAAAGTACAACATCAACTCGACCTTCGATGCCCGGTCCGGTCTGCGCTACGGAAGGTTCACCATCGGCGACTATCACCCCACGCGCCGCATTCTGACGACACCGGAAGTGTTCGTTCACTCGTCCAATATCGGCACGGCGCGCATGGCGCTCGGCATCGGCGTCGAGGGCCACAAGACGTTCCTGCGCAAGATGGGCCAGTTGTCCCGCCTCGAAACGGAGCTGCCGGAAAACGCCTTGCCGATCATTCCGCCCCGCTGGGGCGAGCTCAACACCATGACCATCGCCTTCGGCCACGGCCTTGCCGTCGCGCCGCTCCAAGCGCTCATGGCCGTCGGAGCGCTGGTCAATGGCGGCGTGCTGATCAAGCCGACCTTTTTGAAACGCGCCGAGGCCGAGGCACGGCAGAACGCGTTGCAGGTACTCAAGCCTGAGACGAGCGAGGCCATGCGCTATGTGATGCGCCTCAATGCCTCGACCCCGGAAGGCTCGGCGGGTTCAGCGTCGATCGCGGGCTTCTTCGTCGGCGGTAAGACCGGCACGGCCGAGAAGGTGATCAACGGCCGCTATGCCAAGAACAAGAACTTCACCACGTTCACGGCCGTTGTTCCGGCGGACAAGCCGAAATATGTGTTCCTGACCATCATGGACGAGCCGCAGGCGGTCGAGGGCACCTATGGCTTCTCGACAGCCGGCTGGAATGCAGGTCCCGTGACAGGAAACATCATCGAACGCGTCGCGCCGCTCCTGGGAGTTCCACCTCGGTTCGAGCCGCCGGCGCAACCCTTCCCACTCATGTCGCGCCTCAACGCATGGGGCACCCGGTGACCATGACGAACCCCATTCAATTGAGCGATCTGCTTCCGGAGGCCAAGGGCTTTCCGGAAGCATCCTTGTCAGTGACCGGCATCGCCTCCGACAGCCGTAAGGTCGGGCCCGGCAGCGTGTTTTTCGCCGTGCCGGGCACGAAGGTGGACGGCATGAGCTTCGTGCCGCAGGCAGCGGCCGCCGGCGCGGTTGCCATTGTGGGAGAGGCGGAGCGTCCTTCCGCCTTGGCTGCCGATGTGGCGTATGTCCGCGTAGGTGACGTGCGGGAGGCTCTCTCGCTCGCAGCATCCCGGTTTTATCCGCAGCAGCCGGAGAAGGTGGTTGCGGTCACAGGCACGAGCGGCAAGAGCTCGGTGGCCGATTTCACACGCCAGCTCTTCGCGTCGCTCGGCTACAAATCGGCAAGCCTCGGCACGCTCGGCGTGATCACGTCGGATGGTGCAGCCTATGGCTCGCTCACGACGCCTGATCCGATCTCTCTGCATCAGACGCTCGACAAGCTCACAAAAGATGGCGTGACTCGTCTGGCCATGGAGGCCTCTTCCCACGGCATCGATCAGCGCCGCCTCGACGGCGTTCGCCTGAGCGCTGCGGGTTTCACCAATCTCGGTCGCGATCACCTCGATTACCACAACACCACCGAGGCTTATGCCGCCGCGAAGCTGCGCCTCTTCGATACGCTTCTGCCCGCCGATGCTCCCGCCATCATCAATGCTGACGGCCCCTATGCTGATGTGTTCCGGCACGGTGTGCGCGATCGCGGTCTGACAATGCTGACCACCGGAAGCATGGGCGAGACATTGCGTCTTGTCGAAGCGCGCCCGGATGGCTTCAAGCAGGCTCTGACCATCGAAGCGGTCGGCAAGGAGTTCGAAACGACCCTGCCGCTTCTCGGTGCCTTCCAGGTCGAGAATGCGCTCGTCGCTGCCGGCCTCGTGCTCTCCGTGGAAGGCGAGGGCAGGGCGGCTGAAGTCTTTGAGGGCTTCAAGACGCTGAAAGGCGTCTCGGGCCGACTTGAGCAGGTGGGCGAGGTCGATGGTGCGATCTGCATCGTCGATTACGCGCACAAGCCCGATGCCCTGGCCCATGTGCTTGATGCCCTGCGTCCCTTCACCAAAGGCCGTCTCGTCTGCATCGTCGGCTGCGGCGGGGATCGCGACAAAGGCAAGCGTCCGCTCATGGGCCGCATCGCCGCCGACAAGGCGGATATTGTCATCGTCACGGACGATAATCCTCGCTCCGAAAATCCGGCGGCGATCCGCGCCGAGGTGTTGAAAGGCGCTCCCGGCGCCCGGGAGATCGGAGACCGGGCTTTGGCTATCCGCACCGCCGTGAAAGAGCTCCAACCGGGCGATATATTGGTCGTGGCGGGCAAAGGCCATGAAACGGGCCAAATCATCGGCGACCGGACCCTGCCGTTCTCGGACCACGACGAGGTCCGGGCGGCTATTGCGGAGAGGCAGGGATGAGTTCACCCTTGTGGACCTTGGATGAGATCGTAGCCGCCACCGGCGCTCGCGTTGGCGGCGACGTCGCGCAGGCGACCGGCGCTTCCATCGACACGCGCACGCTGGAGCCGGGCGATCTCTACTTCGCCATCAAGGGCGATGTGCATGACGGTCACGACTTCGTGCCGGTCGCTCTCGAGAGGGGCGCTGCGGGTGCCGTCGTGTCCGAGGAAAAGGCTCCTGCCTTCGCATCCGGCAAGCTCATCGTCGTGCCTGATGTTCTCGAGGCCATGCGCCAGTTGGGCCGTGCGGCGCGAGAGCGCACGGATGCCAAGATCGTCGCGATCACGGGCTCCGTCGGCAAAACCGGCACGAAGGAAGCCATGCGCCTTGCGCTCTACCGTCAGGGCGCGACACACGCGTCAGTCGCCTCCTACAACAACCATTGGGGCGTTCCGCTCACCCTCTCCCGGATGCCGCGCGAGACCGAATTCGGTGTGTTCGAGATCGGCATGAACCACGCCCACGAGATCCTGCCGCTCACCGCGATGGTTCGCCCGCATGTGGCCGTGATCACCACCATCGAGCCGGTGCATATCGAGTTCTTTCCGTCGCTCTGGGGCATCGCCGATGCCAAGGGCGAGATCTTCTCCGGTCTCGAACCCGGCGGCACGGCGGTGATCAACCGCGACAGCCCGTATTTCGAGCGCATGAAGGCGCACGCGCTCGCCTCCGCCGCAGGCCGTGTGATCTCCTTCGGCGAGCATCAGGCTGCCGATATCCGCGCCGAGCGGATCGTCGTGAAGCCCGACCAGTCGCTCGTCGAGGCCCGCGTCTTCGGCCAGCTTCTGAGCTACAGGATCGGCACGGCAGGACGGCATATCGCCCTCAACTCCCTGAGCGTGCTTGCCGCATGCCATGCGCTTGGCGTGGATCTGGCGCAGGTTGCTGTTTCCTTTGCCGATCTGAAGCCCCCCGTGGGGCGCGGCGAGCGGACGATGCTCTCCATCGACGGAGACGAGGCGCTGCTCATTGACGAGAGCTACAATGCGAATCCAGCCTCCATGCGTGCGGCGCTTGCCAATCTCGGCGCGGTGGAACTGAACGGCCAGGCTCGGCGTCTGGCTGTGCTGGGCGACATGAAGGAGCTGGGCGAGAAAGGTCCGGCCCTTCACGAGGGGCTCGCAGAGGCGATCGAGGCCAACGACATCGATCTCGTCTTCGCGGCAGGGCCTCTGATGAAGAATCTCGTCGAGCGCCTGCCGGAGGCGAAGGTGGCGGCTCATGCGGAAACCTCCGCCGAGCTCGTCGATGCGGTCTGCGCCGCGATCCGTCCCGGCGATGCGGTGACCGTCAAGGGATCGCTCAGCATGAAGATGGCTTTGGTCGTCAAGGCTCTGAAAGAACGTTACGGCGCGAGCCCAACGGCGAACGCGCTGAAAGGATAAACCGAATGTTGACCTGGTTGGCTGAGCTCAGCCCCTATTTCAGCCCCCTCAATATCTTCCGCTACATCACGTTCCGCACCGGGGGCGCGACGGCGACAGCCATGCTCTTCGTGTTCCTGTTCGGGCCGTCGATCATTTCGCTCCTGCGCGTACGCCAGGGCAAGGGACAGCCGATCCGGGAGGACGGGCCGCAATCGCACCTGCTGACAAAGCGCGGCACGCCGACCATGGGTGGCCTGATGATCTTGGCGGGCGTGCTGGTCTCGGCGCTGCTCTGGGCCAATCTCGAAAACCACTATGTCTGGATCGTGCTGTTCGTGACCGTCGGCTTCGGCGCCATCGGCTTTTACGACGATTACCTGAAAGTCACGAAGCAGTCGCACAAGGGTTTTTCCGGCAAATCGCGTCTTGCCATCGAGGCAATCATCGCGGCTGTCGCCTGCATCGCCATATCCTACATGGCGACTCCCGGTCTCGCGAATAAGCTCGCGCTGCCCTTCTCGAAGGATCTTATTTTCAATCTCGGCTGGTTCTACATCGTCTTCGCGGGCTTCGTGATCGTCGGCGCAGGCAATGCGGTGAACATCACGGATGGTCTCGACGGTCTTGCCATCGTGCCGGTGATGATCGCGGCCGGAACCTTCGGCTTCATCGCGTATCTTGCCGGTAATGCGGTTTTCGCCAATTACCTGCAGATCCACTTCGTGCCCGGCACCGGCGAGCTCGCTGTGATCTGCGGCGCGCTGATCGGTGCCGGCATTGGCTTCCTCTGGTTCAATGCGCCTCCGGCGCAGATCTTCATGGGCGACACGGGTTCGCTCGCGCTCGGTGGCCTTCTCGGCACCATCGCGGTGGCGACGAAGCACGAGATCGTGCTCGCCATCGTCGGCGGGCTCTTCGTGCTGGAGATCATGTCCGTGATCATCCAGGTGGCCTCGTTCAAGCTCACGGGGAAGCGCGTCTTCAAGATGGCGCCGATCCACCATCACTTCGAGCAGCTGGGCTGGACCGAGCCTCAGGTGGTCATCCGCTTCTGGATCATCGCCGTGGTGCTCGCCCTCGTCGGCCTCTCGACCCTCAAGCTGCGGTAACATCCGATGACGCCCGTCACGACCTTCTCCGGCAAAACAGTCGCTCTCTTCGGCCTGGGCGGATCGGGGCTCGTGACGGCGCTTGCCCTGAAAGAGGGCGGGGCGCGTGTCGTGGCCTGCGACGACAATCCGGCGAAGATGACGGAAGCTGCCGCCAAGGGTATCGAGACGGGCGATCTGCGAGAGATCGATTGGTCGAAGGTATCGGCACTTGTCCTCTCGCCCGGCGTTCCCCTGACGCACCCTGAACCGCACTGGTCGGCGAAGCTCGCGAAGGAGGCAGGCGTCGAGATCATCGGCGACATCGAGCTCTTCTGCCGCGAGCGTGCGAAGATTGCGCAGAACGCACCCTTCATTGCGATCACCGGCACTAACGGAAAGTCGACGACGACCGCCCTCATCGCGCATATCCTGCGTGAAGCAGGCCGCGATGTGCAGATGGGCGGCAATATCGGAACCGCGATCCTCTCGCTCGAGCCGCCGTCCGACAGCCGCATCCACGTGATCGAGTGCTCCTCGTTCCAGATCGACCTCGCACCGTCGCTGGCGCCGACAATCGGTGTCCTCCTCAATTTGTCGCCAGACCATATCGACCGGCATGGGACGATGGAGGATTATGCAGCCATCAAGGAGCGGCTAGTCGCTAAGGCCGAGCAGGCGGTCATCGGAATCGATGATGACTTGAGCCGTGCGATTGCGGACACCTGCGCTGCAAAAGGCGTGAAAGTGACACGCATCTCCATCGAGCCGATGGATGCGGAAGGTTTCTTTGCTGACGGTACCACCCTGGTTCAAGTCACCCCCTCCGATGCGGTCGCCGTGGCTGATCTGGCAGGCATCGGTTCACTGCGCGGCTCTCACAATGCCCAGAATGCAGCAGCGGCTTTTGCTGTCGCCATGGCGCTCGGTGTCTCTGGAGAAACGATCAGGTCTGGTCTTTCTACGTTTCCCGGCCTTCCTCACCGCATGGAAGAAGTCGGGCGTATTCGTTCGGCGCTCTTCATCAACGACTCCAAGGCCACCAATGCCGACTCCACGGAGAAGGCGCTCAAGTCCTTCGACAACATTCTCTGGATCCTCGGCGGCAAGGCGAAGGAAGGCGGCATCGAGCCGTTGCGGGCGTATTTCCCGAAGATCCGCAAAGCCTATCTGATCGGCGCGGCAACGGAAGAATTCGCAAAGACGCTTGGGAACGACGTTGCTTATGTCCCCAGCGGCACGCTCGACAAAGCGGTAGAGCAGGCAGCCGCCGATGCGGCGGCCATGAACGGCCCTTCGGTCGTTCTCCTGTCGCCGGCTTGTGCCTCCTACGATCAATTTCCCAATTACGAAGTGCGCGGAAACCATTTCCGCGAATTGGTCCGGGCATTGCCGGGCGTTGAAGCCAAGGGGGCTTGAAGATGGTGTCGCGCGCGGAACGCTCGGTTTTCAGCGATTGGTGGTGGACCGTCGACCGGCTGCTGCTGGCGGCGCTTGCCATTCTCATGCTCGCAGGCCTCGTCTTTCTCATGGCGGGCGGTCCGCCCGTCGCGGAACGTCTGGGGCTCTCGACCTTCCACTTCGTGAACCGTCAGGTGCTGTTTCTGATTCCGGCGCTCCTCATCATGCTGCCGGTCTCGTTCCTGTCCCTGCGCCACATCCGTCGCCTGGCGCTGCTGGTTTATCTCGGCGGCATGGTGCTGATCGGGCTCGCCTTCCAGTTCGGGCCTGAAATCAAAGGCGCTCATCGCTGGATCATGATCGGTCCGCTCGGCATTCAGCCCTCCGAATTCGTGAAGCCGGCCTTCGTCGTTCTTGCCGCCTGGGCCTTCTCCGAGGGGGCGCGGCGCAAGGACATGCCGGGCGCGCTACTCGCGCTGATGCTCCTGCCGGCCACGATCATCCCGCTCATCCTGCAGCCCGATTTCGGCCAGACCATGCTGGTCACCATCGTGTGGTGCGGTCTGTTCTTCGTCGCGGGCCTGCACTGGTTCTGGGTGATGGGCCTTGGTGGTGCGGGTCTTGTCGGCATCGTCGCGGCCTACGAGTTCCTGCCGCACGTGCGTGCCCGTATCGAGCGCTTCCTCGACAAGGATTCGGGAGACACGTTCCAGGTGGATACGGCCATGGAATCCTTCTCGCGCGGCGGCTGGCTCGGGCGCGGCCCGGGCGAGGGCACGGTGAAGCGCATCCTTCCCGACGCGCATACCGACTTCCTCTTCGCCGTGACGGCGGAAGAGTTCGGCATCATCGTGTGCCTTGGTCTGCTTGTGCTCTTCGCCTTCATCGTGCTGCGCGGCCTGATGCTCGCCAAGCGAAACGAGGACACCTTCTGCCGTCTCGCCGCCACGGGCCTCGTCCTCATGTTCGGATTGCAGGCTGCCATCAACATGATGGTGAATGTGCATCTCATGCCCGCCAAGGGCATGACGCTCCCGTTCATCTCCTATGGCGGCTCCTCGCTGCTGTCGCTGGCGCTCGGCATGGGCTTCCTCATCGCGCTCACCCGCCGCCGTCCGCGCGCGGAGATGATGGAGCATTTCAACCAGGATTGGCAGCGGTGACAAAAAAGCCCCTCGTCCTTCTCACCGCCGGCGGCACCGGCGGCCATCTCTTTCCGGCGGAGGCGCTCGCCAATGTGCTGAAGGCATCCGGGTGTCGCGTGGTGCTTGCCACCGACAAGCGCGCCAATGCCTATGCCGGCTCGTTCCCGGCGGATGAGATCATCGAGATTCCGTCCGCCACACCCTCGGGCCGTTCCGTGCCGCAGATTGCGAAGGCCGCGCTGCTGCTCGCTCAGGGGACTCTGAAAGCCATGGGCGTCATTCGCAAGTTGAAGCCGGATGCGGTTGTCGGCTTCGGCGGCTATCCCACCGTGCCGCCGGTCGTTGCCGCATCGCTCCTTAAAGTGCCGACGGTGATCCACGAGGCCAATGGCGTGATGGGCCGCGCAAACCGGCTGCTCGCACGTCGCGCCACGGTGATCGCGACCGGCTTTGCCAATATCAAGGGCATCCCGGAGAATGTCCCGGGCCATGTGATCCAGACCGGCAACCCGATCCGTCCGGCGGTGCTGAAAGCCTCTCAGCAAGCCTACTCCACGCTCGAGCCGGGCGGAAAGATGCGCCTTCTCGTCGTGGGCGGCAGCCAGGGTGCGCGGGTGATGAGCGATGTCGTTCCGCCCGCGATCGAGTTGCTGCCGCCGGAACTGCGCGCGCGCCTCACCATCACCCAGCAGGCGAGGGGAGAGGACCTGGAGCGGGTACGCGCGCATTACCAGCGTCTGGGCGTGGAGTTTGAGGCCGAGCCCTTCTTCAGGGACCTGCCGAAGCGCTTGGGAGACGCGCATCTCGTCATCTCCCGCTCCGGCGCCTCGACGGTCGCGGAGCTTGCGGTGATCGGTCGCCCCTCGATCCTCGTGCCGCTGCCGGGCTCGCTCGATCAGGACCAGGCCGCCAACGCCAAAACCCTTGGCGATCTGGGCGCTGCCATCGTTTGCCCACAAACGGAATTCACCCCTGAGCGCCTGGCGAGCGAGATTCGTTCCTATTTTCAAGAGCCTGACCGCTTGACCAAAGCCGCTGCCGCTGCACATAGCGCCAGCATCACGGATGCGGCCGAGCGCTTGGCTCACGCTGTCCTCAACCTGATACATCTTAACAAGAACGGAATGCCTTCATGAAACTGCCGCCGAAGCTAGGTCCCATTCACTTCATCGGTATCGGCGGCATCGGCATGTCGGGCATCGCCGAAGTCATGCACAATCTGGGCTACACGGTTCAGGGCTCGGACGCCGCCGACAACTACAACGTCAAGCGCCTTGCCGACAAAGGCATCAGGACCTTCATTGGCCACAAGGCCGAGAACGTGGAGAATGCCGAGATCGTCGTGGTTTCCACCGCGATCAGGCGCGACAACCCGGAGTTGATCGTCGCCCGCGAGAAGCGCCTGCCCGTCGTGCGTCGCGCGGAAATGCTCGCCGAACTCATGCGCTTCAAGTCATGTGTCGCCGTGGCAGGCACGCACGGCAAGACCACGACGACATCGCTCGTCGCGACTCTGCTCGATGCAGGCGGCCTTGACCCGACAGTGATCAACGGCGGCATCATCAACGCCTACGGCACCAATGCCCGCATGGGCGACGGCCAGTGGATGGTGGTGGAGGCTGACGAATCAGACGGCACCTTCCTCAAGCTGCCGGCGGACGTTGCCATCGTCACGAATATCGATGCCGAGCATCTCGATCACTTCGGCACCTACGATGCGATCAAGGACGCGTTCCGCTCCTTCATCGACTCGATCCCGTTCTACGGCTTCGCGGTGATGTGCATCGATCACCCGACCGTGCAGGATCTCGTGGGTCGCATCGAGGATCGCCGCATCATCACCTATGGCGAGAACCCGCAGGCCGATGTGCGGTTGATGGACGTGGACTCGCGCGGAGGTCAGAACCGCTTCCGCGTGATGATCCGTGACCGTCGTCCAGGCTTCCGTCTCGAACTCGAAGATCTCGTTCTGCCGATGCCCGGCGCGCACAATGCGCTCAATGCCACGGCAGCCATCGCCGTTGCGCATGAACTCGGCGTTTCGCCCGATGCGATCCGCAAGGCGCTCGCAGGCTTCGGCGGCGTGAAGCGCCGATTCACGCGCACGGGCGAGTGGAACGGCGTCACCGTGTTTGACGATTACGGCCACCATCCCATCGAGATCGCCGCGGTGCTCAAGGCCGCACGCGCATCGACGGACGGTCAGGTCATCGCCGTGGTGCAGCCGCACCGCTACTCGCGCCTGTCGTCTCTCTTCGATCAGTTCTGCACCTGCTTCAACGATGCGGATGCGGTGATCGTCGCGCCGGTCTATGCCGCGGGCGAGCAGCCGATCCCGGGATCCGATCGCGACAGCCTCGTCTCCGGCCTCAAAGCGCGCGGCCATCGTAACGTGATGGCGCTCGAAAAGCCGGAGGATCTCGCGGGTCTCATCAGGGGGGTGGCGAAACCGGGCGACTACGTGATCTGCCTTGGCGCCGGCAACATCACGCAGTGGGCTTATTCGCTGCCGGGTGAACTCGAAGCGTTGGGCGAGAAGGCGGCTTGATGAATCGCGAAATGGCTCCAGGTTTCCTCATCCTGAGGAGAGCGCAATGCGCTCGTCTCGAAGGACGAGGAAACCGCTTCCAGTGGTCTCTGGAAACGCCCTCGTCCTTCGAGACGCGAGACAAGCTCGCTCCTCAGGATGAGGGCTGAGGGGGTGTCCATGTTTTCTGATATCACAGCCGAACTGAGAGCGGCCATGCCCGAACTCAGGGGCAAGCTGGACGCGAATGCGCCGACAGCGCCGCTCTCGTGGTTTCGTACAGGCGGTCCGGCGCAGGTGCTGTTTTCGCCGGTCGATACGGACGATCTCGCTTACTTCCTGCAGCATCTTGATCGGCACATCCCTGTGCTCGTCGTGGGTCTCGGCTCCAACCTGCTCATCCGCGATGGCGGCTGGGAAGGCATCGTGATCCGCCTGGGCAAAGGCTTTTCTGAAGTCTCCGTCGAGCCGGGTCTTCGCGTGCGCGCAGGTGCCGGTGCTCCCGATGTGAAGGTGGCGCGTGCGGCGGCAGAAGCGGGCATTGCGGGCCTTTCTTTCTTGCGTGGCATTCCCGGCACCATCGGTGGCGCGCTTCGCATGAATGGCGGCGCCTATGGCGGCGAGACGAAGGATGTTCTCGTTGAGGCCAAGGGGGTGACCCGCACCGGTGAGGTGGTGAGCTTCACGAATGCTCAGATGGGCTTCACCTATCGCCATTCGAGCGTGCCGGAGGATGTGATCTTCACGGAAGCTGTCTTCGAGGGCCGGCCCGGCAACCCGGATGAGATCCTCGCGGAGATGAACGCCATCACCGAGGCACGCTCCTCGACACAGCCGGTCAACACCCGCACGGGCGGCTCCACCTTCAAGAACCCTCCAGGTCGCAAGGCCTGGGAACTGGTCGACGCCGCCGGATGCCGGGGCCTTCGGATCGGGGATGCCCAGGTCTCCGAGATGCACTGCAACTTCCTCATCAACCACGGCTCGGCGTCGGCCGCGGACATCGAGGCGCTCGGTGAGGAAGTACGCCGCCGGGTTCGCGAAACGTCGGGCGTCGAGCTCGAGTGGGAAATCAAGCGGGTCGGCCGCGCGTAACGCGTAAAGGTTAAGGCGGACTGCATTTCCTTCACGGCGAACCGGTGTCCACTTCGCCTGGAAATGCAGCGCGAATCACTTTGTTAACGCCCGGATGCTTCACTGGACACGGGCGCAGCTCGAGGAGCATGTCATGGCGAAGCACGTTGCCGTTCTCTATGGCGGCTGGTCCGCGGAGCGCGAGGTGAGCCTCGCTTCCGGCCGGGCCTGCTGCAAGGCATTGGAGGAGCGGGGGTACAAGGTCACCCCCATCGACGTGCAGCCCGACATCGCCACCGTGCTCCAGGCGACAGCCCCGGATGTGGTGTTCAACGCCCTTCACGGCCGCGTCGGGGAGGACGGCACCATCCAGGGGCTCCTGGAGGTGTTAAGGATTCCCTATACCCATTCCGGCATCCTGGCCTCGGCGCTCGCCATGCAGAAGGACAAGGCGAAGATCATCATGGCCGCCGCCGGCGTGCCGGTGCCGAAGGGCGTGGTCGTTAACAGATTGGAAGCGGCCAAAAGCCACGTCCTGCCCGCTCCCTATGTGGTCAAACCGGTGAACGAGGGCTCCTCGGTGGGTGTCATCATCGTCCGCGAGGACCGCACCCACCCGCCCCAGGAGCTGCTCCGGGAAGACTGGGCGTTCGGCGACCAAATCCTTGTCGAATCATATGTTGCGGGCCGCGAACTCACCTGCGCGGTCATGGGCGACAAGGCCCTTGGGGTCATCGATATCCGCCCTGCGACCGGGGTCTTCTACGACTACGACGCAAAGTATGTGAAGGGCGGGTCCATTCACGTCCTGCCGGCAGAAATTAAACCGAATATTTACCAAAAGGTCCAAGAGTTGGCGTTAACGGCGCATCAAGCGCTCGGCTGCAGGGGAATCAGCCGCGCCGACTTACGGTACGACGACACACCCGGAGGAACCGGGGAACTCGTGGTCCTGGAGGTCAACACGCAACCCGGCATGACCGAGACGAGCTTGGTGCCAGAACTGGCAGCCCACGCGGGCTATTCGTTTGGCGAGCTTGTGCAATGGATGGTGGAGGACGCTACCTGCAATCGATGACGGCCTATCAGGCCGGCGTTGTTGCGACGCGCGCTGCCTCCGACAGGCAGCCGCCCCAAATCAGAAAGTTTTTCGGCTCCTCGAAGAGCGTCCGGCGGCGGTCCTCGGGCGCTCCGATCGAGAAGCGTATCCCTCGTTATCTCGGCACCTGGCTCGCTCTCGGGTTCTTCTCCGGGGTCGTGACCCTGGGTCTCTGGCAGGGTGGCCATCTCGACGCTTTCATCCGCGAGAACGGACAGCCGCATCATGCCCTGGCGCGCGCCCTTGGCCTCGGTCTCGAGCAGGTCACGATTTCCGGCATCGCACAGATGCGCGAAACCGAGGTGCTGGCTGCGGCGGGTCTTAGTTCCAGGCTGTCGCTGGTCTTCCTCGACGTGAACACGCTGCGTGAGCGCCTCGAACACGTGCCGATGATCGAGAGCGCCACCGTGCGCAAGCTCTATCCGAACGAGCTCGTGATCACGCTCACCGAACGCGAGCCCTATGCGATCTGGCAGAACAACGGCGAGCTCTTCATCATCGCCGCCGACGGCACCGTGATCGATCTGATGCAGGACGAGCGCTTCGTCGATCTGCCCTTCGTGGTGGGCGAGAACGCCAATACCCGCAGCAAGGAATATCTCGCGCTTCTCGACGCCGCTGGTCCTCTGAGGACTCGCATCCGCGCGGGCACGCTCGTGTCGGGCCGCCGTTGGACGCTGAAGATGGACAACGGCATGGACGTGCGCCTGCCGGAGCAGGGCGCGGCCGACGCGCTGGCCCGTCTCGTGAAGCTCGAGAACGAACAGAAGATCCTGGAAAAAGACGTGCTCGCGATCGATCTGCGTATGGCTGATCGGGTCGTGGTGCGCCTCACGGAAGAGGCGGCTCTGGCCCGCGCCGAGTCGCTCAAGAAGAAACCAATGCGCGGCAAGGGGGTCGATACATGAGTCTCTCCGGTCACGGGCTAACGCCGCGTCTCAAGCCTTTGTCCGCGCGCAAGAGCGCCATTCTCTCGGTCCTCGATATCGGAACGAGCAAGGTGGTCTGCGTCGTGGCGGAGCTGAAGCCGTCCGATGAAGTGGAATCCCTGCGCAGCCGCACCCATGTGGCGCGCATCCTCGGCATCGGTCATCATCGCTCCGCGGGCTTGAAGGGCGGCGTCGTTGTCGATCTGGAAGCGGCGGAAAGCGCGATCCGCCAGGCCGTTCACGCGGCCGAACGGATGGCGAAGGTCGAGATCCAATCGGTGATCGTGAGCCTCACCGGCGGCCGTCTCGCCTCCGAGCACTTCGAGGCGCATGTGCCTGTGCGCGGCGCGGTGAACAACGGAGACGTTCATCGTGTGCTCGATGCGGCATCCTCATACGATCTGCGCCGGGGCAGGGCGGTTCTGCATGCGCTGCCCACGGGCTTCTCGCTCGATGCGCAGAATCACATCGTGGATCCCGCAGGCATGATCGGCGAGCAGCTCGGTGTCGATCTGCATGTGGTCACCACGGAAGCCGCGGCTGCGCGCAACCTCATGCTCGCGGTCGAGCGCTGCCACCTCGGCATCGAGGCGGTGATCGCGTCTCCCTACGCTTCGGGCCTCTCGGCTCTGGTCGATGATGAAGCCGATATGGGCTGTGCCGTCGTCGACATGGGTGCGGGCACCACGAGCGTGGGCATCTTCTCCAACGGGCATCTCGTGCACACGGATGCCATCGCCGTCGGCGGCCACCACGTGACCATGGATATCGCGCGCGGTCTCACGACCCGCGTCTCCGCTGCCGAGCGGCTCAAGACATTCTACGGTTCCGCAATCACGTCGAGCGCGGATGACCGGGACATGATCGCGGTGCCGCAGGTCGATGAGGACGAACGGGACGTTCCGAACCATCTGCCGAAGTCGCACCTCGTTCGCATCATCAAGCCGCGGGTCGAGGAGATCCTCGAACTCGTGCGCGATCGCCTGAAGAGCGCGGGCTTCGCGGCCCAAGCCGGACGGCGCGTCGTGCTGACGGGTGGCGCGAGCCAGCTTGTCGGGCTGCCGGAAACGGCACGCCGCATTCTGCAGGGCCAGGTTCGTGTCGGGCGTCCGCTCGGCATCAAGGGTCTGCCTGAGGCGGCAAAGGGCCCTGCCTTTTCGGCGGTGGTCGGCCTCCTGGTTTATCCCCAGGTGGCGCACATCGAGTATTTCGAGCCGCGCTCGAGCGGCTTGTTTCAGAGTACGGGAACTGACGGCTACTTCTCGCGGGTGGGCCGGTGGATTCGCGATAGTTTTTAAATGCGTAACGCGGTGACGCGGCGGGTCATCGCGGGAGTTCAAGTCAACCAGGGTAAGCGTCGGCCAAACGCTGTCAGTTTAAAGGCCAAAGAGGCACAGGTCATGGCAATCAATCACACTCCGGACATCCGGGAACTCAAGCCGCACATCACTGTCTTCGGTGTCGGTGGCGCCGGCGGCAACGCCGTGAACAACATGATCGAGTCGGGTCTGGAGGGCGTCGAGTTCGTGGTGTCGAACACCGACGCACAGGCGCTTGCCTCCTCCAAGGCTCAGCGCGTGATCCAGATGGGCATTCAGGTCACCGAGGGCCTCGGCGCAGGATCGCAGCCGGAAGTGGGCCGCGCGGCCGCTGAAGAGGTGATCGACGAGATCCGCGACCAGCTCGCCGGTTCTCACATGGTGTTCATCACCGCCGGCATGGGCGGCGGCACCGGCACGGGCGCTGCTCCTGTCGTGGCTCGCGCTGCCCGCGAACTCGGTATACTGACGGTCGGCGTCGTCACGAAGCCGTTCCAGTTCGAGGGCGTGCGCCGCATGCGTCTGGCCGAGGCCGGCATCGCCGAGCTGCAGCAGGCGGTCGATACCCTCATCGTCATCCCGAACCAGAACCTCTTCCGCGTCGCCACCGAGAAGACCACTTTCGCGGATGCCTTCGCGATGGCCGATCAGGTTCTCTACTCGGGCGTGGCCTGCATCACCGACCTGATGGTGAAGGAAGGTCTCATCAACCTCGACTTCGCCGACGTGCGCTCCGTCATGCGCGGGATGGGCAAGGCCATGATGGGCACGGGCGAGGCTTCCGGCGAGAAGCGCGCGATCCGCGCCGCCGAGGCCGCCATTGCCAACCCGCTCCTCGACGACGTGTCGATGAAGGGCGCTCGCGGCCTGCTGATCTCGATCACCGGCGGCAACGACCTCACCCTCTACGAACTCGACGAAGCAGCCACCCGCATCCGCGAGGAAGTGGACCAGGATGCCAACATCATCCTCGGCGCCACCTTCGACGAGAGCCTGGAAGGCATCATCCGCGTTTCCGTGGTGGCCACCGGCATCGATCAGGCGATCATGGAGAACGGCGGCGATCTCTCTGCCACCGAGCAGCGGATCTCCGAGGTGGCCGAGCGCCTGCGTGCCGAGGCCCGGGCCCGTGCCACGCAGACCCCGGCCGGCCCCGCCTTTCGCGCCACCGCCCAAGCCGAACCGGTGAAGGCGGCTCCGATCCTGACCGACTCCGCATCGGCTCCGACCGCCGCGGCCCCTCAGGTCATGGAACCGGCTCCCCAGCCGGTGATCCGCGACGACGTGGTTCTTACCCCGGCCCAGCCCAAGCCTGCCATGGCTTACGAGCCGGCTCCCAAGCAGCCGGTCTATGAAGAGCCGGCGATGGAAGACTCGTTCATTCCGCCGCAGGCCGAGCGCGCCATGCGTCCGGCCCGGATGCCGCGGATCGATGAGCTGCCGATCCCGGCCCAGAATCAGATCCGCGCCAGCCGTGGCGAGATCGACCCGGTTCAGGAGCACAAGCCGTCTCTGATCCAGCGTCTGGCCACCATGGGCTTCGGCCGCCGCGAGGAACCCCAGCACGCTCCTGTGGAGCAGGCTCCCCGCCAGGAGGCTCCGCGCCAGCAGATGTCGCCGGTGCATGCCGAGTATGCCCGCCGTCCGGCTCCGCAGGCTCAGCGTCCGGCTCCCGCCCAGAGGGGTATGGAGGACGATCAGCTGGAGATTCCCGCCTTCCTCCGTCGCCAGGCCAACTAAGCCTGTTAGAACTGTTACAAAGCGAGGCCCTGGCCGCACGCGCGGCTGGGGCCTTTCTGCGTAAAGCCGTTTATTAACAAAGGTTTAAGAATTGCCGAGTTTGTAACAGATCGTAAAAAAGCGTGATTTGGCCTAGCCTGAGGTGGAGACTATGTTGCCCATGTCGAAAGGGCTGGTTCCATTTCGATCCCGCCCGTCAAAGTAATTTGCAGCGAACGCATCGCGCAGCGGTTCTTCCAAGCGGCGATCATGTTCGAGGTTCAAAGATAATGAAGCAAAGTCATCAAACCACGCTCCGCGCCGCCGTCACGCTCGTAGGTATCGGCGTCCATTCCGGGGATGAGGTGAAGATGATCCTCCACCCGGCGGAGGTGAACCATGGCATTGCTTTCCTGCGCACGGGCCTGCCGGGCGGCCTCGACCGTCTCATCGATGCCCGCCACCTGACGGTGACCGCGACCGAGCTCTGCACCGTGATCGGTGATCGCGAGAGCGGGGCAGTGGCCACCATCGAGCATCTGATGGCTGCCCTGACGGGCCTCGGAATCGACAACGTCCTCGTCGAGATCGACGGGCCGGAAGTGCCGATCCTCGACGGCAGCTCGGCCCCCTTTATCGACGCGATCGATCAGGTCGGCATTGCCGTCCAGAACGCGACCCGCCGCTATCTCAAGGTTCTCAAGCCCGTTCGCGTGACCCAGGGCAGGGCTTTCGCCGAGCTTCTCCCGAACGAGCGCGCCTTCCGCCTCGACGTCGAAATCGATTTTCCCACCCCGGTGATCGGCCGTCAGCGCAAGGCTGTGGATCTTTCGCCTTCCGTGTTCCGCCGCGACATCTCCCGTGCCCGCACCTTCGGCTTCATGCGCGACGTGGAGAAGCTCTGGGGCGCCGGCTTTGCTCTCGGCGCCTCGCTCGAGAACACGGTCGCCATCGGCGATGATGGCATCATGAACCCGGAAGGCCTGCGCTACAGCGACGAGTTCGTGCGTCACAAGCTGCTCGATGCGGTCGGCGATCTGTCGCTCGCCGGCCTGCCGCTGCTCGGCACCTACCGCTCCTATTGCGGAGGCCACCGCCTGAACTTCTCCGTGCTCGAGGCCCTCTTCTCGAGCCGCTCGAACTACGCCATCGTGGATGCCATTCCGCGCCGCGAGACGGGCTATGCGGAGGTCAGCAGCGCGGCCATGACGGCCTTCGCTCCCGAAGTCCATTAAGACTTTTCTTGTAAAGATCATCGAGCGCCTATTGGCCGCATGGTTTCGGGCGGCTTTGCCTTATCCAGCTGGGTAAAGCCTCTCGGATGGGGTTGGCTCTTGCCCCCCGCATAGGTTAAAGAACCTTGGTGCATCGCTAGAAAATCACCGAGCACGGATTTTGGAGGACCGCGAAGCCATGTCTTTCGCGAAGGCTTACTTGAGCTTGAGAGCCGCTGCTGGGCGCGCGCTGCTGGTTGGCGCCTGCGGCCTGGCGCTCGCTGGCTGCGATACCCTGTCGTCGATCAACCCCTTCGACAAGAGCGAAACCTATAAGCCGGAGATCGTCGCCGACGTTCCGGCCGAAGAGATCTACAACGACGGTCTCGCCCGAATCCAGAAGCGGGATTTCGAAGGCGCGGCCAAGAAGTTCAACAGCCTCGACCGCCAGTATCCCTATTCCGAGTGGGCGCGTAAGGGGCTGATCATGGAAGCCTACGCCAATTACGAGGGCGGCATGTACGAGGAGGCGATCACCGCTTCCAAGCGCTACCTGCAGCAGCATCCGAACACTGCGGATGCGGCTTATGCCCAGTATCTGCTGGCGTCGTCCTATTACGATCAAATTCCGGACATCACCCGCGATCAGGCTGCCTCCGAGCGCGCTATTTCCGCGCTGCAGGACCTGATCCAGCGTTATCCGAGCTCCGAATATGCGGCGGACGCGAAGAAGAAGCTCCAGGTTGCCGCCGACCAGATCGCCGGCAAGGAGATGGAGGTCGGCCGCTTCTACCTCCAGAAGCGCAACTATTCCGGCGCCATCAACCGCTTCCGCACCGTGGTTTCGCGCTACCAGACGACCCGCCACACGGAAGAGGCGCTCGAGCGTCTCACCGAGGCCTACATGGCCATGGGCATCGTCAGCGAGGCGCAGACTGCCGCCGCCGTTCTCGGCCACAATTTCCCTGACAGTCCTTGGTACAAGGACGCCTATGCCCTGCTGACCAGGGGCGGTGTTGAGCCGCGCGAGGATTCGCAGTCCTGGATCAGCAAGGCGTTCCGTGGCGTTCCCCAGGTCAGTCAGCGGGCGGGGTAAGCCTCACATTCCATGCTGATCCAGCTGGCGATACGCGACATCGTCCTCATCGACAGGCTTGAGCTTCATTTCCGTGAGGGACTGAGCGTCCTCACGGGTGAAACGGGCGCGGGCAAGTCCATCCTGCTCGACGCCTTTGCCCTCGCTCTCGGCGGGCGCGGTGACGGAAGCCTCGTCCGCCATGGCGAATCTCAAGGGCAGGTCACGGCTGTCTTCGATTGCGCGATGGACCATCCGGCACGCGGCATCGCTCGCGAGGCGGATATCGATGTGGACGGCGATTTGATCCTGCGTCGCGTCCAGGTGGCGGACGGGCGAACCCGCGCCTTCGTCAACGATCAGCCCGTGAGCGTTCAGGTGCTCAAGGCCATCGGGTCGGCCCTGGTCGAAATCCACGGCCAGCATGACGACCGCGCTCTCGTCGATCCCGTCAGCCACCGCGCCATTCTCGATGCCTTCGGTGGCCTCTCCGATGAGGTCCAGGCCGTGGCCGAGGCTGCGCGCCGGGTGCGGGAGGCTCGCGCGGCCCTCCAGGAGCACCGCAGCCGCATCGAGAAGGCCCGCAGGGAGGCCGACTTCCTGCGCCACGCCGTGGAGGAGCTGACCACCCTCAACCCGCAAGCCGGCGAGGAGGAGATTCTGGCCGAGCGCCGGGTCGTGATGATGCAATCCGAGAAGGTGGCCCAGGACCTCAACGAGGCTTATGAGGCGGTGGCCGGCACCGCATCGCCCGTTCCGGAGCTCTCGGCTGCCGTGCGCAAGCTGGAGCGCCGCGGCGCCCAGGCCCCGGCCCTCGTGGAGCCCAGCGTCAGAGCCCTCGATGCCGCGCTCGTCGCCATCGACGAGGCACGGGCTGCTCTCGAAGAGGCGATCCGCGCCACCGAATACGATCCGCGCGAGCTGGAACAGACCGAGGAGCGTCTCTTCGCGCTGCGCGCCGCTGCCCGCAAATACGATGTGCCCGCCGACGAACTCGCGGCCCTCCGCCAGCGGTTCGAGAGCGATGTGGCCGCCATTGATGCAGGCGAAGAGCAACTGGCTGGCCTCGAAGCCGCACTCAAGGAAGCCGATCAGGCTTACCTCGCTGCCGCAAGGAAACTGTCCACAGGCCGCAAGAAAGCTGCCCGGGCCCTCGATGCCGCCGTGCAGGCCGAGCTTCCGCCCCTGAAGCTGGAACGCGCCCGCTTCATCACGGAAATCCAGACCGACGAGGACAGCCGCGATCCGGCGGGCTTCGAGCGGGTGGAGTTCTGGGCTCAGACCAATCCCGGCACCCGCCCCGGTCCGCTGATGAAGGTGGCTTCGGGCGGTGAGCTGTCCCGCTTCATGCTGGCATTGAAGGTCGTTCTGGCCGACAAGGGCTCGGCCCCGACCCTCGTTTTCGACGAAATCGATACCGGCGTCGGCGGTGCCGTCGCGGATGCCATCGGCCAGCGTCTCGCGCGTCTGGCAAAGGGCGTTCAGGTCATGGCCGTCACCCATGCCCCGCAGGTAGCCGCCCGGGCCGAAAGCCATTTCCTTATCGCCAAGGAGGGCGTGAACGGGGCCGAGGATCGCGTCGCGACCCGGGTCATTCCGTTGGAAGCCGCGCCCCGCCGCGAGGAGATCGCCCGTATGCTTGCCGGCGCGACAATCACCGAGGAAGCGCGCGCTGCGGCGGCTCGCTTGCTCGAGGCGGCTGCGCATTAGGCATTGTCCTCCCGATGTCATCCCCGGCAACCCGTAAGGGTAGGGAAGGAGAGCCATAGCGCAGCGCTTGGGAGTGGATTCCCTTCCTCTCCGATGGCATTCGCTATCTCTGGCCGCGAATGACACCCTCCGTCGTCATGGCCGGGACAAGCCCGGCCATCCCCGCCTTTGGGAACCTCGGTGCGAACAAGACGGGGATCCCCGGGACGAGCCCGGGGATGATGGGAGAGGCCGCGTGCCTCTCGCGGCAACAGTCATGTTCCTCTTTTGTTCTTGACAATTCTCCTAAGCTGGGCCATATCTCTGCGGGTCCGGTTCTTCCGAGGGACGCGCCCGAGGCGTCGGTCGTGGAGAGGGGATGCGGTTCTGATGCGTCCGGGGAGTCGCACCCCCGGACCTCAGGGTCCCGAGCAGGGAGGAAGAGGCGCTGAGCCTGATCGGGCAGGCTGCGTCAACGCTCCCTCAGCCTCGCCAGTGCTGGAGTCAACTCCAGGGCTGCGCTTGCAACAAGCGCCGTGAAGCGTCTCTGAGGGTTCGTCCCTGATGGCGCCGGAGCGTCGAGGCCGGGATCGAAAAGCCGTGCGCGGGATGCGTTGCGCTTCCCGAGCCCGGGCGGCTCTCCCGCCCCGAACACCTTTCGCGCGCTCCGTCACGGGCCCGCGAAGCCGAACGCGTCCCGCGCTTCCCTCGTCCGCGACGGACAAAGCCAGGACCAGCCGGAAGCCCTTTGCGCCCCCAGGGCGCGAAGCCGCCTGAGCATGGAATGGATGAATGTGGTGAGCCATTCGGCTTCATCCTCTGGAGAGTCTCGGCCAGAGCGCTATGGTTCAAGCAACCTCACACACGATTCGATCATGTCCGCAAAAAACGCCCCCTCTCTGAAGTCCATCGACGAACTGACGCCTCGCGAAGCCCGTGCCGAGCACGAGGCGCTCGGGCGCGAAATCGCGGAGCACGACCGGCGCTATTATGAAGAAGACGCGCCTACCATTTCGGATGCGGAATACGATGCCCTGCGCAAGCGCTACGAGGCGCTGGAGGGACTGTTTCCCGAGCTCAAGACCCCCGAGAGCCTGACACAGAAAGTCGGCGCCAAGGTCTCCGAAAAATTCGCCAAGATCCGGCATCGCGTGCCGATGCTCTCGCTGGCCAACGGATTTGCCGATGAGGAGGTGGAGGAGTTCGTCGAGCGAATCCGCCGCTTCCTGCAGTGGAAGGCCAATGCGCCGCTGGTCTTCACGGCAGAACCGAAGATCGACGGCCTCTCGCTGAGCATCCGCTACGAGAAGGGAAAACTCGTGACTGCAGCCACGCGCGGCGATGGCACGGAAGGCGAGGACGTGACGGCGAATGCCCGCACGGTCGACGACATTCCGCATGTTCTGAAAGGCTCGAACATTCCCGACGTGTTCGAGGTGCGCGGTGAGGTCTATCTCTCGCACAAGGATTTCGCGGCCATCAACGAGCGACAGGAGGCCGCGGGCAGGCCGCTCTTCGCCAATCCGCGCAATGCGGCGGCCGGCAGCCTGCGCCAGCTTGATCCGAAGATCACGGCATCACGCCCATTATGTTTCTTCGCCTATGCCTGGGGTGAGGTGAGCGAGATGCCGGCGAATACGCAGCATGGCATGATGGATGCGCTGAAGCATTTCGGCTTCAAGGTGAATCCGCTCACGCGCCGCTGCTCCAGCGTCGCTGAGATGCTCGAGCATTATCATGCCATCGAGACCGATCGCGCCAATCTCGGCTACGACATCGATGGAGTCGTCTACAAGGTCGATGATCTCAATCTTCAGCAGCGTCTCGGTTTCGTCTCACGCTCGCCGCGCTGGGCGCTGGCACACAAGTTCCCTGCGCAGAAAGCAGTGACGGTGCTCGAAGGCATCGAGATCAATGTGGGCCGCACGGGCTCGCTCAACCCGATTGCGCGCTTGCGCCCGGTCACGGTGGGCGGCGTCGTGGTGTCGAACGCGACGCTGCACAACGAGGATTACATCAAAGGCATCGGCGGCAACGGCGAGAAGATCCGCAATGGCGTCGATATCCGCATCGGCGACACCGTCATCATCAATCGTGCGGGCGACGTGATTCCGAAAGTGCTCGACGTCGTGCTGGAAAAGCGCCCCGCCGACGCGAAGCCTTACGAGTTTCCGACGCATTGCCCGGCCTGTGGCAGCCACGCGGTGCGAGAGGTCAACCCGCGCACCGGCAAGGAAGATGCCGTGCGCCGCTGCACGGGCGGCCTCATCTGCCCGGCGCAGGCACGTGAGCGCCTGAAGCATTTCGTGTCGCGCAACGCCTTCGACATCGAAGGCATGGGCGAGCAGCGCATCGATGAATTCTACGAAGAAGGCTTGGTGCGGCGCCCGCAGGACATCTTCACGCTCGCAGAGCGCAATGCGCGCGGCCTCAAGCGTTTGGAGAATAGGGAAGGGTGGGGCGAGACGAGTGTGCGCAACCTGTTCGCGGCCATCGAGGCACGACGCTCGATTGCACTCAACCGCTTCATCTTCGCGCTCGGCATTCCGCATATTGGCGAGACATCGGCGCGGCTGCTTGCTCGGCACTTCCACACCTTCGAAGCTCTTCGTGAAACGGCCAAAGCCGCATCCGATCCGGCTTCGGAGGCGCATGCGGATCTCACCTTCATCGGCGGGATTGGTCCCGTGGTCGCTGAGGCCATCATCGAGTTCTTCAAGGAGGAACACAACGAAGAGATGCTCGATGCGCTGCTGGCGCAGGTGAATGTCGAGCCCATGGAAGCGTCCGCCACAGCCAACTCGCCCGTGGCAGGCAAGACGGTGGTCTTCACCGGCTCTCTCGAGCAGATGACCCGGGAGGAGGCCAAGGCCATGGCCGAACGTCTCGGCGCCAAAGTGGCCGGCTCCGTCTCCAAGAAGACGGACATCGTCGTGGCAGGCCCGGGCGCTGGCTCGAAGCTCGCCAAGGCGGCCGAGCTTGGCGTTCAGGTCATGGACGAGGACGGCTGGTTCGCGCTGGTCGGGCGCAATGGGTCGTGAATTGCACAGGAGCGCCCATGACCACCTATAAACGTGAGATCCGCGCAGGATTGCGCGACATTGCGCCTGTCGCTGTCGCTGCGGTTCCCATCGGCCTTCTCTTCGGCGCCGTGGCTGTCGCCAAAGGACTCTCTGCGCTGGAAGTCGCGCTCATGTCCGCATTCGTCTATGGAGGTGGCGCGCAGTTCGCGGCTATCGAAGCCTGGGCACATCCCGCGCCGATTGCGGCACTCGCCTTTGCAACGCTTCTCATCAATGCGCGTCATGTGCTGATGGGAGCGTCACTCGGACCGAAGATGCATCTGAAGGGCATCCAGCGGTTCATCGCCTTCTTCTTCCTGACGGACGAGGCCTGGGCGCTCTCCGAGCGGCGCGCGCTGGAGCGGCCCGTGACCGGTGCTTATTGGGCCGCCATGGCTCTCGTGCTCTGGGGGAACTGGACCCTTTCGACGACATTGGGAGCCGTGCTCGGTTCCTTCATGGGGGATCCTGCACGTATCGGCGCGGACTTCGCCTTCACCGCACTTTTCATCGGCCTCGTGGCAGGTTTCGGGCGGAGCCGCGTGACTCTGGTGACTGTTGGCACCAGCGCTGCAGTGGCCGCGCTCGTGCACCATTTCATCGGAGCGCCCTGGCATGTCGCGTCGGGAGCGCTTGCGGGGATCGCCGCCGCCTATCTCTCCGCCTCGGAGGAGCCGCGCGCATGAGCCTCGACATGACGACTCTTCTCGCCATCATCGCCATGGCCGTGGTGACCTACATCACGCGTATCGCGGGGCTCTTCGTGGCGGATCGCCTCGTTCTCACGGGACGCGCCAAAGCGGCGTTCGATGCCATCCCGCCTGCCGTACTGGTTTCGGTGATTGCGCCGACGGCGTTGACAACGGGATGGGCGGAAGCGATCGCCGCCGCCATCACCGCTGTGGTCGCCTTCCGATTGCCGCTGCTCGCAACAATCGCCGCCGGCGTCGTGTCTGTTGTGGTGCTGCGCAATCTGATCTAGCCGATCGCGCGGGTGGCGTCCTCAAGCCATGCGCGCGTCTCGGTGTCGAGATGCGGCCCGATCTTTTCGCGCACCTGGGCGTGATAGTCGTTGAGCCACGCAATCTCATCCGCCTTCATGATCGCGGGCTCGACAAGGCGCAGATCGATGGGCGTGAAGGTGAGAGTCTCGAAGCCCAGCATCTCGCGATCGCCGCCGGGAATGGTGCGCGGCTCCACGAGGATCAGGTTCTCGATACGGATGCCGTAATCACCCTGTTTGTAGAAGCCAGGCTCGTTGGAGAGCATCATGCCCGCTTCGAGCGCCGTTGTGCCGGTCTTGGCGATGCGCTGCGGGCCTTCATGCACGGAGAGATAGCTGCCGACGCCGTGGCCCGTGCCGTGATCGAAATCCAGGCCGGCTTCCCACAGGGGCTTGCGGGCGAACGCATCGATCTGCGCGCCCGTCGTGCCTTTCGGGAACACGGCGCGTGCAATCGCAATGTGGCCCTGCAGCACACGGGTGAAGCGGTCCTTCATCTCAGCATTCGGTTCACCCACGATGATCGTGCGCGTGATATCCGTCGTACCGTCCTCGTATTGCGCACCGGAATCGATGAGAAAGATCTGATTGCTTTCGATTGTCCGGTTGCTCGAAGCCGTGACGCGATAATGGGGCAGGGCGGCATTGGGGCCTGCGCCTGAGATGCTTGGGAAGGAGATGTTCCTCAATGCGCCGGTCTCGATGCGGAATGCCTCCAAGGCTTCGACGGCATCGATTTCGGTAAGCTGTCCCTTCGGCGCCTCACGATCGAGCCAGGCGAGGAAGCGCGCCACTGCTACGCCATCGCGCAGATGGGCTGCATGCGAGCCTGCGATCTCGGCCTTGTTCTTCACTGCCTTCATGAGTGCGATAGGGTCCGCGCCCACATCCACTGTGCCGCCCGCGGCTTCGATGCGGCGGATCAGGGCAACGGCACCCGTGGCGGAATCCACACGGACCTTGCCGCCCTTCTGACCCAGTGCATCAAGCGCGCTCTGGAAGGAGCTGATGGGGGCGAACTCGGCGAGGTCGCCGACAGCAGCTCCGGCTTCATTGGTGATCTTGACGGGGTCGAAGAACAGGCTCGCGCGGCCCTCCCGCGGCAACACCGCATAGCCGAGGGGCAGGGGCGTATGGCCTACGTCACCGCCGCGCAGGTTGAAGGCCCAGGCGAGATTGTGTGGGTCAGAGATCACGAGCGCATCGAGCTTGGCCTCCGCCATCTTCTTGCGGATGCGCTCCAGCTTCGAATCGGCGGTCTCGCCGGCATAGTCGAGCGGATGCGGCCGCACGGGCGCCCGGGGCGGGGCAGGGCGGTCAATCCAGATCACATCGACCAGATTGATATCGACCGGAGCGAGCCTGCCGCCTGCTCTCGCTACGGCCTTCTCCAGGCGCTTCAGGCCATCGCTCGTGTGAAGCCAGGGGTCATAGGCAAGGGTCCCGCCTTCCGGCAGATTCGCGGCAATCCAGTCCTCGGCCGACATTTCGGCAAGTTGCACAGGCGTGATGATGGAGGTGTCCACCTGCTCGGCGGCTTGGACCGTGTAGCGCCCATCGACCACGAGGGCAGCTGTGTCCTTCAGGATCACGGCGGTGCCGGCGGAGCCCGTAAAGCCCGTGAGCCAAGCCAGGCGTTCGGCGCTCTTCGGCACGTATTCTCCCTGGTGCTCATCGGCCCGGGGCACGATGAACCCGTCGAAGCCGCGTCGGCTCAATTCGGCCCGCAGTTTGGCGATGTGGGCGGGGCCCTGCGAAGGGGAAGTTGTATCGTCAAAGAATTGAAACTGAGCCATCCGAGAAGCACCGGAACAGAAATTGAGGAAGGCAGCACGCTATGATGGAGGGAGAGGCCCCGCAACCGCCATGCTGCCCTGAGACCTGCATATGCAACAGGCAATCTGCCCGTCCATCATGCGCCAGATGCCTAGAGGTTAATATTTTCTGGCCATGCGCTGCAAAATGCGCATGGCTCGCATGCAATTCGCCCGCCTACAACTAAAGTCGGGCATGGCTTATGTATAGCGTAACAAGAACAGAGGAACGCTGAACTGAAGGGTCTCAACACCAACCTGTTGGAGATGAGCCCATGAACACAGCCATTTTGTCGTCCGTCTACGCCGGTCAGACCCGGACGCCGTCCACGTTCTCACTGATCGTCAAGGGCATGATGAGTGCTCTTGCCGAGAGCCGCGCACGGAGCGCCGCGCGTGAGCTGCGCCGTCACAAAGCACTCATGGCCGATCTCGGCCGCAGGCAGGATCATTCCGCGGATTTCTTGATCCAGAGCAATGATCTGCCGTTCAAGATCTGAGACGAGAATTACGTACGAAAGAAAAGAGAAAAGCCATGTTGATCGTCGTCGCCATGAAAGCCATCCGCGAGATTATCGCCGACACCTTCAAGCTCCGCCGCGAGCTGATGAAGCGTTATCCCGGCCTCATCGCCGAGTAAGTCCTTAATCTGTTATCGGCGGGGTTGCGGACGTGCGCTGCCCCGCTTCAGCACGAGAGCGGCCCAGCCTTCAAGATCGTACCGGCGCTGGAAATACCAGCCCTGATGCGCGTAAGAAGACAGCACTCCCGGAACATCATGGGCCAGAAGCCCTGAGAGAATGAGCGTTCCGTCATTGCTCGCCACCCGCGCCAGCGAGGGCGCCAGCATTCGCAGAGGCTTTGCGAGGATGTTGGCGAAGACGAGGTCGAAATGGCCCGGCCGGTTGGCTTCCGCGTTGCGCGTGCCGGGGCCGACATAGAGCTTCATCCACGGCCCGATGCCGTTGAGACGCGCATTCTCCTTCGCGACCCGCACAGCTTCCGGATCGATATCGCCGGCAATCACGGGCCGCTTCAGGACCTTGGCCGCGGCAAAGGCCAGGATGCCCGTGCCGGTGCCTACGTCGAGCACATGGCGGGGCGTGCGGATCTTCAGCTCATCCACGAAGGCCTTGAGGCACCCCAGCGTCGTGCCGTGATGGCCCGTGCCGAAGGCCAAGCCTGCCTCGATTTCGATGGCGATGTCGTTGCTGCGGCGCTGCTCCCGATCATGGGAGCCGTGAACGAGAATGCGGTCGGCACGCACAGGTTTGAGGCCTTCGAGAGAAGTCTTGACCCAATCCTTCTGCTCCAGGGGCAGGAACACGCCCTTGTCAGCTTCCTCGCCTACGATGGGACGCACGAGGTCGCGGATGGCGGTCTCGTTCGGCTCATGGGCGAAATAGGCCTCGAGCAGCCAGGGGCCGTCCTCCACCGTCTCGAAAGCGGCAACAGCCGTCTCGGCGGGATCGAAGATCTCTCCGATCAGATCCGTCATGGCGCGCGCGGAGCGCTCGTCCGTGGTGATGCGGAAGACGTGGGTAGGGCGATTGGGGTGCAGACCTTCAAGCATGGACGTTGCTCTAGCACCCCCTGTGCCGTGCCTCAAGCGATCACGATTGAGGGCTTGGCCGGAACCCTCCGGAGCAGCGCCCGTTTTGCAAACGCCAAGCCTGTTCCCATGATGCTTGAAACGGTGCCTTGTGCCCGTAGGAGATCCCATGTCCGGACGTCTTTTCGACAAGGTTGCCATCGTCACCGGTGCCGGCACCGGCATCGGCGAAGCCATTGCCCTGAAATTCGCTCGCGAGGGCGCGCGCCTTCTCCTCGTCGGCCTGCCTGATGATCCAGTGGAGGACGTGGCGCGGCTCATCAATGGCGCAGGGGGCTTCGCGGAAGTGTACCTTGGCGATATCGCTGAGGAGCATCACGCCCAAGCTGCGGTCGAGGCTTGCGTGAATGCGTATGGACGCATCGACATTCTCATAAACAACGCTGGTGTGTTTCTGGCTGTCGCCGAAGCGCAGGACTATCCCATCGACAAGTTCGACGAGACACTCCGCTCGAACGTGCGCTCCGTCTTTCTCATGACGAAGTTCGCTCTGCCGCATTTGCAGGAGACTTACGGCAACATTGTCTCCACAGGTTCGGAAGCCGGCATGATAGGGCACCCGAAGAACGCGATCTACGGAGGCACGAAGGCCTTCATCCATTCCTTCATGCAAGGCATCGCGGCCGAGCAGGCGGCTTACGGCGTGCGCGCGAACTGCGTCTGCCCTGGTCCCATTGATACGGCCTGGACGCATAAATCAACGGGGCCGATGGATGCGGAACTTGCCACAATGATCACGCAGGCCACGCCCATGGGTCGTCGTGGTACGCCGGAAGAGGTTGCGAACGTGTTCTGCTTCCTTGCGTCTGACGAAGCGAGTTTCGTCACCGGCGCGCTCTACACGGTGGACGGCGGCATCACGATCGGCAAAGGACCCGTCGGCATGAAGGCATCCTCGCATTTCAAGAAGCAGCCGAAGAGCACGCTGCCCACGCGTCACTCGCATGACGGATTGAAGAACAAGGATTACGAGACGCTCACCTGATCGGTCGGATGCCGGCTTTATGCCGGCATCAGTTCCTTGGCCTTTTCGAGTATCTTGAGACGCTCAGGCTCGATGGATTTGTAATGGCGCTGGAGATCCGTGATGTAATCGCGCACGATGGGCGCGGCATCGCGCTTGCGGGCGAGCTGCATGTGGAACACGAGCTGGCTGCCCGTGGTAAACATAGTCTCTGCGCTGATCAGATAAAACTCGAACATCCGGCAGAAGCGTTCGTCATACATGGCGGCGATTTTTTCTCGGTTGGCTTCGAAACGCTTGTGCCAATGGTTCAAAGTCTTGGCATAGTGAAGGCGCAGGAATTCGAGATCCGTCACCCAGAGGCTGTTCTGCTCCGTGACAGGGAAGACTTCGGATAGGGCAGGGGAGTAGGCTCCTGGGAAGATGTATTTGCGCAGCCACGGACTTGCGGTGCCCGGCGGGCTCATCTTGCCGATGGAATGCAGCACCATCAGTCCGTCATCGTCGAGCAGCGTGTTGATCTTGGCGAAGAACTCACCGTAATGATGCACGCCCACATGCTCGAACATGCCTACCGACACGATGCGGTCGAAACGCTCGTCGACCTTGCGGTAATCCAGCAACTCGAAACGTACGCGGTGTGACAGGCCCGCGCGCCGTGCTTTCTCGTTCGACAGTTCGTATTGCTCCTTGGAGAGCGTGACGCCCGTGACATCCACATCTTCCATGGCGGCAAGATAGAGCGCGAGATCGCCCCAGCCACTGCCGATATCGAGAACCTTGAGGCCAGGCTTTAGCTGCAGTTTCGACGCAATAAGGCGCAGCTTGTTTTGCTGCGCCTCTTCCAGCGTATCGTCATCGTTGATGAAATAGGCGCAGGAATATTGCATCCCCTTGTCGAGGAGGAGCCTGTAGAAGTCGTTCCCGAGATCGTAATGATGCGCCACATTCTGCTGCGCCTTGCCGACGGGGTTCGCCTGCTGGAATCGCTTCACGGTCCGCGAAATACGTTTCAGCACGCTCTGCAAGGGGTAGTTCGCCAGCGTCGAGCGGTTCTGAGAGAAGAGGTTCAGGAAGTCCCGCAAGGTCGAGCCTTCCTCGAAGCTCATACGCCCATCCATATAGGCCTCGCCTGCATGCAGTTCCGGATTGAGGAAGAGCTTGTAATAGAGCGACGGATCCGTCAGCCGCATGGTGACGTTTAGGCCAGGCTCCTCCCCACCGAAGACATGCGCTTTGCCCTCTGCATCGATGACTTTCAACGTGCCGGTACGTACAAAGGATTTCATCATATGAGAGAGGGGAAACATCGGAGGCCTCACGGGTAAGCATCAGCTGGGCCGGGATGGTTCCACACTTCAAGGAGCTTGGCTAGAGGCTCAGAAAACCAGAACTGATCTAAAGTAGAGGTTACTCGGATTGATTGGGAACAACGGCGGGAGGCCTTGGTTGGAAGGCTGACTCTTGCAAGGCCATAAGGGTCAATTCACTAAACTTAACCAGGAGCTAGCCGATGTTCTTCCGTCAGCGGCAGCTGGCATACCATGCCAAGCCCGAAAGACCTGATCCGCTCTTCGCCAAGATGTTGCAGGAGCCTCTTGGCGGTCAATGGGGCGAGATCAGCGTGATGATGACGTATCTGTTCCAAGGCTGGAACTGCCGCGGTCCGCAGAAGTACAAGGACATGATCATGGATATCGGAACCGAGGAGATCGGTCACGTGGAGATGCTCGCCACCATGATCGCGCGCCTGCTCGAAACATCTCCTGTTGAGCAGCAGGAAGACATGGCGAAGAACTCCGTCGTCGGAGCCGTGATGGGCGGTGCGCGCGTAGAGGATGCCATTGTGGCTGGCATGAATCCTCAGCACTACATCGTCGCTGGCCTCGGTGCACGTCCATCGGACAGCATCGGCAATCCCTGGACATCGGCCTACACGATCGCGAGCGGCAATCTGCTCGCTGATTTTCGCTTCAACGTGACGGCGGAAAGTCAGGGCAGGCTTCAGGTGAGCAGGCTCTACAACATGACCAATGACACGGGCGTGCGCGACATGCTGTCCTTCCTTATCGCGCGCGACACGATGCACCAGAACCAATGGCTTGCCGCCATCAGGGAGCTGGAGGAAGACGGGCTGGAGATGACACCGGTGCCCTCGAATTTTCCGCAAGATCTGGAAAAGAGCCAAGTCGCCTATCAATTCCTCAATCACTCGGAAGGTGTGGAAAGCCAGCAGGGTCGTTGGGCCAACGGTCCCTCGCCGGATGGCAAAGGCCAGTTCACTTACGTGGATCGTCCTCCTGCCTACACGGAAGACGAGGGCGAGCTCAACCCCATCGATCCGCGTGTCTACGGCACGCCGCCCGCGCCTGTGCCGCCAGCCGCTGCGGAGTAGCGGCACAGATACACTGGTGTCTCAAGTCATCCCTAGGCTTGCCCTAGGGATGACGCCTGTCCCGTAACGACTCCTGAGGGCGTTCCGGCAAGCGTGACATATGTATTTTCTGTTATGAAGTAACAAATAATTCTGATCTAATGCCTACCAACAAGATGCTGGTATTTTCCTTAAGCGCTCTCCGATGCCGAATATAGATTTCTATGCCGTGGGTAAGGACTTCGACCTTGTTCTCGATTACGTATTTGCGGATTCCGGCTGTCGCGTATTCGAGAGTTACTCGCCTTTCGGTTCCGATATTGTGGAATTCGACAGCCCAAGCTCTATTGCAGCCCGATATGGGATTGGACGCTGTGCAGGTGACGGTCCGTCAGTTCTTCTGGCCTTGGTTCCCCCCGACGCGATGCATTTGTGCAATGTGCGTCGTATCGAGCTGGATCCCGAGAAATGCGACGGTCACACATTCCGATACGCTATCTCTGGATGGGGGGTGATTTCTCTTAATCTTGGCGGAATCGGACCAAAAGGTCTGGTCCTCTCACACAGCAATCACAACACGGCCCGTAGAGCCAAATCCTGGGAGCATGTCTATTGGGATGATCGGGAGGATCTTGGATCTGTCGATGCCTGGGATTGGGAGGTAACAACCAAAATTTCAGCCGCTCTGAATCGTTTCATACGCAACAAGCTCGCCCATTACAAACTTGGCTCGCGACCTGTCCTGCCCGGCCGCCACTGCGTTCAAAAGCGGCTCTTGGCCAGTTACCTGCCACGACGCGGAACTCCTAAAACAAGTCATGTCAGAGCACTCTGCAAACGGCGGAATCTGAGGAGTCGAGAGCTTTACCCCAATGCCTCAACGAAACTGTCGAGCACCATCTTGCGCCCGGCTTTATCGAACTCGACGGTCAGCTTGTTGCCGTCCACCGCCTCGATGGTGCCAGGGCCGAATTTCGAATGCAGCACGCGACCGCCGACAGTAAAGCCTGAACTGCCGGTGGATTTCGCCACCAGCTCGCCTTCGATCATCATCGGGCCTCGCCTGTCGCCGGAACGACGAGCTGAATAGCCGCCGTCCTCCGTACTCGCGCGATGCGCCTGTGCACGCTGCCAGCCGGGCGTCTGGTAGGACGAGCCGCTAAAGGGCTGCATGCGATCGAAGCGCGAGCCGCCGCCGTATCCGCCACCATAGGAGAAGTTCGCGGGCGCTTCCACGATCTCGACATCGCGCTCCGGCAGATCGTCGATGAAGCGGCTTGGCACGGTCGAGTTCCACAAGCCGTGGATGCGTCGGTTGGAGGCGAAGTAAATCTTCGCACGCCGCTTTGCGCGAGTGAGACCCACATGGGCAAGACGACGTTCTTCTTCCAAACCAGCACGGCCGCTCTCGTCGAGCGCGCGCTGATTGGGAAAGAGGCCTTCCTCCCAGCCGGGCAGGAACACCGTGTCGAACTCCAGGCCCTTTGCGGCGTGAAGCGTCATCAGGCTCACGCGCTCGGAGGTGTCGCTTTCGTTCGCTTCCATCACGAGCGAGACGTGTTCCAGGAAGCTCTGCAGATCCGGGAACTCCTCCATGGAGCGCACGAGTTCCTTCAGGTTTTCGAGACG
The DNA here is from genome assembly GCF_003075415.1 of Microvirga sp. KLBC 81. GTDB lineage: Bacteria > Pseudomonadota > Alphaproteobacteria > Rhizobiales > Beijerinckiaceae > Microvirga. The sequence continues at coordinate 71,932 of NZ_QDAH01000005.1, forward strand.
GCCCGCGGCATCGGCGGATTTTTCCTTCTGCCACATGTCGGTGTAGCCGGATTCTTCCAGCACAATCTGCGCCACTTCGGATTGCGACATGGTCTCGGAGAGCTTCGACCAGCGTCCGAAGGAGATCAGGAGATCCCGCAAGGTCGCACGCGGCTTCGGCTTCAGCTCGTCAGTCTCGACGATGAAGCGCGCGGCCTCCATCATTGGCACGCGCGCGGCGCGGGCATGGTTATGCAGCACCTGGATCGTTGCATCGCCCAGGCCACGCTTGGGCACATTGACGATGCGCTCGAAGGCGAGATCGTCGGCAGGCTGGTTCACGACGCGCAAATAGGCCAGCGCATCGCGAATTTCCGCGCGCTCATAGAAGCGGGGGCCGCCGATGACGCGATAGGGCACGCCGAGCTGCACGAGGCGATCTTCGATCTCGCGCATCTGCGCCGAGATGCGCACGAGAATGGCGATCTCAGAGAGCGGATGCTTCTTGGCATGCAGCGCTTCGATTTCCTCGCCGATGAGACGGGCCTCGTCCTCCGAGTCCCAGGCGCCGGTGATCGTCACCTTCTCGCCGAGCTCGTCTTCGGTGCGAAGCGTCTTGCCGAGGCGGCCCTGGTTCTTGGCGATCAACACGGAGGCCGCAGAAAGAATATGACCGGTGGAGCGATAGTTTCGCTCGAGTCTGATGACGGTCGCGCCGGGGAAGTCGTGCTCGAAGCGCAGGATGTTGTCGACCTCCGCACCACGCCAGCCATAGATCGACTGGTCGTCGTCGCCCACGCAGCACAGGTTCTTGCGCTTCTGCGCGAGCAGGCGCAACCAGAGATATTGCGCGACGTTGGTGTCCTGGTACTCGTCCACCAGCATGTAGCGGAAGCGGTCCTGGTATTGTTCGAGAATGTCCGGGTGCTCACGCCATAGGCGCAGGCATTCAAGCAGCAGGTCGCCGAAATCGACGGCGTTCAGAACCTTCAGACGCTCCTGATAGGCGCGGTAGAGCCGTCCGCCCTTGCCGTTGGCGAAGGCTCCAGCTTCTCCGGCAGCCACCTGATCGGGGCCAAGGCCGCGGTTTTTCCAGGCATCGATGAGGCCGGCGAGCTGGCGCGCAGGCCAGCGCTTCTCGTCAATGCCCTCGGCCTCGATCACCTGCTTCATCAGGCGCAGCTGGTCATCCGTGCCCAGGATGGTGAAGTCCGAGCGCAGGCCCACGAGTTCCGCGTGGCGGCGCAGGATCTTGGTGCCGATCGAGTGGAAGGTGCCGAGCCATTGCATGCCCTCGGCCACTTCGCCGATGGCCCGGCCGATGCGCTCGCGCATCTCGCGGGCGGCCTTGTTGGTGAAGGTCACGGCGAGGATCTGCGACGGCCAAGCTTTGCCGGTGGCAATCAGATGGGCGATGCGGGTGGTGAGCACGCGGGTCTTGCCGGTGCCCGCGCCGGCGAGCACGAGGACGGGGCCTTCGGTTGCGTCCACGGCGGCGCGCTGCTCGGGATTCAGGCCGTTCAGATAGGCGAGCTGGGGCGCAACCGCCGCACGGGCGCGGGCGCTCAAGGAACCGGGGGACGGCTGGTGCGCAAGATCGTCCTGGGACTGGGGGCTGTTATCAGGCTGATTCATCGGCGCGACCATGGATCAAAAGGCGAACGGCGTCGAGCCCGTAAATGCCGTCAACCCTGTAGCGGGGACGGCTTTGGGTGCGAACGTTGTCGGAAAAGACTTTCATCGCCATATGGGGAGAGAAGGTTCCGAAAGGAATGTCCCATGCGTTTCCTTGTCACAGCATTGATTGGCTTCAGTTTTGCTCTGCCTCTGCCGGTTGATGCTCAAACAGAGCGCCTGCCGCGCAAGAGCCGGGCAGAGCGTCACGTGGAGGAGCTCAACCGCAATATGCAGCAGGAGCGGCGTATCCAATCCCTGGAGCAGGATTTTCGGCTCAAGAGCGGGCAGATCAGGCAGGACATCGAGCGGCAGAGGCTGTTTTCCAGTCCGCCGATCACCTCTCCTTATCGTTGCCCTCCCGGCGCGGTCCGTTGCTAGAGCATCGGACCCAAAGGTGGAATGGAATCCACTTTGGGGATTCATCCGCTGCCCATTGTCTGAGGAGCGGATCGTAGTTGGCGGAAACCCGGGTCCGCTTTTCACGGGCGCGGACCTCCGGTTCCGCAGGAGGCGCTAGTGACGGGTGCCGGAGGCGAGCAGGGTTTCGTGCTTCTCGAGGCGGGCCGGAATGCCGATGATGCGGCCCAAGGCCTGAGGCCTCGTTAAGCGGGCATGGGCGGCCTTCATCACGGCGAGATTGGCGGTGATATCGTCAGGGAAGGGTGAGACCTTCCGGGTTTCCATGTCCACGTGAAGGGACAGACCTTCCATGGAGGCGGCTACCCAACCCTCCGCCGCATGGCGGATTTCCATGTAATAGTGCACGCGCTTCTCGTCGTAATCGACGAGCTGAACGGTTACGCGCACTTGGTCGCGCACCTTCAGTTCACGTTTGTAGAGAGTGTGGATCTCGGCGGCGAAGAAGGAGGCCTTTTGCTCCTCCACATACTCCGGGCCAAGGCCGAGAAGACTGAAGCCCTCATCGAGGGCGCGGTCGAACAGCACATGGTAATAAGCCATGTTCATATGGCCGTTGTAGTCGATCCAGGCTGGCTCGACACCCATTATGGACGACACGAACGGGGCGAAGAAGAACACCGGGGTCCTCTTCTCCATAGTCAGTTCCTTCCCTCGATGCCGGTCACAAGCATCACCCTCTCATTAGCCAGGACGCGAATGTTAGCACATATCTACCAGTCATGCATGGGCTAATTGGCCCATTTGCGGCTTAGCGTATTGCGTTCAGGAAGGTTTTGGTAGGTATGGATAACGAGCCCCGTAATCGGAACGCAATCTCAAGATGAACGCCATTCTCTCACCTGGCCGCCCCAAACCCTCCGAAGCCGCCATTTCTGACCTGACGGCGGAACTCTCCAGCCGCTTCGGCGAAAGGGTGGTGATCTCTGCTGCCGTACGCGAGCAACACGGCCATACGCTGACCTGGGTGAAGAACCAGCCTCCAGATATCGTGGTCTATGCCCGTACGACGGAGGAGGTCTCCGAGATCGTCAAGCTCTGCGCAGCGAAGGGGGTGCCGATCATTCCCTTCGGTACGGGCACATCGCTCGAGGGCCACATCAACGCGCCCGATGGCGGCGTCTGCATCGATTTGAGCCTGATGAAACGGATTATCGCCGTCCATGACGAAGATCTGGACTGCGTGGTCGAGGCGGGCGTGACCCGAAAGGAGCTGAACGAACACCTGCGCGACAAAGGCCTGTTCTTCCCTATCGATCCGGGAGCGGATGCCTCCATCGGCGGCATGGTCGCCACGCGAGCCTCCGGCACCAATGCCGTCCGCTACGGCACGATGAAGGACGTGGTGCTCTCGTTGACCGTCGTGCTGCCGAACGGCGAGATCGTGAAGACCGCAAGCCGCGCGAAGAAAAGCTCGGCAGGCTACGATCTCACCCGGCTGATGATCGGCTCCGAGGGCACGCTCGGCGTCATTACCGAGATCACCCTGAAGCTGCAGGGCATTCCGGAGGCCATCTCGGCGGGCATCTGTCCCTTCCCGACGGTCAAGGCTGCTTGTGATGCGGTGATCATGACGATTCAGTCCGGCATCCCGGTAGCACGTATCGAGCTGCTCGATGAGGTGCAGGTGAGGGCAGTGAACCTTCACTCAAAGCTCTCCCTGCCGGAGAGCCCCTTGCTCCTGCTTGAATTCCACGGCACCGACGTCAGCGTGCAGGAACAGGCCGAGCGCTTCGGAGAGATTGCGGCGGAGTTCACTGACCAGCCCTTCGAATGGGCCACGAAGCCCGAAGAACGCTCGCGCCTCTGGCAAGCCCGGCACGATGCCTATTGGGCAGCCCGAGGCCTGCGCCCCGGCGCGCAATCGGTGGCGACCGACGTCTGCGTGCCGATATCGCGGCTCGCCGAATGCGTGGACGAGACGAAGAAGGACATTCTGGAAAGCGGCATGATCGCTCCCATCGTGGGCCATGTGGGTGACGGCAATTTCCATGTTCAACCGCTTGTGAATACGGATGACCCTGCGGAAATCGCCGCCTGTGAGGCCTTCGTTGACCGGCTCGTGAAGCGGGCCGTTGCCATGGAAGGCACCTGCACCGGCGAGCACGGCGTTGGACAGAAAAAGATGAAATATCTGGAGATTGAGCATGGAGAAGCCGCGCTTGACCTCATGCGCGTCTTGAAACGGGCGATAGACCCGCACAACATCATGAATCCGGGCAAGATCGTTGCACTTTGATGGTGGAAGGAGCGCTCGGAGCGCTCCCGATCCCATGATCCGTGAGCTAAGAGATAAGGTGAAACGGAGACAATAAACCTCTTGCGCGATATCCTGACGATCATCGCAGGCATTGTGATCCTGATCCTGGCGATTGCCGTTGCGGCGCCTCCTCTCATGACCTGGGAGGATTACCGCGACACGATCGATGGGATGATTTCGCGTGCCTCGGGAACAGAGGCGCGCACGCAGGGCAGCATCGGTATTCGTCTGCTGCCGGAGCCGAGGATCGTCCTCGACCGGCTGCAACTTGGCGGCAAGACACCCGATTCCCCCATTCTGACGGCCGATAACGTTCTGGCTGAGATCGCGCTTACGCCGCTTCTGCGGGGCGAGGTCCGCTTTACAGCAACTCAGATCGGCCGGGCCGATATCCAGGTTCCGGTTTCAGGCAAAGGTGACTGGCGCCTGCCGCCCGATCTCGTTTCAGGCAGCGGGCGCAGCCGCGAATGGGCCATCGAGAGCCTCAATATCGGCCAGCTTCTGGTCACGACGCAGAGGACGACCACGGGCCACACGAACCAGGCGTTTGCGGAAAATGTCCAGATCGAGGGGCAGAAGCTCATCGGCCCGTGGCGAGTCGAGGGCACCACGTCAGGCGTACCGTTCCGTCTCGTGACGGGTGAGCTGGGCGAGGACAAGACCGTCCAGATCAAGCTCTCAGGAGGCGGCGATATCTATCCCCGCTTCGATATCGATTCTCGTCTCGCGCTGGACGATGCGGCGGCCGGAGCCACGATTCCGAATATTTCGGGCAAGGCGAAGGTTCTGTTCGGCCCTCCGGCTCAGGTCGCAGCGGCAGGCATTCCCATTCCGATCGCTGTCGAAACTGACTTCACGACGGCTGATGGCGCCGTTGCCCTGAGTTCCGTGACGTTGGAGGCAGGCGAGGGCGGCGCGAGCTTGCGTATGACCGGCGAGGGAAGCATCGGCATCACCGATCCGCGCATTGCGTTGAAGCTAGAAGGACGGCGGCTCGATGCGGACAGTTTCATTCTGTCCTCGAGCGGTCGGGATTTCGCCTCGCGCCTCAAGGATTGGTCGCTTCCTCCGATCACCGTTCCCATCGAGCTCGACCTCAAGATCGACAGCATCGGTTTGGGACAGGAGGATCTCTCCAATGCCAATCTCCGCCTGTCCCTCGAGCGGGGCAAGGCGCGGCTCGATCGCATCGAGTTCAACGCTCCCGGCGAGACGCGGGTGGCGCTCGAAGGTCAGCTCGGTCTGACGACACAGGGCGGCATCGAAGGCAAGGTGGCACTCGCTTCAAACGCATCGGATCGTTTGGCGCGTTATCTCGACCGTATCAGGATCCGCTCGCCTTTCCTCGACGTCCTCGATGGGCGACCTGTCGAAGCATCGTCGGATATCGTCTTCAACAATCCGGTTCTTTCGCTCAACCGCATGCGCGTGAAGATCGGCGATGCCGTTACCACCGGTAATCTGCGCTATACCGCGCCCGACGCCGATGAACGCGGCAAGCTGGAAGCGCAGGTTGCGGTCCAGAACCTGAACCTCGATCACCTGCCGCAGCTCTCCAGCGTGTTCGAGGCGACGCAGAATGTCGATGTCGGCTTCATCCTCGAGGCGCGCGGCGTCAGCGCGGGCAAGAGCTCGGCGACTGGCCGCATCACCGCACGCATTCTCTCCGATGGCCCGGCGTTGCTGGTCGAGAACCTCGACATCGTGGATCTCGCTGGTGCCAATGCTCGTGTGAGTGGACGCATCGCGCCTGATGGCTCCGGCAGCATCACCGGCAAGGTGACTGCACAGCGCGCTGCTCCTCTCATCGATCTGCTCGGCAGCGTGTGGGTGGGCGGGGTCTCCAAGCTCGTGCCGCATTTCCTGCGTGAAGGTGCACTCAATGTGCAGGTGGGCACCGAGCGCGTCGCTCCGCCTCCTGGCTCCACTGAGCTGCGCCTGCGCACGATGATGAAGGGAACGGCGGCAGGTGGCACGATCGAGGGCAGCGTCGATTCTGTCGATGGCCGGACCGAAAACCTCAATCTTACTCTCGCAACGGACAATACGGGCCGCTGGGTGAACCGCAGCAGCATGGCGGGTCTTCATCGTCCATCCCGGATCGATCTTCGCGGCACCCGCGTCGGCTCCGGCCAGTTCAACGTCACTTTCGCCGGTGAGGTGGCAGGGGCGCAGATTGCTACTCTGCGGCCTTTCTCTCTGAGCGAGAATGATGACGTGGTGGATAGCGGCGAAGCGGAGTTCGTGACAGCCGATGTCACCCCCTTCCTGCTGTTGCTGGGCGATGGCGCGGGCGTGAATCCGCCTGTTCCGGTGAAGGCCCGCATCACGCTGGGACGCGAACGCGATGCGAGCCGCGTTGATGTGACGGGGCAGGTCGCCAGCAACACCGTGCAGGCGAGCCTCAATGTCCGCTCCCGTTCGGAGATCGGCGGTGAGGTTTCTCTCGACAGGCTTTCGCTGCCATGGCTCACGGCGGCGCTGGCGCTCAACGTGCCGGGCGATCCTCATGCCACCGCGATCTGGTCCAACGCCACGTTCGGTCAGAGCGGGCGGCTCGTAAGCGGTGGGCAGGTGACGTTCAGGGTTGGTAACCTCGATCTCGGGCGCGGCATTCAGAGCACGCGTGCGAGCTTCATGATTGAGGCTCAAAGCGACGGCATCTCGATCCGCAATCTCGACACCAGCATCGGCACCGGTCGCCTCACGGGTTCCACCACAATCACACGCCAAGGCGCGACGGCGACGGTCGTCGGCGAAGGCGCGCTCGATAGCGTGCCGCTTTGGGCTCTTGGTGGCTCGTCGCCCATCGAGGCGATCCTGTCCGGCAATCTCAGATTCGGTACAGCGGGAGAGAGCACGTCCGAACTCGTATCGGCCCTTGGTGGTGCAGGTGATTGGACGATCACGAAGCTGCGCGTACCGAATGCCGATCCTGCCGTGTTCGACCGTGCGCTCAAGCGCGCCTTGGCCGAGAACGAACCTCTCGTCGAGGGTAAGGCCGAAGCCATCATCAATGCTGAGTTGGGCCGTGCTGCGCTCACCGCGCAAACGGTCAAGACATCGGCGGCACTCGTGGGCGGATCGTTGCGGCTCTCGCCTTTCGCGATCGAAAGCGGGCCGTCGACTTGGCAAGGTGGGGTGACGTTCGATCTCAATAGGTTGGAACTCGATGCGCGGGGTTCGCTCGTTTCCAGGACATCGCCTGCCGGATGGACCGGCGCTCCGCCGTCCATTGGCTTGAACTGGCGTGGTCCGATGGCCGCTCCCGTGCGCGAGGTGGATGCGGGGCCATTCCGCAACGGGCTCGCCGCCATCGTGCTCAAGCGTGAGCTCGAAAAGATCGAAGCCTTCGAGCGCGCTGCCGCCGAGCGTCAGCGCCAGATCCAGGCGCAGCAGGAAGCAGAGCGTCAGCGCGCGAAAGCCGCCGCTGAAGAAGCTGCCCGCCAGCTGAGGGCTCAGGCAGAGGCCGAGAGGGCGCGCCGTGAGGCAGAGCGGTTACAATCCGAGCAACAGCGACAACCGGAGGAAGAAGCAGCGCCCGCGCAAACATCGGTGCCGCCGCTGAATCCGCCGGTGGAGCTCGATGCTCCGCCGCGCATCTACGACAATCCTGAACGATAAGTTTTTTCAGCCTTTCGGCAAGGAGCGCCTCTCTGCGGCTCTCATCCGCGGCTGCGGAGATCCATCAGAACGAACACGCGAATGGCCGAGGAGAGGTTCTGCTCTCCGCGCTCGGCGTCGATGCGTCCGATCAGGGCTTGAATGGAAAGTTTCTCGCGCTCGGCGATCTCGCGCAAAATCTGCCAGAACGGCTCTTCGAGAGAGATGCTGGTCCGGTGACCGGCAATGGAGACGGAGCGCTTGACGATGCCAGAGCCCATTCAAGGCTTCTCGTTCTCGTCGCGCTTGTGGGAGTCGAGGCGGCGTCGCGCCAGATCCCGCTCGGCCCTGGTCAGATCCTTCTCCGCTTTGGTGCGGCCGAAGGTGATACGGTTTTGTTCGGCGCGGGCTTCTTTCTCGGCCCGCGCCTTCTGCTTGCGCGCCTGGCGCAGATTGATGATCTCAGCCATGGCGCGGTTGTCGCTTATTCGCCCGGCTGAAGCATCGTCTCGGGACGAACGACAGCGTCGAAGTCATCAGATGACACGCCAGCCTTGAGGGCCTCCTCCTTCAGGGTCGTGCCGTTCTTATGCGCGGACTTCGCAATCGCTGCGGCCTTGTCGTAGCCGATCTTCGGAGCGAGCGCCGTCACGAGCATGAGCGAACGCTCCATCAGCTCCTTCAGGCGATCCTTGTTCGGCTCGATGCCGACGACGCAGTTGTCGGTGAAGCTGATCGCGCCATCCGCGAGCACGCGGATCGACTGCAGCACGGCATTCACGATCACTGGCTTGAACACGTTGAGCTCGAAATGGCCCTGACTTCCGGCGAAGGTCACCGTGGTCTGGTTGCCGGCCACTTGGCAGCACAGCATCGTCATGGCCTCGGCCTGGGTGGGGTTCACCTTGCCGGGCATGATCGACGAGCCGGGCTCGTTCTCAGGCAGCGAGATCTCGCCGATGCCCGAGCGTGGGCCGGAACCCATGAGGCGGATGTCGTTGGCTATCTTGAAGAGGCCAGCAGCCAGGCTCGCCAGCGCGCCGTGTGTGTAGACGAGCGCGTCGTTGGAGGCGAGGGCCTCGAACTTGTTGGTGGCCGAGGTGAAAGGAAGGGCGGTCAGCTCAACAACCTTCGCAGCGAAACGGTCGGCGAACTCGGGGTGCGCATTGAGGCCCGTGCCGACGGCAGTGCCGCCCTGGGCAAGCGCATAAATGCCGGGCAGCGTCTGCTCAATGCGGGCAATGCCGAGACGGACCTGAGCGGCATAGCCGGAGAATTCCTGGCCGAGCGTGACCGGCGTCGCATCCTGCAGGTGCGTGCGGCCGATCTTCACGAGGTCCTTGAAGGCCTCGGCCTTGTCCTCAAGCGCCTTCAGCAGGTGCTTGAGGGCGGGAAGCAGGCGGTCGTTGATCTCGCGTGCCACGGCGATGTGCATGGCTGTCGGGAACGAGTCGTTGGACGACTGGCCCATGTTCACGTGATCGTTGGGATGAACCCGCTTCTTGCTGCCGCGCTCGCCGCCCAGGCGCTCGATGGCCAGGTTCGAGAGCACCTCGTTCATGTTCATGTTGGACTGGGTACCCGAGCCCGTCTGATAGACCACGAGGGGGAACTCACCGTCATACTTGCCCTGCACCACGTCGGCGGCCGCCGAGGCGATGGCGTCAGCGAGGCGGGGATCCAGCTTGCCGAGATCCTTGTTCACAAGGGCGGCGGCCTGCTTCACGATGGCCAGCGCATGAACGAGGGGGAGGGGCATCCGATCGGTGCCAATGCGGAAGTTCTGGAGGGAACGCTGCGTCTGAGCGCCCCAGAGCTTGTCGGCGGGAACTTCGATGGGGCCGAAGGTATCTGTTTCGGTGCGGGTTGAGGGCGACATCCTGACCTCTTTCGATGGAGTTGCGTGTTCTTATCTCAAACTCAGGCGCTCGCAACAGCGAAGGCCGCATAACGGGCTTGTAAATTCGGATGACTGACGCCCTGGAGGCCCCGCTTTTCCGCCCACCGGCCCCAAAACCACGGACAGAGCCGCTCGGGACCCTGGCCTTTTTGAGAGCCGTTCGCGAAAACCCCATCACCACCTGGATGGAGCAGCATTTCGAGGAACTGGTCCTGGCGGGCGAGGGCGCCTTAGGTCATCTGACCGTGGTGCACGACCCGGCCATCATCCGCTATATCCTCGTCGACAACGCGGCCAATTACCGGAAAGACGACCTCCAGATCCGTATCCTTGCGCCAGGTTTCGGGCGCGGTCTCATTACAGCCGAGGGAGAGGAGTGGAAGCTCCAGCGGCGCACCATTTCGCCGCTCTTTACGCCCCGCAATGTCAGCGGCTTCTTCCCGGCTATGGCCGAGGCAGCAGAACACCTCGTCCGACGCTGGCAAAGACGCCCGGAGGGGCGCGTGGTCGATGCCCCGCTGGAGATGACCCGCGTGACGCTGGACGTGCTGGAGCGGACGATCTTCACCCATGGGGTGCCGCAGGACCCGGACGCGCTCGGACGGGCCATTACGCGCTATTTCAACAGTCTGGGGCGGGTCGACCCTCTCGATATCTTCGGTTTTCCGGAGTGGATTCCGAGGATAGGCCGCCTGCGTGCCAGACCGGCCATTCGCTTCTTCGAAGAGACGGTCAACGAACTCATCGAGGGCCGAAAGGCTTTGCTTGCCCGCGGCGAGCCTGCTCCTCGGGACCTGCTGACCCTTCTCCTGGAGGCTTCGGATCCCCAAACCGGCAAGGGCCTGAGCGACCTTGAGGTGCGGGCGAATATCGTGACCTTCATCGGGGCCGGGCACGAGACGACGGCCAACGCCCTCTCATGGTCGCTTTATCTCCTGTCTCAGGATGAGCGGGCCCGCACCAGGATCGAGCAGGAGGTGGATGAGGTGTTGGGGCAGGGGCCCTTCGAGCCACGTCATCTTGACCGGCTCATCTATACGCGCGCGGTCATCGACGAAGCGATCCGTCTTTACCCGCCTGCACCTTATATGAGCCGGACCGCGATCCAGGATGATCGGATCGGGGATCTGCTTATTGCTGCCGGCTCGGTCGTCGCGATTGCGCCTTATGTTCTTCATCGGCATCGGAAGCTGTGGGATCAGCCCGACGCTTTCAGGCCCGAGCGCTTCCTGCCGGAAGAGCGGAGCCGCATCGACCGCTTCGCCTACCTGCCTTTCGGAGCCGGTCCTCGGGTCTGCATCGGTGCGAGTTTCTCGCTTCAGGAGGCTGTCATCGTGCTTGCCACCATCGCCCGGGCGGTGCGGCTCGATCTTATCGAAGGCCATGAGGTGATGCCCGTGCAGAGAATCACCTTGAGACCGCGCGGCGGTCTGCCGATGCGCCTGACGCATCGCTCGCCTTGAGCGACAGCAAGCGTGGCAGCCCTTCATGCACCCCCGTCATTCCCGGCCGGAGATGGCGTAGCCATCGGAGGGGAAGGGAATCGACTCGCACGCGCTGCGCGAGGGATCCCCTTTCCGGGGCCTTCGGACTGCCAGGGGGATGGCACGGGCATAGGATGTCAAAGAGCCAAACGGAAGCGGCCTCGGCTGGCGAGCCTGCCGAGGGTGAATGGGTCGAGGGGGCGCGAGGAGCGGTCCGGCTCGATGTCTGATGATGATGCTTGGAACCCGACGGCTCCTCGCGCACGGCTTCTTTAGGCGGACACCGCAGCGGTCGCTCGGGACCTGCGGGCGGCCTCCTGCCGGTGGGCTGGCGTTCAGCCTCCTCCGCAGGACCGTGCCCCGGCTCCACAACCTGCGACGCCTCGCGAGCGCGCCCCTCGGTGAGCCGGGACAAGACACGATATAGCCGAGCTTAGGACAGAAGTCAAGAACAAAGTGAGAACATACGGTGCCCCATCCGATATCTCCCGCGTCACATCCCTGGGCTTGGGCCGGGGATCCACGTCTTCACCCTCGAGGGGCTCTTAAGACGTGGATGGCCGCAACAGGTGCGGCCATGACGCGGAGGGTAGTCTAGACGAGGCGAACACACGCGGAGGATCGGGGCTGATCCCGGATCACGTCCCGGGACCGCCATGACAGGAGGGACGTTCTGGACTGTATCAGGAGTGAGGGTCAGTTCTTCTTGCGGAAGGCGTCGAGGCTCACGACCTCGGCGCTGCCGGAGGAATTGGCGTCTGCCGATTCCGGCCTGGGAGCAGGAGATGCTTCGGTCTGCTCGACCTTGGTGACCGGGGCCTTCTCGGGAGCGGACTTCTTCTCCGCAGCCGCGGGGGCTTTACGGGGCTGCTTCAGCTCCACGGGCTCGGAGCCGCGCACAGGCTGCGGCGCGGGCGGAGCCTCGGCGATCTCGTCCTCCTCCTCATCTTGGCCATCGAACTTCAGGCCGAACTGGACGGAGGGATCGAAGAAGCCGGTAAGCGCATCGAAGGGGATGAGCAGCCGCTCGGGAATGCCGGAGAAGGAGAGGCCCACCTCGAAGGCATGCTCGGTGACATTCAGATCCCAGAACTGATGCTGAAGCACGATGGTCATCTCCTGAGGATATTTTTCGCGCAGGCGGTTCGAGAGCCGAACGCCGGGATAATCCGTCTGGAAGGAGATGTAGAAATGGTGTTCGCCCGGAAGGCCGTCCTTGCCTGCATCGATCAGCACTTTGCGCACGACGCCTTTCAGCGCGTCCTGCACCAGAAGATCGTAGCGGATCAGGTCTTTGCCGGCCATAGGCGGTCCCTATTCAGAAATAGAAGTGGAGGCTTCTGTTGCCAGGTGCCTCCGAACCCCGCCTAACGGTGCTAACCGCTAGGGCTTTGAGTCGGTATTAGGGACTGCGTTACGCAGCCACTGCAACCGGAGCATAGTTGTCGTTGGCAACTATTGAATCGGCCCGATGTCGGCGGAACCATGCCGAGCGAAAGTCTATCCTTTACGCCCTCGTCGATCCTATTTCGCCCCCGCCGAAACCCAAGTTGGGCTTGGGCTTTGGTGGAGGCGCCGGGTACCGCCCCCGGGTCCGATGGGTTTATTCCGATAGCCGTTTATCGCCATAGCCGGTCTCGCGACCGGCAACCCCAATATAGGTGGCGGAAATCCGAATTGAAAGAGCGGGGATAACCCGAAGAGCAGTTAAAAGTGACTCGGAAGGGCAGGGTGGCTGCCATATGATGAGGGCAGGAGCACCCCATGCACGCCTATCACGACCTTCTCCGCCGCATCATGGATGAGGGCGTCCGCAAGGACGACCGGACCGGAACCGGGACGATTTCCGTCTTCGGGCATCAGATGCGTTTCGATCTGAGCGAGGGCTTCCCGCTCGTCACAACCAAGAAGCTTCACCTGCGCTCGATCATTCACGAATTGCTCTGGTTCCTGAAGGGCGACACCAATATCCGCTACCTGCAGGAGAACGGCGTCACGATCTGGGACGAATGGGCGGACGAGAACGGCGATCTCGGTCCCGTCTACGGCAAGCAGTGGCGCTCCTGGGGCCGGCCCGATGGCGGCACCGTGGACCAGATCCAATGGGTGCTCGACGAGATCCGCCGCAATCCCGATTCCCGCCGCCTGATCGTCTCCGCCTGGAACCCGGCGGATCTCGACAGGATGGCGCTCGCGCCCTGCCACTGCCTGTTCCAGTTCTACGTGGCGGAAGGACGATTGTCCTGCCAGCTCTACCAGCGCTCGGCGGACGTGTTCCTCGGCGTGCCGTTCAACATCGCGTCCTACGCGCTGCTCACGCATATGATGGCGCAGGCCGCAGGGCTTCAGCCGGGCGATTTCGTGCATTCCTTCGGCGATGCGCATCTCTACCTGAACCATCTGGAGCAGGCGCGCCTGCAGCTCTCGCGCGAGCCGCGGGCTCTGCCGAAGCTCAGACTCAACCCGGCTGTGCGGTCGCTGTTCGATTTCACCTTCGATGATATTGCCATCGAGGACTATGATCCGCATCCCGCCATCAAGGCGCCTGTTGCGGTTTGACGCGCATGAACAGGCGCGAAGCTATCGAGGGCGCCATCCGGGTTCTGGCTCCACGAATCCCGAAGCATGAGTTCGAGTCCGTGATGGATCACGCCCTCGGCAGCCGCGGCCTCCACACGGCTTCGCCCGAGACGGCGGCGTGGCTCTCGATCACCTCGTATATCCGCCACAGGCTCACCGATTACGACAATCTGCTCGACGAAGGATACGACGTGGACAGCGCCCGCTTCTTCGTGCTCGACGACATGAATGCCATTCTGGAGGAATGGGGATCGCCGCGCCGTGTCCTCGCTGAGGACGAAGCGGATTGAATCCACGGCAATTTCGAGTTTCAGTACAAGCCCAATGACCCTCACCATCCGCAAAGCTGAAGAGCGCGACGCGTCGCTGATTGTCGCCTTCATCAAGGAACTCGCCGAGTACGAGCGGCTGGTTCACGAAGTTGACGCGACCGAGGCCGATATTGCGAAGGCGCTGTTCGGGTCGAACCCGCGCGCTTTTGCGGATATCGCCGAGTGGGAGGGGAGGTCCGCAGGCTTTGCCCTGTGGTTCTACAATTTTTCCACCTTCCGCGGGCGTCACGGCATCTATCTGGAAGATCTCTTCGTCCGGCCCGAGTTCCGCTCGAACGGCATCGGCAAGGCGTTGCTGAGGCATCTGGCGCAACGCTGTGTGGCCGAGGGTCTGCCGCGCCTCGAATGGTGGGTGCTCGACTGGAACGAGCCGGCGCTGAAATTCTATCGCTCCATCGGCGCCGTGCCGATGGACGAATGGACAGTCCAGCGCGTGACGGGCGAAGCGCTCAGCAAACTGGCGGAGGCGTGATGGCGATTCCTCTCATCTTGGTTGTCGCTGTGGCCGAGAACGGCGTCATCGGACGCGACAACAAGCTGCTCTGGCGTCTTCGCTCGGACCTGAAGCGCTTTCGCGAACTCACCATGGCCAAGCCCATGATCATGGGTCGCAAAACTTTTGAATCCATCGGCAAGCCTTTGCCGGGGCGTGAGACCATCGTGCTCACGCGTGATGTCAGCTTCTCCGCCCCGGGCGTTCATGTCGTCCACAGCTGGGACGGGGCCGTGGCCAAGGGAGAGGAGCTTGCCAAGACGATGGCCGCCGACGCAATATCCGTGGTGGGAGGTGCCGAGATCTACAAGATCGCCCTGCCGCATGTGCAGAAAATATACCTCACCGAAGTCGCTGCCGCTCCGGAAGGGGATGCCTTCTTCCCGCCGATCGATCGTTCACACTTCCGCGAAACGGCCCGGATTGCACATCCCAAGGGTCCTGATGACGAGCATCCGTTTACCTTTATTGATCTCGAAAGGCGCTCTTGACTTGCTTAAGGTTGACGAACGGCGCTTGAATCCCCAATTCGCAGGCTTGACAGGCGGAATAGGCAAAACCCAAAACCGTCTTAAGTTCCCATCGGCTTCGCAGCCGGTCTTTTCAGAGTGAGGAAAGGCGTCCTATGCCTTGGAGTAACCAAAGCGGCGGCGGTGGCCCCTGGGGGCAGCGTGGCGGATCAGGCGGCAAGAGCCCGTGGGGCTCCGGCGGCCCGCAGGGCAACGGAAATCCGCCCGATCTTGAGGATATCCTGCGCCGCAGCCAGGATCGCCTGAAGGATTTCATCCCCGGCGGCTCCATGGGCGGCAAGGGCCTGATCCTCCTCGTCCTCGGCGTCGTCGCCATCTGGTTGCTGACCGGCTTCTACACGGTCCGGCCTAACGAAGTCGGCATCAATATGATCTTCGGCCAGTACAGCAGCACGAGCGGCGAGGGCCTGCGCTACAACTATCCCTATCCGATCGGCCGGGTGATCAAGCCGAACGTGACCGCGCAGCAGCGCGTCGAGGTCGGCTACCGCTCCACGGCGACCGGCCAGGGTCGCGCCCGCGACGTGATCGAGGAAAGCCTGATGCTCACCGCCGACGAGAACATCGTGGACATCGATTTCGATGCGGTCTGGCAGATCAATCCCGCGCGTCCGCAGGATTACGTGTTCAACCTGCAGAACCCCGATGGCACCATCAAGTCCGTCGCCGAGAGCGCCATGCGCGAGGTGATCGGCCGGCGTAACATTCAAGCTATCCTTACGACCGAGCAGGCGAGTGTCGCCCAGGAAGTGCGCCAGATCATGCAGGGAGCGCTCGATGCCTATGGCGCAGGCGTGCTGATCAACGTGGTGCAGCTTCAGGCAGCCCGTCCTCCGTCCGAGGTCCAGCAGGCCTTCTTCGATGTGAACGCCGCACAGCAGGATGCGGTGCGCGTGCAGAACGAGGCGGAGACCTTCGCCAGCCGCATCGTTCCCGAATCGCGGGGCGAAGCGTCCCGCACCATCCAGCAGGCGGAAGCCTATCGCGAGCAGTCCGTGGCCGACGCCAGCGGTCAGGCTGCGCGCTTCCGTCAGGTCTATGAGGAGTATCGCAAGGCGCCTGACGTCAGCCGCGAGCGTATCTTCCTCGAGACGATGGAGCGTGTCTTCGGCAGCGTCGACAAGATCATCGTCGATCAGAACGGGCAGGGGGTCGTGCCTTTCCTGCCGCTCAACCAAGTGCCGCAATCCCAGAGTAGCGCCACCACCAGTCAGGGAGCCACGCGATGAATAACTCTGCGCTTCGCACAGGTTTCCTGATCCTTCTGGCTCTAGTCGCCATCGTTCTCTACAGCTCGATCTACATCGTCCAGCAGACGCAATATGCACTCGTGCTGCGCTTCGGTGCCGTGCAATCCGCGATCTCCGAGCCGGGCTTGAAGTTCAAGATGCCGCTCATCGACAACGTCACCTATTTCGAGAAACGGGTGCTCGATCTCGATCTGCCGGTGCAGACCGTCTTGTCCGCCGACCGCCAGAACCTCGAGGTCGATGCATTCACGCGCTACCGCATCAACGATCCGCTCCGCTTCTATCAGGCTGTCGGCAACATCGCTCTTGCCAATCAGCGCCTGCAGAGCTTCACTAACTCGGCCATGCGCAATGTTCTGGCCAATGCCTCGCGCGATGCCATCGTTCGCACGGAACGTGGTGGGTTGATGAACCGGATTCAGGAAGACGTGAACCGCCAGGCACGCAGCCTCGGGATCGAGATGATCGACGTGCGTCTCACACGTGTCGATTTGCCTGCGGCAAACAGTCAGGCCGTCTATCAGCGTATGCGTACCGAGCGTGAGCGCGAGGCGGCGGATCTGCGGGCCAATGGCCAGCAGCGTGCTCAAACCATTCGGGCACAGGCTGAGCGCGAGGCCACGATCATTCGCGCCGAGGCCAACCGCAAAGCTGAAGAGTTGCGCGGCCAGGGTGATGCGGATCGCAACCGCATCTTGGCCGAGGCCTTTGGCCAGGATCCCGAGTTCTTCGCCTTCTACCGCTCCATGCAGGCCTATGAAGCAGGCCTGAAGGGAACCAGCACGCGCCTTGTTCTGAGCCCCGACTCAGAGTTCTTCCGCTACTTCAACGGGTCTGCGGGCAGGCCCAATGGAGGCACTCCCTCAACCCCGGCTCCCCAGCCGGCTCCTGCTCAGTAAGACCTGATGTTGGACTTGATTGCAGCCCTCGGCCTCGCTCTCGCGGTCGAGGGCCTTTTGTTTGCGGCCTTCCCTGATGGAATGCGCCGTGCCATGTACGAGGCCGCGCACAGCCCGAGCGATCAGATGCGTCTTGTCGGCATAGTGTCGGCCTTCATCGGCCTTGGCATCATATGGCTGGTGCGCTGGTTTGCTTAAGGCAACGGCCCAGCTTCTGCCGCATTCGCCGCTTGAATGGCGGGCAAGAACGACAATCTATATCTCATTCTCAAAAGAGGGTTTTCGATGACTCAAGCCACGAATGCGCTGGCGCTCTCCGCCAAAGCATCGGACCCAAAAGTGGAATGCACTTTTGGGGTCAATCCGATGCTCTCTCCCATTGACGAGCGCATCGTTGATGCGGAACCGGAGGTCCGCGTCAGCGACCCGAAGGGCCGCGCTAGCGAATGCCGGGACCACTTTTCCGCACGATGCGCTAAGGCGCCGTCTCCGCGCCGCGTAAGCCGGCTGGCGGCATCTTTCTTTGCGGCCATGACGTTTGTCGCGTCCGCCATGCCGCTTCCCGCCTCAGCCCGCTCGGCGCCCGAGTCCTTTGCCGATCTGGCGGAGGAGGTGACCGGCGCCGTGGTCAATATCTCCGCTTCAACCACTGTCGAGGCCCGGAACCGCACCCTGCCTCAGCTGCCGCCGGGAACCCCGTTCGAGGACCTCTTCGAGGAGTTCTTCAACCGCCGTGGCCAGGGCAATGGTGACAACACGCCTCCGCGTCCGCGCAGCTCGAACTCGCTGGGTTCCGGCTTCGTGATCGACCCGTCGGGTATCGTGGTCACGAACAACCACGTGATCGGCGACGCCAACGACATCAGTGTCATCTTCTCCGACGGCACACGGCTCAAGGCCGAGATCGTCGGCAAGGATTCCAAGGTCGACCTCGCCGTTCTCAAGGTGAAGTCGGACAAGCCCCTGAAGGCCGTGAAGTTCGGCGATTCCGATGGCCTTCGCCCTGGCGATTGGGTGATGGCGATCGGCAACCCGTTCGGCCTCGGCGGATCGGTGACGGCGGGTATCGTGTCGGCACGCGGCCGCAATATCGAGTCCGGTCCCTACGACAACTACATTCAGACCGATGCCGCCATCAACAAGGGCAATTCCGGCGGCCCGCTGTTCAACATGAACGGCGAGGTCATCGGCATCAACACGGCCATCCTGTCGCCCACCGGCGGCTCGGTCGGTATCGGCTTTGCCGTTCCGGCTTCCACGGCTGTCCCGATCATCGATCAGTTGCGAGAGTTCGGCGAGACCCGTCGCGGTTGGCTGGGCGTGCGCATCCAGAATGTGGATGACGCCACCGCCGAGGCCCTGAGCCTCGGCTCTGCCCGTGGTGCTCTGATCGCTGGGGTCGACGAGAAAGGTCCCGCCAAGCCCGCCGGTCTCGAGGTCGGCGACGTGATCGTCAAATTCGATAACAAGGACGTGAAGGACTCCCGTGACCTGCCGCGCATCGTCGCCTCTACGCCTGTCGGCAAGGAGGTCGATGTAGCCATCGTGCGCAAGGGTCAGGAAATGACCAAGAAAGTGACCCTGGGCCGCCTCGAGGACGGTGAAAAGCAGGCGAGCCTGCAGCAGCCGCCTGCGGAAGCCCCGAGCGTCACGCGCCAGGCTCTCGGCCTCAGCATGTCCGGCATGACGGACGAGCTGCGCCGCCGCTTCAGCCTCAAGGACGACCTGAAGGGCGTGGTCATCACCCGTGTCGATCCGAATTCCTCGGCCTCCGACAAGCGGATCCAGGCCGGCGAGGTGATCGTGGAGGTCAATCAGGAGCCGGTGACGAACCCGGCGGACGTGACCAAGAAGATCGACGACCTGAAGGCTCAAGGGCGCAAGTCTGCGCTGCTCCTGGTCGCCAATCCTCAGGGCGAGGTTCGCTTCGTGGCTTTGTCTATCGAGTAACTATCTGAAATCTCTCAAGAAAGGCGGCTTCGGCCGCCTTTTTCATGATGCAATGTTCTAAATAAAGAACGTTTTGGTTGACATAGCGTCCGCCATGGAGGCATCTGGGGGCCATTGCCTCCTCAACGAGCCTTGAGCCGCTCGTGAATCCAGCGATGATCTTCAATGACCCAGAACGTTTTCCCCGTACCCGCCAGCCTGCAAGCATCAGCTCACGTTAATGCCGAGGCCTATGAGAGGCTCTATCGGCAATCCATTGACGATCCGGAGACCTTCTGGCGGGAGCAGGCGCAGATCCTCGACTGGTCGAAGCCGTTCACGCAGGTGAAGAACACGCATTACTCGCCCGAGGATGTCGTCATTGAATGGTTCGCCGATGGCCGGCTGAATGCGTCTTTCAACTGTCTCGATCGCCACGCCGCCGTCCGCGGGAATAACGCCGCGATCCTTTGGGAGGGCGATAGGCCTGGCGAGACGAAACGGATCACATGGAGCGCGCTTCACGGCGAGGTCTCCCGCCTTGCGAATGCGCTGAAAAAGCTCGGCGTGAAGAAGGGCGATTTCGTCAGCGTTTACCTGCCGGTCGTTCATCAGTCGATCGCCGCGATGCTCGCCTGTGCACGCATCGGTGCTGTCCATTCGGTCGTCTTCAGCGGCTTCTCGTCGGAGGCGCTTGCAGGGCGCATCGAGGATTGCCGCTCGCGCGTTCTCATCACGGCCGATGAGGGCATGCGCGGCGGCAAACATGTTCCGCTGAAGAAGAATGCGGATGCGGCTCTCGAACACCTTCCTTTCGTCGAACATGTGCTCGTGGTTCGCCGCACGGGGCGCGATGTTCCCATGAAGGCCGGACGTGACCGCTGGTACGATGAGGCTCTGGCGGAAGTGCCGGATGTCTGCGAGCCGGTGGAGGTGAGTGCGGAGGATCCGCTCTTCATTCTCTATACCTCCGGTTCTACGGGAAAGCCGAAGGGCATGCTGCACACGACCGGCGGCTATCTCGTGCATGCGGCCGCGAGCTTCAAGGCGATGTTCGATTATCACCCCGGCGACATCCACTTCTGCACGGCGGATGTGGGCTGGGTGACGGCGCATACCTATCTGATCTATGGGCCTCTCGCGAATGGCGCGACCATCGTGCTCTTCGAAGGCGTGCCCACATGGCCCGCTGCATCGCGCTGGTGGCAGATCATTGAGCAGTACAAGGTCAATATCTTCTACACCGCGCCCACTGCCATCCGCTCGCTGATGCGCGAAGGCGAGAGTCCGGTGCGCAAGCACGATCTCTCGTCGCTGAAGATCATGGGCTCCGTGGGCGAGCCGATCAACCCGGAAGCGTGGCTCTGGTATCACGAGGTTGCCGGCGGTGGGCGCTGCCCCATCATCGACACCTATTGGCAGACGGAAACGGGCGCGGTTCTGCTGTGCCCGCTGCCGGGTGCGATGGCGTTGAAGCCGGGCTCCGCAACGAAGCCGTTCTTCGGCGTGCGTCCCGCGTTGCTGGGCAGCGACGGCAAGATCGTTGAAGGCGAGGGGTCAGGAGGCTTGTGCTTTGCCGATTCATGGCCAGGACAGGCACGCACGATCTATGGCGATCGCGAGCGCTTCCTGAAAACGTACTTCAGCACCTATCCCGGATTCTACTTTACCGGCGATGGCGCGCGTCGAGATGCGGATGGCTATTACTGGATCACAGGCCGCCTGGACGATGTGATCAATGTCTCCGGTCATCGTCTCGGGACGGTCGAGGTGGAGGCGGCTCTCGCTTCACATCCGTCCGTGGCAGAAGCTGCCGTCGTGGGCTTCCCGCACGAGATCAAGGGGCAGGGCATCTTCGCCTTCGTGACGCTGAAGGAAGGTGTCGCCGAGAGCCAGCAATTGCAGCGCGATCTCATCCAGATCGTTCGCACCCGCATCGGCCCCATCGCGACGCCCGATCGCATCGAGTGGGCAGCGCAACTGCCGAAGAACCGCTCAGGCAAGATCCTGCGCCGCATCCTCACGCGCATCGCGGCTGGTGACTTTGAGAACCATGGCGATACGTCGACTGTGGCCGATCCCACCGTGGTGGCGGATATCGTGAGGCGGATGCAGGTCCAGAAAGCCTGACCGCCATACCTTTGTCATAAAGGTCATAGCTCATCAGGATATGTTGATGCCGGAGAGCCCGCACGGATCGTGCCTCCCGCAATCCGACGACATTCTTGTCCAGTTCAGTATTCCAGTCAGTTCAGTGAAAACCCAATGAGGCACAGCCGCTGGCCGTGAAGCCGAGCGCGCGAATGAGCTGCCCGCGTTCCACAAAGGGGCATCAGGAGCAGAGCTATGAGCACGATTACGACAAGAGACGGCACGGAGATTTTCTACAAGGACTGGGGCGATGGTCAGCCCATCGTCTTCTCTCATGGGTGGCCGCTGAGTGCTGACGCCTGGGATGCGCAGATGCTTTTCTTCGGGGAACGGGGCTATCGCGTCATCGCGCACGACCGGCGCGGGCATGGGCGCTCGAGCCAGACCTGGACCGGCAACGACATGGACACCTATGCGGATGATCTCGCCGCCGTGATCGACCATCTGAACCTGCGGGATGCCGTGCTCGTCGGCCACTCGACAGGCGGAGGCGAAGTCACGCGCTATCTCGGTCGCCATGGAACGCAGCGTGTAGCAAAGGCCGTGCTGGTAGGCGCGATTCCACCGCTGATGCTCAAGACGGATGCGAATCCTCAGGGGACACCACTTGAGGTCTTCGACGACATTCGAAAGAACACCTATCTCAACCGGTCGCAGTTCTTCTACGACCTCACCATTCCCTTCTACAGTTTCAATCGAGAGGGGGCGAAGGTTTCCGAAGGTCTTCGCATGGCCTTCTGGCAGCAGGGCATGCAGGCCGGCATCAAATCGGCCTACGATTGCATCAAGCAGTTCTCCGAGACCGACCTCACGGAAGATTTGAAGAAGATCGATGTGCCGACGCTGATCATCCATGGTGATGACGATCAGATCGTGCCGATCGCGGCGTCGGCCATGCTCTCATCCAAGATCGTGCCGAATGTGACGCTGAAGATCTATCCAGGCGGAGCGCATGGTTTGGCGCAGATCCAGGTCGAGCAGTTCAACAACGACCTGCTCACCTTCATTCAAGAGTAGTGCAGATGTTGCGGCGCCTGGGTTTTGCTTAAGCCGGCGCCGCAACGATCTCCTCTGCCCGGTGTCCCTGTACATAAAGAAGCGCGGTCAGATCCGCGTGATCGATGCGGGCGTGAGCAGCGGCCGCCACAGCGGGTTTTGCACGGAAGGCAACGCCGAGTCCTGCTTCGCCCAGCATGGCGAGGTCATTCGCGCCATCGCCCACGGCCATGGTCTCGTGGTGAGCGAGCTTGAAGTGCTCCCGCAGCTCGATGAGCGTCGCGAGCTTCGCCTCGCGGCCCAGGATCGGCTCTTCCACGAGGCCGGCCAGCTTCTCGTCTTCGACGGTCAGGTGGTTGGACCGGTGCTCGTTGAAACCAACCATCGCGGCCACTGGGCCGGTGAAAAGCGTGAAGCCGCCGGAGACAAGGCACGTGTAGCCGCCATTGGCTCGAATGGTCTGGACCAGGGCGCGACCGCCGGGGGTGAGGGTAATGCGCTTCTCGATGATCTCGTCGACGACGCCGACGGGCAGGTTCTTCAGCAGCGCCACGCGCTCACGGAGCGCCGGCTCGAAGGCAATCTCGCCCCGCATGGCGCGCTCGGTGATTTCCGAAACCTCGCGTTTAAGGCCCACGTAATCGGCCAGCTCGTCGATGCATTCCTGGCCGATCATGGTGGAATCCATATCCGCCAGGAACAGGCGCTTGCGGCGGGTGGCCAGGGGCTGCACGATGATATCGACGGGCTGTCCCCGAAGGGCAGCGCGGAGGTTTGCCTCGACGGCCTTGGCCTCGGCAGGGGCGGGGAGGATCAGGTCCGCTGCGATTCCCCTTGCCAGAATGGTGCGTTCCGTCTCATGTCCAAGCGCGCGCGCCGCCATGGCCACGAGGTCGTCCGTGACGATCGGCTGGGACGGGTTGGCGACCAGGGTCGCAACGAGGGATTCTTGAGAAGACGCCATGGGGAGACCGGGCTGTGAGTGGGTTTAGGATCGGCGCCGTTCTCATTGCAGGACCGACCGCATCAGGCAAGTCCGCTCTAGGCATCAAATTGGCTCAAGGACTCGACGGCGTGGTGATCAATGCCGATTCCATGCAGGTCTATCGCGACCTGCGGGTGATCACGGCCCGCCCGACGCCTGAGGAGGAGGCTCAGGCTCCCCACCGCCTCTACGGCCACGTGGATGCCGCCGTGAATTTTTCCGTGGGGCGCTATGTCGCCGATGCCGTCCAGGTTCTAGAGGAGATCCGGGGCCAAAAGCTGCCGATCTTCGTGGGCGGGACCGGGCTCTACTTCAAGGCGCTGACCGAGGGCCTCTCAGATATTCCGCCGGTGCCGGAGGAAGTCCGCGAAGACGTGCGCCGGGAAAGCGAGCGGCTGGAAACCCCCGAGCTTCACCGCCTCCTCTCTGAGCGGGACCCCGAAACGGCAAGCACCTTGCGCCCCTCCGACCGGCTGCGGGTGCAGCGGGCGCTTGAGATCTTCGCGGCCACGGGCCAGCCGCTCGTCTCTTTCCACGGGGCCCGCCAGCCAGGGCCGTTGAGCGATGTGCCCGTCATCAAACTGTTCCTGTCACCCGAGCGGGAGGAACTGCGCAGGCGCATCGACCAGCGGTTCCTCGCCATGATGGAACAGGGCGCGCTCGATGAGGTGAGGGCGTTGGGCGAACGAAACCTCGACCCGATGCTCCCCGCCATGCGGGCGCACGGTGTGCCGGGCTTGCTGAGCTATCTGCGGGGCGAGATTCCTCTCGACGAGGCCATCGCCAAGGGGCAGGGCGACACGCGCCGCTACGCCAAACGCCAGTTCACCTGGTTCCGGCACCAGCTGCCGGATTGGCAATGGGTGGAGCCAGAGCGGGGCTATGAGGCGGTGAGGGCTAGCCTCAATGCCCCGAGACGCCCGTGAACATCTGGTAGAAGGTGATGAAGATCTCGAACACGATCAGGAGCACGATGATCAGTTCGAGACGTAAGGAACGCTCCGTGTCGATGATGTCCGTGAGCGCCTGGGCCGTATCGCCCAGAACCTCGAGCTTGCGGTGAAGCGCGGCGGCGCGCTCCTTGAGTTCGTATTCGTCCTCAAGGCGCGCATAGAGACGTTCGAGATCGGGCCGGTCCCAAAGCACGTCCGGCTTTTCCTCCACGGCCACACGTCCTGACATGCGCTGACGCACGAGAAGGGCGCGGCCTACATGCCTGAGGATCTTGCGGCGGTCGCTGGGGCGGCGGCCTTTGGCGGCCAGATGTTCGACAGAGGGCTCCACCAGCTCGAAGGCAGCGGTCGCCTCGCGTTCGTCGCGGGCCAGCGTCGCGCTCTTGGAGAGGGCGTCGGCAATGACAATCAGCCGTTCGGTGGAGAGCTGCTTGATATAGATCGGGCCGCCCGGCGGGATCTGGTCGTCCCGGTCCGGCGAGATCTCGATGATCGCGGTCTCCTCCTCATGCCGCGCGAACTCGCCCTGGATGCGCTGGCGCAGACCGCGGATGACCTCGTCCTCCTCCAGGGGCGTGAGGCCCACCAGAACGGCCACGCCGTAGCGGAACAGGGCCACGAACCCATCCTGGCCGGCTCGAAAGGCGAGGGGGGTGGTGGACAGAACGTCGCTGCGCTCGAGCCCTGCCACGTCGAGGCGGTCGCCCAAGAGGAGGGCGCGGGCGGTCAGGCGTTGATTTTGCATCGGAACGCCGGTCGAGGAGATGGTATCGATCATGGTCATACGACTAAAATAGGGAGCGCACCTTAAAAGCCACGCTGCAATCTGCCAACCTGACCCCGCTTGACCGAATGAAATGGATCAGATAGCGTCTGCGCAACTTTTGAACCGAGAGCTGCCCAAATGCGCAAGCTTATTCTCGTAGTACGAGCGCCATCGACGGAGCGGGACTGATCCCCGCAGGTCCGGCGATGGCGCACAGGCCCCCTCAGGGGCCTTTTTTATTGCCCGCAACACCAGAACAACGCAGACAAACACGACAGACCCGACGGAGCTAAGTACCATGAGCGAGACGATGACCGGAGCCGAAATGGTGATCCGAGCCCTGCAGGACCAGGGAGTCGAGCATGTCTTCGGTTATCCGGGCGGAGCGGTTCTTCCCATTTACGATGCGCTCTTCCACCAGGAGAAGGTGCGTCACGTTCTCGTCCGTCACGAGCAGGGCGCGGTTCACGCAGCGGAAGGCTATGCGCGCTCTTCGGGCAAGCCGGGCGTGGTGCTGGTGACCTCTGGCCCCGGCGCGACGAATGCCATCACGGGGCTGGCCGATGCGATGATGGACTCGATCCCGCTGGTCTGCATCACCGGTCAGGTGCCAACCCATCTCATCGGTTCCGACGCGTTCCAGGAATGCGATACGGTCGGCATCACGCGCCACTGCACGAAGCACAACTATCTCGTCAAATCCATCGAGGACCTGCCGCGCGTTCTGCACGAAGCCTTCTACGTGGCGCAGAACGGCCGCCCCGGCCCGGTGGTGGTGGACCTGCCGAAGGACATTCAATTCAAGGCCGGCAACTACGTTCGCCCCACCAACAACCAGCACAAGACCTATCGACCGACGGTGAAGGGGGACATGGGTCACATCCGTGCCGCGATCGAGTTGATGGCGAAAGCGAAGCGTCCTGTGTTCTACACCGGCGGTGGCGTCATCAATTCCGGCCCGCATGCCTCTGGGCTGCTGCGCGAACTCGTGCATCTTACGGGCTTTCCCATCACCTCGACCCTGATGGGCTTGGGTGCTTACCCCGCTTCGGACAAGCAGTGGCTCGGCATGCTCGGCATGCACGGCACCTACGAGGCCAATCTCGCGATGCACGAATGCGACGTGATGATCAATATCGGTGCGCGTTTCGACGACCGCATCACGGGCCGCCTCGACGCGTTCTCTCCGTATTCCAAGCGCATCCACGTGGATATCGACCCGTCCTCCATCAACAAGACGGTGAAGGTGGACATCCCGATCGTCGGCGATTGCGCGCATGTGCTGGAAGACATGGTGCGCCTGTGGCGCCAGGGCGCGCACCAGGCGGACAAGGTGGAGCTGAAGGAGTGGTGGGACAAGATCGAGGGCTGGCGCGCCCGCAACTGCCTCGCCTACAAGAACTCCAAGGAAACCATCAAGCCGCAATACGCGATCCAGCGTCTCTACGAGCTCACCAAGGATCGAGCGCCTTATGTCACGACCGAGGTCGGGCAGCACCAGATGTGGGCGGCGCAGTACTTCAAGTTCGAGGATCCGAACCACTGGATGACCTCGGGCGGTCACGGCACCATGGGCTACGGCTTGCCGGCAGCCGTTGGCGCGCAGCTCGCGCATCCCGGCGCGCTCGTCATCGACATCGCAGGCGAAGCCTCGATCCAGATGATGCTGCAGGAGATGTCGACGGCGCTGCAGTACAACCTGCCGATCAAGGTGTTCATCCTCAACAACGAGTACATGGGCATGGTGCGTCAGTGGCAGGAGTTGCTGCACGGCGGCCGCTACTCGCAGAGCTATTCGGAATCGCTCCCCGATTTCGTGAAGCTCGCGGAAGGCTATGGCGGCGTCGGCATCCGCTGCGACAACCCGGCCGAGCTCGATGCGAAGATCATGGAAATGATCAACGTGAACCGCCCGGTGATCTTCGACTGCATCGTCGACAAGACGGAAAACTGCTTCCCGATGATTCCGTCGGGCAAGGCCCATAACGAGATGCTGCTGAATGACTATCTCGGCGAGACCGGTGCCGATATCGGCTCCGTGATCGACGAGAAGGGCAAGATGCTCGTTTAGAGGAAAGAACCCCTCTCCCGGGTGGGAGAGGGGCAGGGGTGAGGGATTGCCATTTCATGATTAAAGAACCGCGCCAATTCGCACGCAATCTCCGCAAGGCGCCCACGTCTGCGGAGGACGTGTTGTGGCAGGCTCTTCGTGGGCGGCGTTTCCAAGGCCTCAAGTTCAGGCGGCAGGTGCCATTTCTGAACTACACTGTCGATTTTCTTTGTGTCGAGCGAAAGCTGATCATCGAAATCGATGGAAAGCAGCATGAGTGGTATGCAGAGTATGATGCTCGCCGAACAGAGGAGATCGAGCGTCACGGCTTTGCGATCATTCGCTTCACAAATGGTGAAGTCATGAACGATTTAGAATCTGTTATGGGGATGATTGCGAAGGCTGCGGTGCCTTCTGAACCTTCTTTCCCTCACCCCTGGCCCCTCTCCCAAATGGGAGAGGGGGAAAGCGTCTAATTATGCCGACCCTCGTCATCGCCAACAAGTGCTACTCGTCCTGGTCGCTGCGTCCCTGGCTGCTGATGAAGCAGCTGGGCGTCCCCTTCGACGAGATTACGATCCCGCTCGATCTGCCGGATACGAAGGAGAAAGTGCTCAGGCATTCTCCCGCCGGCAAAGTGCCGATCCTCATCGATGGCGATGTGACCGTGTGGGAGAGCATCAGCATCATGGAATATGTGGGCGATGCCTTCGGTGCTCCTGTATGGCCCGAGGATCGCAAGGCCCGCGCCATGGCGCGCTCCGTCGCGGCGGAGATGCATGCTGGCTTCTTCGCTTTGCGTAATGCGTGTCCGATGAATCTGGGCAAGAAGTACGCGCAAAAGGATCGCGGCGAGGCCGTCGCGCGCGATGTGGCACGGTTCTGCGAAGTCGTGCGACAGGCGCGTGAGCGCTTCGGTACAGGCGGGCCGTTCCTCTTCGGCGCGTTCTCGGCGGCGGACGCCATGTATGCGCCGCTCGTGACACGCCTCGATACCTATTCTTTTCCTCTCGATGCGCCGACGCGCGTTTATGCCGATACGATCCTCTCGCTTCCCGCTTTCGAGGAATGGCGCGCCGCCGCGCTGAACGAGACCTGGATCGTCGACGCCGACGAAGTCGATGAAGACGCAGTCGAGAATTACCGCAAAGCAGCCTGAAGCCAGAATATAAAGCCGGACAACGAACCATGCTCCAGATGAAAACCCATTATCCCGATGCGCACCGCGTCGAGCCCGTCAACCGGCACACTCTTGCGGTGGTCGTCGACAACGAGCCGGGCGTTCTCGCCCGCATCGCCGGCCTCTTCTCTGGCCGGGGCTACAACATTGAGAGCCTGACCGTAACGGAAACCGAGCACGAGGCGCATATCTCGCGCATCACCATCGTCACCACGGGCACGGACAGCATCATCCAGCAGATCAAGAGCCAGCTCGAGCGTCTCGTGCCAGTGCATCGCGTGGTGGATCTCACGATGACCGGCGAGGCTGTGGAACGCGAATTGTGTCTCGTGAAGGTGGTCGGCAAGGGCGATCATCGCGTGGAGGCGATGCGACTCGCTTCCGCTTTCGGCGCACGCACGCTCGACGCGACGCTCACATCCTTCGTCTACGAGCTGACGGGCACGACCGACGAGGTCGAGCGCTTCATCAAGCTCATGACGGCGGTGGGACTCGTGGAAGTGTCCCGCACCGGCGTTGCCGCCATGGCACGCGGAGCGGAAGGAATTCTGTAGGGAGTTAGCCTCTGAAGTCGCTCTCTTTCAGGAAGGCTTCTTCATCCGGCGTCGTCTCTCTCCTAAGAATGACGTTGCGATGGGGGAAGCGACCGAAGCGGGCGATGATGTCGTGATGGTGGCGCGCCCATTTGATGGAGTCTTCCTCGCCGAGGGCTTCGTTCAGGGCCACCGAGCGCTCTTGGTGCCGCAAGGACTCGGAGTGCATGAAGGGCAGGTAGAAGAAACGGCGGAGCTCCGGTTGCACCTTTCGGTCGAACCCTCTCTCGATGGCGCGGTCCGCCGCCATCAGGGCGACGGGGTCGGTTTTGTAGACTTGGCGGGTTCCGCGGAACATGTTCCGCGGGAACTGATCGAGAAGAAGGATCACGGCGAGCGCACCCTCGGGGGTGAGTTCCCATTCGTTGAGGTCGCCCCTCGCGGCGGCCTCATAGGTGGGCATGAAACGGTCCCGGCAGTCTTGGTCGAAGGCTTCGTCCTTTGAAAACCACTTCTCCGGCCCGGCATTGCGCCAGAAGGCGAGGACTTCATCGGGAGTGGCGAGGCGCTGCATGCGGCTTGTCCTTTCGAAGGGGGATCGCTTTGAAGCCAATCTAGAGCATTGGAGAGCTCTTTGAACTCTCCGGGCTCGGACCGTTTGTGGGTGAGGCGAAAGTGCCAAACTGAGGCAATTTCCGCATCTTTCCTACAAACTTCGACTTGTCAGCGCAGTTTTGTTCGCTAAAAGCGGCGCAGGACAAAACAAATGTTGCGCGAGGGCTTGGGCCTGACCGCAATGCCATGAGGACCGGGGAACGCCCCCCTGAAACACAAGGACTAGAGCACCATGCGCGTCTATTACGATCGCGACGCCGATATCAATCTGATCAAGGGCAAGAAGGTCGCCATCGTCGGCTACGGCAGCCAGGGGCATGCCCATACGCTGAACCTGCGCGATTCCGGCGTGAAGGACATCGTCGTGGCGCTGCGCAAGGGCTCTCCCTCCGCTGCCAAGGCCGAGGCTGCCGGCATCCGCGTGATGGAAGTGGCCGAGGCCGCCAAGTGGGCCGACGTGGTCATGATGCTCACTCCGGACGAGCTGCAGGCCGACATCTACCGCAACGAGCTGCACGGCAACATGAAGCAGGGCGCGGCTCTCCTCTTCGCCCACGGCCTCAACGTGCACTTCAACCTCATCGAGCCCCGCAAGGACCTCGACGTGCTCATGGTCGCCCCGAAGGGCCCCGGCCATACCGTGCGTTCCGAGTACCAGCGCGGCGGCGGCGTGCCGACCCTGATCGCGATCCACCAGGACGCCACGGGCAATGCCCATGACATCGCGCTGTCCTATGCTTCCGCGAACGGCGGCGGCCGCGCCGGCATCATCGAAACCACCTTCAAGGAAGAGTGCGAGACCGACCTCTTCGGCGAGCAGGTGGTTCTCTGCGGCGGCCTCGTCGAGCTGATCAAAGCCGGCTTCGAGACCCTCGTCGAGGCGGGCTATGCCCCCGAGATGGCCTATTTCGAGTGCCTGCACGAAGTGAAGCTGATCGTCGATCTCATCTACGAGGGCGGCATCGCCAACATGAACTACTCGATCTCGAACACCGCCGAGTACGGGGAGTACGTCACGGGTCCGCGCATCATTACGCCCGAGACGAAGGCCGAGATGAAGCGCGTTCTGGAGGACATCCAGACCGGCAAGTTCACCCGCGACTGGATGCTCGAGAACAAGGTCAACCAGACCTCGTTCAAGGCCGTGCGCGCCCGCAACGCTGCTCACCCGATCGAGGACGTGGGTGCTCGCCTGCGCGCCATGATGCCGTGGATCAAGGAGAAGGCTCTGGTCGACAAGACCAAGAATTGATTTCTGTAAAAGCAGACATCAAAAGGGGCGGAAGTTTCCGCCCCTTCTTTTTTGCTTATTTTTCAGCGGATCAGAGCGAGTGTCCGACCAAGGCTGCTATCGTGACCGGCATGCAGAGATGAAAGTCCACACTTGGGCGCACTGTCCCAGCAATGCTTATGAGATATTATATCTCTTCATTAACGTTGCGGAAGGCATTTGCCACCATCCGGAAATGGAGAGCCTTTAAATCAGGAAACCGAAAAGCACCGGCATTACTGCTGGTTGCTTTTGGTGTTGGCGGCCTTGTTGTTGTCCTGCTTGCCGGGATCCGTGCGATTCTTCATGGTGCCGCCCGAGCCGCGGATGTGAGTGCCGGGGTGCTTCTTGCTCTCGGCGGAGTTGTCGCCGCTCATCTTGCCTTTGCCCATAGGAAACCTCCGTTTGGTACGGGAGGTTAATGAGCCTTACCTGACCCGGTTCCAAAAAACCCTACCAGAGCACGTAGTGTGCCAGCCCGGCCCCGGGCGCAAGGAGGGCAAAAGCCCAGACCGAGGCTGACGCCATGTTGGCAGCCTGGAAGAGCACGCGCGGCATCATGAAGATGCCGGCGATCAGCGGGAGAATCGCGCGGGTGGGACCGAAGAAGCGGCCCAGGAACATGGCCCAGGGGCCGAAACGCTGGAAGAAGAGTTCGCCTCTCTCGATCATGTCTGGGTTTCGCGAGAGGGGCCAGACGCCATAGGCCCGCTTCTTCACCTTGAAGCCGAGTTCGTACGAGATCCAAGCGCTCACGAAGGCCCCCGCCGCAGCGCCGAGCCAGACCTGCCAGAACGGGACATCAGCCGCCGCCAGCGCAAAGCCCACCGCCACGAGAATGGTGATCATGGGCAGGATGAGCGAGACGAAGGCGAAGGATTCTCCAAAGGTCATCAAGCCCACGATCAAGGGCGCATAGGCTTGGTGCGCTCGGATGAACTCCACGGCGGCGATGGTGATGGTTTCCAGATTCACGCGAATATCCCTTCAGGCGGTGCTTGTAGCGAATGCGTAAGCCGACTGCCATGGGGCGGCATGTTTGCTTCTCGTGATGGATAAGATCACATCCCCTGATTTGATGCCGGATCGGCGATGCGCTAACCCAAGAAGCAGAAGGGGCTAAAACGATGAATGTTCTCTCGATCCAATCCCATGTTGCCTATGGTCATGTGGGCAACGCATCCGCCGTGTTTCCGATGCAGCGTCTTGGGGTCGAGGTCTGGCCCATTCATACGGTGCAGTTTTCCAACCACACGGGCTATGGCTCCTGGAAAGGCCGGGTCTTCGACGGGCCTGCCATCGAAGAGCTGGTTGACGGCATTGCCGAGCGCGGCGTGCTGGAGCGCTGCAACGGCGTTCTCTCCGGCTATATGGGCTCCGCCGATATCGGCAATGCGATCCTCTCCGCCGTGGCGCGGGTGCGAGCACTCAACCCGCAGGCGCTCTATTGCTGCGATCCGGTCATCGGCGATGTCGGGCGCGGCATCTTCGTGCGCCCCGGCATTCCCGAGTTCATGCGGGATCAGGCGGTTCCTGCTGCCGACATCATCACGCCCAACCAGTTCGAGCTGAACTATCTCGCGGGCCTCACGACGGAAACCTTGGGCGACGTGAAGAAGGCCGTCTTGGGTGTGCAGCGGCTCGGTCCCAGGGCTGTGCTCGTGACCTCCGTCGAGACCAGGGAGACGCCTACGGACTCCATCGATCTCATCGCCGGTGAGGGTGGGCGCTTCTGGCGGGTGCGTACGCCGAAGCTCTCGCTCAGCGTGAACGGGGCAGGGGACGCGATCGCGGCCTTGTTCTTCGTCCACTATGCGCGCTCGGGCTCCGTTGCGACAGCACTTGCCGAAGCCTCCGCCTCTGTCTACGGCTTGTTGAAGCGCACGGAGGAGGCGGGGTCCCGCGAGATCCTCACCATCGCGGCGCAGGATGAGTTCGTCTCGCCCACCAATCGCTTTGTCGCCGAAGAGGTTTGATCCGCATGGCCCGTCGTTTCATCACCCTGGACGTCTTCACGTCGGAGCGCTTCACCGGAAACCCCCTGGCCGTCGTCCTCGACGCAGATGGGCTCGACGACGCGCGCATGCAGACCATCGCGAAAGAGTTCAACCTCTCCGAGACCGTCTTCGTCTTCCCGCCGGCTGATCCACATCAGCGCGCCGATATCCGCATCTTCACGCCGGCCCGCGAACTGCCCTTCGCCGGCCATCCGACCGTGGGAACGGCGCTGCTGCTCGCGCTGCTGGATCAGAACGGCCAGCCCGGCGCCGTGGCCTTTGGTCTGAAGGAGCTGGTCGGCATCGTGCCCTGCGTGGTCGAGGTGAAGGATGCTGTGAGCGGCGAGGCCCGCTTCCGCCTGCCGCGCCTGCCGTCTTCCTGGGGCGAGGGCAAGGACACGACGTCTTGCGCCTGGGCACTCGGCCTTGATCCCAAGGAGGTCGGTTTCGAGCGGCATGTGCCGAGCCGCCACACGGGCGGTGTGGCTTACGATCTCGTGCCTGTCGCATCGCTCGATGCGCTGGCCCGCGCTTGGCCGCAGGGCGAGGCGTTCGACAAGGCCTTCCTCGATAGCGATCATCCGGCAGCTTATGTCTACACCCGCGTGCCGAATACAGATGGCCTGCGTTTTCGCGCCCGCATGTTCGGTCCTGGCATGGGTATCGTGGAGGATCCGGCGACAGGTTCCGCCGTTGCGGCTTTTGCCGGCGCGCTCATGCAATGCGAGCCGCTCGGAGATGGTGAGCACAACATCGTCATCGAGCAGGGCGTCGAGATGGGCCGTCCGAGCGAAATCTTCCTGCAGATGACCATCAAGAATGGTGCGCTGGTTTCCGCCGAGATCGGCGGCACGGCCGTCATGGTGACTCGCGGCGAGATCATCGCGTGATGCCCGAGGTTCTGATCAGGCGCGTCTCGCGCGTCGAAGCGAGATGCTTGCCCATGGAATGGGCATGGGCTGAGCAGAACCGGGACTTCATCGAGGCGAACTGGAAACGCCGCACGGCTGACAAGCCAAAAATGTTCAACGGAAAGGTTCTGCTGCTCCGCAACGTGGAGTTCGAGCAGGACCTGTGCCGCAACACCTATTTCGAGACGAATTACGCTGATTTCGTTGCGTGGATCGACAGCGGCTATCCCGACAGGAGCATCGCCAACGGCTTCGCCATGGGCGCGCTACGTGGATCGGATGGCGCTTTCATCTGTGGCGTCATGGGCGTGCATACCACGAATGCGGGCCGTGTCTATTTCGCGGCGGGCACGCCGGATCTCTCGGATCTCAGACCTGACGGCACTGTCGATCTTGCCTCCAGCCTGACACGCGAGCTGATCGAAGAGACAGGCCTTCAGGAGAGCGAGTTCCATGTGGATGACGAGTGGATCATCGTCCAGCGCTGGCCGACCATTGCACTTCTGCGCATGGTGACTTTGCCGATGACGGTCGAGGAGGGAGCAGCCTTGATCCGCGCCAACATCGCCAAAGACCCAGAGCCCGAATTGCAGGATGTACGGATCATCCGCGGAGTGGAGGACATCGACCCGAAGACGATGCCTCTCTTTCTGCAATCCTTCTTCGAGTGGGTCTTCACTCACAGATAACCATGACGGGCCTTCGTCGCGTGGATCATGCGCTGGGCCTCCGCATCGCGCCCGGCGGCGCAGGCGGCCTCGGCCTGCCCGATCTCCCGGTCCACACGGTTATAGACGGTCTGGTTCACGTGGCCCATGGCGAGATCGTTGCTCATCACGGCCCGGTAGCGGGCGATCTCGCCCCGGCAGCCGGAGCCGTCCGGCATGTGGAAGCTGGAAGGTGTGACGCTTGTGCTGGCGGGCGCTGCGCCTGAGCCCGAGGCGGTCTGGTTGCAGGCGGCCAGCGGCAGGGCCACGAGGCCGGTGAGCCATAAGCCACGGATTGCGGTCTTCATCGAAGGCACCTCATATTCCGGTTGGGATGGTCTGAATAAAAGCCAAGCTTGCTCTGATCTAGAGCATTCTGGCCTCCGGCTAGGCTAAGCCACGCACGATATTTCCTATACCATCGTCGAGCTTTGGCTTTTCGTTTGTTTCAAGCGCTTGCCATTCCATGAACGTCCCGTTACAAACGTGCCCGTTGTTCGCGGCAGGGCCGCGGTCTTTGGAGGAATGGGCAGCGATGGCAATCGGCTCCCACAGCGCTGGCAAGAACGGCACCGCTTCAGCGGCCGGCCGCGCGCTTCTCCTTGGCCTCCTTCTCCTTAGCCGCCCCTGAGGGTCGGCTGGGCGCTGTCGCCTGGGCTCTCAGGGGTTTTGGAAAATCTCAAGAACAACCTCGAGCGCATGGCTTAAAGACCTTGGATAGCGCTCCCTCCGAGAAGGACTGACACGATGACCGCTTCCACCACCGGCTCCTCCAAGGACCGCGTATTGATTTTCGACACCACCCTGCGGGACGGCGAGCAATGCCCTGGCGCGACCATGACGCTGGAGGAAAAGCTCGAGGTCGCAGCTTTGCTCGATGCCATGGGCGTCGACGTCATCGAGGCGGGCTTCCCCATCGCCTCCAACGGTGACTTCGAGGCCGTGTCTCTCATCGCGCAGCAGGTGAAGAACGCGACCGTTGCCGGTCTCGCCCGCGCCATCTCGGCCGATATCGCCCGTGCCGGCGAGGCCGTGCGTCATGCCAGGAAGCCGCGCATCCACACCTTCGTGTCCACCTCGCCGATCCATCTGGCGCACCAGATGCGCAAGACCGAGGAAGAGGTTTTGGAGATCATTACCGCCACGGTGACCCAGGCGCGCAACCTGATCGAGGACATCGAGTGGTCGGCCATGGACGCCACGCGCACGCCGATCGATTATCTGTGCCGCTGCGTGGAAGCTGCGATCAGGGCAGGCGCGACCACCATCAACCTGCCGGATACGGTGGGCTATGCGACGCCTGACGAATATCGCGCGATGTTCCGCGCCGTGCGCGAGCGCGTGCCCAATGCGGACAAGGCGATCTTCTCCGCCCATTGCCACAACGATCTGGGTCTCGCCGTTGCGAACTCGCTGGCCGCGTTGGAAGGCGGCGCACGGCAGATCGAGTGCACCATCAACGGCATCGGCGAGCGTGCAGGCAATGCGGCGCTGGAAGAAGTCGTGATGGCGATCAAGACGCGCGGCGACGTGCTGCCCTACGAGACCGGCATCGAGACGACGATGCTCACGCGTGCGTCGAAGCTCGCTTCGGCCGCCACCTCGTTTCCGGTGCAGTACAACAAGGCTATCGTCGGCCGGAACGCCTTCGCGCATGAAAGCGGCATTCACCAGGACGGCATGCTGAAGAATGCGCAGACCTACGAGATCATGACCCCTGAAAGCGTCGGCGTGTCCAAGACCTCGCTCGTCATGGGCAAGCATTCGGGCCGCGCGGCATTCCGCAACAAGCTGGAAGAGCTGGGCTACAGCCTCTCCGACAACCAGTTCCAGGATGCGTTCGAGCGCTTCAAGGATCTGGCCGATCGCAAGAAGCACGTCTACGACGAGGATATCGAGGCGCTCGTCGATCAGAACATCGCCACCGCGCATGATCGCATCAAGCTGGTCTCGCTCCACATCGTCGCCGGAACGCGCGGTCCGCAGCGCGCTACCATGCGCCTGCAGGTCGACGGCAAGGCCGTGATCGAGGAGCAGGAGGGCAACGGCCCGGTGGATGCCACCTTCAACGCCATCAAGGCGCTGGTGCCGCACGAAGCCGTGCTGGAGCTCTATCAGGTGCACGCGGTCACGGAAGGCACGGATGCGCAGGCCGAAGTGTCGGTGCGCCTCTCCGCCGACGGCCGCAGCGTAACATCACGCGCCGCCGATCCCGACACGCTGGTCGCCTCCGCCCAGGCCTATCTCGGCGCGCTCAACAAGCTGTTGAGCCGAGGCGCTCGCCTCCACGCGCAGCACGCGGCAGAGTAATCTTGAACACGGGGCTCGGATTTCCGAGCCCCTTTTCATTCAAGGCTAATCCGGCACCGGGATCGGGCTCTGCGGCTTGATGGTCGAGAGCACGAAGCTCGAGCGCACATCGGCGACCCCGGGCAGAGTAAGAAGCTGGTTCATCGTAAACTCGCCGAAGCTCTCGATGTCCCGCGCCACCGCATGGACGATGATGTCCACCTCGCCGGCGAGCGCATGGCAGGCGATCACCTCCTCATAGCCCTTCAGCCGGTCCACGAGGCGGGTGCGCCAGCCGGGCTCCGATTGCTCCAGCTTAATGAACACGAAGGCCTCCACTTCGAACCCGAGCGCCTTGCGGTTTACGAGCGCCCGGTAGCCCTCGATGATCCCGTCCTCTTCGAGCGCCTTCAGGCGTCTCAGGCAGGGGGAGGCGGCAAGCCCGACCTTCTCGGCGAGGGCTGAATTAGGAATGCGCCCATCCCCCTGGATGGCGCGCAGGATCCGGCGGTCGGAGGGAGACAGGTGGCGCTTCATGAAAATCTCATCGATTGTGGCCTTCCGGTCATTTTATGACCACGTGGATGCTTTTCCAGGCGGGATCCGGCGAACAATGACCTGAAGCGGGTGTTATCCTAACAACACAACAACGACGGAGGGAACGCCATGAACACCGCCACCGGCAGCGATGATCCGCGCGATTACATCCGTGATCAGGGCTTCGGGAACTATACCGAGACCGATCACGCCACCTGGAGAACCCTGGCCAAGCGTCAGCGGGAAATCCTGAAGGGCCGCATCGCCGACCAGTTCCTCGAAGGCCTCGACCGCCTCGGTATCGGCGACGAGGGGATCCCCGATTTCCGCGTCATGAACCAGCGCCTCAAGGCAGCGACGGGCTGGGAAGTCATGGCCGTGCCCGGGCTGATCCCGGATCTCGCCTTTTTCCGCATGCTGGCGAACCGCCAGTTCCCCGCAGGCTTCTGGATCCGCAAGCCCGAGCAGCTCGATTACATCGAGGAGCCGGATATCTTCCATGACGTGTTCGGCCACGTGCCGCTGATCATGCAGCCGATCTATGCGGACTATCTCGAATCCTACGGTAAGGCAGGCCTCGTGGCCGCCGAGCATGGGGCATTGAAGTATCTGGCTCGGCTCTACTGGTACACGGTGGAGTTCGGCCTCGCCCAGACTCCTCAAGGGATGCGTATTGTCGGCGCGGGCATCGCCTCGTCCCCGGGCGAGACGATCTTTGCGCTCGAGAGCCCGTCGCCGAACCGCGTCGCCTTCGATCTTGGCCGTGTCATGCGCACCCTCTACAGGATAGATGACTACCAGGAGACCTATTTCGTGCTCGACGGCATCGAAGCCTGGCCGAGCCTGGACCTCGACCGGCTGATTCCGCTCTGGAAGGAACTGGAAGGGCAGGGGGAGATCGAGCCCGGGCAAATCCAGCCCGAGGATCGGATTCTGACACAAGGTGACGGCAGTTATCACCGCGCCAAATCGAAATCCGCAGCTTAAGGAAAAAACCTCTCCAAATGGGCTAGACAGGGGCCGTCCGGTTTGTTACACGCACGGCCTCTTCAGCGGAGATCGCGCCGCTGAAAGCGCTTCGGCGACGGGTGTATAGCTCAGTTGGTAGAGCAGCTGACTCTTAATCAGCGGGTCCAAG
Organism: Microvirga sp. KLBC 81; assembly: GCF_003075415.1. Classification (GTDB taxonomy): domain Bacteria; phylum Pseudomonadota; class Alphaproteobacteria; order Rhizobiales; family Beijerinckiaceae; genus Microvirga. The sequence goes on from NZ_QDAH01000005.1 coordinate 110,343, forward strand.
GTTCGAGTCCTTGTACACCCACCAATGTTTTCAAAGACATAGCACTGAAATCTAAGCTTCTTGATTAGAAGTGTTACCGGGCGTGTTACCGAAACCGTTCGAGGGCTGTTCTACTCGCCCTTTTCCTTCTTCTGCCTCTTCGCGACCCTGAGCTCTGCCACGCGTGCCGACTGCACGACCGCGCCGCGGTTGTAACCCATGGTCGTGCTGATCTGCCGATGAGTGGCGTGTTTCATCACGTCGGCCGGATCAGCTCCTGCCTCGAACGCTTCCGATACCGAGCCAGCGCGGGAGTCCATATTCCAGACGCCCTTCGGCCATCCGGCATCATCGGCGATCCTGCGGAAGAGGTCGCGGAAGTGTCGTGCCCGATATGGCTTGCCCGATCCCTCGTCGATGAGGACGGGGCCGATGCGGCGATGGGAAGGGACCTTGGACAGCTCAGCCATGGTATCGGGATAGAGCTTGAGGTCGTGCTCAGCGATCTCGTTGCCGTTTGACTTCGATGTCGGCTTTTTGAGGATCCAGTTCTGGTCGATCTGATCCCAAGTAAGGCCCCATTGCCAGCGCCATTCGCCGTCCATGATCCCTTCGCGCGAGCCATCGCCGGCCCTGACCCATTCGCCAATGACATCCTTCTGGCGGAGGCCAAGATCGAACTGTAGGGTGACGGCGAGTGCAATGGATGCACGGCCCGACTCGTGAGCTTTGGGACGGAATGCCTGGACCAAGTCATACGTCGCCCGGACCTTGCGGCCTTTGGTGATCGGGAACTCCATCTCCTCCAGCATTGCAGCAAGGGTCTTGCAGGCGGGGTTCCCTAAATCCCCGGCTCCGTACTTGATGCAACGTCGCAGGGTCTGGATGCACGCACGGGCGGCGCGCTCTCCATGCATCTCCTGCCATTGGACGCGCCACCGTCGAATGTCCCGACCGATCACGCTGGCAATAGGGCGCTGTCCTACGGTTTTGACGATGCTCTTGATCCACTGGCTGTAGAACCGCTGAGTGTCTGGGCGCTTCTCGTGATACGGCGAGTCCTCGTCGGTCTCGAAAGCCGTGCAGACCCAGGCGATCGTTCCATGGCCGTGCGGGTTCGCAGGTGTATCGCCCCCTGACGCCCACTCCAGCATTTCAGCTTGGTAGTGACGGCAGCGAGCGGCGATCTCGACACGATCCGTCTCCAGGTTCCAGTCGAGGCCGAGGATCCTGATAGTCTTGGGCTGGTAGCCCTTCTTCACCAGGTCTTCGTCTGCGACCCAATAGAGATCGATGCGCCCATTATGGCGCTTCATCCGTTTAAGACCGGGAGCGTGCAGCTCGTGGTCCTGACTTCGGGGCATTCCAGTTCTCCAGTTCTTCTAAATCTTGCGCGGGCGTAGCGTCGGTGAGTCCGTGTCTTCTGTCGAGAAAGGCTTTGACGGCTGGCCAGTAACGGCCGCCAAAGAGAGGATCGATCTGGGGGAAGCCGCGCTTCTCGAGCACGGCGGCGATGCCGTCCCATGACTTCACATTGTCAGGCGGCAGCACAGCGCGGGCGATCTGATCCTCTGTGGGGTAGAGCGGCAATGGCTCGTCCGGCTTCTTCCCCATCCTATTCCCCCTGTCCAAGGGCGAGGGCGGAGAAGGGAGCCCAATGAGTTGGCCGCGTGTACATGTAGAAGGTCTTTGTATCGATGAAGAACTCCGACACCTGCCAATTCTCTCCGTTCCACCTGCCCTGAACCTCACGCTCTGGGTCGAGCTCATGGAGGGCTCGGAAGAGCGTCCCGTCCTTTGGCGCTGTCTCGATTGGCTTCGCGTTCTCAGGTAGTCCGCTCATTCCCCTTCTCCATTGGCGAGAGTGGAAGCCTGGAGGGCGGTGAGAAGGGCGTGCATGAGGGCAAGGGCCGCATTCCCGAATTGTGCCGACACGGGATATTGGACCGCATACGACCGCTCTTGGACGCGCGCATACCAGCCGTCACTGTATCGACGCAGGTCGATGTGCCACCCCGGCAGCATCCTCTCTAAGAGAGCAATAGCAGCGTCTAAGGAGGAGGTGAGTTTCGGGGCGCGCAGGGCGCGCACAGAGTTATAGTTGTCTGGTGTCTGGAAGAATCTGGTGTTCCCATGGCGCCTGATCTTCCAGCCATGTAGCGCTGCCCAGATTTCATAGTCCAACTCCCGATCCGGCCCCTCCGCCGTCTCAACCCGTTGCTTGAGTTCCAGCAGCTTGCTCATTCCGCCTCTCCTGCCTGTTGGAGGGCGGCGAGGAGGGCGGCGATTTGGCGGCAGGTGTCCGGTCCCAAGTTGAAGAAGCCGAGTTGCCCTCGGCATGGGATCAGCGGCAAGGGGAAGGCGTCACGAAGCACGAACCCGTATCGGCCAAAGAACCAGGGGCTATCCATCTTGGTGACGCAATCGACAATACGCGCCATACCAACCACGCCCCCACGTGGAAGATGCATCTCGTCATCATCCAACTCGCTCTTCGACACGCCTGCATGAATGATGAACCAGCCGCGTCCCTTCGTTGGCCAGTCGCGGTTCTCAACGTCCTTGCCATTGTGGAAGATGTGATGCGGGTACGGCTGCTTTATGCTGAGCGCTTTAATCTCGCCCCTTTCCACCCTTTGTTTGAGATCAGTCATGTGCCTTCTCCTTGGGAAGAGCGGAGAGAGAGGCGAGGCGGGTCTCAGCGGCGTCAAATTCCTCTATTGATCGTGCAGAGAACTCAGCCACTTGAGCGGTAACGCCCGGCCACATCTCTGTGATGTCTAACCAATGCGAGACGCCTAGACGGAAGCCATCATCAAAATCCGGCCAGCCCGCATCGCAGAAGACCAGATCCCAAGTGCCAACTTGCTCACAATAGGTCAGGATCGTTTGCTCGCCATGGAGCTCGTCCCGCTTTGGCAAGCCTTCAGAGATGGGCGTCATCTTCAATTCAATGACTTTGCGCGTTTCCCGCTCGGCAATCAGCTCTTCTACCTTCTGCTGAAGAGAGGAGAGGGCGAGGGCGGCTTGCTCGCAGAGTTTCCCAAACCGAATAGGCCCAGTTTGCCCCCACTTCGGACCGGCAGCCGATTGCAGTGCATCGATCAGCTCCCCGATCTCCTCTCCGTTCAAGCTCTCAGGCTGGCGGGAGGGAACAGCGGCAATCATGGCGTGCCAGACGTTGTGTACCGTCGCTTCTTCGTCTTCGTTCGACCAATCGACCTTCTGCGCCGCAGAGACCATTTCTGGCGTGGCGTCGTCGGGAGCGAGGCGCCACCCCTGGAAACGCGCAGCGAGCATGGCGTCCCAGGTAAGCTCCCTGATCTTGTTCTCAGACATCGCTCTTCTCCTTGTCGGGGGTGAGGGCGGCTTCGGCCTCGTCGAGAACTTCGCCGACCGTTGTCGTCCCGAGGTGAGACCAGATGCCGGTGAATTTGACGGTCCGCTTGTCGTCATCGCAAAGGGCGGCAACAAGAGCGGCATTCTTCTCCAGCGCTTTCTTCAGGCTGGATGCCCGCTCCTCAGCTGCCTCGGCGCGCTTGATAGCAGCCTTAAGGAACAGGCCCCGCACCTCATATGCGTGCTTGGCTATGACTTCCTCTTGGCGCAGTCGCTCATTCTCGGCCTTAAGACTAGCAATCTCGTCGTGGCAAACCCCGATTGCTCCTGTGTCTACCCAATGCCGCTCCTTCAGCCGCTCATTCTCCGCATCTAGTTCTTTGATGCGCTGCTGATAGGGATGGACATTCCCTTGGATGAAGTCCTCGATCATGCTCCCGCCCTCTCAGCTCTAGCTTTCAGCTTCTCGTGATGGCCAGACTCCACGAGCGCGGCTCGCCCTTCTGGCGCCAGCCCGCCGAAGAACTCTCGATAGGCAGAAAGCCCCTCATCCGCTTTCACCCGGGCGTCGTCGATGATTGCCGCCACGCGCGGATCCAGCTGCGGCTCGTCCCCCGGAAAGCCCGCGCCCGTATCAGTTTGAGCCGACACGGGCGCGGCAGTTGGGCGTGACGTGTCGATGTCATCACGCCGGGAGGGAGCGGGAGAGCCACCACGGGCCCATTCTGCGAGCAGCTGACCAGCCTTTCGGGAGATCGGCTCGGCGTCAGTGAACATGCCTCGATGCTGATCCTGCAGCTTGTGAGGCAGGCTGAAGTTCGGGCGACCTGGGCGATCTGGTGTCAGCGTGAAGCTCGCCGTCATCTCGTACATGAAGCGCTTCTCGCAGATTGGCATCCAACCGAGAGGCGTGATGACCGTCTTCATGAAGGTGCGGCCGTTGCTGCCTTCAACCTCTTTCTTGTCGATCGAGATCTTCTCGTCTGCGCGGAGGCAGAAGATCAGCGAGGCCCGGCACTGGAGCAGGGCGTTCATCATCTTCTTGTGAGCGAGCTTTGGGTCTTTCCAGTTACCCGGAGACTTTACGCCGCTCTCTGCCAGCTCGTCGGCCCAATCCATGATGCCGCCTTCACCATCGTATTCGTGGCTAAAGGAGTCGATGATCACAACTTCGGCGCCGGCGGACTCGGCTGCGCGAATGCCTTCGATGAAGCGCTCAGGCCGGAAGGGCGGACGCATGTCCGAGTGCATGAACTTGAAGCGGTCGGCATAGTGGAGACCGCGACGGGCTTCCGTGTCGATGAAGGCGATCTTGCCCTCTGGTGACATGCCGGTTGCCAATTCCAAGGCTGAGTACGTTTTGCCGCTGCCGGATGCCCCAGCAAGGGCGATGAGAAGCGAGACGCGCTCGCGCTTCGCGGGGGCGAATGTGAAGGTCATGGAGTCCTCATTCAAATCGAGCGAATTCGCCGTGAAGGCGGGTAGCCGCTTCGCAGTAGGCAGCATGGGCGGCTTCGGGCGTCGCAAAGGTGCCAAGTATCCGCTGCTTCCCATTCACTCGGATCGAAGCCACGTAGTTCTTGTCTCTGCGGTGGAAGTAGACGCCCTTGAAGCCTGCACGATTGTTGCGATACCGCCCTGAATTCTGCTGGTTCTCGCCGTGTGATGCCTCTCGCAGGTTCTGAGGGCGGTTGTTGAGTTTGTTGCCGTCGATGTGGTCGACCTGTCCGACTGGATCAGCCCCGTGGATAATTTTCCAGATGATCCGATGGGACCGATAGCGTCGACCAGCAACCGCAACATCAAGATATCCTGCGCTGCCGACACGTCCTGCCGGATCTCCTGGCTTGAGCATGTTTGCATTAGGCTCTCGCCAGGTCAGCAGCCCAGTCTCAGCGTCATAGTCGAACAGCCGCCGCAGCTCCTCGACCGGCGGCAATGGGAGCACGGCTCGCATCAGCAGGGCTCCATGAGTTCGCGCGGTCTACGAATGACGACACCGGGCCGCCCGTAGCTCACACCGGCCAGCATTGGGTCTTCTGTTTCGCGCCACTCCCAAGCCGAGGCGGACCATTGCGGGTATTCGGCTTGCACAACCTGGGTCGGGTATCCTGGCCAAAACCCAGACGAGAGACACTTGTCCCAGAGGTGGATTGCCGCCGCGACTTTCCTGCGGCCTATCTCCATACCGACTGCATCAAGCTCTACAGGCATGATGAGGTAAGGAGGCTCCGTCTCTTGGAAGAGCCAGCGAAATTTCAGTCGGCCTGCAACAGACGGGTCAAGGAAGGTGAGGCCGCGCTCGTATAGGCCGGCTTGGATCTCGTACCCCATGTCAGCGATCTTACGTCCAACGCTCTGGGGCGCGGCCGACTGGCCTGTTGTTTTGTAATCCCACACAACGAGGTGATCGTTGGGGAGCCAGTCGACCATTGAGCGGCACCAAGGGCCGGACTCGTCCTTCCAAACCATGACAACTTCGCCCTGACCAAGCTCAGGATTGAAAGCATCGGCGGCATCGGGAATGCGCGAGAGCTGCTCGCGTGCTGCCGCGACCATTGCCTCAGCGATCTCAAGATCAGGGCGAAGGATGGGGGCACACCCGGCCTCATAGGCCTCTGCACGTTCCTGCTTGGCGTCCCCGCGCGTGTAGTTCTCTGCCTCGATCACTACGACTTCGGCGCCGCGTCCGATCAGAAGCTTATGAGCTACTGTACCGAGTTCCATGTCGCGGCTCGGCTTCTGCTTTTGCTGTTTCCCTCCAAGCCGCGGGTGGCAGTGCCAGGCGTGAAGCGGGCTCTGCTCGAGCAGGATCTTAGCGATGGACGAGGAGAGGGAGGGCTGAACGCAAGGATCAGCATGGTACTCGTCTGCCGGAATGTCCGGATAGAAACCGGGGGCTGTGATAGCCATTGCCTCAGCCTCCGTAAGGCTCTGAATGCGGGTCCTGGTCTTCGTCACCGCGTGCGGTGATGAGATAGGCGGCGATGAGGATGACCAGTCCGATGAGGAGGCCGGTCACAATCCCGATGAGGAATGCGGCGATCAGGCCGTCTTGTGTGGCGATGAAGGATTCCGTGATCATGCTGCCTGCTCTGGCTGTTCAATCAGGTGGTCGCGGAGCGATGCGATCCGCTTCTCAAGTCGGGCGATTTCTGCGCTGGCCCAATCGTGGTCCATCTGCGCGGCAACGCTGCGCGCGTAGGCGATCCTCTCGCGCTTCTCCTCGCGGCCGGTGCAGATCCACCATTCCTCAAGACGAGTGGCGATCAGCTCGATAACCTCACTTGGAGGCAGTCCTTCGATGTCGGGCTCCTTATCTTCTGGCCACATTTCTGAAAGCCACTTGCCGTCCGGAAGCCGGATCTGAACGGACCATTCCTTATCGCTGCCAGCAAAGTTGTATCGACCAAGTTGCTTGATGATCATGCTGCGTCCTCGTTCTTCTCAGGCACCGGTACGGCGTTGATTGCGGCTGCGAGCGCGTGGGCGTATTCGGTATGGATGAGGGGGATAAAGACGCGAAACTCTGCCTCGGACGGATCTCCAAAGTAGTCGCGGCCTTCGAATTTCAGAGTGACGCAGTGGTCGGTACTCAGGGTCATGACGGAGGCGCTGACCTTCTCGACGTCGTGCACTGCGGGATGCTGGAAGCGCGCCATATCAGCGGCCCTCCGCTTTGGCGATGACGGCTTCAGCCTTGCCTATGAGATCTCCGGACGTTGCGAGTGTTCCGGTCTTGAGCGCAGTAACGAGCCAGTCCAATGCCTCCAACAGATCCGGAGCGGCGGCTATAAGACGGGCATTCTCGCCGTTCTCGTTGTAGAGAACGGCTATCTCTTGCTCCCATCCCCCCGGGTGCGTTCCGCGAATGTAAAAGATCCGCGGTTCGGTTGGATGGTCGTTCTTGGCTTCCCAAGGCCCAGGAGTGTGCTGTGCCATCACACGCCCTCCCGCACGGTCTCAGCGAGTTCAAAGCCCTCGCGGCGGCCTCTGAAAGCGTTGATGAGCTGGGAGTGCTCGGGCTTGGCGAGCTTGGAGTTGGCCTCAGCAATGCGCGCCTGGATGCTCTTCACCACGTCGGCGTGACGGGAGTGGAGCCCGGCCAGAATGGTGCTGATCGAGATCGCATCGCCATAGCGCGGGTCAAGCGTCTCTTCGAACCGCTCACGCTTCAGTTCGGTCTTGCCGATGCACAAATTCAAAAAAACGGCCTTTTCGCCGTCGTCGTCCAGTTCTGCGAGCCGGGCGTCTACCCGGTCGAGATATGTATCGATGCCCGTATCGGGATGCGTTGACATTCGCCTCTCCTGTGGATGGAGAGACGTTACACGGCTCTGTGTTAGCGTGTCAACACAGAAGTTTGTTAAATGTGTTCGCTGTTAGCGCCGCGCGTATTTTCCTACAACACGATGAGCGACGGGCCACTCGCTGCGGTCCAAGGTAAACTTCTTGGGTGGGTTCCACTGCTCTACGTGCCAAGCCTCCGGCGTAACCCTCACGAGGTGCTTGATGGTGGCGCGGTCGTCGGCCGGATTGTTTGTATAGAAGATGTGGGTCTCGTCCGGTGTTGGCGGCAGCTTTGGATGAACGATTGCCCTTTGACCTGGCCTATACTCGGGGGACATGGATTCGCCGCTGATATAGACGAGGTAGCCGTCCTTCACGCCCTGCAGCGGTTCCGGCCGGGGTGCATAGTCGATCGGACTTTTCTCGACAACCATCTCGCCCGGACCGCCCTCTGCTGCCGCATAGACTGGCACGTCGCCGCCTATGCCTGTCGCTCGGGCGAAGATTTCAGGATCGTTCGCAACCTGGACGGCTGGCGGCGTCGGGCTGCCGGCGTCCTCGAGGGCTTTTAGGATCCTTGGGATTGCGCGGGAATGCTTCGTTTCCCCCGTCTCAATGCGGTGCAGGGTCTGCTGATTGGTTCCTGCCCTTTGAGCGAGCTGCTCTTGCGTAAGTCCCAAGGCTTCCCGGCGCTGTCGAATTTCGTTGCCACTCATAGGGTTAGCGATAACACGGTTATCTATTACAGATCCAACACGGTTATCAGACAAACATTCGTGTTGATATTCACACGCAAGTGTGTTTTCTATTTCCTTCATGACAAGCACTCGAAAACTTATTGAGGCGGCGATCGCCAAAGCAGGATCGGAAGCGAAGCTCGGTGAGCTTTGCGGGGTCAGCCAAAACGCGATCTGGCATGCCAAGAAGAGCGGCCGGGTTTCTGCGGAGCTGGCCAAGGCCATTCACGAGGCTACCGGAGGCGAGGTCCCCAAGTGGAGCCTGCGTCCTGACCTATGGGATCCGCCGCCAAACCCTCGATCCAGCCCCCTCGCGGGAGGGGGCGCCGCAAGCGCTGAGCCTGCCGGAGCTGGCGCATGACCCGCATTCGTGACGGATGGCTTGAGCATGTGACCGATGATGGCTGGATCCGCATCCGGAGGGTTGAGGCATGACCGGCTCATCTCGGTTCGCTGGCCATCAGCATGCGCGCGGTCATCGCGAGCGCATCGGCGGCCGGAGTGTCCGGCGCTTTGTTGGCGAAGTCGTCCAGCTCGTTCGCAAGATTTTCCAGCACTTCATTCGGTTTCTTGGGCTTCAGGGCTGCAACGAGGCTGATCGCGAAGGCTGTGAGAGTGGCCGCCAAGTCATCGGCGGTGAGGTGAGTATCGGACATAGGAGGTCCCCCATGGATGGAATCCCCCAACGGTACAGGCCGTTGGTTATCGTTTCGCGTACCAAGCGCGCCGATCTGAACGGAGGCGCCTGATGTCTCGAACCTACACAAGCTCGGCAGCAAGCTCCTTCGGCTTCGACCGAAGCGGTCTCCCCGTAATTGAAGCGGTCGTTGCGGTGGCTCGCCGTCTCTGGCCGAGCAAGACGGCCGTGAACCTGTCCAGCCGGGCAGGGGTGACGCATAGGGCTGCAGAATTTTGGTTGGCTCAAGGAACGGGCATGTCAGCCGATGCGCTGGCGGAGCTGCTTCGCTCCGATGCTGGCCGCGAGATCCTCGAAGCTCTGATGGGTGATGCGCGCCCGTCCTGGTGGCCTGCCTTCAAGGCCGATCTGGTCTTTGCCGATCTAGAACGCCGTGAAGCCGACAACCGTGCAGCCATCGAGGAACTAAGGCGTGAATTCAATTCAAGACGCGCTCGGTAGCGCGCTGTTGTGGCTCGCTGAGCAGTTGCAGACCGCAAGTGAGAAAACGCGGCGGGCTGCTCGGTGGGTGTGGGGGCTTAGAGGCTGGGAACGACACAAAAGTTAACCGTCAGTTCCAGTAAAATCTAAGCAAGAAAGGATCTGCGCGGATCTCTGCGCGGAAAAGACTTCGTGTTGCGTAATGGAAGGAACGTATTCTCGCACTGTATCATCTACGGGATACGCTTAGGAAACTAGAGAAGTTGTTTCGGGAAGTCGAATGGACACTCGGACTACTCAAAAAGGATAGGGTAAAGACTGATGGCAAACATTGGGCACAACTCGGAGGCCGCTTTCAATACAGAGAGCGTTGCCGCCGATCAACTCCGGTCCTTCATCGAGCGCATCGAGCGCCTGGAGGAAGAGAAAGCCGGTATCGCGGGCGATATCAAGGATGTCTACGCCGAAGCTAAGGGCAACGGCTTCGACACAAAGGTGATGCGCAAGATCATCGCCCTTCGGAAGCGTGATTATGCCGAGCGCATGGAAGAGGAAGCGATCCTCGAACTCTACATGCAGGCGCTCGGGATGCTCAGCGACACGCCACTTGGGCAAGCTGCTATCCAGCGGGACTTCGGGGCCCTTGGCAAGGTGGCCCCACGAACAGATGCGGAGAAAGCATCTGGAGTTGCGGCCGCCTTCGTCAGCAGGGATGGCACGCGCTCGACGATCAGTTTCGGGGAGCAGGTCGATCTTGAAGAGGCCATCGCGGAATCCTCGCTTCCCGACGTGCCGGCCTTCCTGGACCGTCGCCAACCTGCGGGCGCCTGATCATGACCGATCTGGGCCGCATATCCATCCGCCTCGCCGGTGAGCCTGTTGGCAAGGGCCGTCCTCGTTTCTCGACAAAGTCGGGACGGGCTTTCACGCCGAGCAAGACTCGCTCCTATGAGGCGCAACTGAAGTATGCGGCCCAGCAAGCAATGGGTGAGCGTGCACCCTTGGACGGTCCTTTGTCCGTCCGGGTGGTCGCCTCGTTCCCAGTCCCTCAGAGCTTCTCGAAGAAGAAGCGCGAACTCGCCCTGGTGCATGTTCTTCGTCCGACAAAGGTTCCTGACTGCGACAACCTCCTGAAGACGCTCGATGCGCTCAATGAGGTTGTCTGGCGCGATGACAAGCAGATCGTCGATGCGCTGGTGCAGAAGGTCTACTCGGACATGCCCGGGCTCCTGATCCTTGTGGAGCCGCTGCCGTGCTAGGCCTGACACCCAAACAGAAAGAATGCCGGGACTTCATTCGCCGCTACATCAGCGAGCATGGGGCGTCTCCCAGCTTCGACGAGATTGCCGATGGCCTCGGGCTGCGCTCGAAGTCAGGAGTGCATCGGCTCGTCCATGCTCTCGTTGAGCGTGGTCACGTCACCATCGTTGAGAACCGCAAGCGCACGATCATCCTGAACAGCCAAACGGCCACAATGCTTCTGCCGCCGTCTCTCGGGCTGTCTGCGTCTGTCGATGGCTTGGCGCTTGATCTTCCTGAAGAAGTCGTGCGTGCCCTCAAGACCCGTGCGGTGCGGCTTGGTGTGAGTCCGGTCACCCTCATTCATGACGCCGTCCGCGCGTATGTGGGGGCAGGCGCATGACCTGGATTTTCGATCCTCTGCCGCGCAATCAGTTCAAGGTCATCATGGCCGATCCGCCGTGGAAGTTCTCTGCAGGCACAAAGGGCCGCCCTCAGCACTATGACAGGATGACCGATAACGAGATCGCGCGGCTACCCGTCGAGGAGCTGGCGCATCCTGACGGCTGCTGGCTCTTCCTGTGGGTTACGAGCCCGAAGATATTCCACATTGAGCGTATCGCGGAGACCTGGGGCTTTCGCTATTCCGGCCGGGCATTCGTCTGGATCAAGACGGAGCGAGCCGAGAATGACCCGCTATTCGTGTTCTCGGATAGCCTGCACATGGGGCAGGGATTCACGACGAGAAAGAACGCGGAAGACTGCCTGCTCTTCCGACGCGGATCTCCAAAGCGCCTCTCCGCCTCGGTACATGAGGTCATCCTCTCCCCAGTCCGGGCCCATTCCCGCAAACCTGATGAGGCCTACCGGCGCGCGCAACAGTACGCTGAGGGGCCGTACTGCGAGCTTTTCTCCCGCGAGAGCCGTGAAGGCTGGGCTACCTGGGGCAACCAAGTCGGCAAGTTCGACGAGGTGGCGGCATGAGCTATTGGCACGACAAAGGCGTGAGGCTGGCTGAAGCGGCTCGCCATCGTAAGCCGACAGAATGGTCGTCACACGACATCAGCAAGGCCCGCCAGATCATCCGTGATGGCGGCACGTCGCATGACGTATGGCAGGCGCTGTTCCCTGACATGCCTTATCGCACGGTGCACTGGCGCCTAGGCAAGCTCGGTATCAAGCCAATCCACGGCAAGGCTCACCGCGGTATCGAGACATCGCTGCCTGAAGATCGCAAGGGCAAAGCATGACCACCTACGCGCGCCAGCACGAGGTTCTGAAGATCACTGAGGAACAGGCCTTGGAGGGGTTCATGTACTTCCTCCAGGTCCGTTCCTCCAAGGCCGAGAAGTATCACCACTTCGTTGAGGACCGGGTGAGTTGTGTCAGCACGCTTGAGCAGCTCGCGATCATGGAGAAGGCCTTCGGGACCGAGAAGGTGCGCAACTGGCTCGACGAAGCCGTGGCGAAGGCACAAGCGAAACTTGAGGGGCAGCATGAGCGATAAAGCTCAATTCGAGAAAGAAGCCGATCTTTGTTCCGCATTCATTGAGGCGGCGACAAAGGGCGGGACGTGGAAGGCCTATCCTGAGACGGCAGGCTTCGACATCCTGCTAGTTCGCAATGATGGCGTTCAGATTGGGGTTGAAGCCAAGTTGGCCCTGAACGCGAAGGTGCTCGCACAGATCCTGCCCGGGCACATCAACTATTCGTACGCGTCTACCGGACCAGACTACAGGGCCGTGCTTGTCCCTGCCGGGAAGGATGGCGCTCTCCGTTCGGTCTGCGCTGCGCTAGGTATCACTGTCATCACATGCCGGCATGAGCAACCCGGAGACCGATGGTATCGGATATATGGGCCCGAGCTGCCGAACACTCGGTATGTGGATTCTAGCGACTGGCACGAATGGGCTCCGATGAAGCGGTGCGACGTCCCTGACTATGTGCCGGATGTCTCTGCTGGAGTTGCTTCGCCCGTTTCTCTCTCTGCCTGGAAGGTCAAGGCGATCAAGCTGGCGATCATCCTTGAGGAGCGTCCGGTAACCCGAGCTGATTTCAAGGCGCTGCAGCTCTCTCCGACGCGCTGGACTGATCCTTATACGGGCTGGCTGAGGAAGACGGACGAGGGATACGTCCCCGGTCCTCACATGCCGGATTTCAAGGCGCAGCATCCTCGCAATTACGAAGAGATCAAGGCGGACCGGGACCGCTGGATGCCTGGAGCCATACCAATGGTTACCCGCCCGAAGCAAGGCCAGCAGGAGGCGCTTCTATGACGATCGACGCCTACGAACAGCATGAGGTTTCATTCGAGGAGTGGCGCCAGAATGCGAAACCGACCGCGACGGGCAATCGCATTACCGTCTCGGATCATGCCCTCCTGCGCTATCTCGAGCGCGCCTGCGGCATGGAGATTGAAGCCATGCGGGAGGAGCTCGCCGGGATCCTGAGCGCCATAGTTCGCCCTGGCCGGCAGACGATCGTCCGTGATGGGCTCCGGTTCATCTTTCGCGGGAACATTCTCACGACCGTCTATCAATGCGAGACCCGAGAGAGGCGTCCCTATCGGCTCCGGGCAAGGGGGCGGTGATGGCGAACACAGCCGCATTCCGAAACCGTGTGCTAAACGCGTGGGCTAACAGTTCTGCCGGCGACATTGCCGATGCCGAAGGCGTCACGCGCAACGTGGTCCTGTCCATCGTTCGCCGCGGCCGCGAGACAGGTGATCCGCGCGCCGTCACCAAGCCCCACAACCCACGCAAGCCGGGCTGGTGGACCGAAGGCGACCCACGCGTGATGGAGATAGCCCGGGCCGGCGCCAAAGCCAGCGTAGAGGCACGCTACGGGACTTTGGTCGAGGCATTCCGTGAACGGCGGGAGAAGCTGTCATGAGCCAATTCCCCAGCCTGCCGCTCTTCACCGATGCGTTCATTGCCGACACAGGCCATCTGAATGCGACTGAGACCGGCGCTTATCTCATGCTGCTCATGGTCGCCTGGCGCTCGTCGGACTGCGCGCTGCCAGACGACGATTCAAGGCTCTGCCGGTGGGCTCGCGTAGACCCTCGTTCCTGGGCTCGGATCAAGCCGCGGGTGATGGAGTTCTGGACTCTCGAAGACGGTAAGTGGACGCAAAAACGCTTACTCTTAGAGCGCGACAAGGTCTGCAAACGTGCAGAGGCTGCGCGCGAAAACGGAAAACATGGTGGGCGCCCTAAGTCCTTGGAAAATAAGGATGGGGCAAACCCAACGGGTTCTTCTCGGGTAACCCAGCAAAAAGCTTCTATCTCTATCTCTAAAGAGTATTCAGAGACTACGTCTCTTCATACTCAAGAGAATGCTCGTCGGCACGAGTGGCCAGACGATTACGAAGATCGGATCTGGAAACTCTATCCGAAGGGTGCCGACAAGAAGGTTTCACTCGAACGGCTGCGAACGCTCTACCGCTCAGACAAGCTGCCCTATGACGTGCTTGTTGCTGGCATCGAGCGCCTGGTCTCACACATCAGCGATCCGAAGTACGCGCCGACGCTCGACCGCTTCATCCGGCAGGAGAAGTGGAACGACGAATACCGAACAGGGCCACCACAACGACCACCCAGCCGCGGCGGAAACCCATTTGTTGAGTTGGCTTTCCAATATCACCAGCAATTGAAGGAAGAGCGATATGAACCAGCTTACGACGACATCGAGATCATCCCTCCCGACCGCACCTAGCCGGGAGATTTCGGATCTGGTTGATCGCCTGAGCAACGCGCTCGAAACCGTGCCGGGGTCGCATCGCCCGGAGATCTGCTCTGCCTGCCTGCCGACCGAGCGGGAACGGCATTCTCTCGCTGAACGAGGCCAGGAGTTGGAGAGGGCGCTCGTTCGTGCAACGGAAACCGAGATCAGAAGCATGGTTTCAACGCTGCGGGCCGCGTTCCCGACGCACGGGATAACGGATTCCGCAAGCGCGGAGATGAACGTGAAGCTCTTCGTGGCTGCGTTGTCTGTCTTCCCGGCCTGGGCCGTCTCAGAGGCTTGCCGACGTGTGCTGGAGGGTAGGGCAGGGATCAACACCGCATTCGCGCCAACGCCGCCGCAAATGGCCGAACTCTGCCGGGAGATCGTGTCACCGTTCCTCGAGGAGCGGGCGAAGATCACGGCGCTGCTCACGGCCAAAGTTTACACGCTGCCGACCGACGAGGAGCGGCAGCGGGTGGCTGATGGATTGGCGGCCCTTCTCGAAGACCTGAAGCGGGTTCCTGACGATCGCAAACGTGAGGTGGATATCGGGAAGAAGGAGCTCGTCGACGCGAGCTCACGGCTGATCAAGCGGCAGCTCGCTCTCGCGGGAATCCATGATGGTCTCCCGATGAGCCTCGATATGCGCGCCAAGATCGCTGAGATGGCGATGGACAAAAAATACGAAGACCTGCTGAACGCCGCGACCGAACGGCGCCAGGACATGGACCAACCAATAGGGGGCAAAGATGACAAAGAAGGAGACGGCGCAACTCGCGCCTCAGACGGAGAGCCCGCAAGTGCTGGCGACGTTCGGGACGTATGAGGGGCTCGTGGATGCGCTGAAGGCGCGGCGCATCCAACAGGGCATGTCTCAGATCGCGCTTGAAGACAGGGCAGGGCTCACCGGTGGCTATGTCGGCAAGATCGAAGGGAGCGCCGACAAGAAGAACAACAGGGCGATTGGCCGCGAGTCTCTCCCGCTGTTGCTTGGCGCTTTGAAACTCGAACTGGCGGTGGTTCCAGTCGAGAAGCAAGCATCAAGCAAGCATGCCCTCAAAGCCTTGCCTCGTAAGCTGTTGACGGGCGATGAACTCAAAAAGTTTCTCGAAAATCGAGCCCGAAAAGGTGGCCGCATCCGTAAGGTTAGGCTGACGAAAAAGCAGCGCCGGGACATCGCCATGAACGCAGCCAAAGCCCGCTGGGAGAAGCACCGTGCGGGCCAAAAGCGGCAATCGAAGGGCAAGCCGGAACCGATAATCGTGCCGGCATCAGCGCTGCAAGGCGCTGAGTAAGCGCCCTTATACAGCTGCAATGGGGCGAGCAAAGAATCGTTTGCAGATGTGGATGATCAGCCGGAGAGCGAAAGATGAAAGGTCAAACAAGGAAGTTGTGGGAGCGGTCGGGGTGCTGGACGAGGTCCGCCTTTAGGAACAGCAAAGGACGGCTCGTCGTCAAACACATTGGATGGGGCCAATGAGCCGCCCGAGGTGAAAGCTGAGTGGATCCCGAAGTCGTCATGCTGGCGCTTCGCTAGTATGGCGGAGGGCTGTGCCGCCATGGTCTGACCATGGCGGCACAGCCACAACATACCGCCAACGCATACCAACAAAAGGTCTCAGCGAGCGCCAATACGACGCGGGTATGCCATTGCGTAATTGTAATTTATCCCGGACTCATTGACATGCCTCTCGAACACAGGGTGCCCATGCCTCATCTCAATGCCGGCAATAGCCTCGCCCCTTGCCTCAATGAACAACCCAAAAAATCGCTCAAGAGCATGCGCTAACGTGCCGTCTAACTGCCCGTCCTCCTCTTCGAATGCAGAGCTAAGATATGGATAATTGGCGATGGGAAGAAACGATGAGACGCGCCCCGCGAACATACTCCCGGCGACAAAATTGAAGGTCTCCTCATCAAACCGCAATTCGAATTCCGCACATAACCGGCGCAGCCATGCCACGTTCATGGCTGATCCCATGAACGTGGTACCATCCTGAATATTGTCCGACGAGGCCACTAAAGCCACTTCCGGGTTCTTATCAAGAAACAGTTCGAGTTGCCGATCCCGGAGAGATGCGACCAAGGGGCCGACAAGTGAAGCCCTCCACGCATCCCCATTGGCTCGATGCGTGCTCTTCTTGGTGTGCAACTTCACAAAGTAGCGATAGCCGTGCGCGTGGACTGCTCGTAGGACACCCAAAAATGGGCGAATATCGCGCCCCCAGTTTGGATAGAAGTAGATGTGTGGATCCTTTAGATGCTTAGCAATCACAGATAGCAGTGCCGGCGAAGGCTCGTCGGGAATGGTAATGAAGACATCATTTCGAGCCCCCTCCGGAAGCCCTGACAGCAATTCGTGGAGGGTGTCAGGATAGAATGCATGAATTATCTTCGCAACCTGGGTTTGGGCTTCGCTATCAGTCGGAGCTAAGACTGCACGCGCTTGAGGCGGTCCCATTTTTTTGCCACTAGTTGACCGGAGCGGAAGATAAGGTTTGAGTACTTCTGCACTCTTTCTAAGAAACGCGTGGCCATACTTCTGGTCAGGTTCCAGATGGGCACCTTCAGCCCACTCATTCCATGCATTGATAAAGACGAAACTCCCTCCACCAACTGGCTTATCTACAGCGTGAAGTGCTGCCTCAGCCAGCCAGCTGGCGTATCCGCTTGGCCCAGAACCAATGAAACAATGCCCTTGATCTCCGCGTCGGGCTGTATTGTCCCAGCTCGGGAAGACCGTAGGAATAACGGGGAAGTCAAAGCTCGCGAGTAGACCTCTGGCCCCCGAGACGAGCCTACCATAGTCATAAACGTGGCCGTTAT
Source organism: Microvirga sp. KLBC 81 (assembly GCF_003075415.1). GTDB lineage: Bacteria > Pseudomonadota > Alphaproteobacteria > Rhizobiales > Beijerinckiaceae > Microvirga. The sequence continues at coordinate 127,595 of NZ_QDAH01000005.1, forward strand.
AGCTGCTGCTAAACGGCGTCACAGTTTGTGTGATCTCGTGCGCATTAATGTTGTGCGGGGGAAACTGAACAGCTGCATCGAACCCGAGAGTGGCAGGATGCTCACTCAAGCCAAAGGTCATTGCATAGACCAGGAACAGGTCAGTACCTAAGCTCTCTTGTGCGCGCTTTCGCCAACGCTCGATAGTAGCCTGAACATCAGGCAAAATCCCCGGGCGGTAAACGATGAGGACTGGGCGCCCATCAATACGGATATATCGAGGATCGTCCATGTATCGAAGAGCGTCATCGATGTAACGAACGTCGTTTTCTGGCGAATGATCTTGGCCAATAAGCACTTCGGCTTCATGTCCATCCCACCGCCTAGTCCAATTTTCGTTCGCCCAGCACAGGCAGAAATTGAAGTCTATATCTTTGCGTCGATAAAGGACCTCAAGCGGTCCCTCAAGGAGACGCTTTCCGCCAAACCAGTAATGATAAATGCAAAATCCGGAGATTCCGTAGCTCTTTGCAAGATTAACCTGCTGTTCAATCACCTGTTCGTTACGAAGATCATAAAATCCGAGGTCCGCTGGAAGATGAGGTTGATAGTGTCCTGGGAACTGCGGCCGCGCTCGCGTGACATTGGTCCACTCGGTAAAGCCTTTGCCCCACCAAGCATCATTCTCGGGGATAGGATGGAATTGCGGCAGGTAATATGCAACCAGCTTAACAGGCGCGGACGTGGTCTCAAATTCAGGAGGGCGCCCTGGACGGTATGCGGGATCACGATAGTTGCGCTGGCTGGACTTCAGTTGCTTCAAATACTCATGCCCAGCCAATGAAATCGTCGGGTCATTCATTTCAGTTCCCCGGCTGAAGAAAAGGCGAGAGCAATACGGCGGATGACCTTTCTCAAGAGAGGGAGCCGCGAGAGGATTCGTCGGACACGACCAAGTGCACGCCAGCTAGTACTACCTTCCAAAGCCTGGAGTTTCTCGGTCGCGAGAGCGGCCTCCTTCCGAGCGAGGGCGGCCTCCTTCCGAGATTGCTCCAATTGCTCCAACGTAACTGCATGCTCATGCATTATGTTGTTGAGAGTACGTCTTAGTACTTGCTTCTCATCTTCGCTGGCGGCCGCATCAGCGAGAACTCGACGCAATAGAAACTCATCTTCAATTGCGCCACCATCAGAAAAATCGGCGCAAATAATCTCCTCATCTATGTTTGCGAAATCGCCCCCACAGACAGCAAGATAATAGATCGGTGCAGACGGCTTGGGGTGCGCGCGGCCGGTTAGAGCTTCAATATCAGCAACCCGCAAGCGAGGAGAAGTGCTCTCTAATGCGATTGAACTCAGATCAGTCAGAGGCGCAATTACGGATGCAGACGCAGAAGTCTGCCCCAACAAGCGAACACTCTCGAAATAGGACCGGAGGACACTTTCAAAGGCGTCGAGTTCAAGCTCGTTGATGTGAAATGGATTATGATAGTCGAATTCCCGCGTATACCTCTCTGGGTTGGGCGTAGAAATTAGAAGTGTGCCGCTTGGCTTAAGTATGCGGCGAAGTTCCTGAATTGCGCGAGCTGGCTCTTGTACGTGCTCGACCGTCTCGAAACACGTGATAAGATCGAATGTAGCATCAGGAAAGGCCAGCTTCTGGATGTCACCTACTTCAAATTCCAGATTAGGTGAGTCGACATATCGATGCCGTGCATATCGAATGGCGGCTTCGGAAACATCAACGCCTACAACTCGGCGGGCTGCCGTCGAAAGAAATGCGCTGCCGTAGCCCTCACCACTGGCAATATCCAGTACCACTTTTTGGTGGGCAAATTGCTTGGCAAAGAAATACCGTAGCAGGTGCTCCGTAGCGATCCTGCCACCCATTCCTGGTATGTATCGCTCACCCGTAAATGGTAACGGCGGCGGGCTGTTCAACTCTGAGGCGACCGACACTTGAAACTCTTCTTATTAGGTAAATTTGCAGAAGCGGAGAGGTGTCGGATACAGCACCAACAATTGTATGTCGAGGGACCTCTCATCGGCGGCAATAACGCCTGCTTGAGACATCGACATTTTAGTGCTCTCGCTTACCCGGTATTGACCTTCTCAGAGTGACCAGATCGCCTGTTCCCGGCGGGCTTTTAGCCGTGTTCATCAACCCACTCACCAGTTCTCAGGAGTAACTGCGGGCGTGAAGTCACCTACAGGCGCGGTGATAAGGAAGGGCGCGTCACGATCGGGGCAGTTTCTACTCCTGCGCACTACGGCTCGCTGACGAACCGGACAACACGAGTCCCCAGGCTGAATATTCTTGGTTTGTTCACGTTATCCACATGCCTAGGTGACCTGTGGCAGGTTGACTCAGGGTTACCCCAAATGTTCCTATTCTGTTCTCATTTTCCGTGAGGGCAGAAATGGATCACATCGAAGGGCATAAGGTCACCTACTACGTTGTTCAGACGTTCAGCTGGCTCAATGACGAGATTGTCGCGGACGAGCCCAAGGCGGTGCAGAGCGCCACGTCCGCGAAACTCGCGATCGAGCGGCTGCCTGAGAACAAGGTGGGCGGCCTGGCATTCTCGCGAACGGGTGACCCTCTCTCTGGCGAATTCGATGACGCGGTGATCATCGCGCAGAAGGGGACGATTCCGACCGCCGAGGAGGAGTTCGTCTGATGCAGCGCCGATATCCTCGGATCCAGATAGACAAACGCTCAAAGTTGACCGTCGAGCAGATCATCGAAGCACGAATGCGGTATGCACGGGGTGACCGGAACTTCGTCGCAATGGCGAGAGAGTTCGGCGTCAGCCGTTGGGCCATTATCGAGACAGTGACCGGCCATAATCATAAAAGCGTGCCGATGCCTCCGCCTCTGATGAATTGGTCGCGGCCATGACGACAGTCGGGGATCTCAAGAGGCAAGGGAAGGAAGGCCTTCGTAGCGACAACGATAACGCAGTGTGATGTTATGAAGGTCACTCTACTCCTACGCTGCTGCTGGCATCTTTGGCTCTTGCATAAATTGATAGGAGATTGGCGCCTCTGATTCTTGCTTGAACCAGGCTGTTGGACGCGTATCGGTCACTCCACACCAGATGATCTAGTTCCAAGTAGATGTACTCAAGGCTTCTGCGAAAGTCGCCGCTAATTTCTACAATTGCGATCGAAGGAATGTTGGGAATTGAATTAATTGTATCCCTAAATCGAGTTAAGACGAAATCAACTGCCTCGTCAGATTGCTCGAATTCGAAGTTGGAAATTGGATTGATAATCTGCTGTGCTTGCGCGTCGCCATCTTTCCAATATGTGAAGCTGAGCCCGCTATTTGAGAGAATGTACTTTGCCAAGTAGTATAATCTAAGCCGATGCTCCTCGAATACCTCTCGCTCCTGCGCTGTCTGAAGCTGCCGTTGCATGATGGCAGTTTGCTCTGCGCTCTCCTTCGCAGCTGTCCGAAGCTCCTTCTGCTGATCAGCTAGGACTTGGCGAGTTTCCTTTAGCTCTTCACGTTGTAGCCACGTGGATACGAAGAACCACAGGAAGGCCAATGGAGCAAAGGATCCGGCTAAGAAGTCACCGATCTCGTTGAGTGTTAAGCGAGTGCTTGTAGCCTCACTGGTGGTTGGCTTCGGCTCAAAGAGGGGCCAGTAGTCGGCAACCCTGAAGGCGATGAGCGCGACGAGAAAACCGAACCAGACGATCGTGATCAGGGCGGCTCCGCGGAACCACCAATCGCCAGACGTTGTCTTCGGTAATGGCGTTGTTTGCTCTACTTGCATCTTATTCTGCCCCTGCTTTGCTCTGGGTGAGCCGGCCCGCCATCGCTCGTTTCTGTCGTTTGCTCATCGGCGCCTGATAGGGCTTGCCTGCCAAGACCCGCGTCACCTGCACGGTCCTGCGCTCGACTAGTGCACGCCTGGCCTTGACCGGATCAATCCCGGCCCGCTGGCACATCTTGTAAATCGCCTGCCTCGAGACGCCGGCCATCTCGGCCGCTTCAGCCATAGTGATCTCACCACGCCTCAGCAGTTCCAGCCCTACAGCCCGTGTCAGGTCGTCCGTCATGGTTGACAAGTGTCAACCCGGCCATTCGCGTGTCAAGAGGGCCTAGCTTCCGCACCGACAGCTCAATCGTTTCAGGCCCGATTTTCTAAGCTGCTGTTCTCAAAGACAAATCAGCCTCGCGAGCGGGGACTGCCAGTCTGTGCGGTGCCAACAGCCGCCAATCAGACCCATTATCCCCCGCGTCGCCCCGCACGCCCGCGTTCTTCTCATCGGGAAGTGAGCGACCAGCGAACGAACCTCGATCCATCGAGGTAGATGATCAAATGGCGAAAACAGAACTCCCTAAGCTCAACACACCAGGACGTACCGTCCTCGCCATCCCCAAGGTCAGGCGCTTCCTCGATCTCATGGTGGAAGGACAGAAGCTCGTCGACGCTGCTGATGCCGTCGGTCTCAAGCGCAAACGTGCCCGCCTCATCCTGAGAGATCCTGCCGTTCGTAAGCAGTTCTTCCAGGAGATTGAGGAGCTCCGGGAGAGCGAGAGAGCCCGAAACATTCTCCTCGCGGTCTCCATCAGGGATGAAGGGATGACCGCTGACGCAACGGCTGCAAGCAAGAAAGTTGCGCTTGAGGCCGCACGCTACCTGGACGGCGATAAGGAGCAGGGCGGCATCACGATCAATGGCGGTCAGAACGTGATTGCTGGCTACGTGATCAACCTCGATGGGCCTTCTGAAGGGCCGAAGCTGATTTCAAGTCAGCGGCAGGACGACGCTAAGCCATTGATCAATCGAGAGGGCGTTACCGATGTCTGACGGTAACACGCTCACTCGGGTCGATTGCTGCACTGCACGAGCAGACATCGGTGCTGTCGAGGGCATGCCATCCGCTCAGCCAGCAGCCCCGGTGTGTTCGTTCGTTGCTGCTGGCCATGGTGCCTGCGTTTCGCGAGGCCCGGCGACTGGAGGGGGTGGGGGAAAATCCAGCGCGCAGACAGCAGCTCCTAACCCCCACACGCAATTTCCGCCCAAAACATCCGGGGTCTGGTCGGGAAATTTTTTGCACCCGGAATATTCGAGGATGAGATGAACGTTCGTGCGAAGTTTAAGTGCCAGCAGATCGTCAGGACCCACGGCAACCCAGAAGGTTCTGCCGAGGTCCGCCTGACCGCCGCCACGAGCGGCGAGGCAAACAAGGAATGGTCGAAATGGACCCCTAGCGGTTCGATCACGATGCTGATCACTAACCCGTCGGCAATCGAAGCATTCGAACTCGGCAAGGAATACTACGTCGATTTCACCCCTGCTGAGTGACACGGGGGAGGCTTCGGCCTCCTCAGATTTTTTGGCTTCAAAACATTCGAGGGTTGAGATGACACGACACTACTATGGCACCAAGCGCATCATCGCCGTGCCGATGACTCGCGCCGAGTACAACGCCTATCGCGGCTGGACAGTGCCAGCTGACGAGAACCCGAATGATGAGGGGTGTCTCGTTGAATACACGGACGGCGATCGTTCGAACCATCCCAACCATGCTGGCTATATCTCGTGGTCGCCCAAGGATGTCTTCGAGGCGTCCTATCAGCCGTTTACGGCGCTGTCGTTTGGCCATGCGATCGAGGCCTTGAAGGTCGGTCATCGCGTCGCCCGAGCCGGCTGGAATGGCAAGGGCATGTTTCTGCGCCTAGTGCTCTCCATCCACGATATCCCGCGTGGCGGCACAACCCACCCGGTCTACCGGCTCACCACCGAAGACGAAGCGACTGCATTGCCGTGGATCGGCATGAAGACGGCCGACAACAAGTTCGTGCCTTGGCTCGCGTCGCAGACCGACATGCTGGCGAATGATTGGGTGGTTCTCGAATGAGAACCGTCCCCCTCGAACACGGCGAGATCTGCCGGCCCTTCCGCTGGAAGCAGTTCATCGTGCTCCATCCGGCGAAGCAGCCGGCGATCCTGTGCCTGCATTCGCGGGTGAAGGCGCGGCTCAAGGAGTGGCGGCATCCGAGTGCGCCGCTGGTTGAGCAAGCGAAACTTGCGCGCGTCGAAGATCCAGATGCGGATTTCGTCGCCGCTGTGGTGAGGACGATTTCATGAGTGCCGAGATCCTCAACCTGTTCGGCAGTGAGCGGACTGAACCGGAAGGGCCTCACCTTTCCGGTCAAGCCGTTTGCATGGCTTGTAAACATGAGTGGGTTGCGGGTGCCCCAGTCGGCACGGTGCATCTCGAGTGCCCCGCGTGCAAACGGACGTGGGGACAGTTCAAGAACCCGGTCGAGCCCTCGGTCGCGTGGTCCTGCCAATGTGGCGAGCAGCTGTTCTGGATCACTCCGAACGGTTGCCAGTGCAGAGCCTGCGGGTCGATTCAGGAGGGCATGTTTTGACCGATCTCCTCGAAATGACGGCGGCTCCGCCGCAAATCCATAGGGACGCCGAGGGCCGTCCGATCTACGTTCCTGACGGGAAGGTACTCCGCGGCTTCATGAAGTCGAATGCCCGAGTGCGGATCATCCGCGGCCCGATCCGTTCGGGCACGTCGTCGATGAGTTGCTTGGAGATCTATCGCCGGGCGTGCGAGCAGAAGCCGGGACCTGATGGCTATCGGCGGACGCGCTGGGCGATTGTCCGCAACACCTATCCGGATCTGCAGCAGTCGACCGTCAAGACGTGGCTTGCTTGGTTCCCGGAGAAGGACTTTGGCCGGTTCATCTGGTCGAAGCCCATGGTGCACACGCTGCGCAAGGGCGATGTGATTGCCGAGGTCGTGTTCCTGGCGCTCGATAAGCCGGAGGACGTGAACAAGCTGCGTTCGACTGAATGGACCGGCATCTGGTTCAATGAGCTCGAGTACATACCGAAAGAGCTATTCGACGAGGCGGAATCGCGTGCCGGCTACTATCCGGCGATTAAGGACGGTGGCGCGACATGGTCTGGCGTGCTCGGAGACATGAACGCGCCGTCGGAAGACAACTGGCTTGTCATGATGACGGGTGAGGTGCCGCTACCGGAAGACATGCCGGATGAGGAACGGCAGCAGTACCAGTGGCCGGAGGACTGGGATTATTTTGTCCAGCCGCCAGGACTAATCGAGATCTTTGGCCCCGACGGCAAGACAGTCGTCGATTACAAGCTGAATCCGGAAGCCGAGAACCTGACCTGGATCCCCAAGATCAACGGGCGGCCGCTTTACCTCGAAACGATCAAAGGCAAGTCGAAGCGCTGGATCGACAGCCGCATCATGAACCGGATCACGGCGCCCGTTGAGGGAACGCCGGTCTGGCCGATGTTCGTTGAAGAGACGCACGTCGCCAAGGTGCCGCTGAAGTACAATCCCGGGCATCCTCTCTATGTGGGCCTCGATTTCGGGCGAACGCCTGCGGCGATTATCGGTCAGATCATCAACGACCGCTGGGTGATCGTTGGTGAGGTCATCGGCAACGACATGGGCGCGACCACGTTCGCTCCGATCCTGCGGCGGTGGCTGTTCCAGAATTGCCCTGGCCTGGTCGACGGCGATTCCATTGGGGCGCTTGAAGAGGCGGTGCGCACCGGCCGGCTCCGGCTCTACGGCGATCCAAAGGGCCAAGACAAGACACAAGCCGACGAGCAGACCGCCTATGACGTGTTCCGGGATCACGGTATGCGCGTCTCCCCGGCACCGATTCCCTCGAACTCCATTCAGACCCGTATTGAGGCGGTCGAGTTCGTGCTCAATGGCATGCGGGATGGCATGCCCCGGTTCTTGCTCTCGCCCAATTGTCGGACGCTGAAGATGGGCATGGCGGGCGGATACCACTTCAAGAAGGGCGATACGGTGAAAGCCGAACCGGCAAAGAACCGGTACTCGCATCCATGCGATGCCCTGCAATACCTGGTCCTCGGCGCGGGCGAGGGCAGGGTGATGACAGGCCGCGAACGTCCCAGCAACACGCACGCGGCTCCTGTCCAGACGAGGCAGTCCCGCCGTTCCCTCCGGAGGATCTGATGGCTGACGGCGATACGTCCCGCGTAGCGATCGAGCCTACGATGTGGTTCCTGGTGTTTCAGGACAGCTCCCGGACGCCTTGGGTAAACCTGCTGTCCTGGGGGCGGTTCAAGCATGTGACCGCCTATGGCTGGGTGCCGGATCAGAGGATGTGGGTCTTCTATGACGTGAGCCTCGGCAATACCCGGATTGCGATCCTTCCGGCGGGGACAGAGGCTGCACAGCAGGAGATCGAACGGTTGCGGGAACACGGCGTCACGCTGGCGATGAAGCCGCGGGGCAAGGTCTCGCGGTGGTTGCGTCTAGGGTTCTGGTGCGTGCCAGCCATGGCGCATCTCGTTGGAGTGCCTGGATGTGCGGTGCGCCCAGACCGTCTTTTCCGGCAATGTCTCCGCTATGGAGCGGAGATCGTAGACGATGGGTAACGTATTCAAGCCGAGTAAGGCGCCGCTGCGTATGGCTGAACAACAGGCCGCGGAACAGCGAAGAGAGCTCGCTCGGCAGCGCGGCATTGCTGAAAACCAGCAAGCCGCGAGTCTGCAGGACACCCTTGAGAACGAGACGAACCGGCTTGCCCGGGTATTCGGCACTCGTGCTCTCCTGGCCGGCACCGGCACACGCGCGACGGTGAGGTAAGCTGATGGCGGCGGATGCGCTTGAGAAGGAAGCCCTCGACCGGCTGAAAGACTGCCGAGCGCAGAAGGTCATGTTCGAGCGTGACATCCGCGAGGCGTACTTCTTCACGGCGCCGCAACGGTGCCGGGACATCTCTTCGCAGTCGGCGCCAACCCAGACCAAGCCTGAGGATGCAGCAGAACTGCAAACCTCGCTTGGGATGGAGGTTGCGCAAGATTTCGCGACCGAGATGGTGAACACGTTCATCCCTCAGGCGATCGAGTGGGCACAGCAGAAGCCGGGCGTCGATCTGAGCGAGGACGATTGGGCGGAGGTGTCAGAGGACATCGAGACCCAATCGACGACGATTCACGAGGCTATCAAGGCCTCAAACTTTTATGCTGCCGCGGCGCTGACGTTCTTCCCGGATCTGCCGGTCGGGACGTGCGCTATGTGGATCGATGACCTGCGTCCGGCGGAGCCCATCGTTTGCCAGCCGATTCCACTTCGCGAGCTGGAGATCAACGTCGGTCCCTATGGCGAGATCGATGATCGGTTCGTGGTGCGCCATACCCGGCATCGTCATTTGAAGGCGCTACTGCCAGGGGTCACGCTCCCGAAAGAGGTTGCCGACAAGGTGAAGATGAAGCCCAATGAGCGCTGCAAGGTGCAGTGGGGCTTTTGGCGCAAGTGGGATCGGACTGACGATGTTGTCTGGCAGGGCGTGATCCTGGTCGGAAACAAGAAGGTCTGGGATAGCGAATTCGTCGGGGAGGGATCCTGCCCGCTGATCGTCGGACGCTTCGACCCGGACACGATGTATGCCTTCGGCACTGGCCCAACCATCAAGAGCTTGCCGGAACTGCGGCGCCTCGATGAGACCGAGGCGCTCAAGATCGAGAACGCCGACTTCCAGATCCATCCGCCGTTCTCCTATCCAGATGATGGGATTACCAACTTCAGCGGCGGCATTGAGCCAGGCATGGGATACCCCTCTCGTCCTGGCAGCGGTCGTGACTTCGTGAAGCTTTCGTTTGAGGGTAACGTCGACTTTACCGAGTTCGAGACGGCGAAGATCGAGGAGCGTATCCGCCGACTTCACTTCGTGGATTTCCCGGAGCAGCTCGGTAAGACGCCCCCGACGGCGGAGCAGTGGCTTGACGAACTGCAGCGGACGAAGAAGCGCATCGGCACGCCCGGCGCTATCTTCTGGCGGGAGTTCCCAGCCCAAGTGTTCCTGCGCTTCAAGTTCCTGCTGGAGAAGCGCGGCAAGATCGAGCCGGTCAAGGTCAACGGCAAGGTGCTCTCGCTTGTGCCTTATGACCCGACCGAAGTCGCCCAAGACCAGCAGGACGCCATGATTGCCAGCCGCCTCCTCGAGATGGCGCGCAATTACTTCCCCGAGATCAGTCAGGCCGCGATCGACCCTCTGGAAACCCTGACGAACCTGAAGAAGAAGCTCCGCGACAAGGTGGTGAAGATCCGGACGCCTGAGGAAATGAAGCAGGCTGTCGAGACGATCGCACCGATGATGGGCGGCGGCGGAGCGCCTCCGGGAGTGCCGACAGCATGAACATCGACCCGCAAGAACTGAAGGACGCCTGGGCCCGGATTCTAACCGGGCGCCAGAGTTCGAATGACCATAAGCTCGCCATTCTGTGGCTTCGCCAGGTGCAAATGGAGGTCCTGCCGATGGATGCCCCGACCTGTGCGGTGCACGACAGCAACGGGCGTAGGAGGCTTGCTCGCGAATTAATCAACTTCGCGGTGAGCGAGACGGATGCCTCCGGAACAGACCAACGAAACCCAGACCCAGACGACCTCGACGCAGCAGTCGAACGAGGGCGGCGCTCAGCCGCAAACGCAGCAGGGCGCGTCCACAGAGGCGCAAAACGGCGGGTCGACTAAGACCGAACGCCCCGATTGGCTCTCTGAGCAGTTCTGGGATCCAGAGGCTGGCCAGATCAAGGGCTCTGATCTCAAGGCGCATCTGGACGAGCTCGCGGCCTTCAAGGCTGGCGAGGATTCGCGCCGCGCCGCTGCTCCCGAAAAGCCGGATGGCTATCAGCTCCAGCTTCCCGCTGATCTCGAACTGCCGGAGGGCATGTCTTTCGAGTTCGATGAGAATGACCCGATGGTTGGCCTCGGGCGTCAGATCGCGCATGCGGTGGGGCTCGATCAGGCGGGTTTCGAGAACCTGATGCTCAAGCCGTTCATCGAGGCGCGGGTTGCCGCCGTGAACGCTGAGAATGCTCGCATCACGGAACTGACCGAGGCCAATGACAAGGCACTCGGTCCGAAGGCTGCAGATCGTCGAGCTGCGGTCGAGAACTTCATCGCTGCGAAGCTCGGCGTCGAATACGCCGACGTCTTCAAGCACATTTTGCCCGTCGCGAAGGCCGTTGAGGGCTTCGAGCGCCTTATGCGTCTCAGCTCCTCCGGCGGTATGCCGGGCTTCACACAGACAGGTCGTTCGGGAGGCAGCACCCTGAGCGAAGACGAGTACCAGGCGATGAGCCCCGCTCAGCGTCTGGCCCATGCGCGACGGGCCGCCAACGGTAGCCGTTAAGCACCCTTGTAGAGAGGTTGAGAGATGAAGACGCTAGTTGAATATGCCAAGGGGCTTGAGACGACTGATCCGGCCCGCCCGCTGATCGAAATGTTCGCCACGTCCTCGGACATCATGGCAGCCATTCCGTTCGATGGCCTGAATGGTCCTGTCTATCAGGGCTTCCGTCAGGCCAGCCTTCCGACCGTGGGCTTCCGCGGGATTAACGAGGGCGCTACGAGCGGAACCGGCAAGGTGACCCCGTTCCAGGAAGCCTCGTACATCATCGACCATGATCTCGACGTGGATCGCGCGATCGTGGACCGTTATGGCGAAGAGCGTCGTGCCCGTGAAGAGACCATGGCGATGGCCTCTGCCGGCCGCCTCTGGGTTGATACTTTCCTGAAAGGTGACAACACCACGAACCCGCGCGTGTTCGATGGCCTTCAGCGACGCGCCCGCCTGTTCAACCGCACGATGGTGAACAACGCGGCTTCGGGTGGTGGTCCGCTTTCTCTCTTGAAGCTCGATCAGGCAATCAACAACACCAATCAGCCGACCCACATCCTGGCTGACTACTCGATGCAGCCGCTGTTTATCCAGGCAGCGCGCAACACTTCGATCTCTGGTTTCGTGATCCAGTCCTGGGACGAGGTCGGCAAGGCGAAGATGTCATATGCCGGTCTTCCGATCCTCTGGGGCTACCAGAAGGACGATCACGGTTCGCTCCTGCCGTTCACGGAAGTGGGCGCAGGTGGTGGTGCGGCTCAGTGCTCCTCGCTCTACATCGTCTCGTTCCGCGACGGTGGCCTGAAAGGTATCGAGCTGAAGCCAATGTCGTTCAAGGACATGGGGCTGCTGCAGGACGGCATCACCTATCGCAATCACATGAACTGGGATGTGGGTCTTGTGGACGAGCACAAGTACTGCCTGACCCGCCTCAGCTCCATCACGAACGCGGCCTTCGTGGGCTAACGGGCACTGAGCGGGGGCTTCGGCTCCCGCCCTCTTTGGATGTAGGACTATAGGAGAGCAAAATGGGTGCTCGCGGTTATAATTTCGACAAGCTGCTCCAGCTCAAGGACGCTGGCGCTGTCGCTGCTTCTGCCGCCGCTCAGGTCGGCGGCTCGAACCAGATCCTCGATATGGGCGCGGCTCGCTTTGACGCGGTGGCCCGGATCAACGTGTCGGCCATTACGGTCGGCGCGGACAACGCCTACGACATCATCGTCCAGGGCTCAAACTCCGCAACGTTCGCGTCTGGGATCGAGAACCTGGCGAGCCTGAACCTCGGTAACACGGCGGTTCGCGACGGTGGCGCTCAGACTTCGACGACCGGCATCTATGAATTGCCGGTGACGAACGAGCAGGCCGACACCGTGTACCGGTATGTCCGGATCTACACGAAGGTCGCCGGAACCACGCCTTCGATCAACTTCGACGCGTTCCTGACGACTCCGATCGGATAAGGCCGGTCGGTTCTCGTATCAGGCAAATAGAGGCAGACCATGGATAAGGTGAAGGTTTACGAGCGGTTCAAGGATGACAAGGGCAATGTCGTCGAGGCCGTGCACGAGATGTGGGCGGTGGACGCTCGCGAGGCTGTCCAGAACGGCGGTGGCCGGTTTTCGACTTCTCCATTTTCGGACGAGAAGGCAACCGCTGACAATTCGCTCAGCGACGAGCTGAAGGTCGTTCATCGCGGTCGTGGTTCCTACTCCGTCATGCGTGGCGAGACTGAACTCCACGAAGGGCTGACCAAGGAAGAGGCCGAAAAGAAGCTCGAAGAGCTCAAGGCCGCTTAAATCCCGCAAGGGATGGCTGTGGGGGCGTAGGGAAGGCCGGGTCATGTGCCCGGCCTTTTCATGTGCGGTGCATGGGAAGCAGACTGGCCGCACCGTGTCGGCATGGACAGGCTCACGATCATCAATGACGCGCTGCTCGAAACGGGCAACAACCCGTTGAACTTCGAGTATGACGGCTCGCCCGAATGGCAGGCCGCCGACTCCGCATACAGGCGCTCGGTCCAGTATCTAATCAGCAAGCACCGCTGGAACTTCGCCACGACGACTGTAGACCTCGCCGGGCTCCTGCCGAAGTCGCCCTCGGCGCTGGAGCATTACAATAAGGCATACGCCCTCCCAGCGGACTGCCTGCACGTCGCGGGCGTCTATCTCAACGGCTATCCGCTCACCCAATACGAGATTGTCGATCACCGGGTCTGCTGCGCATATGACGCTGGGGTGTCGGTGAAATACGTCCGCACCCCTTCGCCGGATCAGTGGCCGCCGATGTTCATCGAGCTGCTGACAATGAAGGTTGAGGCCCATCTCCTGCGTGGTCTCAACGAGGACACGGCGAATGCAGAGCGCCGGGACGCCAGAGTCGATGCGGAACTAGCGGAGTTCCGTTCTCAGTCTGACCAGGAGGAGGGGCGGCGGGTCATTCTACGTTCTCGTACGGCTGCGAGGCGGCGCGGGCTGGCGAGCCGTGCACCGCGCTTCCCCTATGGGAGCTAACCCATGGATCGCGAGGTAAAGGCTCAACGCGACTTCTCCGCTGGGCAACTCGATCCGACAGCCCTTCGTCGCGACGATACCGACATCATGCAGGCTGGTCTTCGGACGGCCCGCAATGTCCGCCTGTTGAATACAGGGGCCATTGCTCGCCGCCCTGGCCGGAGGCTGTTATTCGCGACGACCGGCATCACCGAGCGCATCCGGCCAGCCGCCAACGAATATTGGTATATGACGTTCGAGCCGGGCCGGGTGATCTTCCGGAGCGTCGGACTGGCGGAGTCCGCTACGTTCAGTGACATGCCGTGGGCAGCCTCTTGGCTGAAGGATTTGCGTTTCGACGTAAGCGGCGGAAATGTGATCGTCACACATCAGAAGATGCGGCCGCGGGTGTTCTCTTACGACCCCGTCGCGCGGGTGTGGTCGTCCGCGCAGTTCACATTCGCCGTGGACGCAACGGGTGCCCGCCGCGAGCCCTTTCATCAGTACTTTTCCGGCAGCGGGATCACGATGAAACCTAGCGCCAGGACGGGCACGATCACGTTGACGTTTTCCAAGCCGGTCCTTTCAAGCGGGCATGTCGGCGTCCGCTTTCGGTATGCTGAACGTCAGGTGCAGATTACAGCGGTAAACTCGTCGACCGTCGCGACCGCCACGGTGATCGAGCAATTGCCACCGACTATCAACATCGAGGTAGACAATGTGCGGGGGCTCCAGGTCGGGGATGTCATTGAGGGGCTCATTAGCGGCGCAAAGGGTCAGGTGGCAGTCATCGACGGGCTTACCGTTCAGGTCCTCGTATCCAAGAACTGGAACGGGTTCGACCTGACCAATGGTACCCCGACCGGAACAGGCGAAATGATTGTAGGCCCCCGGTCGAAAATGAAGGTTACGGCTCAGGCAGAAGTCAACCCTACGCTAACGACCCAATGGGAAGAAGCGCTGATGTCCGATTTCAGGGGGTGGCCTGGAATCGTGCGTTCCGACTCGCAAAGGCTGATCTTCGCGAACTTCCCTCAATATAGCCCCGGCATCTGCTGGTCGGCGGTCGGCACGCTCAACGACTTTAAGGTTGGGGCCGAAGCTGACGAAGCGATCTTCGAGTACGTTCCGGAAAACTGCACTGTCCTGGATATCGTCGGTGGGGCGGACGAGTTCGTGTTCACTGACACGGGCGTGTTTCTCATTCCGATCTCGGCGGCGAATCCGCTGCGCCCCGGATCGATAACCTTCAAGAAAATCACCGAGGATGCGGCAGCGCCGGTACGTCCGCAGAGCTCCAGCCAGGGCATCGTTTATGTCAATGCGGGGCGGACGCGAGTTATGGCGATCGTCCCGGTCCGCAGTACAACAGTCGAGTCGCAATCCTATACCGTGGACGATCTGACAGAATTTCACGGGCCGCTCATCAAGAGCCCTGTCGCCCTTGCAGTCACGTCGTCCGATGTCGCCGCCCCGGAGCGATATCTCTATGTTGTCAATGCCGATGGCAGCATGGCGGTCGCCCGCTATGACAGCCGGCAGAAATGGGTCGGCTGGGTGCCGTGGGATGGGCTCGGTGCCGTCCAATGGGTGAGTGCTGCTGGCCCGGAGGTCATCGTCAATGCGTCCTACCAGACAGGAGCCGGAGTTCTCCGCTATACAGAGTCGTTCGACGAGGACCTGCTCCTTGACGCGACACTCGCGTTGGCAAGTCCGACAGGGCAGGCGCCGCTCGAGTTGGAAAACTTCACGCAGCTGACGACGGAAACGGGCGAGGCGCTATTCGTCGATACCACCTATGCCTACAATTGGGCTCCGGGAACCACGCTCAGTGTCGTGCGTGAAGGCTGGTACCGCGGGGATTACGAAATCCAATCCGATGGCTCGCTGTCTGGCATTATCCCTGTCGAGAACGCGGTTGGGCTATTGGGGGGCTTCAACTTCACAGTTGAGGTCGAACCCTTTGTTCCGCAATCTCAGGAAGGGCAGTCCCGCAAGCAGCGGCTTCGCCGCCGCCGTCTGACACAGGTTGCCGCCGTCGTGCAGCGCTCGCAGGCCATCGAGGTTGCCGGCCGCCTGGTGGGGTTTTGGAATGCCGGGGAAAACGAAGAGGAAGCACCGCCTCTGCGCGACGAGACATACCGGGCCCGCGTGCTGGGCCGGGAGTGGGATCCTCGCTGGTCCGTGAAGCAAACGCTCCCTGGCTCTCTGACCATTCTTGAACTGACTTCAGAAGTGACCGTCTGAGGTTTCGGGGCGGCCTCGTGTGCGGTGCATCCGTCCGGTGCCCCCGCCATTCTCGGATTATGAACATTGTATTTCCGAGGGGCTGATGGGCGATCCAGTATCAGCGGGCCTGATGACGGCTGCGAGCGCCGGGCTGAAAGTCGCCGGGGGCATCGGCGCCGGGCAGTCGGCCAAGATGGAAGGCAAGATCAAGGCCATCCGCTACAAGACGGCGGCTGAAGCCGGGCGAGTGCGCGCTATCCAAACCGATGCGGCCTACCGAGATGAGCTCAGCACGACTCTGGCGAACATCGACGCGATCACGGCGGGACAGAACCGAGGTGTGGATAGCGCCACGTCACGGGCTCTCGCGTCAAAGGCGGAACAGATCAATTCGCGCGCCCGGCAAGTGGCGACCTCGAATGAGATCATCAAGGCCATCAGCTCCGACACTGATGCTGCGATGGCGCTCTATGCGGGCAAGCAGGCGATGAATGCCAGCATGTTGGGCGTCATCCCTGACGCGCTCAGTGCTGCGCAGGGGCTGTATAAGGCGGGGCAAGGGTTGGGCTAATGGTTGATATTCTACAGGCATCTGGAGCCCTCAAGCCTCAGCCCGGCCTCGCCGCAGTTCCAGAGAACCGCGTGTCTGCGTCGGAGGTCATGGCGCCTTATACGATGACGGCGCGGGCTCTCGGCTATCTCGGCAACCGCCTGGAAGAGGCGACGCTCCCGATGCAAGAGGCAGCTGGCGCGCAGGCCGTCACGATGGATGCCGATGGCAATGTGAAAGTGAACCGCCGTTGGCTTGAGTTCTCCCAAGGTGATCGCGCCTACAACCATGCGGCGAGTGTGGCCGGGCTTGCCATGGCGCGAACGAAGGTCAGCACGGATCTTACCCAACTTCGCATCCAGTTCGACGGTCGACCGGACGAGTTTCAAAAGGCCGCCGATGCCTATGTGCGGGATATCGGGAAGGGCGGTGATCGGTTTCTTCGGCCCCTGATCCAGCGGGAAGCCGGGAATGTGGCCGGCCAACTTGCCCGCGGGCTGATGGTCGACAAGGAGCGGGTGGACTTCCAGCGCTTCAACAATGACCTGAATGCACGTGAACAGCAGCTCTCTGATCAGCTGGAGAGCCTGGCGGAGCAGAGCGGCGTCAACACGCCGGAGTTCCTGGAGAAGCAACAGGAGCTTGTTGATCTGCGTGCGCAACGGGCAGGCAATCCGAAGTTCGCCTATTCGCCTGAGCAGGCAGCGATCGACAATGGGCGCACTGGGGAGCATCTGAAGGCGCTCGCAATCGTCGGGCAGTACCGACGCCAATACCTTGAGACTGGCGATCTCGCCGGGACGCTGAAGGCAGCGGAGGAGCGGCTTAATGCCGAAGACCTGAAGCTCCCGCCTGATCAGCGGGCGAAGTATCTCGGTGCCATCACAGCGCGCACTCAGGCTGCGGCGGCTGTCCGGCAGGAGACGATCCGGCAGACGACAGATCAAGCGGATCTGCTGATCACCGCCCTGAACTCCGAGGATAGGGTCGATCCCCGCACGGTCGACGACACCATAACGACCCTGCGGCAGTACCGCCAATACTCGAAGGTCGCTCAGCTTGAGACAGCGCGCGTCGTCAATGAGATCGCGCCTATCCTGCGGAGTGGGACGCCTGTCGAGAAGGCCGCTGCAATGGCACGGCTGCGGGGGCAGGCGGCTACTGGCACGACAGATCGCGAGGCCTATTATCGCGCCATTGGGGCGGCGGAAAGCAGTGGCGATCCGAACGCGAGAAACCCAAACTCGTCTGCGACCGGCCTTTTCCAGTTCACTAAGGGGACGTGGGATCAACTTCGGGAGGATCATCCAGAACTCGGGCTCACTGCTGACGGGCGCACGGACCCTGAGCAGCAGCGCCGCGCGATCCGGATATTCACTGATGAGAACGAGGCTAGGCTCCGCTCGATCGGGGCTGAGCCGACCGCTCAGAACCTCTATACCGCGCATTTCCTTGGCGGCGCTGGCGCTGTCCGGTTCATCGGCGGACTCCGCACGAACCCGAATGCACCAGCCGCGAACTATGTCGATCCTGATGCTGTCGACGCAAACCGGACGATCTTCTTCACAGATGGTGGCAGGGGGCGCGCTCGAACGGCCCAAGAAGTCTACAGTCTCCTTGGAAACAAGGTTGGAGATGCAAGCGGCTCCGTAGGGCAAGGCCCCGTGTACGCCGCTGCCGTGAAGCAGCTCCAGACCAAGTTCAATGCTGAGGTCGAAGCCGCCTGGACGAAGGTCAAGACGGCCTGGGACAATGGTGATCAGCCGACACAGGATGAGATCCAGAACGTCGTTGCCCTTGCGCCCCTGCTCTCCGATCCGAAAATGCGGAAGGAGATCGCGGAGCGGTTTGAACGTGAGGAACTGCTTGAGCGGGTCGACGGGCAATCCGTTGTTGCGATCCGCACCGCAGTCGACGAGTTGGACCGGGCTGCTGAGGCGGGGGATCTTCCTCCAGCCGGCCGGGCTCTGCGTGACGGGCTCGCAAAGCGTGAAGAGATCCTGACGAAGAAGTTGCAGGACGATCCGCTCTCCCTGGCAGGCTCTGGGCCACTCTCGGGCGAGCTGGGAACGGGTGTGCGGGAATCCATCGGCCCGCTCCGCTTCGATAGTGTCGATACCTTGCGGGCCCAATTGCAGCAGCGCGCCATTGTCGCGCGAACCGTGTCGAACTACCACGGGCAGCCTCTCGGCTCAGTGTTGCGCCCTGATGACGTGCCGCAAGTCCGGCAGATCCTGCAGAGCGGCGACGGTGGCACGGTTTCGGCCTTCTTTAGCGC
Source organism: Microvirga sp. KLBC 81 (assembly GCF_003075415.1). Classification (GTDB taxonomy): domain Bacteria; phylum Pseudomonadota; class Alphaproteobacteria; order Rhizobiales; family Beijerinckiaceae; genus Microvirga. Next base: position 146,290 of record NZ_QDAH01000005.1, read on the forward strand.
CATCGGCGGGCTGGATAACGATGTCCTGTTCGCGACACTGGCAGACAACAAGTTGGCCCAGACCGTTGAAGGCCTGACCAAGACGACAGATTACGGGAAGTACACGGCGGCTATGTCGGGCATGGATCAACTGCTCCGCCGCAACCCTGATCTGTTCGTGCAGACGTTCGGCGCGGATGCGGTCGCGAAGGTCCAGGGCTGGCAGGCCCGCCTTGCGTGGGAGACGCCGGACGAAGGGGCCAAGCGCCTGGGCAAGCTGGCGGATGGGCGCACCAGCAAGATCGTTGAGGAGATGCGCTCCGAGGCTCGTGAATGGGCCAAGAAGAAGGGCGACGATGCGGCGATTAACGATCTCGGCATTGATGCCAGCGCCCGTGCCGCCTTCCTCGCGGATTATCGCCAGATGATCGAGGACGCCAACATTGAGGCCGCTGACCCGGAGGCGGCTCACAAGGCAGCCCTGACCACACTGAAGACTGTCTGGAAAGAGTCTCCCACAAATGGCGGGCGCGTGATGAAGCATGCTCCTGAGCAGTACTATCCAGCCGTCGACGGCTCGCATGAGTGGATGCGGCAGCAAGTCGAAGAAACCCTAATCACGCGGCTGGGGCTTCAACCGAGCCGCACGGGGGGCAAGGGTGGTTCGGTCGAAATGCGGCCGACTACCCCGGCCTATACCCTTGTCTCGACGCCAGAAACGCAAGCCGACATAGCTGCCAAGCGTCCGCCCCGGTATCAGGTCGTCTTCACCAACCCGGCGACAGGCAGGCTTGAGGCCTTCGATGCTCGCTTCAATATCGACAAGGCGATGGCACCAGTCCGCGAGCGGCAGGCCGAGGCGATGAAGCAGGATCGCCGCAACCTCAGGCGTGAGCAGATAAACCAACAGGTTCAGGACGCGACCACGCCCGGTTTTGAACCAATCGATCCCGTGACGAGGCTGCCCCAATGATGGATATTCTTGAGCCGGCCGCTGGTCCTGGCGCTCGCTTGCCGCTTGGGATTGACGCGCCGCAAGCGCGCGATCCGGGCATCGGTGATACTCTCGGCGCGGCGTTCCGGCAGTCTTCGACCGTAGGTTCCGCAATTGCCGCTTTGCATGAGCCATTCCAGCCGGAGGAGGGCTACAATCCCTTAGCCGACATTAAGGATACCCGATACGAGTTCGATTACGGGGAGCGCTTCGCCGCCTCGCGATCCCGTGCGGAAACGGAGTGGCTAAAGTCGAAAATCGACCAGGAGATCCAGGACGCGAACACGGTCGCGGCTTCTGGGGTTGCCGGGATCGTGGCTTCAATAGGCATGGGGCTTGTCGACCCGACAATCGTCTTGCCCGGAGGCGCAATCTACCGGGGCGCCAGAGGCGGCTATGCCATCGGTCGGACGGCACTTTCGGCCGCAGCGGCTGGCGCGGTCCAGGGTCTCGCATCTGAGGCTATCCTACAGGGCACACAGGAAACCCGCACCACGGGCGATCTGCTTGCCTCGGTGGCAACGTCAACGGTCTTGTCCGGGCTGCTTGGTGCCGGAGCGGCGGCATTGCTGTCTCGTGCTGAGCGTCGTGCGCTGGAAGTGGCATTGGATCGCGACCGAGTATCTCTCGGGGACGCTCCTGAGCCGGGGCTCGCCGCTTCCGTTGGCGCGGCGGCTTCGGATACCCGCATCGCTCGCCCGCAATCCTACCTACTCGACAAGGTGCCGGGCCTCGGTGACATGGTGGAGCGCGTCTCGCCCGTCCTGCGCACCATGCAGAGCGACTTATCGAGCGCTCGCCGTGCTGTTGTAGATCTGGCAGAGACGGCGCTCGCCACCGTGGACAACAAGCTCGGAATCCCGACGACGCGCGGCCCATCTGCTGAACGCGAGATTCGTCTCGCCCAGCGTCAGACAGCCGTTCAACTCGATGACCTTATGGATGATGCCTGGAAGCGGTACCGGTTCGGGTCGGTCGATGCAGCTCCAACAGGGGCGCGGCTTCGTGATGCATTCGGGGAAGTCGCCGGACGCACGGGTGAAAAGCTGTCCTTCAGCCAGTTTGACGATGAGGTCGGCAAGGCTATGCGCCGCGGTGATCAGCATGAGATCCCGGAAGTTGCGGAGGTCGCAAAGTGGGTTCGCGCCAACGTGTTCGAACCTTGGAAGGAGAGGGCGATCAAGCTCGGCATGCTGCCTGAAGGCGTCGATGTAAAGACGGCGGAGTCGTATTTCACGCGCTCCTACAACCGGGACAAGATCACGTCGCGGATGAGCGATTTCGTGAAGCGCTCGGCGGACTGGCTGGAGCAGGAGCAGACTCGCAAGTTCGAACTCCAGGGACGGATTGAGGCTCTCGATGAAGAGCGCCGGTCTATTCAGGCAGAAGCCAAGAAACTGGAGGCGAAGCTCGAACGCGCACAGGAGCGCATCCAGAACCTTGATGCCACTGTGAAAGAGCGCGGCATGGAGGTCAACCGGACGGCTGACCGTGTCGATACGCTCGAGGAGAGGCTTGGCAACCAGGAGCAGGAGTTGTCGGAACTGGCCGAAGCCGTCTCGGCGTTCCGCTCCCAGATCCAGGATCCCGAACTCAGGGCGCAAATTGAGGGGCTACAGCGGGAGGTTTCGGCTCTCCAACGCGAGGAGCGGCAATCCCGCATGTCGCCGGCTGCTCTTGACCGGGCTGAGGAGGCGGAGCTCAAGCAGCGCTTCCTTGCGACGGACGAAGATAAGACCCTGGCAGACATGGTCATCGGGCGCCGGAAGGCTCCGAAGGAACCGAACTTCGCGGCCTACATCGTGAAGGAGGGCGGCGTCCTCGATACTGGCGGCGATCTGCGCGCGGCCATCGGCGGGAACAACGCATTTCCTGGGCTGCTCAATCGTCAGGGGCTCTCTCTCGACGAGTGGGGCGAGAAGCTCTGGAACCGGTTCCCCGGCTGGTTCACCGAACGCCCTTCGCCGGATGAGGTGTTGCGCTTCATTGAGGATGCGCTTCGGGGCAACCAGCCTCATTGGTTCGTCGAGTCTAAGCTCGCCCCTGATGACCTTCGCCTGATCGAGATGCAGAGCGTTGCCGATGACACCAAGGCGGAGATGGTCCGGCTCGGCTATCCGGCAGAGGATCGTCTCGATGTCGCGCGCTTCCTGGCTGATCATACCGAGTCTGTCCCGGCTGGGCCGGAGCGGTTCGATCAACCCGGCATGCCGCCTTTGCCCGCGTCGGTTCTTCTGGAAGGCGCGGAGGGTGCGCTCGCCCGTGAAAAGGACGTCGTCGCTCAGACCCGCGACGCCATCACGGCGGCTCGGGGTCGGACGGCGCAAGTTGAGAATGCTGCTGGTCGGAACCGGACCCGCCTGAGTGAGGCCGGGTCGGCTGCTGATCGCAATGTCAAACGGGCGGCGACCCTGGAAGAGCGGCGTGCGATTGCCGAGAAGAAGCAATCGCTCCTGAATGATGCCCTCGCCATCGCCCGGGACAATGAGGCGGCTGTCTTCGCCAGGATCGAGAAGGAGCTTGAAGGGTGGGGCGGCAACTCCGCAAAGGAGGCGCTGTCCGCCATCAAGTCACGCAACAGGGCCATGGAAGGGCGAGACCCGAACCTGCCGCGCCTGACGAGTGCCGACGGCGACGTACTCAATGCGGTTCGCCGTATCCATGGCTCCGATCGGCAGATGAGCCGGATGGAGTTGGAGGCGAGGGCTCGCGAGATTGCCGACCGTATCGTCTCCTCGCCGGATGGCCGGCTGCCTTATGGCGATGCGTCCACGGGTGGGGGCGGTGTGCCGGCGGGCCGCGACGCACCGCGGGGCGCTCTGGCTCAGCGCGAGTTCATGATCCCGGATGAGATAATCGAGGACTTCCTCGACGACAGCGTGTCTCATGCAGCGCGTAAGTTCCTTCACACGACCGTGCCTGACATCGTCCTGTCTGAGCGCTTCGGTGACTTCAACCTCACTGAGGTCATTCGCAAGATCAACGACGAGGCACAGGCACTCGCTCAAGGGGCAGACGAGAAGCGCTCCGCAGAGATCTTTGCGAAGCGGGATGCCGCTATCCAAGACATTGCCGCCATGCGCGACCGCATCCGTGGGACCTTCGCTCTCGGCAGCGGAGGAGCTGCTGCGCGTAATGCAGGCCGCGTCGGTGCCGCCGTCCGAGCGTACAACATGATGACGGATCTTGGCGGCGCGGCCATCTCGTCCATCCCTGATATAGCAGGGTCGGTATTCCGCTGGGGGTTCACGACCGTTCTGGGAGATGCTTACCGCCCATTCGTTAAGGGCCTGCTTGGCGCATCGGACGGTTGGAAACAGGCCAAGTCGCAGTATAGGGCCATGGGCATTGCTACCGAGATGGCGCTCGCTACGCGTTCCCGCGCGATCAACGACATCTCGGCAGTCTACCGTCCGGAATCTCGGCTCGAACGTGTTTTACAGGCAGGAGCTGAAGCCTCTCAGGTGCTCAACCTCCAGGCGCCATGGACGGACTTCACCAAGACGGTTGCCGCGATCACGTCAGGAAACGAGATATTCCGAGCGACGAAGGCCCTCGCGGAGGGTAAGGCCTCGGCCAAGCAGATCGAGAACCTGGCGGCCTCGGGGATCGACGAACACATGGCACAGCGGATCTGGAAGTCCTTCGTCGACGGGGGCGAGATCGTTGATGGCGTGTACCTGCCGAATACTGCAGATTGGAAGGACCGTGCCGCGCGCTTGGCGTTCGAGGGCGCCGTCTCGCGTGAGGCTGATATCGTGGTCGTGACGCCGGGGCAGGAGAAGCCGCTCTGGCTGAGCAAGCCGATCATTGGTCTGATCGGACAGCACAAGAGCTTCATCTTCGCGGCAACCGAGCGCCTGATGCTGGCCAATCTTCAGCGTCGTGATGCGGCAACTCTGTCGGGGCTGATTACGGGGCTGTCAGCCGGCATGATGGCGGCGGCCCTGTACTCCGTCGTCTCGGGCAAGCCCCTGCCGGAGCGCCCTCAGGACTGGATCAAGGAGGGATTGTCTCGGTCTGGTATCCTCGGCTGGTTTGACGAGGCGAACGCGATTTCAGCCAAAGCCACTCGGGGCGGAGTGGATATCTATCGGCTGATCGGAGCTGATAGGCCGTTGTCCCGTTTCTCGTCCCAGACTGTGCTCTCCCAGCTCATGGGCCCGTCAGCCGGCAAGATCGAGACCATCACGAAGGCAACGGGGGCCGCCTTTGGAGAAGAAGACTGGAGCGGCCGGGACACGGCGAACGCGCGGCGGCTCATCCCCTTCCAGAACCTGTTTTACCTCAGGCGTCTCCTCAACCAGGTGGAAGATGCCGGGAACGAACTGTTTGGAGTCGAACCACTCTCTCGCCGCTGACTATGTGCGGTGCGGGGACGCCTGCTCTCCCGCACCTTAGCGCTCATGAGCACGCAGCCCAACATCCTCGATGCCGACCGGCTTACAACCTATACGCCCAACAATGCGGTGGGTCCGTTCGATGTCGGCTTCCCGATCTTCGATAGCACTGGGGCGGATCTTTCCGTCACATTGGACGGGATTGAGCAAACTGGGAACTGGTCCCTGACCACTGCGCCTTTCTCTGGTTACTGGGGCGCGCCGAACACCTATACCGGCACAATCACGTTCACGGCGCCCGTCACCGGGATGCTCGTCATTGAGGGGAACCGATCTCCACGGCGCATTTCGCAGTATGCGGAAGGGCGCGGTCTCCCGGCGCGCGATCAGAACACAGAATTGAACATCCTGACGGCCGGCGTGCGCGAGATCTGGCAGAGGCTCAAGCGGACTCTAACCGCACCCGCCTCGGATGCGCCGATCGATATGACCCTCCCGGGCAAGGCGGCGCGGGCGAACCGTGTTCTGGAATTCGATGCGCAAGGGCGTCCGATCACAACGCGCGGCTTTGCTGACGTTGAGGCCCTGACCAACGAGGCGAAAGGCGCCCGCGATGCTGCTCAAAGCTACGCGGGCGAGACGCTCGGATATCGAAATCAGGCTGAGGGGCACAAAAACGCGGCTCAGGCCGCTGAACTTTCTGCTGCTGCATACGCGACAGCAGTCGGAGCGCAGATCTTCGATTTCTCTCTCGATAGCGATCTTGCTTTGAATATCTACGACTGGAGTGCCTGATGGCCCGGATTCCGAGACGCTTTGCCCGAGTCGGCGCAGCCGCTGACCTCCCGACTTTGGCTGCCGCAAATGCCTACGTTGGTCCGGACGGAGAGCCGATTTGGGCCGGTGGGCAGTTGCGCATGCATGACGGCTCCACGCCGGGTGGCATCCGTCTTCTGTCAGCAGGGGACGTTGCAGGACTGGCGGGGCTCCGCGGAAGCATCTTCGGGCTGACGATGTCCAACAACACCGTGGACGGCGCCAACGATATCGACATAGCAGCGGGAGCCGCACGGGATAGCTCGAATGTGTATGATCTGACGCTCGCAACGGGCATCACCAAGCGCCTTGATGCAGCCTGGGCTGCCGGTAACAATGCGGGCGGTCTGGATACAGGCGCGAAGGCAGCGAACACGAGCTACCATGTTCATCTGATCCGGCGCACCTCGGACGGTCTTGTTGACGCCCTGTTCTCAACGTCCCCAACTACACCCACCATGCCGAGCGGGTGGGCGGCGCGGCGGCGTATTGGTGCCGTGCTGACGGACGCGAGTGGCAATATCAAGCAATTCCGCCAAGTTGGTGGGTGGTTTCACTACAAGGGGACACTGGTCGTCGACCATAGCGGTGTCTCGAATGGTCCGACCCCCACCCTGAGGACCCTGAGCGTTCCAGCCGGTATCAAGGTGCTGGCGGATCTCGGCGGAACGCACAACACAAGCTCGACCACTGGTGTCGTATTCGTCTGGATTACTGATCCCGATCTTGGTGCTCCGTCCACAGCGGACACCTATTCGGCGATCGCGAGCCGCAATAATGCTTCCATCAACGCGGCGACGTACAACACGCTCGTCTGGACCAACACGGCCCGTCAGGTTTACTCGATGGATAGCCAGGCCTCGGGCGCCCTTATTTACATCGCAGTCAAGGGATGGTTTGACCCTCGCGACGAGTACCTGTGATGACCAGGGATGTCTTTGATTTCGCCTGTATCGGGGACAGCCTGACGACAGGTTACGTCTCTCGAAACTGGACAGCAGAAGTTGCTGCGCTCCTGTCTCTGACCACGTTTCGGCCTGTGGTGTGCTACGACCTGGGGTTGCCAGGGATGATGTCTGATTGGGGGCTCGCGAATATCGGGTCGGTGATACAGCTCAAGCCTAAGGCGGTCACAATCGCCTTCGGCATGAACGACTCTGATCCGCCGCTCAACATGCCACTGGCTCAATACGCTGCCAATATGCGTGCGATGATTTTGGCCATCCGCGCCAATTCGCCCGGCACGGCAATCTTCCTGATGACCATGAATGAGATTGCCGTCGACAGTACCAATCCGGTCCTAGCCGGCAGGAAAGCGAATGTAGCGTACTATTACGATGCGCTCCGGACGGTGGCACGAGAGCAGGGCGTCGGACTGATCGACAATCACCCGCAATGGCGGGGCAAGACCCTGGCGGATCTATCAGACGGCATCCACCCAGATCTGCCGGCGCTCCGGCAGATCACCATTCCGAATGTGACGACTGCGCTGAAATCGCTACTGTAGTGCGCTACCACATCGCAGCGTCGCGGTCGTACTGTTCACGCTCTTCTTTCGTGAGCGGTGGAAGGTGCCGCTGGTGCCACCATAGCAAGAGCCCCCCTCCCACATAGAGGGTGATGAGGGCGATCAGCAGCAGGGGGGAGGTCGAGGCCATGGCCTGGATATAGCCGCTTTCTGCCCCTGAGCCAAGACTCATTCCCATCACGAGGACACCATGACCACCGAGACATTCGGGCGGCACTCCTGTGCGGTGCCGCCCCGGCTCCGCCCCCTGATACTCGCCCCAACAAGGAAGGGGCGGGGCATGGCTCGAAAGATCAATCAGGAAGGCCTGGAGAAGCTGAAGGGTTTTGAGGGGCTCCGGCTGAAGGCTTACCTCGATGGCGGCGGCGTTCCCACGATCGGCTACGGCCACATTCGCGGCGTCCGAATGGGCATGACCTGCACAAAGGAGCAGGCCGAAACTTGGCTCCTAGAGGATCTCGCCCAAGCAGAGTTGGCCGTCGAGCGGGGCGTGAAGGTGCCTTTGACTGACAACCAATTCGCGGCACTGGTCTCTTTCACCTTCAACGTTGGGACAGGCGACCCAGACAAACCGAAGGCTCCAAAGGGTTTCCTGACGTCGACACTACTGAAGAAGCTCAACAAGGGCGGCTACGATGCCGTGCCTGAGGAGCTGATGAAGTGGGTGAATGACAACGGGAGACGGGTTCCCGGGCTTGTGACACGGCGTGCCGCTGAGGCGGGACTGTGGGCTAAGGAATCCTTCGTCGCCTCGAACACGGTCCCTGCCACCCCGAAGGTGCCACCGGTCATCACCAAAGAGAATGTTACCTGGGCGACGGGTATCCTAACGACGCTCGCGAGTTCGTTCGCCTCTGGCCCAATGCAGTACGTCTTTGCCGGCGCAGTCGCAGTTGCTTTCGGGCTCGGCTTCTATTGGCTTATCCAGAGCCGCAAGGAGGCTGCTGCATGATCTGGCTGCTTAGCAACTGGCGCGTCCTGGCAGCGGCTGCGCTCGCGGGCTGGATTGGATTCGAGCTTGGCGGCTGGCGTGAGTACCGCCGTGGTTGGGACGAGGGCCGGGAAGCTCTGACCGCTGAAACCAAACTGGTCCTCGAGGAGAAGAACGATGAAGCAGCTCGGGCTGATGGGGCTATGCGCCTTTGCCTTACCGACCCTGCTTGCCGGCTGTCAGACGATGGCTGGCGCATCGACAAAGCAGATTGAGGCTTCGGTCTGCCGAGACTGGCGTCCGCAACGGTGGGCCTCGACGGATCACCCGATTACGGTTGACAACGCCAAAGGAAACAATGCTCGCCGCAAGGCGTGGTGTGGGTGACAGTGTAGCTCCTGACCTCGGAACAACCGGGCAGCGGGCGGCGTAAACAGGGGCAATGATAGTGGGCAAGGACCAGCTGCCGGATACCAACGAGGGCTATCTTGTCCTGCCTCGTCGCATTGGATGGGCTATCGTGGTGGGTGGCGTTCTTTATGCGGCTGGAACGGGCTGGGCAGCCAACGGCTATGTCAGCCGGCTGGAGAAGCTCGAAGACGCTGATGCCCGGTTCTTTCGCGAACGCGACGAACGGCGGGCCGCTGTCGACCAAAGACTTGCTCGCCTAGAGCAGAGCCAGGACCGCATTACCCGCCTCGAGGAGCAGGTGAAAATCTCCATAGAGATGCTCAAGGAGATCAAGGACGAGCTGAAGCGCCGCTGATGTGCGGTGCAGGGCACGGCATCCAGACCGATAGTCCTCTCAGAAGGATAGGACCATGCCTCAGCTTTCCGAACTTACCAGCGCTCCAGCCACGGTCGATGATAACGAGCTGCTCTATGTGCGCTTACCGTCCGGTTCTCCCGTCAGCCGGAAGCGGACGATGTCGACCCTCGTCACTTATATCCTCGGGAGTTCGGCTGCTTCCTTGCGCGGGTTCTTTGGGGCCGACCCGGTTGCCCAACCTGCTGGCGCCAGTCAAGCCGCCGTGCCAGCCACGCCAATTTCGGCGTCAGCTGGCGCGACGTACACGGCGACCGAGCAGCAGTTGATCAACGATCTGAAGGCTCAGGTGAATGCCCTGACGGTACTCTGTAACGCTCAGAGGGCGGCTCTCGTAAGCCTCGGATTGATCAAGGGAAGTGCTTAGGCCTGAGTAACAGACCTGAGCAATTTCAATGGGATGGGCTTGACTCTTAATCAGCGGGTCCAAGGTTCGAGTCCTTGTACACCCACCAATCTTCTCATTAAAACTGAATATAATAGCCGACGAGTTCCTTCAGGGAGCAGTCCTTTAATGTCGCCTGCAGCCTCGGACGTGAAAAGTGGATTTGCACTTTTGGGACCCATCCGATGCTTTCTCCTTGAATGAGAGCATCGTTGAGAGCGGACCTTCGGTTCCGCACGATGCTCTAGGATCTCGACCGTCGCGTGCGGCCGAAGGCGTTCGCACGCCTCCTCCACCCGCCGGTGCTCGGCCGCCGTGTTCCTCTCGATGAACGGCAGCGCGTCCCTGCGCGCACGACGGCGGGAGACATCAGATTGCGAACGCACCGACCCAGCAGCGTGCCCAGGTACAGGATATGAAGGCCGTGCGAACGCTCAAGATCAATGAAGAACTCGACCTCGCTTCTCAGCCGCAAGCCCTTGATGACCACGTCATGCCCGGACACGGCATAGCCGCCGACGCGCCGCATGATCTCCGCAAGGCCGCCATCCTGGACCGTGATCGTATCGCAGCCACCGCTGGTCCGCTCGTAATGCCCCGGGACCGCGAGGGGGCGTCTGCCGCGCGGGTGCCAGAGGCGATACCTGAACGGCCGGCCGCGTCCTTCGCGACAGATCACCGCGATGTCGCTACCGACATCATAGCGTCCATCCCGCTCCCACCCGTACTCCGTCAGAATGTGGCGAACCAACTCGGTCTTGCCGGCCCCACCTGTTCCCCGCGGGTCGATGATCACTCCCATCCTCGTATCTTCCGTTCAGCTCGAACCGACAGGCCGGGAAGACACGTTGGAGTGAAGTGATCATTGCATTCTGGATTAAGGATATTCGTAAGCACCTAATTTAATTCGTGCAGCAACTCTGGAAGACCGACATCAACGGCACCGTTGTGATGCGGGAATCCAGCATTGTTGCAATGGATCGAGCAGCAGCTCTCACATGCGTCTCCTTCTCTCGTCACCCTTCCATCTCAATGAACAGGGAGAGCCGAGGAAGTGGTGCTCGGGACGGCAAGAACATACGGCTTGCAGGATACCGCTCGCAGTGGTGCCCAAGCGCCATCGCCTTGTGGATGCCTGAGACCGTCAGGAGGGAGTGTCCCATCCTTGCAAGGCTTGCACTGGATATCGCCGGTCTCGTCCTGGATTGGTTGCTCTCCGTCCGGGCCCATGGCATCTACCTGGACTTGGTCGATGCATCGGGCCGGAGCTGCTGCGACCGCACCGACCGCCGGCCCGCGTTCTACCGGGTGACACAGAGCTGAGTCCGCATGTACGTGTACGGCCACTGGGTCGATGTGCCGGGCGGTCGGGTCCAGTACCGCGCCCTGGCCGGAGATACGGGCGAAACGGGGGACACTGGTGCGGCTCGCGCCACCATCCCTACCTCGGCCCGGAGGACTACGTCACCTGCTGCACGGTGCTGCCGCCGAAGCCTGCGCTTGTACGGGATACTGTCCCGATGGACGCCAAGCATGTGGCCGATCCGGTGCCGCGCAATATCGCCGCCCCGCCGGTGATCGGTTCCCGCACAGGGAAGGCCGCATGGCACCGTACAGGATCCGACGCGCTCAGAGCGGACCACGGCCGATGCCCTGCCGCGCCACGTCGGCGGCCGGCACCAAGCGATACAGGTGCCCTTCCGGATCGTCGGTCAGGACGTACAGGAACCCGTCCGGTCCCTGGCGGACGTCCCGGATCCGGCCGAGTTCCCCCTCCAGCAACCGCCGCTCATCGAGAGCCCTGTCTTCGCTGAGACCGAGCCGGACCACCATCTGGCCCGCGAGCGCCCCCAGCCACAGTGACGTGGCCTGGCCCTCTTGCCGGATCGTCAGCCCGGAGGGCGCGATCGATGGCAGCCAGACATGCACCGGCGCTTCCACGCCGGGCGCAGTGCTGCCGCCTGAGCCGACCGGGGAGCCGTCGTAGTTCAGGCCATGGCTCACCATGGGCCAGCCGTAGTTGCGGCCAGCCTGGATTAGGTTGATCTCGTCGCCGCCCTGTGGGCCATGTTCCGTTGCCCAGACCTGCCCGTGCCGCTCGTCGGCGACCAGCCCCTGCGGATTGCGGTGGCCGTAGGACCAGATCTCGGGCTTGGCACCCGGGACCGAGACAAAGGGGTTTGTACTCGGAACGGAACCATCCGCGTGGATCCGGATAATGGAGCCGGCATGATCGGATAGGTCCTGCGCCCGGCCAGGCTCCCAGCGATCCCCCAGCGACAGGAACAGGTAACCGTCGCGCGTCACGGCCAAGCGCCCGCCGAGTTGCTCGTTGGCGCTCGCGGGTGGATCGCTTTCGAACAGGACCGTGTGATCCTTGAGAACCCTTCTCCTCAAATCGAGCCTGCCCTTCAGGATCCGGACGGTCGACGCCTCAAGCGTGCCGTGGGTGTAGGACAGGTACACGGTTTTGTTTTGGCCGAAGTCCGGGTCCACCGCCACGTCGAGCAGGCCGCCCTGATCCCCAGTCCGGATGGGTGGCAACCCCTTGATCGCCTGTGCTCGCCCATCCGGCGTGACAAGCTGGAGGCGCCCGGGCTTCTCGGTCACCAAGAGCCAGCCGTCCGGCAGGAAGCCGACCGACCAGGGAAACTCAAAGGGCCCGGCGACCCGGACGGGGACGAGGCCTTCCGAAGACTCCTCGGCAACGGCCTCAGGATCCGCCGGTTGCGAGGCCGAAGTGGGCGACGTACCGATGAGGCAGGTCAGAAGAGCAACCGCAAGGGGCCATCCAGTCTGTCGGAGCATCGCCGCCCTGTCCTCCCGCAGCATTTGATGACCGCCGTTCCGGCGAGGGGCGCACGACGCGCGCACGTCCGCTCGACGCCGGGACGATCACGGTGAAGGTTCAGCCTATGAACTAGGTTGGTGATCCGACCCGACAAGCCGCCCCGGAGGCTGCGTTGCCCAGCCCTTCCTCTGCCCCACATACATGCACCCGGGGTGTGGAGGCCGAAGGGTCATGAGGGTGATCGTTTGCGGAGCGGGACAGGTCGGCTCGACCATCGCCCGTCACCTCGCCACCGAGGGGATCGATGTCACGGTCATCGACTCCTCCCCTGAGCAGGCCCGGCGCGTCGACGAGAGCTACGACGTTCGCGGCATGGTAGGCCATGCCTCCCATCCGGAGGTTTTGGAGCGGGCCGGCGCGCAAGATGCCGATATGCTGATCGCGGTCACCCGATCCGACGAGGTCAACATGGTGGCCTGCCAAGTGGCCTACTCGTTGTTCAACGTGCGCCGCCGGATCGCCCGGGTCCGCCACAGCGGCTACCTCGAGAAGAGCCGGCTCGGCCTCTATGCCCGCGACCAGATGCCGATCGACGTCATCATCTCGCCCGAAATGGAGGTCGCCAGCGGGATCGAGCGCCGCTTCAGAACGCCGGGCGCTTTCGATACGGTGCCCCTGGCGGAGGGGCGGGTGCAGCTTCTGGGCATTCACTGCAACTCGGGCGCCTGCTCCCTCATCGGGCATCCCCTGAGCGAACTCAAGAGCCTCCTGCCCGATGCCGGTCTCGTGGTCTTGGGGATCGTGCGGGACGGGGAGGCGTTCGTCCCCCACGGCCAGGACCGTGTCGAGCGGGGGGACGATGTCTACGTGGTGGCCGAGACCCGGCGCGTGGATCGCATCATGCGCTTCCTCGGGCATGAGGAAGAGATTGCCCGGCGCGTGATCATCGTCGGCGGCGGGAATGTCGGCCTGAACCTCGCCAAGAGGCTGGCCCGATCCGCGCCCGCGACATCCATTCGCCTTATCGAGCACTCCCGTGAGCGGGCCGAGTTCATTTCGCAGGAACTCGGTGACAGTGCCGTCGTGCTGCACGGGGATGCCCTCGACAAGGAGACGTTGATCGAGGCGAATGTCCAAGCCGCCGAGACGATCATCGCGGTCACCAACGACGACGAGACCAACATCTTCACCTCGGTGCTGGCCAAGCGGGAAGGATGCGCACGCGCCATCACCCTGGTGAACAAGTCCTCCTACGAGCCGCTTCTGCCGACCCTTGGCATCGATACCGTCGTAGCGCCGAACGCGATCACGATCTCCAGCATTCTGCGCCACGTTCGTCACCGGTCCGTTTCGGCTCTCTATACACTGCGGGAGGACTTCGGCGAGGTGATTGAGGCGACAGCCCAGGCGGGCTCCCGGCTGGTGCACGGCAGCATCCGTCAGGTTGGCGTTCCTGAGGGAATGCTGATCGGGGCGATCGTGCGTGGCGATGAGGTGATCATCCCCACCTCGTCGACGGTGATCGAGCCCGGGGATCGGGTGATTGTCCTGGTCACCTATCGCGCCCTGCGCAAGGCGGAGGCCCTGCTGGCCGGCCCATCACGGGACGAGCCATGAGAACGGGGAATGTCATCTCCCTGCGGGACCGGCTCGCGTTCGGCCCGTGGTCGCCGCCGCGCCTGCGGCCGGTGCTGCACCTGGTCGGGCGCATGCTCCTCGCGCTCTCGGCGGCCATGCTCCTGCCGGCCGTGGCGGACCTCATCGTGCGCAATCCCGACTGGAGGGCGTTCCTCCTCGGCAGCGGCCTCACCTTCGCCTGCGGTGCGGGACTGACCTATCTGACCCGCTGCCGCCTGACGGGCGGTCTCAGCCTCCGTCAAGCCTTCGTGCTCACGCCGCTGGCCTGGACCGCCATTGCCCTGTTCGGCGCGCTGCCTCTCTACATCTCCGACTATGCCCAGTTGAGGGACAGCTTCACCAACGCCTTCTTCGAGTCGATGTCCGGGCTCACCACCACCGGCTCGACGGTGATCGTCGGCCTCGATGCGGCTCCACCGGGAATCCTGCTGTGGCGGGCTCTGCTCCAATGGCTCGGCGGCATCGGCATCGTCGGGGTCGCCATTGCCATCCTGCCGGCCCTTGGTGTCGGCGGCATGCAGCTCTTCCGGACGGAGTCGTCCGACCGCTCCGAGAAGGTGATGCCGCGCGTGCGCGAGATCGCAATGGCCCTCGGGCTGGTGTACCTCGGCCTCACGGTGATTTGTGGCATTCTCTACTGGCTGGCCGGGATGACGCCCTTCGAGGCGCTCGTGCATGCCCTGACCACGCTCTCGACCGGCGGATTCTCCACCTCCGACAGCTCCATGGGCAAGTTCGGCTTGGCGGCGCAGTGGATCGGCACCGCGTTCATGCTGGCGGGCGGCATCCCGTTCGTTCTCTACGTGCGGCTCCTGCGGGGCGAGCGCGACAGCCTGCGCAACTCCCAGGCGCAGGCCTATCTCGGTTTCCTGCTGGTCATGAGCGTTGGTCTCACGATCTGGCTGGTCCTGTCGGGCCGGTATGGTCTGGAGGAGGCAGCGCGGCTGGCAGCGTTCAACGTCGTCTCGGTTGTGACTACGACCGGCTATGCCACCACCGACTACAGCCTATGGGGGAACGTCGCGATCGGCGTCTTCTTCGGCCTCACGTTCATCGGGGGCTGCACGGGCTCGACTGCCGGTGGGATCAAGATCTTCCGCTTCGAGGTGATGTTCACCGTGCTGCGCAGCTACCTGCGCCAGCTCATCTACCCGAAGGGCGTCTTCCGGCGGATGTATGCCGGGCGCCTGCTGCCGGAGGACGTGATCGTCTCGGTCGTGGTGTTCTTCGCGTTCTTCTTTGCGTGCTACAGCGCGTTCACTATTCTCCTGATGGCGCTCGACCTCGACTTCCTGACGAGCGCGAGCGCCGCCGTGACGGTCCTGGCGAACGTGGGACCCGGACTCGGGCCCACCATCGGGCCCGCCGGCAACTTCGCGACCGTGCCCGATGCTGCCAAATGGTTGCTTGCATTCGGCATGCTGCTGGGACGCCTTGAGCTGTTCACGGTCCTGGTACTGTTCCTGCCGCAGTTCTGGCGTGGGTAGAGGTCGCGTCCGATCCGGAAAGCGGAATGGGGAATGCTGCGCCCGATAGCGGTCGCATTGAGCTGAGGATGGCTGCGCCGCGAACCAAGACCGAGCGCGCCTGTTATCCTGATGTCAAGGTCATGGCGGTTCCCATGCGGCGTTCCTCGGTGCTTCTGTCAATGGCGGTCCTGCTGTGGGTGGGCCTCGGACCGGTCATGGCCCAGGAGCGCGCAGTCACGGTAGGAGTGCCGGCCGGACCTCTCGCCGGGCTCGTGCAGGCCCTGGCCCCCGCGTTCCACGCCGAGACCGGGATCGCCGCCAGGGCAGCGCCGATGGGGGGCGACGCCAACCCGACAGGCGTGGGTGCCCAGGCCATCCTCCTGCCCAAACGTGTGCTGGAGAGAACCCAACCTCTCGGCCGCGAGGAGCCCCGGATTATCTTCCATGGGGACGTGATCCTGGTCGGCTCCCGCGCGGAGCGGGCCCGCGTGCGCGGATTGAAGGACATCAAGACGGCCCTGCGCTGGATCGCCGCCGCGCGGGGAACCTACATGTCGAGCAGCCCGGCGCTGGGCGTGCGGGAGCTGGAGCTGGCCCTGTGGGACAGCATCGGCATCAACGTCCAAGTCCGCTCGACTTGGTACGTGGAGAGCAGGGGCGATGAGCCCAGCGTCCTCAGGGAGGCCGGACTTTGGGGGGCCTACGTCCTCATTGAGCGGATGACCTGGGCGGCGCAGACGGACCGGCGCGGCCTTGAGATCCTTGTGGAGGGCGATCCGGCCTTGCGCACCGCCTACGCCAGCCATCTCGTTCGGGAGGACTCCCCCGAGGCGAGAGCCTGGCATGACTGGCTGGCGTCCGAGAGCGCGCGGGCCGCCATTGCGGGCTTTAGACTGAATGGGGTGCGGATGTTCACCCCGGCAACTGGCGCGGATGGGGATGGGTCCCAGTCCCGGACGTGATCTCGATGGACCCAGCCATCAGGCCGTCGGGCCCTGGTCGATCAGAAGTTCATGACGGTCATGATGATGCCGAAGGCGATGAACGCCAGACAGACGGCCGGATAGACCACCATCAGTCCGCCGGACATGGGAAGGAGCCGCTTTCCCTCCCGGTTGGGCCGGGCGGCGAGCACAAGGCCCAGGCCGATGATGAGCAGGGCCAGTCCGATCGCCAATAGCATGGTCGTGTTTCTCCTCTCCGGGTCTAGGATCATGCTCCCACGGATCCAGAGTACCCTCAAGCAATCCAGAGGACAGGCGCAGGGCCTTCCTCCTTCCATGTCCCACTCGCCCTGCCGGCATCAATCCTGCCGGAGGATCACCTCGTAGGATGCCGCCCTATAATGAGGCCATGCGGGACCGCATGATGTGGTCCGGTACCTAAGAGGACGCTGCCATGCTGGAGGTTCTGCCTGCCCCCGCACACGTGGTGGCGCTGCGCGTGAACGGACGTGTCGAGAAGGATGACGTCGAGCGCGGCATCGCGGCGGTCGAGGACGCCTTGGCCCACCAGGAGCGCATCGCGTTGTAGGCCGAGGTCGCGATGACGGGCATGACGCCGGGCGCGTTCACCCGCGATCTCGGCTACGGGTTTGGAAAGCTGCGCGAACTCCACCGCTTCGCGCGGGCGACCGTGGTGACCGAGCAGGAGTGGATCCGCCGGATCGCCCATGTGCAAGCACGCATGCTGCCCCAAATCGGGATCCGAGCGTTTGCACCGCGTGAACGGGACGAGGCGCTGGCCTGGGCTTCGCAGCCCGTCACGTCGAGCGAGCCGGAACCTGTGCCGACGGCACCCTCCGTGCACCTGATCGAAACGTCCAGACCCGATATGGTCGGCTTCGAGGTGAACGGGCGCATCCACCGGGACGACATGCGCTGCCTGATCACGACCTTCGAGCAGGCCTTGGGTACCCACGAGCGGCTGCGCATGCTCGTGCGGGTGGTGAACTTCGATGGGGTCAGCCTCGAGGCCCCGCTGAACCCGGTGCCGTTCGGGGCGCGCGTGGGCTGTTTGTCGGCAAGCAGGTGGGGGTGTTCGCCTTCTCGTGGGCGGTGATCCGCCTGGACTGGGCGGACCTGCCGGCGAACGCCACTTGGGCGCAGTTTCATGGCGTGACGCTGCTGTGCGGGATCGGCTTCACCATGAGCCTGTTCATCGGCCTGCTCGCCTTCCCGGCCGCGCGTGCTGCTCGGCTCCGCCCTGTCTGCCCTGGCCGGGGCTGCCAAGCTGCGCCTGGCGAAGCCGGAGCGGGGAATGAAGCCCGCCCGGGCCTGACGAGCGCAGGCCGGGAAACATGAGCGGGCGGATGCCGCGGACAGCCGGCACCGAACGCCCGGGGCGGACCCGGGTACGGTGGCGGCACCCGCAGCCGCGCACCATCGAGCAGCTCGCAATCTTGACGTGAATCAAGGCTACGGTTTGCGTCATCGCTTTAGCTGACCCATCGACTCTCAAATCCGGGTGCAGGTCGATCCGGTGCGGGCGCGGTTCCAGCGAGGCAGTGATGGACCAGGTCAACAGGCTCAACCATGTCGACGGGCGGAGGCCACCCGGATCCATCCCATGGCATGCGGAGACCGCCGAGGCAACGGTGGCCGCATTCGAGACCTGCCCTGAGGGGCTGAACTCTGACGAGGTCCGGCGGCGGCTTGAACTGCATGGATACAACCGGATGCCCGAGGGCGAGCGGCGCAGTGCGCTCTCCCGCTTCCGCGCGCAGTTCAACCATGTCCTGATCTACGTCCTCCTCGGGGCCGCCACGGTCACGGTGCTCCTCGGACACTGGGTCGACACGGCGGTGATCCTGCTCGTCGTTCTCGTCAACGCCGTCATCGGCTTCATCCAGGAGGGGCGCGCCGAGCGCGCCCTGGAGGCCCTCCGGGCCATGATCTCGGCCCAGGCCTCCGTGATCCGGGATGGGCAGCGCCAGACGGTCACGGCCGAGGAGCTCGTCCCGGGCGACATCGTGCTGCTCGAAGCCGGAGACCGCGTCCCAGCCGACCTGCGGCTTCTTCGGGCGCGCAGCTTGCGCATCGACGAAGCCATCCTCACGGGCGAGTCGGTGCCGGTGGAGAAGAGAACGGGTCCGGTCGCCCCGGACGCGGCTCTTGGCGACCGGACCTGCATGGCCTTCTCGGGCAGCCTCGCGGTGGCCGGGCAGGGGATGGGCGTCGTCACAGGGACCGGGGCCGGCACGGAGATCGGCCGGATCACCGCCCTACTGGGCGAGGTCGAGCCCCTCACCACCCCGCTCGTGCGGCAGATGAACCGGTTCGCCCGGATGCTCACGGGGGCGCTCCTGGCTGTGGCGGCATTCGTGTTCGGGATCGCCGTTGCGGTCCACGGCATGCCGTGGGGCGAGGCCTTCATGGCGGTCGTCGGGCTGGCCGTCGCGGCCATTCCCGAGGGGCTGCCCGCCGTGATGACGATCACGCTCGCGATCGGCGTTCAGCGGATGGCGGCGCGCAATGCCATCATCCGGCGCCTGCCGGCCGTGGAGACGCTCGGCTCCGTCTCCGTGATCTGCTCGGACAAGACCGGAACGCTCACCCGCAACGAGATGATGGTGCAGACGGTCGTCACGCCGGACGGGTGCTTCGAGGTAGCCGGCAGCGGGTACGCGCCCGAAGGCGAGATCCGGCGGGACGGAGCGGCGTTGACCGTGGACGACCGGCCCGTCCTGACGGAGATCGCGCAGGGGGCCTGCCTGTGCAACGATGCCGGCCTGCGCCGGACGGAGGCGGGATGGGCCGTGGACGGCGATCCGATGGAGGGGGCGCTGGTCTTGCTAGCGATGAAGGCCGGCATGGATCCGCAGGAGCTCAGGCGTCGGTTCAGCCGCGTCGACGAGATCCCGTTCGACGCGCAGCACCGCTTCATGGCCTCCGTGCACCGCCTGCCCGAGGGCGGCGCCATCCTGTACGTGAAGGGGGCTCCCGAACCGGTCATCGCCATGTGCGCCAGGGAGCGCACCCGGTCGGGTGAGCGGCCCCTGGATCCTCACTGGTGGACGGCTCAAGCCGACACGGCGGCGCGCCGGGGACGGCGGGTTCTCGGGATCGCGGCGAAATGGCTGCCGCAGGTCCCATCGGGTTCACTGAGTTTCGCCGACGTGGAGACCGGGCTGACCATGCTGGGCCTGCTCGGGCTGATCGACCCGCCACGCGAGGAAGCGCTGGCGGCGGTCAGGGAGTGTCAGTCGGCCGGGATCCGGATCAAGATGATCACCGGGGACCATGCGGCGACGGCATGGGCCATTGCCGGTGCCCTGGGCATCCATGGCGGCGACGGCGCGGTGATCACGGGCACCGCGCTCGACCGAATGGACGACGACAGGTTCCGATCCGCAGTGCGGGACGTGGCCGTCTTCGCGCGCACCAGCCCGGAGCACAAGCTGCGCATCGTCCAGGCATTGCAGGCCGACGGCGAAGTGGTCGTGATGACCGGCGACGGCGTGAACGACGCCCCCTCGCTCAAGCAGGCGGACGTCGGCGTCGCCATGGGCCGCAAGGGAACGGAAGCGGCGAAGGAGGCCGCCGAGATGGTGCTGGCCGACGACAACTTCGCCTCGATCGTCGCGGCCGTGCACGAGGGGCGGACGGTCTACGACAACCTGAAGAAGGTGATCGCCTGGACCCTGCCGACGAACGGCGGCGAGGCGCTCGCCATCATTGCTGCGATGCTGCTCGGCCTGACGCTGCCGATCACGCCCGTCCAGATTCTGTGGGTCAACATGATCACGGCCGCGACCTTAGGCCTGACGCTCGCCTTCGAGCCGCCGGAGCCCGGTGTCATGCGCCGTCCGCCACGCCGCTTGGACGAGCCGATCGTGTCCGGGTTCCTGGTCTGGCGGATCGTCTTCGTGTCGGTGCTATTCGTCGTCGCTACCTTCGGCATGTTCGAATGGGCGATCAGGCGCGACCTGCCCATCGAGGAGGCCCGCACGATCGTGGTGAACACTCTCGTGGTGCTGGAGATCTTCTATCTGTTCAGCGTGCGGTTCCTGCACGCGCCTTCCCTCACATGGCAAGGCATCCTGGGTACGCGGCCTGTCCTGATCGGTGTTGGCGCGGTTGTCCTGGCCCAGTTCGCTTTCACTTACCTTCCGCCGATGCAGGCGCTGTTCCACACCCGGGCTCTGTCCTTCCTCGACGGCTTTGCGGTGGTCGCGATGGGTGTGGCTCTGCTCCTCATCCTTGAAATCGAGAAACGGCTATGGGGGCGTGCAAGCCGCTTGCAACTCGCTTCGGGTCATCGCTGACCTAGATCTTCGTCAAGGAGAATGGTGACATGTTACGCAGCATTCTGATTGCCCTCGATGGCTCCCCCTCAAGCCTGCAAACCGCCGACCGGGGGCTCGAACTCGCCCGACGCCATCAGGCCCACGTGGAGGGGCTCGGGATCGTCAACTCGGCATGGATCCAGCGCCCGGAGGCCGTATCGATCGGCGGGATGGCGTACAAGATCGCCCTGGACTTGAAGGAGCTCCAGAGCGCGGCGCAACGGGTGGATGCAGTCCTGAGGGACTTTCGCGAGCGGGCTGAGCAGGCGGGCATTCCCTCCTTCCAGATCCGCCAATCCGACGGCAATCCCCTTGAGGTGCTCGAGGTCGAGGCCGCATCCCATGACCTGGTCGTGCTGGGCCGCCACAGCATGTTCGATGTGGACGGCGAGCTCTATGAGCTGCCGCTGTGCGTCGATCGCATCATCCGAGGCGAGCCGCGGCCTATCTTGCTCCTCCCGGATGACGGGCTCGGCAAAGGAGAGATCAGCTCACAAACCCAAGTCCTGGTAGCATTCGATGGAAGCCCGGCCTCGTCGCGGGCGGTTCATATGTTCGCACTCCTTGGATTGGCTGCCGGTCGCGTGATCCATGTCGTGACACTCGATCAGTCATCGCCCAGCCGGGCTGACGAGACCGCCGCCCGTGCTTGCGCTCTGCTCCGGCGACACGGGGCGGCGGAGACGCATGCCATCGGTCTGGGCAGCAGCGAGGCCGGGACCCCGGCGGAAACGATCCTTGGGCTCGCGAAGGCGCTCAACATTGGCATGATCGTCATGGGAGCCTATGGCCACCGGGGCATCCAGGAGATCTTCGGATCCTGCACGAGGGAGGTGTTGAATGCCTGTCCCACGGCCCTGTTCCTACATCACTAGAGCATCGTGCGGAAAATTGGATCCGGTTTTCGCTGACGCGGCCCTCCGGTTCCGCTCTCAACGATGCTCTCATTCAAGGAGAAAGCATCGGACCCAAAAGTGCAAATCCACTTGTGGGTCCGAGGCTGTAGAACTCGATCTGTTGAAATGGTCGAACGAACAGAGCCTCTGCATTGCATGTGATCGTAGAGTGAATGATCGCCGCAATACCAGCCAGGATCTTGCAGCGGAGAGGTTCCCTAATTGACCCGGGCCTGCATGCCCGAGGGATCAGCTCGTGGGAAAGGTTCGCTCCGCCTTCGGGCGTTCGTCCGGCTCAGCGGCGTCGAGCGTTGCCCAGCCCACGGGACGCCCGGTGTCGGGGAGGGCCTCCCGTGCCCGCCTCTCGCGGAGAATGTAGGCCTTTGCGATCATCTGGGCCGTCACTGGAGCAGTCAGAAAAAGGAACAAGGTGATCAGGAACTCGTGGATCGACGGCTTTCCTTCGACAATCCAGAAATACAGCATCGAGGCGATCAGCATGGAGCCGATGCCGAGCGTGGTCGCCTTGGTGGGACCATGGAGGCGTCGCATCAGGTCCGGCAGCTTCGCAAGACCCAAGGAGCCGACGAAGAGGAAGAATGCTCCGACGAGAATGACAATGGAGATGGCGCCTTCGACAAGAATCATGGGACGCCTCACTCGATCACGTTGCCACGGAGAAGATACTTGCACAGCGCGACGGTCGTCACGAAGCCAACCATCGCAAAGAGGAGGGCGGCTTCGAAGTACATGGTGGTG
This sequence comes from Microvirga sp. KLBC 81, assembly GCF_003075415.1. GTDB lineage: Bacteria > Pseudomonadota > Alphaproteobacteria > Rhizobiales > Beijerinckiaceae > Microvirga. The sequence goes on from NZ_QDAH01000005.1 coordinate 168,929, forward strand.
CGAAACCAGAGGCCGATCACAACGATGAGCCCGATAGTGTTGATGACCAGCGTATCGAGAGCCAGAATCCTGTCGAGCACATCCGGACCCCTCGCAAGGCGGTAGAGCGTCAGCAGGCTTGCGACTGTGATGGCGGCGGTGGCGATCAGGCAGGCAAAGTCGATCATTCGAAGATCTCCTTCAGGCGGCGCTCGTAGCGCTCCTTGATTCGGGCGACGGTGGCGTCCGGATCGGTGGTTTCAAGGCAATGGACAAGGAGAGAGCGCCCGTCGGCGGAGAGATCGGCACTGACGGTGCCCGGTGTCATCGTGATCGTTCCCGCGAGGGCTGCAATGGCTTCTGCCGTAGTCAGATCGAGAGGCACGCTGATGAAGCGGGACTTCAGTGAGCCGCCGCGCCGGAACAGCACCCAATAGGCGACTCGGACATTGGAAACGGCTATGTCGACGAGGACGATGCTCATGTACTCGATGATCACGACCGGGCGCCGGATGCGCGGGGGAGAGGGCCAATAGCGACTTGTCAGCTTCGGGATCGCCCAGCCAAGGGTGATGCCGAAGGCCACGGCTCCGGCGGAGACATCATTGACGAGCAGCACCCAGACAAGGGCGATGACGAAGCTGAGGATCGGCTGCGGGAAGAAACGGACCATCACCGCACCTCATTCTCCGGCCGCGGTTGAGTAGAGGGGCCCAGAACGGCCTCTATATAGGGCTGTGGACTGATGACCTGGCGCGCGGTTGCCTCCAGGTGGCGGGTCACTGGGCCAGCCGCAACGGAGAGTAGCGCCGTTCCGAGGATCAGGAAAACCGCAGGGGTAAAAGGCGCGACCCGGCCCGTGGAACGCTGGGCTTCGAAGGTTCCCTCAACGGCCTCGCTCTTCCAGAACAGCGTCGTACCGGCGCGACCGAAACCGATGATGACGAGGAGACTGGTGGCCAGCACGACCACCCAGATCCAGACGGCGGAAGACGACGCCCGGGTCGCGTCGAGGATCATCAGCTTGCCGATGAAGCCCGAAAGGGGAGGAAGCCCGCTCATGGCGACGGCTGCCAGGAAGAAAAGGCCGCCCAGAAGAGCTGCGTTGGCCATGACAGGGCTCGGCTCGAGATCATCGCGCCAGCGTCCCCGGCGGGAAGCAATCAGGTCATTGAGCAGAAAGAGCGCGCCCGCTATCAGAGTCGAGTGGAGTGTGTAGTAGAGCCCGGCGGTCAGCCCCTCGACATCGAAGAGCGCGACGGCAACGAGCAGCGAGCCCATCGACCAGACCACCGCGAAGCAGACGAGATCCGTGAAGACGCGGCTTGCCAGGACACCAACGGCTCCGATGACCAGAGTCGCAAGGGCGGCGGGCATGATCCAAGGAGCTGCAATGGAAGCCGCCATCCCTCCGTCCGTCCCGAAGATCAATGTAAACATCCGGATAATGGAGTAGGTACCGACTTTCGTCATGATCGCGAAGAGCGCAGCGACAGGCGCTGGAGCGGCAGCATAGGCCGTCGGCAGCCACCAGTGCAGGGGCACGAGGGCGGCCTTGAGGGCGAAGACCATGAAGAGCAGGAGGGCGCCCGTCCGCAGGAGCGCGGCGTCGCCAGCCGCAACCTGTCCCACCCTCCCAGCCAAGTCGGCCATGTTGAGAGTGCCCGTGACGCCGTAGATGATGCCGACTGCGAAGAGGAAGAGCGTCGAGCCGAGGAGCTTGATCGCGACGTACTGGAACCCGGCCCCGAGGCGGCGCGGCCCGCCGCCATGGAGGAGCAGTCCGTAAGAGGCGATCAGCATCACCTCGAAGAACACGAACAGGTTGAACACGTCCCCGGTGAGAAAGGCACCGTTGATGCCCATGAGCTGAAACTGAAAGAGCGGATGGAAATGGTGTCCCTTCTCGTCCCATCCATTGAGGACATGGAGCATGACGGCCGAGGCAAGAATTCCCGAAAGGAGCACCATGGTGGCGGATAGCCGGTCCAGCACGAGGACGATCCCGAACGGTGCGGGCCAGCCCCCTAGGAGATAAGGCCTGACCGCCCCGTCCGTCGCGAGAACGAACAGGCTGATGCTCGCGAGGCAGAGCAGGGCCGTCGCGGCAAACGACACTCGACGCTGTAGGTTCGGAGCCTGCCGGAGGAGCAGGAGGAGCGGTGCCGCCAGACCTGGAACCAGAATCGGCGCGACGATCCATGCGCTCATGAGGTCAGGCGCTCCTCAGCAGGCTCCGGCATCTTCGGGATACCCTCGTCCACCCGATCCGACCCAGTCTCGAGAAAACCGCGCAATGCCAGCACGACGATCAGGGCCGTCATGCCGAACGAGATCACGATGGCGGTCAAGACAAGGGCTTGCGGGAGCGGGTCCGTATAAGTCGTTGCGCCTGAAGCCATGATGGGAGGCTTGTCGACGACAAGGCGGCCCATGGCGAAGAGGAAGACGTTGCTCGCATAGGACAGCAGGGTCATGCCAATGATGACCGGGAAGCTGTGCCCCCGCAGGATCAGGTAGATACCCGCTGCACTCAGGACACCGATGGCAATCGCGACAAGAGCTTCCATGGTCAGACCTCCTTTCCATTGACGGTTACCGGAGCCGGAGGCGGGCGCGGCAATTGAATGTCGGTCGGGCCCTTCGGTACTGGCTCCCGTTCGGCGCGAGCTTCCACGCGCGACATCTGGGCAAGGGACAGGAGCACGGTGCCAACGACTGCAAAGAAGACGCCTGTGTCGAACACCAAGGCCGATGCGAGCTCGAACTCGCCGATGACAGGCAGTCGGATATAGCCGAATGTGCTCGTCAGGAATGGACGGCCGAACAACAGCGATCCCAGGCCAGTGAGGCCTGCCAGCAGAACGCCGAGGCCGAGCATGGTATGAGCATTCAGCCGCAGACGCTCCGCCGTCCATGCGTAGCCGCTCGCCATGGCCTGCATGAGAAGCGCAACGGCAACAATCAGGCCTGCGATAAACCCGCCACCCGGATGGTTGTGCCCGCGCAGGAAGATGAACGTTCCCACGGTGAGCGCGAGTGGCAGGAGGACACGCGTGACGACGACCAGCATGAGCGGGTGTGCATCCGCGGTCTCATCGCCCTGGTGCATCGCCGCGAGCCGTTGTGCTGCGGCGCCCCGGAGCGAGCTGTCGAGCAGAGCGTAGATCGCGAGAGCTGCAATGGTCAGGACGATGATCTCGCCGAACGTGTCGAAGCCTCGGAAGTCGACAAGGATCACGTTGACGACATTCGCGCCTCCTCCGCCGGGCTTCGACTGGGCCAAATGGTATTCCGAGATCGACTGAAAATCCCGTGTCATCACGGCATAGGCAAGGCCTGCAAGGCCCAGGCCGGCCGCGCAGGCAATAACGCCGTCTCGTGCCTGACGAACCCAGCCGGGCTCCATGGGGGTCGTGCGCGGGAGGAGATTGAGCGCCAGCAGCATCATGATCGTCATGACCACCCCGACCGAGATCTGCGTCAGCGCCAGATCAGGAGCCGAGAACTGGATGAAGGCAAGCGACACGCCGAGCCCGACAATACTGGTCAGGATAAGCGTCAGAAGACGATTGGCATGAAGGACTGCGACGGCGAGGCTCGTGACCAGGAGGATGGCCCAGATGACCAGGGCCGGCCCATGGATCGGCAGGAGCGCTCTTCCTCCAGGTGCGTGGATGCCCGATGCAAAGCCGATGACCCCGACGAAGATGGCCGCAACAATGATCACCGCGAGATACCGAGGTAGTGACTCGGTGTGCAGGGTCGCGACGAGGGCTCTCGCCGCCGCGGTTGCGCCGTTGACAGTTTGGTCGAAGATGCGCTTGGCGTCCGGTCGTGGCACGGAACCGCGCAAGCGGTCAAACGCTCCATGAAGGACGAGGAGCGCCGCACCGCCGATGAACGCCACCGCGCTCATGAGCAGGGCCGATGTGAAGCCGTGCCAGATTGCCAGATGGTAGGACGGCAGGGCTTGGCTGCCGATAACCGCGAGGGCCGTGCGCTCCACGATAGCTCCTGCGAGCAAGGCGGGCAGAAGCCCGATGGCAACCACAGGTACCACGAGCACCGCCACCGGCAGCCAAAGCCCGAGCCGCGGCTCGTGCGGATGATGCGGGTAGTCGGTGCGGGCAGGTCCCAGATAGGCCGCGATCGCAAGCCTTGCCGAATAGGCGACCGACAGCAGCGCGCCGGTGGTTGCAAGGGTTGGCATGATCCAGCGACTGCCTGCATAACGCGTATGAATCATCTCCTCCAGCATCATCTCCTTGGAAAGAAAGCCGTTGAGCAGCGGCAAACCCGCCATGGAACCAGCCGCGACGAGCGCGAGGGAGGAGCTGATCGGCATCAGGCGCAGGAGGCCACCGAGCCGCCTGACGTCGCGCGTGCCCGTCTCGTGATCGACGATGCCGGCGCTCAGGAAGAGAGCGACCTTGAAGGTCGCATGGTTGAGAATGTGGAAGACAGCCACGACCGCAGCCATCGGCGTGCCAAGTCCCAGCATCATGGTCATGAGACCGAGATGGCTGACAGTCGAATAGGCGAGAATAGCCTTCAGGTCATCCTTGAACAGGGCGATCCAGGCGCCGACGAGCATGGTCGTCAGCCCGACTGCCGAGACGATGAGGAACCACGCCTCCGTTCCGGCGAGCACCGGCCAAAGGCGAGCCATCAGGAAGACGCCTGCCTTCACCATCGTGGCCGAGTGGAGATAGGCCGAGACGGGCGTTGGTGCCGCCATGGCATGAGGCAGCCAGAAATGGAAGGGAAACTGTGCCGACTTCGTAAAGGCGCCCCCCAAAACGAGCAGCATCACCGGCAAGTAATGCGGCGATGTCTTGATGGTGTCGCCTCGCCGCAGGATCTCCGACAGCTCATACGAGCCGGCGATGTGCCCGAGCAGCAAAAATCCTGCGAGCAGCATGAGACCGCCACCGCCCGTGACCACGAGCGCCATTCGCGCGCCCTGCCGCGCTTCTGGCAAATGATTCCAGTAGCCGATCAGCAGGAAGGAGCCGAGACTGGTGAGTTCCCAGAAGATGGCCAGCAGGAGAATATTGTCGCTGACCACGATGCCCACCATGGCCCCCTGGAAGAGGAGCAGATAGGCGTAGAAACGACCCATCGGGTCGTGCTCGCTCAGGTAATAGCGGGCATAGATAATGATAGGCAGGCCAATCCCGAGGATCAGCGCAGCAAAGAAAAAGCCGAGACCGTCAAGAAAGAAGCTGAACGAGAGGCCAATCTGCGGCAGCCAACTGTATTTTGCCGAAAGGATCTCACCACGGTAGACGGCGGGCGCCGCTGCGGCCAGCATTACCAGAGCGGCGCCAGCGGGCAAAACCGTGGCCAAGGCACAGATGGTGCGTCCGGATCTGATCGCCAATGGCGGGAGCAAGACGGTCAGAAGCGGAAGGAGAGGGAGCAGCGCAATATTCAACGTAACGTCCGGACAGCGGGCGGGAACGAACCATAGCCAAGACTGAAGGTATGACTTAGGCCCATGTCCCTGCGGGACAATGCATCTTGTCCGATCCATACCTGCATCGGAAGGCTCAGCCCCGTGGTATAATGGTTTCATCAGAAATGCCTAAGGCGGCTGAGCAACATCATGAACACGTCCGAGTCCCACGCGCATGATGCTTCCCGGACGGCCCCTCATCCATGGCGAAGCGTTCTGTTGGCGGCCTGCGCCATCATGGCCTTCTCGGTCGTCTGGCTCTATCTCCGCCGCTTCGGCGCCCCCATTGGCGAGGTCTACGTGAAGCTCGTGTTCGCATCCGTCCCGGTGACGGGGATGGTGCTCATCGGAATCTGCTTCCTTATCGGTCCGCTGGCGCATTTCTCGCCGAGCGCATGGACGAAGCACCTTCGCCTTCGCAAGCCTTATGGCCTTCTGGGCCTTTTCTTCGTGGCGTTTCACACCCTGTGGGCCTTGGTTCGGCTGGCACCCGCTCATTACCCGGAATTCTTCGGTCCTAACGGAGCCTTGACCCCAGCGGCTGAGCTGTCGATGCTCGCCGGTGTGGCAAGCCTGATGATCCTTGCCGTTCAGGGCATCACCTCGCTACCATCAGTAGAGGCGCGCATGGCGATAGCGTCCTGGCGCGCGGTCCAGCGGCTCGGCTACTTGGCCCTTGCGCTGGCGCTCGGGCATTTCCTGGTAATTAAGTGGCAGGGGTGGGTTGCTATCGGGCAGTGGCCTTATGGTCTTCCTCCGCTATCCCTCCTCCTGCTTGTGTTCCTGGTCGCGGTATTTGGAATGCGCTTGGCAGCGCTGTTCTCATCAGGGACAAGCAAAACCAGAACAACGGAAGTGGGCAGCCATAGACGATCCGCTTACTGACCGGACCCGCCGGTGACGTCCTGTGCCAAGCGTTCTTCAACAAACTCCAGGGCATCCAGCGCAAGTGCAGCCGGGGTCCTAGAGCATCGTGCGGAACCGAAGGCCCGCTCTCAACGATGCTCTCATTCAAGGAGAAAGCATCGGATGGGTCCCCAAAGTGCAAAGCCACTTTTCACGTCCGAGGCTGTAGGTGCCGACCGTCTGATCGCGCGGCGGCCCCGAGCAGCGCAGTCCGATCGGCGCGGCCTTGAGATGCGGATAGAGGGCGATCCGGCCCTCCGCACCGGCTATGTGAGCCATCTGGTTCGGGAGGATTCCCCCGAGGCGAGGGCCTGGCACGACTGGCTGTCGTCCGAAAGGGTTTTAACCGCCACCACAGGTTCCAGTCTGAACGGAGTCGGGTGTTCACCCCAGCAGCCGACAGTGAAACGGAAGGGCAGCAATCCCGGACGCGAGCCTCGATGATCGAGCCTCTTCATCTTATGTTGCCGCTCCAAACGCCCGAGAGGATTCCTGACACGATCATGGCAATGCCAAAGGTCATAAGTGCGATGCTGACGACTGAATGGAACATCGCGACGCTGCCGGACAGGAAGAAGCGGGCACCCCTTCCCGGTTCGGCAGCACCGCGAGGATCATGCCCAAGCCCGCGGTGAACAGGACAATCCCGACCACCAGTTTCATAGCCGCCTCCGTCCGTTCTCAGGTTTGCTCATTGCGTCAGTCCGGTCGGTTAGGAGCTACGCTCCCACGGATCCAGAGTACCCTCAAGCGGTCGCTGACATGACCTTGGGGCTCTTCGAATAGGCCGAGGGTGAACACAAAGAGAGCTCGGAGCGCCGAAACTCGACCGTTGCCCGGGTCTGGAGCATCGCGACAATGACCGTCCTCCACCACAATCCTCCCCATCTTGGGCAGCTACCACAGCAATCTTTTTCTGCACTTTGGTCCAGTTCTGTCGTCGTGAGGTTCACGACAAGACCGCTGAACCGGATGCATGGGTAAGAAGATCGGTTAATGGCACAAAGCGGAAGTAGATTGATGGTCAGTAATGATGCGTTGAGCGGACCTTCCGCTTGTGACATTGAACTCTCACCGAGGTCTGGGACGAATCCTACTGTCCTACGACATAATTGCGCTTGATAAACAGGACGGTCACGCCGCTGCGCATGGACGAGATCGACTTTTGCTCGGTCCTGTTGAAGACAATGTGGCTGACATGCCGTTGGCAAGAGCGCTCTAGATCGGGAGCAACCAACCAGCGGATCCTTCTGGGTACGGAAATCTTCGTCAGGCCCTATGTGATGAGCCTGCCCAAGATCTTCCCTGTGCTCTGAACGAGAAATCCCAGCGTCTGCCTTTCAGCTTGCTGGCAGGCGTCTACATGCCGCCAGTATGTTGCCCAACGCATCCACTTCGGCTTGGCGGGCAACTTTTCAAGCAAGTTCGAACTCGCGCCGATCTTACTGCGCATCTTGCGGGCTCCCCTGTACGCTTGGTCTCGTGCGCTCTCCCGTTGCACGGAATACCCCAAGAGGTAAGCTTGCCGAGAGGCGAAAACGCGCGCGCCATAAGGAAGATGCAGCGTCATCACGCGCCGGCCGGTCTGAGGGCACACAAACCACCAGCGGAGGCCGCCATAGGGCGGTGATGTGGTGGCCAGCAGGATCGTCTGACCTTCGGTTCAAACAGTCTTCCCGAAAGAGTCAAAGCGCGTGATGTTGGCAAGGTGCAGGATGCCGATACCCTTGCAGAAAGTGACATCGTACTCGACCTGACACGCAGACTGGCTGCCGTTCGACCATGCCCATTGCAAGGTGCCGGACCGCGGGCAATCAGGCACAAGGATCGCGAGCCTCAGATGGCGAATAACAAGGGTGATGCTGCCTTCAACCGTGGGGCGTCCGCCGCACCTCGCCATTTGTTCGCTCCCCAATCCTGAATCTTCTGGCCAACATCAGCCTCTATAACGTGTTGCAGGAGCTTCGGCTTTAGCCTGCCTTGAGCAAGCGGTAGACTGAAGCGCGGCCAATTCCGAGCTTGCGGGCAATCTCTGTGCCGCCCATGCCCTGTGAGGCCAGATCCTGTACCTTCACTGCGTCAATAGAGGGCTTCCGGCCCTTATAGACTCCCTCTTTCTTTGCCTTGGCGATGCCCTCCATCTGCCGCTCTCTCCGAACAGCCGTCTCAAACTCCGCAAAGACATCGAGCATCCGAAGGAAGCAGCCGCCTGCTGCCGTGCTGGTGTCGATCGGCTGGTTGATGGCCTTGAGAGCAACGCCCTTGGCCTCCAGGGTTCGCACGATAGCTGCCAGATCCGCCACAGACCGGGCCAGGCGATCAATCCGGGTGACAACGATGGTGTCACCCTTCCGGACAAAATCGAGCAGGGTCTGAAGTTCGGAACGGCCTTGAATGGCGGCGCCGCTCTTCTTCTCCGAGCGGATCCTCTCGCATCCGGCGGCGCGGAGGGCCTCCTCTTGGGTGGTGAGGTCCTGGTCCGTTGTGCTCACTCTCGCGTAGCCGAAGACCGAGCCCATGTTCCGCTCCTTCTGTCTCGTTAGGCTTTTAGACCCTTTCTTTATAGTGTCTCGTATATCCTCATCCAACTCAATTGAAACAGAAAAAGTGTCTCGTTGGATGACCCATAAGGGTTTTACCGAAATGAAACATGCATTATCCGCCGAATAGTCGCGGCCGGGTGGCTTGTCGGACAGTGCGGTCCGCAATTCGGAGTATACCTCCTAATAGGTATTTCGGAATTTAATCATCGTTAATACAATGCAAACCTAAAGCTAACTGTCAGGCTCGCTGCGAAGCGGTTCATGCAAAAAAGGCAGGGCGGGTTGGTTTCAAGCACAGACACAAGTGCATGTGCATTGGGCCAACTGATCTCCGCGAAATAGAATTCGCATTCCAATCCAACAAATATCCGCACCTCTCCTGGGCGCAGGAGGTTTGCGCGCGTCTTCGGGGAAGCCTGCCTTCATGGGTACAATTAAGACATTTCTGAATTCTCTAAAAACTCCACAGGCACAAGCAGATGACCTTGGGTATACAGAAGAGCAAATCGAGTCCTTCATCCAGGCTGGCAGGATGGAAATCGATGTGCTTGCAAATGACCTTGGGGGCTCTGCCAAGTATGTCTGGTCGTTTGCGTCCGTTACGAGTACGGGACAGCCGCAGCTAGAAATTGAGGTTTCCGGGCTAAGGTTCTTTATCGAAAACGGGAAAGTTTATCTTGATCTAAGCCCTCAGTATCTTCCGACAATTGAGGGGCTTGGGGCGGGCAATGAGGCTGTCTCTGTTTTTGACTATACGATCCGACTCGCTAATGGGACTCTGAGCAGCACTACCGCCACTGTCAGAATCGATGGCATCAACGATCTGGCACTGGCTCAGGCGGACGCCGCGAGCGGCGACGAGGACACGCCCATCACGGGCCAGGTCACGGCCACGGACGTGGACGGCGACAGCCTCACCTACGTGCTCGTCCAGGGCGCGCAGGATGCTGACGGCAAGCCGGTTGCCGGGCTCACCTTCAATCCAGATGGCTCCTACAGCTTCCAGGGGCCGCAGGACTTCAACGGCACCGTCACCTTCACCTACAAGGCCAATGACGGCAGCGTGGACTCCAACGTCGCGACCGTCACCCTCACGGTGACGCCGGTGAACGATGCGGCACTGGCTCAGGCGGACGCCGCGAGCGGCGACGAGGACACGCCCATCACGGGCCAGGTCACGGCCACGGACGTGGACGGCGACAGCCTCACCTACGTGCTCGTCCAGGGCGCGCAGGATGCTGACGGCAAGCCGGTTGCCGGGCTCACCTTCAATCCAGATGGCTCCTACAGCTTCCAGGGGCCGCAGGACTTCAACGGCACCGTCACCTTCACCTACAAGGCCAATGACGGCAGCGTGGACTCCAACGTCGCGACCGTCACCCTCACGGTGACGCCGGTGGAGGACACTCCGGTAAATGCGTCTCCAACTGCCTTAAACGACAGGATCGCTCTCTCCAATGACGTCACGGTCACGATTCCTGTATCTTGGCTCCTCAAGAATGACGTTGATTCAGATGGTGACACCCTGGTCGTGACAGGTGTAACCAATCTGCCTACAGGATGGACCCTCCAAACCAATGACGCAGGACACGTCACTGAAATCAGAACTTCGTCCATGCCAAGCAGAGAAGTGGTGCTTAGCTATACTCTGAGCGACGGCAAAGTAACTGGCAGTGCGTCCGTTACGCTTTTTGTTCCAGTGCAGACGACAGGAGTGAGCAACATCATTGACCTCAGAGAGGTTGACTACGACTTTGCTTGGATTGATGCCAAGAATGGAGCAGATACCTTCTATTTCGGGTCAAGTGGGCAAGACAATTTCCTAGGTTCTGGCGGCAATGACACATTCAAGTACACAGATTGGAGCCAAGGAGCCGTTGGTGCTGGCCGAGATGTAATTCTCGACTTCAATGTTTCCGGAGTCGACACAATCGATATTTCTGGTCTTGCATCGACGAGTGGCAACGTCACGGCGGCATGGAATAATGCGTCTGATATCCTAACGTTCTCGGATGGTGGTACAAACACCATCGAGATCAGGCTGCAGGGCGTGAATACCTTAACTGCCAACAGCATCATCGGCGAATCTAGCTTCTTCATTGTGTAGGATTGCCAGAAATCTACTGTGGGGCGAACCGATGTCGCAGTTTGCCCCACTCTATTGCAGCAGCATCAATGCTGAGTTTTGGTTTACAATTTACTTGTAACCTTCTGAACTTTCATCATCCCAGAAGCAAAGTGAAATGATTTGCAGTTTGTTCGTAGCCTGTTGAGATATAACCGCTATAAAACATACGCGTTTACAGATAAGCTATTGGAATTGTTGGGGCGCAACCTGCCTCTTAATCAACGGGTCCAAGGTTGGAGTCCTTGTACACCTATCAAAGTTCCTCAATTTATAAAGCAATTTAGATCAGTGCAGCGTCTGGTGGTGTGTAGCCACGCATCCTCAGGCAGTACCTGGGGTAACTAACGCTATCCAGTAGGCATTCTCCTCTCCTCATTCTGCGAGGCCCGCGGGTCAATGTTTAGAGCTGGCTGCTCATAGCAGTCTGGTTGCAGGTTCGAGTTCTGCTGGGCCACTGTCTTGAGGACGGTATCGCCTCCCAATCGAACGGCCTTGTCCGTCACCGCTCATTCACGGATCCGTGAAGGCAGAAAGTTATCTCTTTAGTAGGAGGTAAGTTGCCGGTCAGGCTCTCAATCCTATTCATCGATGGACCGGATTCAGTACACCGCTATGGTTCCTAATATGAGGCAGGCACGACGAGCAAAAGATCATCGGGCTAACCGGCTTCTGGCCGCACTTGATCCAGACGATTTCGCCTGTCTTGAGCCTCACTTGGAGATAGTCGATCTACGACGCGGTGCGGCGATCTATGACACAGGCGATTTCATTCGCCACACCTATTTCCCTCATGACGCTATTGTCTCCCTCGTCAATGTCTTGGAGGACGGTCGCACCGTGGAAGTTGCAAACTTTGGCTGTGAGGGAATGTTCGGCCTTCTGAGTGCGCTTGTGACACGCGAGTCCTTTGGGCGCTACATCGTGCATGTATCGGGAACGGCATCGCGGATTCCCTTTGAGCAACTAAACGAGATCAGGAATACGCGGGCCGGCATTCGCCAGATCATCATGAGGTATAGCGAAGCGTTACTTACCCGGACATTCCAGATATTGTCGTGCAACGCTGTCCACACCGTGGAGGAGCGGTGTTGTGGTTGGATACTGAATATGCAGGACCGGATAGACCAAGATGTCATGCCTCTCACTCATGAATTCTTAGCCGAACTGCTTTCCGTGCAACGGTCCACACTGAGCGCGGTGTTAGGAAGGCTCCAAGCCCGAGGCTTGATCAGCCAACGCCGAGGAGCAATTGCCGTGTTGGATCGTGACGGGCTTGAACAAGCTGCGTGTGAATGCCACACGAAGATAAGACACGTATTCAGTCGGCTTTTGCCCCACACCTACTCGTCAAGATGACGCCGCTGAATGCAAACTCTCATGGCAAGCTCTGACCGCAACTGAAGCAGTGTGAGGAAATATACGCCGAGCATCATCGATGTTTATCTGAACTGTCGTTTTCCCGACAGACGCTGCAAATATTTTCCCACACGATTGAAGAGGCCGATGGTGATTTAGAGGAGCGGGGAGTGGCCTATCAGACCGAAAGCAGCGTGACTGAAAGTTGGGGCAGTGTTGAGTTCCGTGCAACCATAGAGGATCACTCCCTTGTTAAGTCCCTTCAGGCCATTTTGAAGGAGATCGATGACCAATACGAGCGGGAGAGGCAGAGCCTCATCACTGCCTTGCCAGATACGTGCGTGAAGGATCGCGCTTTATTCATGCTTGAATCCCGGTATTACCAGCGACGGGAAAACTACCTTCGGGAACTCGCCGCCCTTGAGGGCCTGTGATGACTACAACAATCATCAGCATGCCTGTTCCCGATACCTGCATGTTTTCAGCCGGAGAGACCGCTGTGCTGTGGCGATTACAGGCAGGGGAGCCAATCGACACGATTGCATCGGAACTCGGTTTGGCGGAGCCGATCGTGAGGGAGTATATCAAGTCGATCTTGAGGAAAGTTCGTCCTCAAGGCATACATCTGAACGCCGTTGTTGAAGCAGACATTTGCAGAGCCGCACTTAAAGACCGCTTCTGACCGAGGGTGTGTCAGAACGCAGACGGTCCGCTCCGCGGAGCAATTTAAATTCTAGAAGGTCTTGGTTGACCTTGAAATCCTCGGCACAAAAGCATGAACTTATACAAATAGTTCGTCGAGGCGGGGCTTGTTCGAGTTTTGACACACCCTCGACCCGAAGGAGACATTCCACCTTAGGATGCTTTGACGTTCGTGCCCCAGCGGCGGTGCAGGAAGCGCTCCCAAGGCGAGAACAGGAGGCGGTCTGCAAGGAGCCCAATCAGCACGATCACGATCATGACGCCAATGACCTGCTCCATGGCATTCAGCTCACGTCCGTAATGAAGCAGGTGGCCGAGGCCGAAGCCGGTGAGGATTGTCACATAGATCTCCGCCGCCATCAGCGAGCGCCAGGCAAAGGCCCAGCCCTGTTTCATGCCTGTCACTAAGAAAGGTAGCGAAGCAGGCATGATCACCCGGGTCCACTTGTGAAAGCCCTCTGAGCCCATGGTGCGTGCCGCGCGGGCATAGATCGGCGGAATCGACCGCGCACCGTAATCGGTAGCGATGATCACGGACCAGACTGTGCCCATGATGACAACGAACAGCATGGCGCTCTCGGTCTGACCGAACCAGACCAGAGCCAAGGGAACCCAGCACACGCTCGGCAGCGTCTGAAGCCCGAGCGCCAAAGCGCCAATCGTGTCTTCAAGCGTCTGCGATATGCTTGTCAGGAGCCCCAGCGGTAGGCCGATGAGAACTCCGGCGGCATAGCCGACGAGAAGCCGCTTGAGCGTCACCCAGGCGGCCTCCAGAAGGGTGCCATCCAGCAGCGCCCCCCACAAATATTCTGCCACATAGAGGGGGGAGGGCAGGAGCACCGCGGACCAGCGTCCGCTGCGAACAGCAATCTCCCATAGACCAACCAGCGCTGCAAAAAACACAAAGGCGAGCGCGATGCGTCTCATTCCGAAACCGCCTCCAGGGTACCCTTGAGCGCAGCAGCGATCTTTGACGTGTAGCCTGCAAGGTCGGGGCTATTGATGTCCCGCGGATGGGGCAGTGAGATCTCGAAGATCTGGGCGATGCGGCCTGGAGAGGGCGACATTAGCACCACCCGGTCTCCCAGGCAGACGGCCTCCCGCACGTTATGTGTCACGAAGATGATGGTCTTGTGACTTTCCATCCAGATACGTTGGATGTCGTCGTAGAGTTGGTCACGGGTGAGCGCATCGAGAGCCGCGAAAGGCTCATCCATCAGAAGCACCTGCGGATCAGGAGCCAGAGCGCGCGCCAAGGCCACTCGCTGCTTCATGCCACCAGAAAGTTCATGTACATGGGCATGCTTGAACTTCTCAAGCCCGACCAGCCTTAGGAATTGCTCAGCGATCTCCTTGCGCTCGCGTTGAATCAGATCCTTCCGCAGCTTCAGCCCGAACATCACGTTTCCGAAGGCATCGAGCCATGGAAACAGCGCGGATTCCTGGAACATGACCAAGCGCTGCCGCCCGGGTCCCTCAACCCTCTTGCCATCCGCCAGCACCTGGCCGCTGTCCGGCGTGGTCAGGCCAGCCATGATGTCTAGGAGCGTGGACTTACCGCACCCGCTGGGGCCAATCAGGCAGACGAACTCCCCCTCGGCCACCGTGAGGGACACATTCTCAAGCGCCTGCACCGTCGCGCGTGACGAGGTGAACCGTTTCGAGACACCTTCCACGACCAGCTTGGCCGGGATACCTGTCCCGGACATCGGACGGGACCCCATCAGGGCGTCTCGACCAGACGGGACAGATCAGGGGCGCCCCGCATGAACCCCACCTTCTGTGCGCTCGTCATAAAGGCCTGAAATGCATCGCGCTTTACATCTGAGGTGATGTTCATGCGGCTCCAGGCCCGGGCAACCAGCTCAGGAGCCATGTCGACGCGGAAGGAGGTCTGCAATTCCTCGCGGGCAAGACGCTGCGCTTCCTCCGGGTTCTGTTTGATCCACTCGGTCAGTTCGCGATGCGCGGCCACGAAGTTTCGGACCAGGTCACGGTTCTTGCTGAGGAAGCTGGCGCTGGAGACGAGCACGGTCGTGATGGCATCCTTCTCCTCCACCAGAATCTTGCCCCCGGCCTCGGATTCGAGCCGCGACACCCATGGCTCCACGGTCCAGACAGCGTCCAATTGCTTATTCTGAAACAGCGAGAGCTGATCCGGATTGCTGGTGGGCAGAACCTGAGCATCGCCCCCGGTTTGGGTGATCCGCAGTCCGCCTGCGACGAGCCAAGCCCGGGCAGCCACATCCTGGGTGTTGCCGAACTGGGGTGTGGCGATGCGCTTGCCTCGGAAATCGGCTGGCTTGGTGAGGTCGGCATCGGGCCGGACAACGAGAGCCGAGCCGCCATTCACGGCGCCGGCAATGACCCGGACCTCATCGCCACGAGAGCGTGCATAGGCATTGAGGGCCGGGTTCGGGCCCACATAGGTCAGGTCGAGCGAGTTGGCGAAAATCGCCTCCATGGCGCTTGGGCCCGCATTGTATGTGTACCATTCGATCTTCACGTCCTGTCCAAGCCGATCCCTGAACCAGTTGCGGCCTTGCCGCTCGAAGGCACGGGCCACCAAGGCTTGAACATGGGTGATGTTCGGAAAATGGCCAACCCGCACGATGGTGCCCTGTGCGATGGCGGGGGAGGCTATCACCACAAGAGAGAAGGCCAGCACCAGAATGAACCGGAATCCATAGCGCATCGGACTAGCTCCCGTAAGATTAGAGTAGGCTAGGCGCTAGTCTTCTGACGTCAATGGACCAAAGCCTAGAATGAGGCTGAGACAACCTCATCCGCATGGCGCAAATATCGCGTCCTGGGACATTCCGGAGGTGACGCCGATGTCTGCTTACCCGGCCTAAGCTGACCTCGCTGAAGGGCAGGGAACTTCAGTGGGCAACAGCCTCCATTGTGGAAGGCAGAAAAATCGTTTCAGAGTATGCGCGTGCGGAAGGCTGCTTATTGAACACGGCTGGCGCGTGGCTTAGAGAGACCGGAACCTACGTCTAAGCCAAGTTCAGGCTGTCCCCGATAGTGTAATCATCTCAAGCTGCTACGTTCTCTCCTTGAGATCGTAAGAGG
Source organism: Microvirga sp. KLBC 81 (assembly GCF_003075415.1). Classification (GTDB taxonomy): domain Bacteria; phylum Pseudomonadota; class Alphaproteobacteria; order Rhizobiales; family Beijerinckiaceae; genus Microvirga. The sequence continues at coordinate 185,079 of NZ_QDAH01000005.1, forward strand.
TTGCCTTTGCACAAGGTCTCTAACCCCGTGAAACACCCCAAGAAGCGCTGGAGCAAGACGCATGCGGTCTATCTTGGCGCTGTCTCGGGTATGGGGATCGCCATTGCTCATCAGGTCTATCATGCGGCTGTCGGCGAGATCCCTGACGAAAGTCCGCTCGCTCATATCTTACCCGAGTTCATTGGACTTGTAGCAGGTGGTGCTCTGTTACTGGCTGCAATCGCGGAGGTCCGAAATCGGCTTTGAGAACACGGTGGCGCGATCTATCTCTAGAGCATCGTGCGGAACCGAAGGTCCGCGTCAGCGAAAAGTGGATCCGGTTTTCCGCTCTCAACGATGCTCTCATTGACGGAGAAAGCATCGGATGGGTCCCAAAAGTGCAAATCCACTTTTCACGTCCGAGGCTGTAGCCACTATAGGGCAGGCTGGAGCCTCGGACCTGAAAGTGGGATGCACTCTTGGGCTTGATCCGATGCTCCCTTCATAGAGCAGCGCATCGTTCGAGGCGGACCTCCGGTTCCGCACGAGGCGCTAAGATCTCAGATTTCCACCGAGCTGCCGATCTCGACTACCTGAGGGGCTGGAATACAGAAGTAGTCGGCGGTGAGCTCCGCATTGCGGTTCAGCATGGCAAAAATGATCTCGCGCCACAGAGCCATGCCGGTGTAGGTCTTCGTGGCGACCACGGTCTGACGGCCGACATAGTACGTAACACCATCCGGATCGAAGTCCGGGATCTGATGTTGCGCCATGGCAAGACGCAGCCCGGCCGGGACATTGGGTTTCTCGGTAAAACCCAGCCGCAGGATCAAGCGCTCGATACCGGCGCCAATCGGTACCAGATGGACACGGTCCTCGTCCGCGACCTTCGGAGCATCCAGAACCACCACGGACGCGAGAAACACCCTCTCGTGCAGCACCCGATTGTGCTTGAGGTGGTGCAGCAGGGTTCCCGGGATGCTGCTCGTCGAAGCCGACATCACCACCGCAACGCCTGGAATGCGGATCGGGGGATCGGCCTCCAGCTGCCGCAGGAACTCTTTGGGAGCCATGCGCAGGTGCGTCCGTGCCTTCTGCACGAGCTGCTGGCCCCTGCGCCAGGTCAGCATCAGGAACGCTCCCACGACTGCAATGAGCAGGGGGAACCAGCCACCCTCGAACAGCTTCGTCGTGTTGGCGGCCAGGAACACCAGATCGACCAGGAGCAGGGATCCGTTCAACAGGTACACAAGCATCGGCCTGTGGCCCCAATGGAGAGCAACAAAGGTCGCCAGAACGGTGGTGATCACCATGTCAATCGCCACAGCCAGCCCGTAAGCCCCTGCCAGTCGGCTTGACGTCCCAAACCCGACCACGGCACCGAGCGTCAGGGCCGCCAGGGTCCAATTGACAAAGGGAACGTAGATCTGGCCGCGCTCACGGCTTGAGGTATGGACAACCCGCAGGCGCGGCAGCAAGCCGAGCTGAATGGCCTGCTGGGTTAGGGAAAACGAGCCTGTGATCACCGCCTGCGAGGCGATCACGGTGGCCATCGTCGCCAAGGCTACAAGCGGGTAATGCGCCCAATCAGGGGCCAGATGATAGAAGGGGTTCTCTGCAGCCCCTGGATCGGTCAGGAGCAGGGCGCCCTGCCCAAAATAGTTCAGCATCAGCCCCGGCATGACGATCAGGAACCAAGCGGCCTGGATCGGCGAGCGGCCGAAGTGACCCATGTCGGCATACAACGCCTCACCCCCGGTGACGGCAAGGAACACAGCCGCCAGGACAGCCAGCGTCGTGATCAGGTCCGTGTTCAGGATATAGCCGACCGCATAAGTGGGGCTGACTGCAGCCAGCACCTCGGGAGCCGCCAGGATGCCGCGGATGCCAAGAAGGCCTAATACGGCAAACCAGACGAGCATGAACGGGCCGAAGATCCCGCCGATCCAACCGGAACCCATTCGCTGCACGAAAAACAAGATGGCCAGGATCGCAACGGTGATTGGAACCACGTAGGAGCCGAACTGCGGCGCATCGACCGTCAGCCCCTCGACAGCGCTCAGAACCGAGATTGCGGGCGTGATGGTGCCGTCGGCGTAGAGAAGTGCCGTGCCGACGAGGCCCAGCACGGTCAGATACATGCGCCAGGATCCAGGCTGGACGCGCCGCACCCCTAGCAGGGCCAGCAGGGCGATGATGCCGCCCTCGCCTCGGTTGTCAGCACGTAGGATGAAGACGCAGTACTTGATCGAGATGACGACGATCAAAGACCATAGGATGAGGGACAGCACCCCAAACACCACGTCAGGGGACGCTCCGCCTCGGCTGGCGGCATGGGAGGCCTCCTTCAGGGCGTAGAGTGGGCTCGTTCCAATATCGCCGAACACAACACCGAGGGCTGAGAGAACCAGCGCCCGGGAGAGAGTCCCGGATCCAGTCTCGCGCACAGGGGCTTCCACCGTCGCCGCCATAGCACCTCGCAGGCTCGGTCCCTGTCTTGATCACCGAGCCAAAGAACAACCCTCACCGCACGGCCAAGTTCCGGGTGCGGCCAGTCTACTGCTGAGCACAGTCGGTAATGCAAGGTCTCTTGCGAAGTCCGGCTCCCAATCACGAAGCTCATCACTGCCGCAATGCCGGAGTATTCCAGGAAGGCCCAGCGAACGTCCGATGGTCCCGCCTAGGCGGGACCATCGGACGTTCGCGGAGCACAGGGGATCTCCAGAGTCTGGCCCAGGGCCGACGTTCAGCCCCGAAGCTCGGTCAGTACAATCATCTGATTGCGGGGGGAGCCATCGTCCGGGGAACACCCGGCAGAGATCTCGTCAGGCGCGCTTCGCTCCAAGGCTGGCAATCCCCGGTTCACGGGTGCTGTCTTGCGAACCGGTTGCATTCGAAGGACCGACGACCTGGCCTCCGATCGCGTTCCCGAGTTGGGTCAGAAGGTCCACGGGCAAGGGAAAGACAATGGTCGAAGAGCGCTCGCTGGCGATATCGTGCAGCGCCGCGAAGTAGCGAAGCTGCATGGCGCGCGGCTCCGCCGCGAGCAGTCGTCCCGCCTCCACGAGCTTTTCCGCCGCCTGCTGCTCGCCTTCGGCGTTGATCACCTTCGCCCGCCGCAGGCGCTCAGCCTCGGCCTGCTTGGCGATGGCACGCACCATGTTCTCGTTGAGGTCCACATGCTTGATCTCGACATTGGCGACCTTGATCCCCCAGGCATCCGTCTGCTGATCGAGGATCTGCTGGATGTCAGCATTGAGCCGGTCGCGCTCCGCCAGCATCTCATCGAGCTCGTGCTTGCCCAGCACTGAACGCAGGGTGGTCTGTGCCAGCTGGCTCGTCGCCGCCATGTAGTTCTCGACCTTGATGATCGCCCGCTCGGGATCGACGATGCGGAAGTAGATCACGGCGTTGACCTTCACCGAGACATTGTCGCGCGAGATCACATCCTGAGGCGGCACGTCCTGAACAATGACCCGCAGATCAACCCTGACCATCTGCTGCACAAACGGGACGAGGATGATCAGCCCGGGCCCCTTCACGCCCGTGAACCGGCCGAGGGTGAATACAACGCCGCGCTCGTACTCCCGCAGCACCCGGATGGCCGCAGCCAAAAAGCCCACGATGAGCAGCGCCAGGACAAGGTAGGCAACATAGTCGAAGATCATGGCTGTCCCTCCGAACCTATCGCCACTTCCGGCCTGCGGCGCACCTCAAGCATCAGGCCCTGGATCCCGGCGATCTGGACGTGTTCCCCTGGAATCAGGGGCTGGGCGGCTCGCGCCTGCCAGCGCTCGCCCAGGGCGAGCACATGTCCCGCATCACCCGACCAGTCGAGCACCTCTGCGGGTTGCCCGAGCATGGCGGGGGTGCCGGTGCGAACCGGTTGGTGGCGCGCCCGCCAGACATAACCTAGCGTCAGTGTGAGGAGCCCAATGCTGGCCACCAATGCTCCCCCGATGACCGTCCAGGAGAGCTGGAATTCGGGGGCATCGGTGTCGATCAGCATCATGGCCCCGAGCAGGAAAGCCACAAGTCCGCCCAGCCCCAGGACCACGGTCGGGTTGAAAGCCTCCGCAATCAGGAAGGCGAGGCCAAGCAGCATCAGCGCAAGGCCGGTATAGTCCACCGGCAGCATGTTCAGGGCGTACAGGCCGAGGACGAGGCAGATGGCCCCGATCACGCCGGGCGCGACCGTTCCGGGATTGCTGAATTCGAAGATGAGGCCGTACACGCCGACGATCATCAGGATGAAGGCGATATTCGGATCAGTAATCGTTGCGAGCAGCCGGATGAGCCAGCTCGGTTCCTCTGATCGGATCGGGAGGCCCTTGGTGGCGAGACGTCGGCGCTCCCCCAACACCTGCACCTCGCGTCCGTCGATGCGGGCGAGGAGTTCCTCGGATGTCTGGGCAACAAGGTCGATCACGCCCTTGTCCAAAGCCGCCTGAGCCGAGAGGCTCGCCGCCTCCCGGACGGCCGCCTCCGCCCACTCAGCATTGCGGTGCCGGAGCTCTGCGAGACTGCGGATGAAGGCGACCGCATCATTGGTCATCTTTGCGGTCGCGGCATCCTTGGTGCCAGAGCCTGCGCGGTCAGCACCGTCCTTGTCCTTCGACGGCTCCGGAGCGGGGAGTGTGGGTGGGCCGCCGATCTGCACCGGGGTCGCAGCCCCGAGATTGGTGCCGGGCGCCATGGCGGCCGCATGGGTTGCATAAAGAATGTAAGTGCCGGCGCTGGCCGCGTGGGCTCCAGCGGGAGCAACGAAGCCGATGACCGGCACCGGCGAGGCCAGCACGTCCGCGATGATCTCACGCATGCTCGTAGCCAATCCTCCTGGCGTGTTGAGGCGCAGGATGACGGCCTCGACTTTCTGCGGACTGGCGGCAAGAAGGGTATCCCTGACGTATTTGACAGTCGCAGGGCCGATCGGTCCATGAATCGCTATCGAGATTACATGCCGGTCCGCTCCCATTGGGGAGGTGGGTTCCGAAGCGCTCAGCGGGAGCCAAGCCGTCAGCACGATGACGGCGGCCAGCATTCGGATCAGACGCTCCAGGCGCACGCACCGATCTCCCAGGTGGTGAGGCCCTTGTACCCTTCAAATGAATTGTAGCATCAAACAGTCTGGTGGACCATCAAGCCGTGCAGCGGTTGAGCATCGTGCGGAAAAGTGGATCCGGTTTTCCGCCTGAACGATGCTCTCATTCAAGGAGAAAGCATCGGATGGGTCCCAAAAGTGCAAATCCACTTTTGGGTCCGATGCTGTAGGCCTGCAGAGATTGCATTGCTGTCGGGCTTGACTTGGCCTTGGACACTATACGCCCAATGCGGACCGTCAAAAGGGTAGGGGGCGCTATTGACCCACGGCGGCCCTTTCTGGCGTCGGTCGATTTCATGGCATCTCAACTCCTTGCTAAGAATATCGATACGGCAGGATGCGCTCTAAGTTTTTTCCCAGACTGGGGCGATACGCTTATCCAGCCCGACCCTGCGGGGCGCGCCGAGCGTTGGGCATGCAGGAGCGTCCCTGCGCTGAACTGGTTGTGAAAACTGTGAAGCTTTATCCTGGGCTCAGACCCTGCCTCAGCGAGGGGGGCAGCATGAGCGATGGCGCGACGCTTCATACCAGCGGCGGCTACTCTCTACCGGTGTCATCGTGCTCACGTGCCTTGGGCTCTGGGGCGGGTGTGATTGCCTAGAGCATCGGGCATTCAGACGAATCCGTATCCGGCGGCGGTGAAATAGTTGCGGCACGCCTCAGGCTCAACGAGA